>JADYYK010000027.1 GCA_020853705.1 Deltaproteobacteria bacterium
GCGCACGCACCACCGCGCCGTTCGGGGTCAATCTGAGGGCAGACCAGCCCGACATCGAGCGCCGTGTCGATCTGCTGATCGCCGCGCGCGTGCGCCTGGCCAGCTTCGCGCAGGCGCCGTCGAAGGCCGTCATCACCCGCCTCAAGGACGCCGGGGTCGTCACCATGCCGACCATCGGGGCGCGGCGTCACGCCGAGAAGGTCGCGGCCTGGGGCGTCGACGCCGTCATCGCGCAGGGCCACGAGGGCGGCGGCCACACCGGCTCGGTGCCGACGTCGCTGCTGCTCCCGCAGGTGGTCGATGCGGTGCAGATCCCGGTGCTGGGCGCGGGCGGCTTCACTGACGGGCGCGGCCTGGTCGCGGCGCTGGCCTGGGGCGCCGCCGGGATCGCCATGGGCACCCGCTTCCTGCTCACGCAGGAGAGCCCGGTGCCCGACGCCATCAAGCAGATCTACCTCGGGACCGACGTCAACGGCACCGTGGTCACGCGCAGCATCGACGGCTATCCGCAGCGCGTGGTGCGCACCCCCATCATCGAGCGGCTGGAGCGCGCCGGCCTGGGCGCCCCGGTGCGCGCGCTGCGCCACGCGCTGGCCTTCCGCAAGCTGACGCGGACCTCGCTGTTCGATCTGGCGCGCGAGGGGCTGGCCATGAAGCAGAACCAGGAGCTGACCTGGAGCCAGCTCGCCATGGCGGCCAACGCGCCCATGATGACGCGCGCCTCGATGGTCGAGGGCCGCGCCGAGGTCGGCATCCTGCCGACCGGGCAGGGCGTCGGCGTGATTGACGACCTGCCAACAGTCGCGGAGCTGATCTCGCGCATCGTCACGCAGGCCGAGGCGACCCTCGCGCGCCTGACACCGAGGAGGCTGGAGCATGAGCGCAGCGCCTGAGACGCCGGCCACGCCCGAGGCGGACACCGTGCGCTACACGCGCGACGGCGCGGTCGCCATCGTGACCATGAACCGGCCGCAGTATCGCAACGCCCAGAACGCCCAGATGACGCTGGCGCTGGACGCTGCCTTCACGCGCGCCATGCAGGACGACGAGGTCCGTGTCGTCGTGCTGGCCGGCGAGGGCAAGCACTTCTCGGCCGGCCACGACATCGGCACCCCGGGGCGCGACATCCACCGCGACTTCCCGCGCGTGGCCACCCAGTTCTGGAACCACGAGGGCAAGGCCGGCAGCGAGAACATCTATGTGCGCGAGCAGGAGCTGTACCTCGGCATGTGCCGGCGCTGGCGCGAGCTGCCCAAGCCGACCATCGCGTCGATCCAGGGCGCCTGCATCGCGGGCGGCCTGATGCTGGCCTGGGCCTGCGACCTCATCATCGCGGCCGACGACGCCTTCTTCGCCGACCCGGTGGTCAAGATGGGCATCCCGGGCGTCGAGTACTTCGCGCACCCGTTCGCGATGTCACCGCGCCTGGCCAAGGAGTTCCTGTTCCTGGGCGAGAAGATCGACGCCGCGCGGGCGCGTGAGATCGGCATGGTCAACCGCGTCGTCCCGCGTGACGCGCTGGCGGCCGAGACGCTGGCGCTGGCAAAGCGGATCGGCGAGATGCCGCGCTTCGCGCTGGCCCTGACCAAGAAGGCCGTGAACCAGGCCGAAGATCGCATGGGGCTGCGCGACAGCATGGACGCGGCCTATGGCCTGCACCAGCTCGCGCATGCGCACAACTCGCTGACCTCGGAGGACCACCTCGCCGGCCAGGACGCCAGGACCATGGCCAAGGGGCTGAAGTAGTGGACCTCGAGCTGTCGGACCGCGAGCGCGCCTTCCAGGCCGAGGTGCGCGCCTGGCTGGGCGAGAACGTGCCGCGCCGCCCGCTGCCCTCGGGCGACACCGCCGAGGGCTTCGCGCTGCACAAGCAGTGGGAGAAGCGCCTCTTCGAGGCGCGCTTCGCCGTCGTGTCCTGGCCCCGCGCGTACGGCGGTCGCGAGGCCAGCCTGATGGAGTGGCTGATCTTCGAGGAGGAGTACTACCGCGCCGGCGCCCCGCAGCGGGTCAGCCAGAACGGGATCTTCCTGCTCGCGCCCACGCTGTTCGAGTTCGGCACCCAGGAGCAGAAGGAGCGCATCCTGCCGCGCATGGCGGCCGCCGACGAGCTGTGGGCGCAGGGCTGGTCGGAGCCCAACGCCGGCAGCGACCTGGCCGGCATCCAGAGCCGCGCGGTGCGCGACGAGGAGCGCGGCGGCTGGAAGCTGACCGGGCAGAAGACCTGGTGCACGCGCGGCGCCTTCTGCGACTGGATGTTCGGCCTGTTCCGCAGCGATCCGGCCGCCGAGCGCCACCGCGGCCTGACCTACTTCCTGGTCCCGCTCGACGCCCCCGGGGTCACGGTGCGGCCGGTCGGGCGCCTCGATGGCGACGCTGGCTTCGCCGAGGTCTTCCTGGAGGACACCTTCGTGCCCGACCGCGACGTGCTGGGGCCGGTCGGCAAGGGCTGGAACGTGGCCATGGCGACCGCCAGCTCGGAGCGCGGCCTGACCCTGCGCAGCCCGGGCCGCTTCGTGGCGGCGGCGAACCGACTCGGCGAGCTGTGGCGGCGGCGCGGCGCGGGTGCGCGCCCGGGGCTGCGTGACGACGTGGTGCGGGCGTGGATGGACGCCGAGGCCTATCGCCTGTTCACGCTGCAGACGGTGACCAAGCTGGCCGCGGGCGGCGCCGCCGGGCCGGAGTCGAGCCTCAACAAGATCTTCTGGTCGGAGCTGGACGTGCGCCTGCATGAGGCCGCGCTGGAGCTGCTCGGCCCCGAGGCCGAGCTGGAGTCGGGCCCCGAGGCGGCCTGGATGAAGGGCTTCCAGTTCGCGCTGGCGGGGCCGATCTACGCCGGCACCAACGAGATCCAGCGCAACGTCGTGGCCGAGCGGCTGCTCGGCCTGCCCAAGGGGGCCTGATGAGAGACCAGACCGGACAGCGGCCCCTGGGCCAGCGGCCCAGGAGCCGCTGATGCGCTTCGCCTTCTCGGAGGAACAGCGTGAGCTCGCCCGCACCCTGCGGGCGCTGCTGGAGCGCGAGTGTGCGCCGGCGCGGGTGCGCGCGGCGTGGCAGGCGCCCGATGGTCTGGTGCCCGGGCTCTCGGCGCGCCTGGGCGAGATGGGCATCACCGGCATGCTGGCGCCCGAGGCGCACGGTGGCCTCGGCCTCGGTGAGGTCGACCTGGTGCTGGCGCTGGAGGAGCTGGGCCGCGC
>JADYYK010000028.1 GCA_020853705.1 Deltaproteobacteria bacterium
CCGACCCGCGCCGACGGTGTCGCCGCCGACGCCGCGCGCGCCCGCAGCGCCGCCGCGCGCGCCCGCAGCGCCGCCGACGAGGCCCTGCGCCTGAGCGAGCGCGCCGGCCTGCTGTTCGGCAGCGCGGCGCGCCCGGGCAGCCCGAAGCTGCGACTGGCCGGCTACATCACCATGGGCGTCGGCGTGGCCCTGATCGGCGGTGGGATCTACTTCGGCCTGCAGGCCAGGGCGGCCAGCGACGACGTCTCCGAAGCCACGGTGTGGTCGGGCGCGCTGGATGACACCTTCGAGACCGGCCAGCGCGACGAGAAGATCATGTATGGCCTGTACGCGGTCGGCGGCGCGGCCGTCATCGGCGGCGGCCTGATGTACCTGTTCGGGCGGCCGGGTCGCGCGCGTCGCACCGAGGTGGCGCCCAGCGCCAGCGCCAGCAGCGCCGGCGTCCTGGTGCGGGGGAGCTTCTGATGCGCACCCGCCTCGTGACTGGCGGCCTCGCCCTCGTCCTCGCCTTTGCCGGGCTCGCGACCGGCTGCTTCGATCCCTCGCTGCGCGAAGACCTCCAGTGTGGGCCGGCCAACCTGTGCCCTCCCGACTACGCCTGCTTCCGCTCGCAGTGCATCCTGGCCAGCGAGGTCCCCGGCGAGGTCTGCGACCCGCTGCTCGACACTGGCTGCGCTGCCGGGAAGAAGTGCACCATCCTCGACATCTCGATCAACGAGTGTCGCGAGCCGGGCCTGGGCACCCAGGGCAGCTCGTGCGCGGAGGCGACCACCACCGACGGCTGCGCCTCCAGCTTCGTGTGCAAGGTCGTCGAGGCCGGCGATCCGACCTGTCGCAAGCTGTGCGACCTGTCGAGCGCCAACCCTGGCTGCCCGCCGCAGAACGGCAAGGCCACCGCCTGCATGCCGCTGACCGGGCAGCAGGCCGGCGCGTGCCTGGTGCCGTGCGACGCCCTCGATCAGTCGAGCTGCCGCTTCGGCCAGGCCTGCCTGATCGGCCCCAACGCGCCCTACTGCGCCTTCTTCGGCGCCGGCGCGCCGGGCTCGAGCTGCAACCCGGCCTCGCCCGACTCCTGCGAGCGCGGCTCGTCGTGCCTGGACGTCGGCGGGAGCAAGCGCTGCTACAAGCACTGCAACACCACCATGAGCGGCATGTGCACCGGCACCGCCACCGGCGGGGCCACCTGCACCGCGCAGCCGTTCCCGATGACCTCGGCCAGTTTCGGTCTGTGCATGTAGTGCCGCCCGTCAGCACGAACTGGTTGCGCGCCCCCCGCCTGGCCTGCGACGCTGGGGTCATGACGAGACTGCTGGGGGCCTGGGGAGCCGCCACGGTGCTGCTGATCGCGGCACTGCAGGCGGGTTGTGGCATGTCGAGCTATCAGACCGCGCGCAACCTGCCGCGCGGCGCGACCTCGCTGACAGCGGCGGTCAACTCGAACTCGTACTGGCTGACGGTGGACGGCGACACCCACAGCACGGCGCGCAACTCGTTCGACGCCATGGCCAGCCATGGCATCAGCGAGACCTTCGAGCTCGGCGGCCGGCTGTCGTACTACCCGGTCGAGGAACAGGACTCGGTGCTGCTGATGGTGCAGCCCAAGCTGGGCATCATGCCGCGCAAGCTGGCGGTGATCCTGCCCGCGGGTCTGGTGCTGACCGACGAGGACCATGGCTGGGAGCTGACGCCCGGCGTGCTGTACACCCACTTCTTCACGCCCAACGTCTCGCTGGAGACCGCGGGCAAGCTGCTGATCGCGATCCAGGATGATTTCGGCGACTCCAACACCCTGGTCGGCGCCAACGTGGGCATGCGCTTCGTCCCCAACGGCGGCCGCTGGGGCCTGCAGCCGGAGTTCGGCTTCTACATCGATCCCAACGAGGATGGCGCCTTCACCCAGCTCGGCGTCGCCTTCGTCTACGAGCTCGGTCCGCGCGATCCCGATCGGGCGGCGGGCGGCGCCGGCGTCGGTCCCCCGCCAGGCTGAGCCGCAGCAGCCGGCTACCGCGGCATCGGGTGGCGCTCGAAGAAGTCCCACATGGTGTCGGTGGCCGAGATCGCCGCGCTGGTGAAGCCGAGCTGCGGGATGGCGATGGCGCCCGGCCAGGTGTGGCCGCCGCCGTCGATGGTGCACAGGATGACCTCGCTGCCGCCGCGGCACGACGGCCAGCTGTCGCAGTGCGCGTCCGCCATGCGGAAGCTCTCGCTCGGGGTGGCGCCGCAGCCGTTGCGCTGCGCCCAGGCCTCCAGGCTGGGGCGCACGCCGGGGAAGCCGTTGGCACCGGCCTCGTAGGGGACGGTCTGATCGGAGGTGCCGTGGAAGTGCAGCACCGGCACCGCGCGCCCGGGCGCGCACGCCTGGGTCACGTTGTAGCCGGCGACCGGGGCCACCGCGGCGATGCGATCCGACAGGTCGCAGGCCAGGCGGTGCGACATGAAGCCGCCGTTGGACATGCCGGCCGCGAAGACGCGGTCCTTGTCGACGCACAGGCGCGACTCCAGCTCGTCGAGCATGGCGCGCACGAAGGCGACGTCGTCGGTGTTGTTCTGCACCGCGGCCTCGCAGCAGTAGCCGGCGTTCCAGCTCTGGCGCGCGCCGGTGCCCTCGGGGTGCACCGCGATGAAGCCCTCGGCGTCGGACTTCGCGATCATCTTGCTGTAGGCCTGCTGCTGGCCAGCGTTGGAGCCCAGGCCGTGGAAGTTCAGCACCACCGGCGTGGCGCGGGTGGGATCGTAGTTGGCCGGCAGGTGCACGTCGAAGGTGCGCTCCAGGCCTCCCACCGTGAGCATCCAGCGGTTGGTCTGCGGCAGAGCCTCCTTGCCGGTGCAGGTCGCGGCCATGGCCGCGGCGTCCGCGCTGGCGCTGCCATCGCTCGCACCAGCGTCGGCGCCGCCGGTGCCGTCGCCTCCGCTACAGCCGGTTGCGACGAGCGGACACGCGAGCGCGAGCACGAGGGCCTGGGCCTGGACGAGCGACACGAGGGGGAGCTTCACGGTGCACCTTCCGGTTCTGGGCATGGTCCGGGGGCAGAAGGCCCCGGAGGTTGACGTCGACCAGGGTCGCGAGCGTGCGCTGGATCGGGCGCCCATCGCGGCTGGTGGTGAAGTGCAGGACGGCCCCCAGGTACGAGGCCATCAGGGTGTCGGCGATGACCGAGGCCGCCGGGCGCGAGCGCAGCAGCCCGGCACGCTGCGCCGCGCGCGCATCGACCACCAGCGCGGCGGTGACCTCGGCGAACAGGGCAGAGACCTCGCCGCCGACCTGGGCGCTCGACAGCGTGGCGGCCAGCACGGCGCGGCTGAGCTCGCGGCTGGCGGCGGCCTCCTGGCCCAGCATGGCGATGCTGGCCCGCAGCGCCGCCACCGGGCCGCGGCCCGCCTGCAGCGCCTCGGCGCGGGCGCGCAGCGCGGCGCGGGTCTGGTGCCCGACCAGCTCGGTGACCACGGCCTCCTTGGTCGCGAAGTGCAGGAAGAAGGTGCCCTTGGCGACGCCGGCCTGGCGCACGATCTGATCGATCGTGGTCTCGTGGTAGCCCTGCTGCGCGAACAGCGCCGAGGCCGCGGCGAACAGCCGGCGCCGGGTCTCCCGCGCCTCCAGCTGCCGCTTGCCGCCTTCCTGCGCCATCGGCCGGTGACCTTAGGTCACTGACCAGCGGTCAGTCAACTGGCCCGGCGCCGGTACGGCCGCATACAGAGGCGCCGCCCAGTCGGGCGATTCCGCGTATCATCGCGCGCGCGATGGCGCCCTATCGTCCCCGGCTGCGTGCCGACGTCACCCTGCAGGCCGAGCCCGACGGCGGCTTCGCCCTCATCGATCGCGTGCTCAACCGCGGCGTCGGCCTCGACCCGGTCACGCTGGCGCTGGTGCACGCGCTCGACGGGCGGCCGCTCGACGAGGTGCTGGGTGGCGTCGAGCAGCAGGGGCTGCCGCGCGCCGACATCGAGACCAAGTTCAGGCAGCTCGCGCGCCTGAACCTGCTCGAGGACGCCGGGACCGACATCGTCGCGCGCGCCCGCGCCCTGGGCAGCGGCGGCCAGCTGCCACCCCTCACGCTGCCCGAGGCGCGCTTCGCCTGCCAGGCCAGCGGGGGCTGCTGCCACGGCTACACCCTGGGCCCGCTGACCAGCGCCGACGTGGCCCGCCTGCAGGCGCTCGACCTCAGCGCGCTGGTCGCGGGCCCCTACCTCGACGAGAAGACCACGCCCGCGGGCAAGACGCGGCACTACCTGGCCACCGTGCCCGGCGACGAGCACTGCGTGTTCCTGCAGAAGGACAACCTGTGCGGCATCCACGCGCGCTTCGGCGCCGCGGCCAAGCCGAACTTCTGCCAGCTCTACCCGCTGCAGGCGGTGGCCACCCTCGACGGCCTCAAGGTCTACGACAACGGCGAGTGCGCGTCGTTCAGCACGAGCTCGCGAAGCGGCCCGCTGCTGGCCGACCAGGTGCCCGAGCTGCGCCCGCTGCTGCCCGCGGCGCGCTTCGAGCTGTACCACCCGGTGGTCATGCTGACGCCCGGCGCGCAGCTGGATCATGGCCACTTCCTGCGCGTGACGCGCGCGCTGTGGGAGCTCTGCGGGCGCGGCCTGGGCAGCGCGGGCGACACCGTGCGCGCGGCCTCCGCGCTGTCGCGTCGCTTCGTCGAGGCGCTGCGCGACTACCCGCTGGGGCCGGGCCAGCCCGACGCCACCCTCGACGCCCTGGTCGCGACCGACCCCGCCGAGCTGTACGCGACCGTCGCGCGCACGCCGCCCACGCCGCGCCAGCTGTCCCGCGTCGCGCTCGTCGCCGGCATCCTGCACGAGTCGATCGAGGCCAAGCTCGCCGACGCCACCTTCCAGGGCAGCCTGTATCGCCAGTTCGCCGACGCCATCCAGCTGCTGCGTCGCGTCGGCCTGGCGCGCGCGCAGGCAGGGCGCACGCTGGCCGAGGACGATCAGCGCGTGCTGGCCATCACCTGGGGTGACGACGTCGAGGCCGCGCTGCGGGCGTCGCTGCGCTACCAGCTGTTCAGCCACCGCGTCCTCATCGACGAGCGCATGCTGCCCGCCACGCTGCGGCTGGGGATCGTCCACGCGGTCACCATCCTCGGCGCCAAGCAGTCGGCCGCCAGCGCGCGCCGCGGCGTGGTCACCCTGGCCGACTTCGACCGCGCCCACACCATGACCCTGCGCATCCTGCGCCTGCCGGTGCCCATGGGCGTGCTGGTCGCCTACGAGGACGACGCCTTCGACGTGATGGACGCGGCGCCCGCGCTGGTGGGTTAGGCGCGGACCCTAGCCCACCGGGGGCTCGATGTCGTCGATGCTGCGGCCGGACAGCTCGTCCTCCAGCTCCTGCACGCGCTCGAGGATGGCCTCGCGCTGCTTCGATTCGGGGTCGAGTCGCAGGTAGGCGCGATAGAAGAAGATGGCGCGCCTGAGATCGCCGCGCTGCCGGTGCGCCTGCGCGATGTTGTACAGGAACGCCGGGTGAGACATCAGCTCGAAGGCCGCGCTGAAGGCACGGATCGCGTCGTCATAGCTGCCCAGGTCATAGGCGCGCTGGCCAGCGCGATAGCCCTCCTCGGCGCTGGCGAACACCGGCTTCTGCCCCGTCGCCAGGGGATCCTCCATCTCGGGGTGGCGCGGGGCGGGCGGCGTCACCACGACGGACTCCTCGCGCGGCGGATGATGCTCCTCACGGTCACGGTCACGGTCACGGTCATGTTCACGGTCGCCGGAGGCGCTGCGTGCCCCGCCGCACCCCAGCAGCCCGACCAGACAGATCACCCCCAGCGCACGCATCCCACGCAGTGTAACGCGCTATCATCGCCGGATGCCGCACTGGGACAGCCGCCCCGAGCCGCGCTGGAAGGACTTCGTCTACAAGCAGCCCTACGCCAGGGGCCTCGGGCGCGTGCGGGCGCTGCTCGCCGATCCGGCGCGCGACTTCGATCCGGCCACCTTCTGGCAGTGGGGCACCATGCAGGCGATGGCCCTCATCACCGTGCTGAAGGACTGCGAGGCCCGCTTCGGCGAGGCCGGCCAGCAGCTGGTGCACGAGGCGCTGCGCAAGACCGGACTCGACGTCGGGCGCCAGATCCTGGCCGACATCAGCCTGCCCGCCGATCTCACCGAGGCCGAGTTCGCGTCGTTCTACGCCACCGTCATCAACCGCATCGCCTACGCCTCGCTGGAGGAGGCGCGCATCGACGACGCCGGCAAGGTGACCTTCGACATCCTGTTCTGCCCGCACCAGGACCACTACAAGGCCTTCGACTGCCGGGTGCAGCGCTACTTCGTGCAGGGCATGATCGAGGCCGCGCAGGAGGTCGGCGGCGTGCGTGGCTGGGAGGTCCGCTTCGACACCACCATCCCGTCGGGCGCCGAGACCTGCCACTTCAC
>JADYYK010000029.1 GCA_020853705.1 Deltaproteobacteria bacterium
CGCCATCGCCGAGCTGCTCGACGCCATCGACCGCCGCAAGGGGGAGATCGAGGCCGCCAGCGCCCACGCCCGCGCCGAGCTGGCGCGCGCCCGCCAGGCCCGCGCCGCCCTGGGCAAGCTGGCGGCCGGCCACGCCCACGCCGTCGGCGCCGGCCCGGTCGGGGTCCTGGAGAGCTCCGAGCACGCCCTGGCCGAGCTCGACCAGGCCATGGCCGCGCCACGCCCTGAGTGGTTCGGCCTCGACCAGCGCGCCAGCCAGCTGGCCGCGGTGCTGGCCGACGCCGTCGCCGTGGCACAGCGCGACATCGACGCCCACGCCGCCGCCGAGCGCGAGGTCAGCGATGGCGGCGCCGTGCTCGATCGCGTGCGCAGCGAGCTCGGCGCCTCGACGGTCGACCGCGCCCCCGCCAACGCCCGCCTGGCCGCCGCCGCCGACGAGCTGGAGCGCGCCCGCAAGCTGCTGGCCGAGCCGCGCGGCGACTGGCAGCTGACGCTGGCCAGCGCGCGCTCGGCCATCGCCCTGGCCGGCTCGGCCGCCGAGCTGGCCGCTCGCGACGAGGAGCTGGCGCGCAGCGCCCAGGTCGCCATGGCCGCCGCGCAGCAGGCGACCACCGCCGCCGATCGCAACTACGGCCGCGGCGTGCGCGCCGATCTCGTCACCGCGCGCAACGCCATGCTCATCGCGCAGGACGCCCTGCAGAAGCAGAACTACGAGGTCGCGCTGTACCAGGCCGAGGTGGCCTCGACCAACGCGGAGGCGGCGCAGCGCTCGGCCTCCGCCGAGGTGTCGCGGCTGCAGGCCAAGGAGGCCGCCGAGCAGGCCGCCGCGGCCGCCGCGCTCAGGAGGTCGCGCCGCTCGTCGTGGGGCTCGGGCTCGAAGTCGGGCTCGTCGTTCTGGTCGTCGTCCTCGTCATCGTCGCGCTCGAGCGGCAGCTCGTGGTCCTCGTCGCGCTCCAGCTCGTCGTCGTCTTCGTCGTCTTCGTCGTCGCGCTCGTACTCCTCGGGCTCGTCCTCGCGCGGCTACAGCTCGGGCTCGAGCAGCCGGGGCTACTAGTGCCCGTCAGCGGCACTATCCGGTTCCGGGTGCCGCGAAACCTGGCGCACCCCTCGGCGCAACCCTAGCGGCGCCGCGGCACGTCGCGGTCGAGCACGGTCTTGCGCCCCTCGGCGCTGGCGTTGCGGATGGCCTCGTCACACAGCGCGCGCACGTGCAGCGTCAGCGCCTCCGCCACCGCGTCGCTGGTGCTCATCTGCGAGCGCTCCTTGATGTACTTCTTCATGCGCGACACCACGATCAGCACCTCGTCGTCGGCCACCTTGTCGGACGACGCTGGCGAGGCCGACCGCGGCGACGGCGTCGGCAGCCCGGTCACCACCCGCCGCGGCGCCGCCTCGGCCTCGGCCGCCGGCTCCGCGGCCACGATGGCCGCCGCCTCCGCCGCCGTGCGTGGCGCCCGCGCCTCCACCGCCCAGGCCTCGCGATGCCGTAGCGTCGACAGGTGGCTGTCCCAGCAGCCCACCGTGCAGAACACCAGCGCCATGCGCGACCGATTGCACGTCGACACGCTGCACACCCAGTGCACGGCCCCCAGCCTGATCGGGTTCCGACACGCGCTGCAGACCTTCCACACCTCGGCGTCGCTCATCGCCCGCCATTGTAGCGAAGGGCTGGCCAGGTGCGCGGCCGAGATGGCTGGGCTGTTCAGGATCTACTTGAAGTTGGCCGTAGTGCTCTCGTCCGAGGTCCCGAGAGCAATCACGCAGGGATTGACAGTGCTGGTGCAGGGATTGCCGCCGCCGCCGCTCCAGCTGTCCCACATTGCGCTGGCAGTCAGCGTCACCGAGGTGTTGGCCGGGAAGAGCGCCGTACAGGCCGCCATGCCCGTGGTCGTTTGATCGCAGGTGTCGATACCCGCAGGCGTTGACACGACGCTCCCCGTCGCCATGCCCATTGTGCTGATGGTGACCGTGACGCGCTCCGCGGTCTCGAGCCGCGCTGTGATGGTGCCGTTGTCAGTCACCGTCAACGTGCATGTGCCAGTTCCCGTGCAGCCCGCTCCGCCGCTCAGTGTGCCGCCCCAGCCCAGGAAGAAGCCGGTTCGGCCGTTGCTCGACTGGGTGCCCGGCGTCGCGGTCAGCACGACGACATCGCCGTAGTTGTACGTGGCGTTGCACGTCGACCCGCAGTTCAGCGCGCCGATGTCCGCGTCGATGAGTGCGCCGGTGACGCCAGCGCCCGCGCCGATCTTGCTCGACATGATGGTGTAGGTCAGCTTGGTGAAGGTCACCGTCACGGTCGTGCTCGTCGCGAGTGTGACCGTGCAGGTCAGGCCGGTGCCGGTGCAGCCGCCGCCGCTCCAGGCCGACACGCGCATGCCGGTGTCGGGCGCCGCGGTGAGGATGACCGGGGTGCCCGAGGTGTAGGTGCCCATGCAAGCGCTGCCGGTACCACAGGTGATGCCGCCCGAGTCCGAGGTCACGGTGCCGGTGCCGTTGCCGTTCTTGACCACCGTGAGCACCACCGGGATGGGCTCGAAGGTCGCGGTCAGGTTACGCGGGCCGGTCATGCCGACGGTGCACGGCGTCGTCGTCCCGGTGCAGTTGCCAGCGCCCACGGTCCAGCCCATGAACGAGTAGCCGGCCGTCGGCGCCGCGGTCAGCGTCACCGTGGTGCCGCTGAGGTAGGGCTCGCCGCAGTCACCCGCCGTGGCGGTGCAGTCGATGCCGATCGGGTTCGACGTCACGCGCCCCATGCCGCTGACCGTGATGGCCATGGCGTACGAGTTCTGGGTGAAGGTCGCGGTCACCGTGCGCGCCATGTTCATGGTCACGGTGCAGGTCGCGAGCAGGCCGCTGCAGCCGCCGCCGGCCCAGCCGCCGAAGCTGTAGCCCGCGGCCTCCTGCGCCATCAGCGTCACCATGGTCCCGCTGTCGTACAGCTCGCTGCAGTCGGCGCCACAGGTGATGCCGGCGACATTGGTCGAGGTCACCGTGCCGGTGCTGACACCCGAGGTGCTGACCGTCAGCTGGTAGCGCGGCGCCGCGAAGGTCGCGGTCACGTTCTGGTCGATGACCATCGAGATGATGCAGGCGCCGGTGCCGGTGCAGGCGCCCATCCAGCCGGTGAAGGTCGCGCCGCCGGTCGGAGTCGCGGTCAGGGTCACCGTGGTGTTGTAGCGATAGCCCTCGGTGCAGTCGGCCGGGCAGTTGATGCCGACCGGGCTCGAGCTGATGGTGCCAGTGCCACTGCCCGCCTTGGTCACGGTCAGGACCTGCTGCGGTCGCGCGGTGCCGGTGGCCACCAGCGAGACGCTGCCGCCCGGGCTGCCGGTCACCGTGATGGTGGTGCTCTTGTTGCCGCCGGTCTGCGGCGCCAGGGTCACCGAGATGGTGCAGCTGGCGCCCACCGCGAGGACCTGGGTGCAGTTGCCGCTGATGAGCATGTCGACGGCGTCACCGGTGCTCGAGGTCGCCAGGGTGCCGGTGGGCACGCCACCGACGTTGGTCACCGTCCAGGTGAACGAGGCGCCGATGGCGCCGACATCGACGGTGCCCAGCGCGGCGGTGGTGGCGTTGGCGCTCAGCACGGCGGCGGCCAGGCCGCTGCCGACCAGCGACGCGGTCGCGGTGCCGCCAGGGTTGGAGGCCACGATCAGCGACGCCGTCTTGCCGCCGGCCGAGTTCGGGCTCAGCTGGTAGCCGACGGTGCACATCCCGGACGGGCCCAGGATCTGACCGTTGCAGGTGTCGGCCTGGACCACGAACTGCGAGGCGCTGGTGCCGCCCAGCGAGACGCTCAGCGCACCGGTGGCGGCGCCGCCGGTGTTGGTCACCGTGAACACGCGGGTGGTGCTCGACTGCCCGACCACGATGCCGCCAAAGTCGATGCTGGCGGGCGCGATGGCCAGCGCGCCGGGGCCGGCCGCGGTGCCGCTCAGCGCCGCGGTGATGTCGCCGCCGGGGGTGCCGCGGATGCGCAGCGTGGCCGACTTGGGGCCGATGGTGGTCGGGCGGAAGCGCACCGTGACCGAGCAGGTGGCGCCGAACGCCAGCGTGGTGGTGCTGCAGCTGTCGTTGGGCAGCGAGAACTCGTCGAAGTTGACGCCGCCCAGCGTGATCATCAGTGCGCCTGTGGTGACCTCGCCGCCGTTGCGCACCGTGAAGGTGGCTTCGGACATGGTGTTGGTGACCGCGGTGCCGAAGTCCTGCATGGTCGGGTTGACCTCGAGCGCCGACGGCGTCAGGCCACGCCCGGTCAGCGTCGTCACCGTGGTGCCGCCGGGAGCGCCGACCATGGTCAGCATGCCGGACTTGGCGCCGCGCGTGGTCGGGCGCAGCTGCAGCGTCAACGTGCAGGTGCTGCCGGCGTTGAGCGGCTGGTTGCTGCAGCCGTCGGTGGCGATCTTGATCTCGGCGGCGTCGGTGCCGCCGATGGTCGACATCAGGGTGCCGGTGGGCGAGCCGCCGGTGTTCATGAAGGTGATGGTGTGGCTGGGGCCGAAGGTGCCGGTCTCGACGTCGCCCAGGTTCTCGATCTCGGGTGACACCACCAGCACCGCGGGGGTCGCGCCGGTGCCGGTCAGGCTGACGGTGGCGGTGCCGCCAGGCGACGCCGTCATGGCCAGCGAGGCGCTGCGCGCGCCCTCCTGGGTGGGGCGGAACTCCATCGCGAACATGCAGCTCTCGGCCGGCGCCAGCGTCTTGCCGTCGCAGGTGGTCGCGGGATCGATGACGAACACGGCGGTGTCACCGTTGATGACCGAGGTCAGCGGGCCCGAGGCGGTGCCGCCGCTGTTGCGCACCGTGACCATGACGCGCCCGACCGGGGCGCCCAGCACGATGTTGCCGAAGTCGACCGGGGACGGCTCGACCACCAGGAGCGCGACCGGCGAGCTCTCGGTCAGGGTCACCGTGACCGGCGTGGTCACGCCCGGGACGACGGTGACGCTGCTGGCGGCGATGGAGATGACGCCGCCGGTGTCGTTGCGCGCGGTGACCTGCAGGCGGATCGGCCCGGTGTGGCCGGTGGGGGTGAAGTTCTCGGTGTGGTTCTCGTCATCGAACGCGCCCGGCGGGACGATGATGGTGGTGTCGGTGGTGTCGCCCTCGACCCTGAGCAGCAGCGACTGGATCGCCGTGCGCATGGCCGGGCTCAGGCCGGTGGCGTTGACCGTGACGGCCAGGATGCCGGGGCCGCCGTCGTTGCCCATCCCGCTGTCCTTGTCACCGCTCCCGCCGCCGCCACACCCCACCACCGTCGACAGGGCGACGGCCAGCAACCGCATGTGAACAAAGCCAATCCTTCTCATCAAAGCCCCCAGGCCAGGCATGCAAAGTGCGTGAGCACCTCACGATGACATGGGGCCCGGGGCGCTGTGAAGGGACCTCACGCAAGGGTCCGAGATCGCTAGCCTTTGCTGGCGATATAGCGGCGCTTGTTGGCGGCGCCGCGACGCTCCAGCAAGGGCCGAAGCGCGCGCATCAGCGAAGGAAACACGTAGGCCAGCGTGGCCAGGCGGCCGGACAGCGCCGGGATCGCGACCTCGGGGGTGCCGGCGCGCAGGGCGGACATCACCGCGTCAGCGATGTCCTCGGCGCTGCTCATGGGCTGGGAGAAGACCAGATCGGGGACGGTGGTGACGTCGCCGAAGAAGCCGGTGTCGACGGGCCCTGGGCACACGCTGGAGACGTGGACGTCGCGCTCGGCCATCTCCTCGGTGATGACGCGGGTGAAGGCGCGCAGGCCGGCCTTCGAGGCGCTGTAGGCGGCCTCGTGGTGCACCGGGACCATGCCCGCGAGGCTGGCGACATTGATGATGGCGCCGCCCTTGCGCAGGTGGGGTGCGGCGGCGCGCGTGAGATAGATCGGCGCGGTCAGGTTGGTGGTGATGACCTCGGCGGCCTGCTCGGCGGTGATCGTGAGTAGCGGCCCGCGATGGTTGCAGCCAGCATTGTTGACCAGGATGTCGAGGTGACCAAAGTCAGCGACCACGCGGCCGGGCAGCGCGGCCATGGCGCCAAGGTCGGTGACGCTGGCGGGATAGGCGCGGGCGTGAGCGGGGCCGCCGAGGGAGGCCACGGCGGCGTCCAGGGTGGACCGGGTGCGCGCGACCAGGGCGACCCGGGCGCCAGCGGCGACCAGGCGGCGCGCGACGGCGAGGCCAATGCCAGCAGAGGCGCCAGTGACCAGGGCGACCTTGCCGGCGAGCAATGCCGGGGTGGAGGTGGGGGTGGAGGCGGGGGTGGAGGACATGGGCGGACGATAGCGGGCGCAAGGTGTGCGGGCAACGCTGGGGGGCGCCGGCAGGGTCGGAACGGGGGTATGGGTGCGCGCGCATGGATGGCTTCGATTGGCGTGCACGCGGCGGTGGCTGCGGTGCTGGGCGGGACGGGTGTGTCGACGGGCGGGAGCGGGCGGGCGCGCGAGGACGCGGAGCGCGCGGAGCCGATGCTGGTCGAGCTCGTGGAGGAGCCGTCGCTGCGACGGCCCGCGAGCACGAGCACGACCACGAGCACCAGCACGACCACGAGCACGAGCACGAGCACGAGCACGAGAAGGAGTACGCGGGGTCGGGCCACGCCTGCAAGTCAACCGATGAGTGATGAGGGCGAGGCAAGGAGCGTCGTGATCGGGCCAGGAAGTGGCGGGCTCGGGGCCATCGAACCCGCGCCCGCGCCCGGTCCGGGCCTCGGCCCCGGCCCCGGCTCCGGCCCCGGTGAACCCAGACCACGCATCGGCATCCCTTCCGCCGCCGGCGCCGCCGGCACCGTGGTGGATCTCGGCGTCCCGCGCGGCGATCCCCTGGCGCCGCCAACCCGGCGCGTCTGGCATCCCGGCGGGCGCTTCATTCGCAAGCAGCCGACCGCGCTGGTGCCCGATGGAGATGGCGGCTATGCGGTCGAGCGCACCACGTTTCGCACCCGCATCGATCGCGATGGGCGCATCAGCTTCAAGGACAAGCCGCCGGTCAGCATCGGGGTCCGGCTGCCGACCATGCCCGAGGTCGGCAAGCAGCTGCAGCGCTGGTATGACGATCCCTATCAGACCCTGCCGCCGCCGGCGCTCTCGCCGGGCCTCGGCGGCTCCTTCGATCTGACCGACATGCTGATGCGCGCCTACGGCGACGATCCCTATCGCTACGAGAAGATGCTGGTCGCGCGCGAGACCGCGGCGCTGCGCGATGACATGGCGATGCGCGAGCGTGGACGGCGCCAGCGCGAGGCCCTGCGCAACTTGCGCGCCGAGCTCGACGCCATCTGGCGCGCCGACGCTCCGGCCGCGACCCGCCGGGCACGGCTGTTCGCGCTGTGGGACGACCTGGCCGAGCGCGGCGACGCCGACCTCTTGCGCGGCGCCGCGGCCACGCGCGCCAGCATCATCGCCTTCATCCGCGCCCGCCTGCCCCGCGGCAGCGCCGACGCTTACGACGACGCCGAGCTCGGGCGCCTCGACGCCCGGCGCCACTCACGTGCGCACTTCACGCCCTATCCGACCTCTCCTTGACCCCGGGTTGACAGCCCGCGCCGCGCAGCGCAGCGTCTGGGCGTGAGCAAGAAGAAGTCCGACGGCTTCAATAGCCCATTCGCCGCCCTGGGCCCGCGCCTGGCCGCCGAGAAGGCGAAGCAGGAGGCTGCCGCCAAGGCCGACGCCGCCAGGCGTGCCGCCGCCAAGGCCGAGGCCGAGCGCGCCGAGGCCGCCGCGCGCAGCGCCCGCGTCGCCGCCGCCACCGCGCCCTTCGGCAACGTCCCCGACGAGCAGCTGTTCGACGAGGCCATGAGCGGCGTGCGCCGCCTCGACCGCAGCGCCGCCCGCGCCCCGCGCAACGTCAGCGCCGACGCCATCCGCACGCGCGGCGCCGCCACCAGCCCGGGCAGCCCCGACGCCGTGGCTCCCGGCCCGTCGCGCCGCACCCGCGACGACGCCGAGGCCGACGCCGCGCTGGCCGATCTGGTCGCGCTGCCCGGCAACTTCGACCTCAGCGACGCTGGCGACCACGTCTCTGGCCTGGCCCCTGGCTGTGACCGCCGCCTGCTGCGCAAGCTCAAGCATGGCGACTATGTCCCCGAGGGCCGCCTCGACCTGCACGGCCACGACGCCGCCAGCGCGCGCCGCGAGGTCGAGCGCTTCGTGACCCAGGCCCGCCGCGGCGGCAAGCGCTGCATCCTCATCATTCACGGCCGTGGAAACCAGTCTGCTGGCGGCGCCCCGGTGCTCAAGCCGGCGCTGCCCGAGTGGCTGTCGAGCGGCGCGCTCGGCCGCGCCGTACTGGCCTTCACCGGCGCTCCGCCCGACGCCGGCGGGGCTGGCGCCACCATGGTCTTGCTGAGACGGTCCTGAGGTACACTGCGCGCCCGTGAAGTCGCTCGAGTATGTGTCCCGCTTTTTCGCCATGGGTCTGTGGGTGTGCTGGTACGCCATCCGCTACGCCTTCGGCCGCATCAGCGTGCTCGCCCGCGTGCGCGACACCGAGCAGCAGAAGGAGGCCCTGGCCACCTACCGCGGCACCATCCTGCGCGCGCTGCTGACCCGCCTCGGCGCCACCTTCGTGAAGCTGGGCCAGGTGCTGTCGACGCGCCCCGATCTGCTGGAGAAGCCCGTCATCGACGAGCTGCGCAAGCTGCAGGACCGCATGCCGCCGTTCCCCTTCGCCAAGGCCAAGGCCACCATCGAGGGTGATCTCGGCCGCCCGCTGTCGGAGGTCTTCTCCGAGTTCGACGAGAAGCCGGTCGCCGCCGCCAGCGTGGCCCAGGTGCACCGCGCCCGCCTGCACGACGGCCGCGAGGTCGCGGTCAAGGTGCTGCGCCCCGACGTGCGCCACAAGGTGGAGCGCGACGAGGTCCTGCTGCTGGCCGGCGCCCGCCTGCTCGAGCTCAGCCCCGAGCTGGCGCTGTCGGATCCAGTGGGCCACATCAAGCACTTCGTGGACGGCATCCTGGAGCAGACCAACCTCACGCTGGAGGCCGCGAACTACCAGCGCTTCCACGAGAACTTCGCTGGCTTCGAGGGCGTGCGCTTCCCCACCGTGATCCCCGAGCTGTCGGGCGAGCACATGATGACGATGGACTTCATCCGCGGCTCCAAGATCGACGCGCTGCCGCCCGGTGATCACCGCTGGCTGGCGCGGCGCACCCAGGAGGTCATCCTGAAGATGTGCTTCGTCGACGGCTTCGTGCACGCCGACCTGCACCCCGGCAACCTCATGATCGACGACGCCGGCCACCTGGTCATCTTCGACGTCGGCCTGGTCAAGTCCCTGGGCGGCGACCTGTTCCTGCAGTTCATCGACTTCACCAAGTGCCTGACCATGGGCACCCCGCGCGACTTCGTGATCCACATGAAGCGCTTCCACTCGTACGCCACCAACGTCGACTGGGCCGCCTTCGAGAGCGACATGGCCGCGCTGGTGTCGCACTTCCGTAAGCTCAACGCCGGCGAGCTGGAGATCGGCGGCCTGGCCAACGACCTGTTCGCCCTGGGCCGCCGCCACCGCGTGCGCCCACCGGCCGATCTGGCGCTGATCATCGTCGGCATGATCACCGCCGAGGGCATCGGCAAGCAGCTGCACCCGAACAACAACCTGCTCGAGGCGACCGCCGCTTACCTGATGCCGCTGCTTGCCGGACGCGGCCTCAGCCTGGCCTCGGCCTGACACGGGCGTCTCGATCACGGCGCGCGCGGCGCCGGCAACCCCGCGCAATCGCAGCTGCGGTGGGCGGGCACACAGCTTGCTGACGGGGAACCCATGAAGCTCCAGCTCGGCGTCGTCGCGTTCGTCGGCCTGACCATCACCCAGGCGCCCCGCCTGGCGGACGCCTGTGGCGGCTGCTTCGCGCCCACCGACACGGTGACCAGCGTGGACGCTCACCGCATGGTCATCGCGCTCAGCCCGGAGCGCACCGTGCTGTGGGATCAGATCAAGTACACGGGAAATCCGGCCGATTTCGTCTGGGTGCTGCCGGTGCCGTCGTCGGACGCCGTGGTCGCGCTGGCCGAGGACAGCTTCTTTGCGCGGCTGGAGGCGCAGACCGCGCCCCGGGTGCAGCCGCTGCGCCCCCCGACCCCGCTGTTCTGCCCCGACGAGGGCGGCGGCGGCTTCGGCTGCGGCGGTGGCGCCTATGACGGTGACGACGACGCCACCCAGGGCGCGGCCGACGCCGGGGTGCAGGTCTTCAACCAGAGCGTGGTCGGCCCCTACGAGACGGTCACCATCGGGTCGGAGGACGCTGGCGCGCTGCAGACCTGGCTGGGCGAGCACGGCTATGCGGTCCCGGTCGCGACCCGTCCCACGCTGATGCACTACATCGATCAGAAGAGCGTCTTCATCGTGCTGCGCCTGCGTCCCGGCGCCGGTGTGCAGGCGATGCAGCCGGTGCGCGTGACCTTCCCGGGCTACATGGCGACCTTCCCGCTCAAGATGGTGACGGTGGGGGCCAGCGCGGTGCTCGAGCTGACGCTGTGGGTGATCGCCGATCAGCGCTATGACGCCGGCAACTACGGCACCCTGACCATCGATCCCAAGGATGTGACCTGGGACTGGGGCAGCAACCGGTCGGACTATGACACCGTGTTCCGCGCCACCATCGAGCAGGGCGGCGGCCGCGCCTGGATCGCCGAGTACGCCGGCCCCGAGGGCACGCTGGCCGCGGTGGCGCCACCGTTCGGGAGCGGCCTGGGCGAGAGCCCCGACGCCACTGCGGCGCGCGGCACCCTGCGGGTGCCCTACGTGACCCGCCTGCGCACGCGCCTCTTGCCCGAGCACCTGAGCAAGGACCTGATGCTGATGCCGTCGCCGCTGTCGGCCAACATCGACGCCGTGCTGCTGGCCGAGCGCGAGATCAACCGCCCCGCGCAGCCCGACTGCAACCGCAACCAGGGCTGTCGCCTGGGCCTCGGTCGCCGCGCCGGCGCCGCCGCTGGCCCGCTGCTGCTCCTGGTCGCGGTGGTGATGGTGCTGCGCCGCCGCAAGCCCGCCAGAGGCTAGTTCGTCGCGGGGTCGTCGTAAGGCTGGGTGGCCCGCGGCCCGGCCTTCACCGCCGCCGCGCGCGCCGTCCAGTCGCTGACCGCCTGGGTGCCGCGCGTGCCGCCGTGCTTGCCGATGATGAAGACGCCGGTCGCGGGCAGGCCGGCGTCCAGGAAGGCGCTGACGTCGGTGGCGGCGTTGCCATAGGCGGCGTCGATGATGAAGCCAGCTGCCAGCAGCGCCTGCACGCGCCGGCGCTTGAAGTTGCCGACGCCGTCGGCGGTCGGGAGCGCGGCCATCAGGTCGTCGGTGAGCACCAGCGGCCCCGGCGCGAAGGCGCCGCGGCGGAGAAATCCACGCGTCCGACTCTCGAGAACATATGGACGGCCTGTCAAGTACACGACCACGTGGCCGCGCTCGGCGTGGGCCAGGGTCAGGTCGACCGCGCCGGGGTGGATCTTCTCGTCATACTGGCGCTGCAGGGTGGCCATGGTCAGGTCGCGGCCCAGCTCGCCATCGCTGACCGTCAAGGTGGCGTCGATGTCGGTCACCACCAGGTGAGTGCCGGCGGGCAGCAGCCACAGCCGCGCCTCGGCGGTGCTGCCGTCGCCGGCGACCTGGAAGCGCAGGTCGTGCACGCCGACCGCGACCGGCGCGCTGACCGCGATGCGCGCGACCCCGTTGCCATCGGTGCGTCCGACGCCGCCCAGCAGCCAGCTGCCGCAGACATCGATCCAGACCCGCACGTCCTCGTCCTCGAGGTCCTTCGAGGTCGGACCGTAGGCCAGCTTGACGCGCAGCTCGAGCGGCTGGCCGGCGATCGCGAGGGTGTCGTCGCCGTGGTGCGCGGCGCCGGCGATGGCGGCGACCAGCGCGCTGCGCTTGTGGCGAAAGCTGCTGGCGGCCATCGGCAGCGCGCCCGCGCCGCTGCAGCGCACCAGCGTGGGGCGCCCGCCGCCGCCGTCGCCAGCGTCGGAGCCCTGCCCGGCCCCGCCGCGCCGCGCCCGCGCGCCGCCGCTGCAACCCAGGAGCAACGACCCGACCACCGCCAGCGCAAGGACGCGACGCATCTACATCAGGTATATAGCGACGATGATGCGGAAGCTCGTGGTGATCGCCGCCGTGCTGGCAGGCTGTGGCAGCAAGAGCAAGGCCAAGGCGCCGCCCAGCGAGACGCCCGAGGTCAGGGCCGCCGCCGAGGCCGCGGCAGCTCGCCTGGCGGCCATCGAGGACGGCATCCGCGTCGAGGACGTGGTGCGCGGCGAGGTCGCCAAGACGCAGCTGGTCGGCGACGCCCTGGCGCTGCCGCTCAGGCGCGCCCAGACCTCCAGCGGCGCCGCGCTGATCGAGGCGGTGGCCGCGCTGGAGCAGCGCTACCTGGCCACGCCGCTCGACGCCACCGACGCCGCCCTGCAGCCCGGCCCATGGAGCGCCGACGACGGCCGTGACCAGCTCGGCTCGGCCACGGTCGACGCGCGGCTGCGGGTGTGGGCCGCACATCCCAAGGGCTTCCTGAAGTTCGTGGTGGTCGCCGGCGCCGAGGGCACACCCGTGATGCGGGTGGGCAGCGCGGACACACGCCATGTCGACATCGGCGGCGGACCGGCGCTGACCGCCGGCCTGCTGCGGGTCGACGTCAGCGGTGCCACCGTGCGGGTGACCGTGCTGGAGAACACCTCGGGCGGCTACCGGCCCGGCCCGCTGCGCAACGCGCTGGCGGTGGCGGCGCTGCAGGCCGCCGGGCGCGCGGCGCCAGGCATGGTGGTGCACGACAACCCGACCGGCGACTACCCGACGTCGGAGCTGGCGCATGCACAGAAGATGATGATGGCGCCGCCGGACGCGGGAGGGACGCCCGCGCCGTGAGCACGATGTCGCGCTCGGCCGCGTGCTCGTGCTCGGCCGCGTGCTCGTGCTCGGCCGCGTGCTCGTCCTCGTCCTCGTGCTCGTGCTCGTGCTCGTGCTCGGCCGCGTGCTCGTCCATCATGCTCGCCCTCGCCCTCGGCCTCGTGCTCGCGATGCTGGCCGGCTGCGGGCCGCGCCCTGCGGCCCGACGGGCTGACCCCACCAGCGACAGCTACCTCCAGGCACTGGCCCGTCTGTCCGCCCTCGAGGCCGCCATCGCCCAGGAGGACGCCCCGCGCCCCGAGCAGCCCAAGGCACGCAGCGTGCGCGAGCAGCTCGCCCCCGCGCTCGACGCCGCCCTCGCCGCGCGCGCCGCCGCGCGCCGCGATGCCACCCGCGCCGCCACGCTGCCGCCCGCGGTCGCCGCGCTGGAGCAGCGCTACCTCGGCAGCGAGCTCGACTCCACCTATGCCCCCGAGCAGCCCGGCCCGTGGAGCCCCGACGCCACCCGCGACGTCTTCGGCAGCCCGACCGCCGCCCCGCGCATGCGCGCCTGGCAGCCGCCCGACGCCCCCACTGCCTTCATCAAGTTCGCCATCCCGCCCCCCGCGCCAGGCCAGCCGCTGGAGCTGCGCATCGGCCACTTCCGCACCCGCCACGTCGACATCGCGGGCGGCCCCGCCCTGGTGGCCGGCGTCCTGCGCGTCCGCTTCGGCCCCGACGGTCCCCGCGTGCTGGCCCTCGAGAACGCCTCCAGCGGCCTGCGCCCCGGCCGCCTGCGCCTGCGCCTCGCGGTCGACCTGCTGCGCGCACACGGCTGGGCCACCCCCGACCTGGTCGTCCACGTCAGCCCCACCGGCGACTACGACCGCTCCCACCTCGCCCCGCTACGCCGCGACTGATCCGCCTTCCCCGCCCCAACCCACCCCGTCCCCTGTCGCCTGTCGCCTGTCGCCTCTTCCGGCTACCCCGGCACCGCCGACGGGTGCCTGAGCCACCTCTCGATCAACCTCAGCAGCGGCGACGGCGTCCCCGCCGCGCGCAGCTCGGCCAGCGCCGCGATGTCCCCGACCTCCGACATGTGGATCAGGCGGCCCTGGTCCAGCATCGCCACGTGTGTGATCCAGCCGTCCAGCGCGTCCATGATGTGGGTCGCGTACACGATGGTGGTGCGCCGGGTGGTGCTCTCGCTGGCCAGGAACGTCAGCAGATCGGCCCGCGCGATCAGGTCCAGATCCGTTGTCACCTCGTCAAGCAGCAGGAGCTCGGCGGGGGCCAGCAGCGCGAGCAGGATCTGGACCCGCCTGCGCTGGCCGTCGGACACCCGGTGCATGTGCCACTCGGGATCGACCTCGAGGATGCGCATCAGCTCGGCGCGCCGCGCCGGATCGCTGCTGCGATGCGACAGGATCTCGGCCACGCGCACGTCGACGTCGAACGGGAACACGCTGCCGAGGTAGGTCACGCGTGACGACAGCGAGGTGTCGTGGAACGCGGGGCGTCCCAGCACGCGCACCGCGTCGGCGTCGACCATGTGCTTGCCGGCCAGCAGGCGCAGCAGCGTCGACTTGCCGGCGCCGTTGCGCCCGACCAGCAGGCAGCGCGCCCCCGCTGGCACCGCCAGGGTCAGCGCGTCCAGCGCGATGCGCCCATCACCTGGATAGCGCCAGGTCAGCGCGCGGACGTCGACGGCGGGCGTTGCCATGGCGGGAATCCTAGGCGTAAGTTCCGGCCCGGACCAGGTGAACCGCAACGTGTCATGTCGGTGCTGAGGGCGCTCGGGGAGGTGTTCGCGCACGCTCCGCCGCTGCTGCTCGCCAGCGGTGCACTGCTGCTCGCGCTGGCCTGGTATCTGCGCCGGCGCTACGCCGGGCCGGGGCGCCAGCGCGGCGCGCTGGGGCTGCGCCTGGCCTGTGTGCTGTTCGCGCTGGCGCTGCTCGGGCTGGCGGTGCGCCGCGGCGCCATCGGCGCGGCCCGGGCCCGGCGCACCCGCACACTGCACCAGGCCATCGACCGCGGCGAGGCCACCGCGCGCGAGCACGCCCGGCAGGCCCTGGCAGCCTGGGCCGAGGCCGCCTGCGAGACGCCCGGCCATGACCCGCACGGCTGTGCGCTGACGGCGGCCGCCCTGCTGGTCAACCCTGCATGTGACGACGGTTGCATCGCGGCGCTGCGCAAGCGGCCGGATGTGCTGGCCCTGGCCGAGGCGATGATCAGCGGTGATGTGGGCCCGGCCGAGGCCGACGCCGACGCCGGGGCGGCCGACGCAGGCGCCAGTGATGCCGGCGCGGGCGCCGCCGCTTCACCCTAGAAAATTCTCCAGATCGGAATGCGCGATCCGGTCGCGCAGTACATCCTAACCATGGAGGCTGGGATGAACCTCGCGACGCAATCGAGTGTCGTGCGCGATCCGGCGCCCACCAGGCAGCCGGTGTACCGGGATGGCACCCTGGGCGTGCTGCTGCAGCGCGAGCAGCTGCTGGCGGCCTACCGCGCCGCGGCCGCCGGGCTGACGCCGGAGCTGCGTGAGCTCTACCGCCTGCGCTTCGGCCGTGTCGTGCAGGGCAGCGTGATGATCGCCACCATGGTGGTGATGGCGCTGGGCGCCTTCGACGTCGCGTTGCGGCTGTGGCCGATCCTGCTGGCGACCTGGCCGCTGGGCCTGCTCGGCCTCCAGGTCGGACGGTACCTCGGTGGGCGCTGGTTCGATCGCAAGCTGGCCGCGGGTGCGCAACCCGGCCCCGACCCGCTGCGTGACCTGGACCGTCTGGCGCACGAGACGCCCCAGCATCGCGCCTCCGCGATGGTGGCCCGCCTGGGCCACGCCAGCCTGGGGCTGCCCATGGTCGGCCTCGTGCTGGCCGCGCCGCTGACCATGCACTTCGTGGTCTACCTGATGCTGGGCGGGCGGCTGACCGACGACTTCGACACCTGGATCCGTCTCAGCGCGTTCCTGGTCGGCTTCGCGCACATCGTGCTGGCCATCCTCACCTGGGGCGTGGCGCACGAGATCGTCGTCGGCGAGCCCAGGACCACCGCGGCCGGCCTGATCGGCAACACCACGCTGGCGGCCTGCGTGCCCGGCATCATCGCGATCGCCATCCCGCCCCTGCTGGTGGCGGTGACGGCGGCGCTGTTCGTGCCCTTCATGCTCGCCTGGGCGCGCCGCCGCGCCGGCCACGAGAACGCGACGCTGGCGTAGCCGGGGCGGGACTCGACGGACCGAGGAGGTCGAGGGCGGCGGTGATGATGCCCTCGAGCACGGCGCGGCGCTCGCCGGCGCGCGCGCGCAGCGCCAGCGTGTGCAGGACGCCGCCGGCGACGCGCGACAGCGCGGCGGGATCGGCGTGGGCGGGCAGCTCGCCGGCCGCGCGGGCGGCGCGCAGGCGTTGCTCGAAGGCCTGATCGAAGGCCGCGAAGGCGCTCGACAGCACGGCGCGCACGCGCGGGTTGAGCACCGCCTCGGTGGCCGCGGTGCCGACCAGGAAGCAGCCGCGCGCGCCGTGGGCGCCGGCCAGGTACAGCGACAGCGCGCCGTGATAGACGTCGTGCAGCGCCTGGCGCAGCGGCTGCGGTCGCGCCAGCACATGGCTGAGCGCGGCGACGCTGCGCTGGCCCTGGGCCTCCAGGCTGCGCAGGTAGAGGGCCTCCTTGTCGCCGAAGGCGGCGTACAGGCTGGGCCGGTTCATGCCGGTGGCCGCGCTCAGATCGTCGAGCGAGGTCGCGGCATAGCCGCCGTCCCAGAAGGTCTCGGTGGCGGCGCGCAGCGCGGTTTCGGGGTCATAGGCGCGCGGGCGGCCGCGACGGCGTGGCTGTTCGCTCATATTTGTACCATGTTGGACAAAAATCATTGACCGCTGCGGATTAATATTCTAACCAGTACAAAATACCCCATCCGCTGGAGGATCGCCATGCAACTGTACTTCGCTCCGCTCGCGTGCTCGCTGGCCACCCGCATCGCGCTGTACGAGGCCGGCTTCGACGCCGGCTTCGTCGAGGTCGATCTGAAGCACAAGCGCACCCTGGCCGGCGGCGACGACTTCTTCGCGGTCAACCCCATGGGCCAGGTCCCGGTGCTGCGCACCGACAGCGGCGAGCTCGTCACCGAGAACAGCGCGGTGCTGCAGTACGTCGCCGACCAGGCCCCGCACGCCGGCCTGGCCCCCGCCGCCGGCACCATGGACCGCGTGCGCCTGCAGCAGTGGCTGAGCTTCATCGGCACCGAGCTGCACAAGGGCGTCTTCACCGCGCTGTTCGACCCCCGCAGCGACGCCGCCGCCAAGAGCTACGCGCGCAGCAAGGTCGACGCCCGCCTGACCTACCTCGACAAGCACCTCGTCGACCGCGAGTTCCTGATGGACCGCTTCACGGTGGCCGACGCCTACCTGACCACCGTGCTGCTGTGGACCCTGGCCACCGGCATCACCCTCGACGCCTTCCCCAACCTGCTGGCCTACCGCCGCCGCATGATGGACCGCGCCAGCGTGCAAAAGGCCATCTCGATCGAACGCCCCCTGTACCAGGCCGAACAGCAACGCGACGCCGCCCCCGCCGCCGCTGCTGCTGGCTGAGTCAGATCAACCTGGGCTGAAGTCTGGTGGCGCTCGTTCATGCCCCGGTGGGCTCCGCGGTTGGCGGGCTCCACGACTGCATGTGCATGGGTCCGTGCTCAAACAGTCCTCGGGCGAACCTACCCGGCGTCATGCGTCGCGGAGAGGCACATCGGGCCCCGTGCCTGATCGACGCTCCCGTCGCCCTGCGGAACTGCGCGCGGACCCATGCACACGCATTCGCTCCGCCCACCAACCGCTCCACCCACCTCTCCGCCACCCGCGACCAGACCTCGGTCTCCGTGAAGTGCTCGATCTTGGTGTCGAGCACCGTCAGGATCAGCGCCACCGCGTCCTGGAGCAGTTCGTAATCGATGGGCAATTCGTCGCTAATGTTCGACGAGAGGCTCACCGGCTCCTCGTCGGCGGCGAGAGCCACCCTTAGCGCCAATGCCGGTCACTTGACGACCGGCATTGCCCTTAGCGCCTTCGCGTGCAGCGTCCCGATCGGCGTCGAAGACGAAGGAACTTAGTCAGCGCGACGGGCGCGTTCGGCACAGGCCCACCACGTCGCACGTGCCGCACGCGTGCTCCTGCCACGTGGGGAGGCGCGGCAGGTCGTTCTTGCGCAGACGCTCACCGGCGTCGCGGATCTTGTCGCGCACCCCGGTGAGGAGCGGATCGTTCACGGGCTCCCGCTTGGTTTGACCCTTCTCGTCGAGGTTGAGCACCTCGATGAGGTCGGCGGACTTGCCGGTCAGCTCCTCGTAGCCAACTGCGTAAACGTGGAGCTGGTCGCTGTTGCGGGGCGCCCTGGTTGATGGCCATCACGACCGGCTGAGCGACGGCCATCATGAGCGTGCGCGGGCGCATGCAGCATGACGATGGCCATCGTGTCGTGGAGGTGGCGGTGCAGGCACGGCGA
>JADYYK010000030.1 GCA_020853705.1 Deltaproteobacteria bacterium
CTACCAGCGCGAGCAGGTGCTGGGCGAGGACACCCGGAAGTCGCTGGCCGCGGACCTGGGGTGACAGGGCAGGGGCGCGGCGCGCGGCTGCTGGCGGCGGCGCGGCTGGCGGCGGCGCTGCTGGTCGCGGGCGCGGGCGGGCTGGCCGGGGCGGGCTGCGAGCAGCCGCCCGGCGGTGGTCTGGCGGCGACCTGGACCATGCGCGCGGCCATCGCGGGGGGCGGGCGGCTGGAGGCGGGGGTGGTCGCGCTGGACGGGCTGGTCTACGTCATCGGAGGCTTCGACGGCACCGGCGCGGTGGTGCCGCGGGTCGAGGCCTACGACCCGGGGACCGACAGCTGGCGCACGCGGGCGCCGCTGCCGCGCGCGCTGCACCACGTCAACGTGGCCGCGCTGGGCGGACGGATCTATGTGCTGGGCGGGCTGGCCACGGACGCCTTCACCGCGGTGGGCGACAGCTTCGCGTACGACCCGGCGGCGGACGCCTGGACGCCGGTGGCGGGGCTGCCGGCGGGCACCGAGCGCGGCGCGGCGGCGGTCGCGGTGCTGGACGGCCTCATCTACCTGGCTGGAGGCTCACGCGTCATTGTTGTTGACGAGGTGTCAAGGTATGACCCGGTGACAGACGCCTGGACGGCGCTGCCGGCGCTGCCGTCGCCGCGCTATCACGCGGCCTCTGCGGCGGCGGGCGGGCGCATCTGGGTGGTCGGAGGGCTGGCGGACCTTCTGCAGTTCACGCCCTTCGCGGACGTGCTGTCGCTGACGCCGGGGGCGGCGACCTGGACCGCCCACACGCCGATGCCGACCCCGCGCGGCGGCTGCGCGGCCGGGATCGTCGCGGGCGAGCTTCTGTGCGCGGGCGGCGAGGACGACGGGCCCTCGGTGCTGGCGGTGACCGAGGCCTATGACCTGGCGGCCGACCGCTGGCGCGCGCTGCCCGGGATGGGCGTGCCGCGCGCGGGCACCGCGGGGGCGGTGGTGGATGACGTGCTGTACGTCCCCGGCGGCGCGCGGATCCTGCGCCAGTTCCCCACCGACGTGCTCGAGTCGCTGACGCTGCGGTAGCGCCGCCCGTCAGAAGTTTCGCGGGCGAAACTTTCGCCGAGGAGCACGAGCGAATCAGGCCGCGCGGCCGCGCAGCGCGCCGATGGCCAGGGTGACGAAGAACAGCGCCGCCAGCGCCAGCACGATGGCGCCGCCGGTGGGCACGCGCCACTCGGTGGAGACGACCAGGCCGCCGAGGCCCGCGATCAGCGCGACCACCACCGACCAGCCCAGGTAGCCGCGCGTGCTGCGCGCCAGGTTGCGCGCAGCAGCGGCGGGGACGACCACCAGCGCCTCGACCAGCAGCGCGCCGATGACCTTGAGGCTGACCGTGATGGCCGCGGTCAAGAGCAGCACGAAGAGGTACTCGCTGACGGCCGGGTCGCCACCCTGGGCGCGCGCCAGCGGCGGGCTCAGGCTGTCGACCAGGAGGCCGTTGTAGCGCAGCGCCAGCGCGGCGCCGATGCCGGCGGCGGCCAGCCCGAGCAGCACCAGATCGGTGTCGGTCACCGTCAGCAGGCTGCCGAACATGATGGCCTCGATCTGGTGGATGTTGAAGCGCTTGGTCACCGCGACCAGCAGGCAGATCCCCAGGCCCAGGGTCAGCGCCATGAAGACGCCGATCAGGGTGTCGGGCGGCAGCTGCGAGCGTCGCTTGACGAACACCATCAGCAGCGCCAGCGCCAGGCAAAAGCCGGTGATGCCGCCGTAGGCCGCGTTGAGCGGCTCGCCCAGCAGGAGGCCGATGGTCAGGCCGGTCAGCGCGGCCTGGCCGATGGCGGTCGAGAAGAAGGCCAGCCGGCGCGCCACCACCAGGTGGCTGAGGCCGCCCAGCAGCGGCGCCAGGATGAGGATGGCGACGAGGCCTCGCGCCACGAAGGGATACTGGAAGGCGTGGGGCAGCAGGCCCGCGTGGCTGAGGTCGGCCAGCCAGCCCGAGAAGGTGTTCACGCGGCCGCCCCGCTGTGCGCGGCCAGCACCGCGTCGGGGGCGCCGGTCATGCGCACGCTGCGGTCGAGCCAGGTCACCTGGTCGGCCACGCGGCGCACCTCGGCGAGGTCGTGCGACACCATGAGCACCGCGGTGCCGGCGCGCGCGGCGTCCTTGATGAGGCCGTCGAGCTGCAGCACCGCCTCGGGGTCGAGACCGCTGGCGGGCTCGTCACACAGCAGGAGCTCGGGGGCGGGGTCGAGGGCGTTGGCGATGAGGACGCGGCGCAGCTCGCCGCCCGAGAGCGCGCCCAGGCGGCGCGCCTCGAAGCCGGCCAGGCCGACGCGCGCCAGCAGCTCGGCGATGCGGGCGCGCACCGGGCGCGCGATCCCCAGGCAGACCGGGCGGCGCTGGCGCGACGCTGCCAGCAGCTCGGCCACCGTGACGGGCAGGGTGCGGTCGGCCTCGAAGCTCTGCGGGACGAAGCCGATGCGGCCGTTGCCGCGCAGGTGCAGCGTGATGTCGCCGCTGAAGTGGCGCAGGCCGAGGATGCAGGCCGCCAGCGTGGATTTGCCGGCGCCGTTGGGGCCGATGAGGACGTGCACCGTGCCGGGCGCCAGCGTGAGCGAGACGTCGTCGAGCAGCGTGCGACCGTCGTCGCGCACGCTGACCCCGGCGATCTCCAGCAGCGCGCTGGGGCCGGTCACTTCGTCGGATCCTCGACCAGCGCCTTGACCAGGGCGTCGACGTTGCGCTGCATCTCGACCTCGAACTTGTCGGCGGTGTACGCCCCGGTGGCGACGTGGCTGATGATGTAGACCCGCGCGCCGGTGGCCTTCTGCAGCGTGGCCAGCAGCCTGGGCGGGAAGCTCTCCTCGCTGAGGACGACCTTGATGCCGGCCGTCTTCATCAACTTGATCATGTCGCCGAGCTCCTTGGCCGAGGGCGTCAGGCCGTGCGCCGGCTCGACCACGCCGCCGAGCTCGATGCCGAGCTCGTGCAGGAGGTAGCTGTAGCCGTCGTGCACGGTGACCACGCGCGTGATCTTGGCCTCGGCCAGGCGGGTCGCGGCGGCGGCCTTGAGCTTGCGCAGGCGACGCGCATAGTCGGCGGCGTTCTTGCGGAAGGTCGGCGCCAGCGTGGGACGCAGCGCCGACAGCGCCTTCTCGATGGCATAGGTCTGCTGGATGGCGTTGCCGAACGAGATGAAGGTGTGCGAGTTGGGCGCGCCGCCGCGCACCGAGCGCAGCTGCGGGGTGACGTCGTTGGGGCGGATGAGGACCACCTTGCGGTTGCCCGAGGCCTTGATCATGTCGGTGATGAAGTCGTCGTGACCGATGCCGTTGACGACCAGGGCGTCGAGGTCGGCCAGGCGCTGGATCTCGGCGGGCGCGGGCTGGTAGTTGCCGGCGTCGACCTCGCCCGGGAGGATGTTGCGCACCTCGACGCCGGGCACCCCGGCGACGATGTTGGAGGTCCACGAGAAGTACGGGTGCAGCGTGACGCCGATCTTGAGCGGCTTGACCGCGGCGGCCTTGGGCGCCGGCTTGGCGGCTGGCGCCGGCGCGGTCGGGGCGGCGCCGGCCGCGGCGGCGGCTGCGAGGAGCAGGGCCAGGGTGGCGGTGGCGCGGGGCAGGACGTGGCGCATGGGACTCCTAGCGCACCGGCTGGCCGGTGACGATCTGGCGCCAGCCACGCTCGACCGGCAGGCGCGCGGTGGCCTCGGCGAGGTCACCGAGGCCAGGGCCGAGCCAGGTCGACACGTGCAGCAGCGCGCCGTCTCCGAGGCGGTGGTGGAACTCGTCGAGCGGCTGCGCCGGGTCGCTGGCGACGCCGGGCTCGGGCTCGAGGATGAGCAGCAGATAGCTGGCACGGTCGGATCCGACCGGCGGCGTGCCCAGGTAATTCACGGTGCGGCCGGCGATCAGCTCGCGCCAGCGATAGCCCACCCGATCCAGCGGATCGGGCGCGAAGGGCGGCACCCCGTCGGCGGCCAGCGCCGCGACGGTGGGCCACGCCCCGGTGTCGCTGCGGATGCGCTCGGCCTCGGCCAGCCCCTCCTGCAGCGCCAGGAAGACGCGCTGCTCGTCGACCGCGAGGTCCTGGAAGGCGCGCTGGTCGACCGTCATCTGGCCGCGGTCGGGGCCCGGCGCGCCACGCCCCGTGCCGGCCGCGCCTGCCCGCGCGCCCGCGCTGCCGGTCTGGCTGCGCTCGAGCACGATGACCAGCGCCGACCAGAACACGATGTGAAACAGCCCGCGCAGCACCGCGCTGGCTTCGCGCCTCGCCGAGGGCGGCGTCACACGCACCGAGCGCACCGGGCTCACGCGGCGAGTATCCCACGCTTCATGGCGCCAGTTGTGTTATCGCAAGGCATGCTGCACACCGTGACCGCGGTCGGCCTGGGTGCGCTGCTGGGCGTGCGCCACTCGGTCGAGCCCGACCACCTGGCCGCGGTGTCGACCCTGGTGCAGTCGGAGCGCTCGCCCGCGCGCGGCGCGCTGCTGGGTGCGCTGTGGGGCCTCGGCCACACCGCGTCGCTGCTGGCCGTCGGCGTCGCGCTGGCGCTGGTCGGCGGCGAGCTGCCCACGCGCCTGGCCGAGGTCTTCGAGTTCGGCGTCGCGCTGATGCTGATCGGGCTCGGGCTGCGCGCCATCCGCCGCGCCACCGCGGGTGGTCAGGTCGGCCCCGCGCACACCCATCGTCACGGCCAGCGCGAGCATCATCATCACGGCCCGCACCGCCACCTGCACCTGGGGAGCTGGACCTTCGCGGCGCGTCCGCTGCTGGTCGGCGTGGTGCACGGCCTGGCCGGCTCGGGCTCGCTGACCGCGCTGGTGCTGGCCGGGCTGCCGACCACGGCGGCGCGCCTGGGCTACATCCTGCTCTTCGGCCTCGGCCTGGTCGTCGGCATGGCGGTGCTCTCGGGCCTGGCCGGGCTGCCCCTGTCGCGCGTCGGTCGCAACCCGCGCGTGGCCCGCGCGCTGGGGCTGACCACCGGCGCGTTCTCGGCTGTCCTCGGCGTCATCTGGGGCCTGCCCCTGCTGCGCGGCTGGCTGTAGCCGCGTGCGCGGCCGCTACGGCGGCCGGAACTTGCCCAGCTTGCGCTGCAGCGAGCGGCGATGGATGCCGAGGCGGCGCGCCGCCTCCGACAGGCTGCCGCCGCTGTCGGACAGCACCCGGTTGATGTGCTCCCACTCGGCGCGCGCCAGCGACGGCGCCTGCAGGCTGCCGGCGTCGGGCACCCCGGTGGGCTCGTCCTCGCGGGCCAGCGCGGCCAGCACCTCGTCGGCGTCGGCCGGCTTGGGCAGGTAGTGGGTGGCGCCCAGCTTGACCGCGTCGACCGCGGTCGAGATGGCCCCGTAGCCGGTCAGCACGACCACGCGGGTGGCGGGATCCAGCGCCTTGAGGTCGCGCACCAGCTCGAGCCCCGAGCGCCCGGGCATGCGCAGGTCGACCACCGCCCACTCGGGCGAGTCCTCGCGGGCCGCGACCATGGCGGCGTCATAGTTGCCCGCCGTGCGCACCTCGTGGCCACGATCACGAAAGGCCCGCGCCATGCGCTCGCGCAGGACCGCATCGTCATCGACGACCAGGATCGACGGCCTGTCTGCCGGGCTGCTCACCGCAGGCGACTCTGGCTCGGCGGTGCTCACGTGGCCATGCGGCCAATTGTCGCAGCCGGCTCGGCCGGCAGGCGCATGCGCACCCGGGTGCCGCGACCCGGGGTGGACTCGATGTTGAGCGCGCCGCCGCTCTGCTCGGCGACGGCGCGGGCCAGGAACAGGCCGAGGCCCATGCCGCGGCCGGGCTCCTTGGTGGTGAAGAACGGCTCACCGGCGCGCGCCAGCACCTCGGGCGTCATACCGGTGCCGCTGTCCTCGACCTCGACCTCGAGGTCCGCGCCGCTGGCGTGGGCGCGCACCACCACCTCGCCCTGGCTGGCGTCTTGCGCGTTCTTGACCAGCGCGCCGAGGGCCTGCGCGATGGCGTGGCGCGGCACCCGCACCGCGCGCTCGCCCAGCGTGCCCAGCTCGACCCGCACCGACGGCTGCTCCGCGGCGCCCTCCAGCGCAGCCGCGACCAGGTCGCGCGCCGCCACCGGATGCGGGCTCTCGCCGGTCATGGTCCCGGCATCCTTGGACATCTGGGACAGGATCTGGCGGCAGCGCTCGACCTCCTGGCGCACCAGCTTGACGTCGTCGAGCACGTCGCCAGCAGCTCGGCGCTCCAGCTCGCGCGCGACCACCGCGATGGTGGCCAGCGGCGAACCCAGCTCGTGCGCGGCGCCGGCCGCCAGCGCGGCCAGCGAGGCCAGCTTCTCGTGGCGCGCCGCCAGATCACGGGCCGCCATCAGCTCGGCCTCGCGCCGGGCCAAGAGGCGCGTGACTCGCACCAGGAAGTAGACGATGAAGGCGGCCGCGACCCCGAACGCCACCCACATCCCTTGCAGGTGCCAGCGCATGTGGTCGGCGTGGGTGCGCGCCGGCAGCGGCAGCTCGCGGTGGTCGAGGAACAGGATGCCGGAGCCCAGCACCGCCAGCGCCGCCAGCGGCCAGGCATAGCGCGCGCGCAGCGCCACCGCGGCCAGCGCGATCTGCACCAGGTACAGGATGCTGAACGGGTTGAACGGTCCGCCGGTCAGGTACAGCAGCGCGGTCAGCGTGACGACATCGAGCGCCATCACGCTGAAGGCGGCCCACTCTGGCACCTCGCGCCCGCGCGCGCCCAGCACCGCCACCACGTTGGTGGCCGCGGCGAAGCCGATCACGGGCAGCACCCAGGCCAGCGGCAGCGCGACCCCGAGGCCGAAGTGCACGATCAGCGTGGTCGCCAGCTGGCCCGCCACGGCCGCCCAGCGCAGCGTGATCAGCCAGGAGAAGTCGATGCGCCGCGCCATCCCCTTGACGGTAGCATTCATTTCCAGGGGTCGGCGAAGCGTGGGTCGCTGACGAACGCGTCGTCGGTCAGGGCAGCACCGCACACGGCAGGTCGCTGCAGTGCGTGGCCAAATCCGTAGCCATCGCAGGTCGTTGTGCCTGCGACACTATGCCGCAGGAAAGCCCGTGGTGGTTCTGCTACACCTCGGGTGATGAGGCCCTGGCACCTGGTCACACTCGCCGCGGCGGCGACGATGACGATGGCGGTGCGCGCTCGCCCGGCGGCCGCCTGTGCGGCCTGCTCGTGCGGCGATCCGACGCTGACCACGATGGGCGCCGAGCAGCCCTTCAAGGGCCGCCTGCGGGTATCCGTCGAGGTTCGCCATCGCAGCGACGCCTACGGGAGCGGCAGCGACCGTGCCGAGATCGACGAGGTCGGGCTGGTGCTGGGCGCGTCCTATGCGCCGCGCTGGTGGCTCCAGCTCGCGGCCTCGATGCCGCTCCTGTTGCGAACCGTCGACACCGCGACCACCAGCGACGACATCCGCGAGCTCGGGGACCTCGATCTCAGCAGCAAGGTGACGCTGTGGCGCGACCGCGCCTGGGCACCGCGCCAGCTCGTCGGTGTGCAAGGCGGCGTCAAGCTGGCCACCGCGCCGGTGCTGGAGGACGACAACGGCCTGCCCCTGGCGATCGAGGCGCAGCCGGGCACCAGCTCGATCGACCTCACGCTGGGCGCGTCGTATGCGCGCTTCGCCGAGCCGTGGTCGTTCTATGCCAGCGCCGCGGGTCGCCTGCCGGTGTGGCGGCGCGAGGACATCGCGGTCGGCGCCGGCGCGCGCGGCACCGTGGCGCTGCAGTACCAGCCCGAATACGACTGGGCCATGCGGCTGGGCAGCAACCTGCGCATCGACGCGCCGGCGCGGCTGCCGGGCTATCGCGATCCCAACACCGGCGGGGTCGTGATCTACGCGTCGCCCGGGCTGGTCATCACGCCACGCGAGGATCTCTTGCTCGAGTTCTCCATCAACGTGCCGATCGTGAACTTGCTCGACGGCGTGCACGATGAGGGGCCCATCGTATCCGTCACCGGAGTCTATGACCTATGAAGCGCGCATTCCTGCTGCTGCCGTTCGCGATGCTGCTGCTCACCGCCCGCTGTGGCCATGATCACGAGAGTGACGGCGTGATCTACCTGGGCGCCGCCTCCGACGAGGCCTATCTGGTGCTCACTGACGCCGAGCCTCGTGTGATGGTGGATGACGCCATGGCGCCGGTGCTGTCATCGCCGACCGAGGGGCAGGCGCTGCCGGCGGCGACCGTGCCCACGTTCAGCTGGACGGCGGGCTTCGTCGCGGTCGACCCGCGGCGGCTGCCTGCGCGGCGGCCGGGGCACGCACCTCGGCTGCCCGCCGCGCCGGCCCCCTGGGGCGAGTCGGCCGCGCTCGCGCACCTGCCGCCGATCACGGGCGCCCTCTTCCTGCTGACCTTCAAGGCGGCCGAGGGCAACGCCGCGCCGATCGTCGTCCTGACCACCGAGTCGGGCTTCACGCCCACCGCCGAGGTGTGGACCAAGCTCAAGGCGCTGGGCGGCGCCATCACCCTCGAGATGACCGGCGCCTACCTGCGCAGCAACGTCATCGAGGAGGGGCCGTTCCGCGCCAGCTCGCCGCGCCACTTCACCATCACGACCGCGCAGTAGCGCACGCCGGCGCCTGCCGCGCGCCGCGACCGACCGCTCCCTACTCACACCTCTCGCACAGCCCCTTGAGCTGCACCTCGAGCGCACCCGCAGGGCGCCGCGCGCCCGGGCGGGCCACGATCTTGACCTCGACCTCGGGCAGGCACGACACGTCGCCACAGTCGGTGCACACCAGGTGCGGGTGCTCCTGGGTGTGCTCGGCGCCGCCGCGGCGCAGCTCGAAGCGCCACACGTGGTCGCCGAGGTCGGTGCGCGTGACCAGGCCGGCCTGGGTCAGATCCATCAGGTTGCGGTAGATCGTGGCGCGGTCGTAGCCCAGCGGGGCCAGCGCCTCGGCGATGTCGCCGTGGCTGCGCGGGGTCGACGCCGCTGACAGCGAGCCCAGCACCGCGACGCGGGGACCCGTGCTGCGCAGCCCGGCGCCGCGCAGCTCGGTGCGCAGCTGGGCGACGGTGTCGGCCTGGGGGGGCCTTCGCTTCCTGGGCTGTGCCGCCGCCTTCATGGCCGCTGATGATGGACCGGGCTGCCCGGCCTGGCAAGGCGCCGCGGGTTCACGCCGGGGTGACCGGAGATGCGCGCGTGGTGCACGCCCACAGCGCGCGCTCCAGCGCGGCCTCGTCGAGGTCGTCGCCGATCAGCACCAGCTCGGTCCGTGGCGGCCCCGCCCACGCCCCGCTCGCGGTCAGCTCGGTGCGCGCGCCGGCCCGCTGCAGAAGGTGCGGCCCCGCGGCGCCGGCCAGCCAGACCTGCCCCTTGGCGCGCAGGAGGCGCGGCCCCTGCGCGTCGAGCACCTCGCGCAGCGCCGGCTCCAGCACGGGCGCCGCCGCGCGCCAGGTCAGCACGCCGAGCTGGCCGTGGCGATGCGCGTGCGCCCGCGCTGGCCGCACCGGGGGCGCACCCTCGCCGCGCGCGAACGCCGCCGCCGCCGCGCTGACCAGCGGCCGCTCGGCCAGCAGCCAGGCCGCCAGCGCGACGTCACCCGCGGCGCCCGGCGCGAACGCCGCCAGCTCGGCCTCGGGCGCCGCCGCCGCCAGCGCGCGCCGTGTCGCCAGCGCGGCCTCGGGCGCCGCCAGGTCGAGCTTGCTCAGCAGCACGCGGTCGGCGACCTCGGCCTGCGCGCGCGCCTCGGCCCGCGTCTCCAGCAGCCCGGCGCCGACCTCGGCGTCGACCACGGTGACCACGCCGGCCGGCGTCAGCCCGGCGTTGCCCGGCGTGCCCAGCCCCTCCAGCAGCGCCGCCGGCTCTGCGATCCCGGTGGTCTCGAGGACGACATGGTCGGGCCGCGTGCGCGCGATGAGGTCGTGGATGCCGCGCCACAGGTCGACCTGCAGGTCGACCTTGCAGCACACACAGCCGCCCGACAGCTCGATGAGGTCGCTGCCGCGCGACGCCAGCAGGCTGGCGTCGACGTTGACTCGGCCGAGGTCGTTGACCAGCAGCGCCACCCGCCGACCACCCGGCCGCAGCGCGCCCAGCACGCGGTTCAGCGCCGTGGTCTTGCCCGCGCCCAGGAAGCCGGTCAGCACCAGCATGGGCACCCGCAGCTGTCCGCGGTCCTCGTCTCGGTCGGCTGCCACGCGGCACCTTTAGCGACCCGGGCCGTGCGGCGCAAGCGCCAATCCGTTGTTGCAACTAAGTTACAGGTGCAATCGGTTGACGGCCACGCCGATCTGCACTACGACCCTCGCGTGCGCGCCCGGGGCCATGAGGGGCCGATGACATGACCATCGTCCTCATCAGCATCGTCGCCCTGGCGGCGGGGCCGCTGGTGCACCACTTCGCGCGCAGCTTCCGTGCCGCGCTGGCGGCGCTCGACGGCTTCGTGCTGGTCACCGTGGGCGGCCTGGTGCTGCTGCGCCTCCTGCCCCAGGCGCTGCGCGTCGGCGGCCTGTGGGCGGCCGGGGCCGCGCTGCTCGGCTTCCTGGCCATCGGTGGCATCGAGCGGGTCGCCGGCCCCCGCGCCGGCGCCGCGCGCTCGCTGGCCGTCGTCCTGGCCACGCTGGGCTTCGCGCTGCACGAGGCGCTCGACGGCGTCGCTCTGGCGGCCTCCCAGGCCGGCGGCCACAACCACGATCACCTGCTGCCGCTGGCCATCACGCTGCACCGCGTGCCCATCGGCCTGGCGGTGTGGTGGCTGGTACGTCCGACCTACGGCGTGCGCGCCGCGCTGACCGCGCTGGCCGGCGTGGCCCTCGCCATCGCCACCGGCTGGCTGGTCGGCACCCGCGCCCTCGAGGTCATGTCGGGCCGCGAGGTCGCGCTGTTCCAGGGCCTGGCCGGCGGCGCCCTGCTGCACATCATCGTGCACCGCCCTGGCGGCCCCGAGGCCACCGGCGCGCGCTGGGCCAGCGGCCTCGGCGCGCTGGCCGCCGCTGGCGTGCTGCTGGCCATGGCGGAGACCGAGCTCGGCCCCGCCATCCCCACCGGCGAGCTCAGCGCCAGCACCACCTTCCTGGCGCTGGCCACCAGCGCCGCGCCGACCCTGTTGCTGGCCTTCCTGTGCGCCGGCCTGCTGCACGAGCTGCTGCCGACCGCGGGCGTGGCCTGGCTGTCGCGCGGCGGTCGCCTGGCCCAGGCCGCGCGCGGGATCGCGGTCGGTGCGCCGGTGCCCATCTGCTCGTGTGGTGTGCAGCCGCTGTACCGCAGCCTGCTCGCGCGCGGTGCGCCCGCCGCCGCCGGCCTGGCGTTGCTGCTGACAGCGCCCGCGCTCGGGCTCGACGCGCTGTTCCTGTCCGTGCCTCTCCTGGGTGGCGCGCTGGCGCTGCTGCGCCTCGGCGCCGCGCTGCTGCTCGCGCTGCTGGTCGCGGTGCTGGTGGCGCCGCTCGCGCGCAGCGCCGCCGCCACTGTCGCGCCCGCGTCACCCCCCACGCGCCCCGTGGGCAGCCGGCTGCTCGGCGCGCTGCGCATCGGCTTCGGCGAGGTCGTCGACCACAGCGGCCCCTGGCTGCTGGTCGGCCTCGGCGCCGCCGCGCTGGTCGAACCCTACCTCCCCCTCGACCTGCTGACGCGCATCCCCTCCGCCGCCCAGGTCCCGCTGCTGGCGCTGCTCGGGGTGCCGATCTATCTGTGCGCCACCGGCGCGACGCCGCTGGTCGCCATCCTCATCCACAAGGGGATCTCCCCCGGCGCCGCGCTGGCCTTCCTGCTCACCGGCCCGGCCATGAGCATCTCCACCTTCGCGACCCTGGCCGCGCTCCACGGCCAGCGCGCCGCCGCCGCCTTCGCCGCCGCCGTCTTCGCCCTCGCCGTCGCCCTCGGCCTCGGCCTCGACGCCGCCCTGGCGCCGGGTGCCGGCCTCGACCTGCACGCCCTGGGCACCCAGGCCCCGGGCCGCCTGGCCGCGGTGTTTGTCGCCGCCCTGGCCGCCCTGCTCGCGGCCTCCCTGGTGCGCCAGGGCGCCCGCGGATTCCTCGGTCAAATCCTCAGCGTGCGCGGCCGCGACCACGCCCACGAGCACGGCCCCGCCGACCACGACCATCACCACGACCACCACCATCACGATCCTGATCATGCGCATCACCATTGATGGCGCACTTGACCCGCATGCAAATCGGCCCTAAAGCAATGGAGCGCATGCGCCCGCCCGCCACAGCTCCGCACCGGCACTCGCGCATCGCCCTCGGCGCCGCCCTGCTGGCGGTCTGGATGCTGGTCGCCGACCTCGGCGCCCTGGCCCACCAGGCCCTGGTGCAGCACGCCGTGTGCAGCGAGCATGGCGAGTCGATCCACGTCAGCCCGAGCCACGACGCCGCCAGCCCGGACGCCGAGCCCACCACCCGCGCCGAGCTGCACCGCCACACCTCCAGCACCACGGGCGACGCCCACGAGCACTGCTCGATCGACGCCACCGCGGCCAGCACCACGCCACCCGCCAGCCCCGCGATCACGCCCACGCGCACGCCCGCGACCTCGCCGCGCGCGCTGCTCACGGCGGCCCTGCCGCCCCGCCTCGCCACCTTCCGCCTCGCGCCCAAGACCTCCCCTCCAGCGTAGCCGCAGCGACCCCCAAGTCGTCTCGCTCACGCAAACGGAGGACACATGCGCATGGCCACACGCGCGCTCACCGGGCTGGTCCCGGTGTTCGCGCTGCACCTGGCCACCGCCCGGGCCGAGTCGCCCGACGGTGGACCACCCGACAGCAGCACCGCCACGGCTCCCGATGGCGGCACCGCCACACCCGCGACCACCACGCCCGCGGCCGTCGACGCCGACGCCGCCACACCCGAGCTGACCCCCGAGGAGCTGGCCGAGCTGGCCGCCGCCACCGGCTCCGACAGCGCCGCCGTCAAGCCCCTGCCCGAAACCCCAAAGGGCGGCGGCGCCGGCCAGTCGCTCAACCCCGACATCGCCGTCATCACCGACGTCGTGCTGGGCTGGTTCAACACCGACAGCCCGCTGCAGGTCGGCGGCCATGATCCGGCCGAAAATGGCTTCAGCTTGCAGCAGGTCGAGCTGGCCATCGGCAAGGCCGTCGACCCCTACTTCCGCATGGACGCCAACCTGGTCTTCGGCCACGACGGCGTCGAGGTCGAGGAGGCCTTCGCCACCACGCTGGCGCTGCCGCACAGCCTGCAGGTGCGCGCCGGCCAGTTCCTGACCCGCTTCGGTCGCCTCAACAACACCCATCTGCATGCCTGGGACTTCGTCGACCAGCCCTTTGCGCTGTCCCGCGTGTTCGGCGGCGAGGGCAATCGCGGCGTCGGCGCCGAGCTGTCCTGGCTGACCCCGCTGTCCTGGTACGTCGAGCTGGTGGGCTCCGCCAGCGAGGCGCGCGGCGAGGGCACCACGCGCAGCTTCCTGGGCGAGGCCGACGTCGACGAGGACAGCCCGCTCGACTTCGAGTACGTCCTCGCCGCCAAGCAGTTCTTCGCCCTCAGCGACAACTGGTCGCTGGCCTGGGGCCTGTCGTGGGCCACTGGCCCCAACCCCAGCGGCGACTCCACCCGCAGCGACATCTTCGGCACCGACATCTTCCTCAAGTACCGCCCCATCACCTACGGCAGCCACACCGTGGTCTCGCTGCAGACCGAGGCGCTGTACCGCCGGCGCCAGGTCCCCGACGACACCCTGCAGGACGTCAACGGCTATGCCCAGCTGTTCTGGCGCTTCGCCCAGCGCTGGGGCACCGCCGCCCGCTACGAGTACGGCACCGGCGCCTACAGCGCCGACGGCGCCCGGGTGCCCGATCCGCTCGACCCGTTCTGGACCGGGCTGCGCCAGCGCACCAGCGCCGCCATCACGTTCTGGCCGACCGAGTTCTCGCGCCTGCGCCTGCAGGCCTCGGCTGACTTCCTGCAATGGCAAGACAAGCCCAATCTGGCTGCTTTTCTCGCACTCGAGTTCAACGCTGGCGCCCATGGCGCGCACGCCTTCTAGGAGCCGCACATGAAGCTGTCATCGCTCACCTCGTTCCTCGCCGCCGCCATCGCCGCGCTGCTGCCCGCGCGCGCCCACGCCAAGCTGGCCATCGTCGCCACCGTGCCGGACCTCGGCGCCCTGGCGCGCGAGATCGGCGGCGACCGGGTCAGCGTCACCACGCTTGCGCTGCCGACCCAGGATCCCCACTTCGTCGACGCCCGGCCCAACCTGGCGCTGGCCCTCAACAAGGCCGACCTCCTGATGTCGATCGGCCTCGGTCTCGAGGTGGGCTGGCTGCCCACGCTGCAGACCGCCGCGCGCAACCCCAAGATCCAGAACGGCAGCGCGGGCTTCCTGGAGTGCTCGCAGTTCGTCAAGCTGCTCGACGTGCCCGCGGTCGCCGTCGACCGCAGCCAGGGCGACATCCACCCCACCGGCAACCCGCACTACCTGTACGACCCGCGCGCCGCCGTCCTGGTCGCGCGCGGGATCGCGCGCCGCCTCGGCGAACTCGACCCCAAGAACGCGCAGATCTACGACACCAACGCCAAGGGCTTCTCGGACCGCCTGGAGGCCGCGCGTCGCGGCTGGGAGAAGCAGCTGGCTCCGCTGCGCGGCGCCGGCATCATCACGTTCCACAAGTCGTGGGTCTATCTCAGCGACTGGCTCGGCCTCGACGAGGTCGGCTACATCGAGCCCAAGCCCGGCATCCCGCCCAACCCGTCTCACGTCGCGCGCCTGCTCGGCCTGGGCAAGCAGCGCAAGGTCCGCCTGATCCTGCAGGAGGCCTACTACCCCGACAGCACCTCCAAGTTCCTGGGCGGCAAGCTCGGCGCCGCCACCCTGAAGCTGGCCGGCGGCACCGACTTCCGCGCCAACCAGTCCTACCTCGGGCGCATGCAGGCGCTGGTCAAGCAGCTCGCGGCCACGCTGGCCACACCATGACGCCCCCGCTCACACCGGCACCGGCACCGGCACCGCTGATCCGCTGCGACAAGCTGGTGGTCGGCCATCGTGGCCAGGCCCTGCTGCCCGCCATCGACGTCGACGTCCGTCGTGGCGCGCTGCTCGCGGTGGTCGGCCGCAACGGCTCGGGCAAGACGACCTGGTTCCGCACCGTGCTGGGCCTCTTGCCCCCGGTGCGGGGCCGCGTCCTCCACCCGACCGGCAAGCCACGCGCGGCCTATGTCCCGCAGTCGACCGCGATCGACAAGATCCTGCCGCTGACCGCGCTGGATCTGGTGCTGTGGGGCCGCCTGCGCGGCTGGGCCTTCCTGCGCCCGGCCGCCTCGCGCGCCGATCGCATCGCCGCCCAGCGCGCCCTGGTCGAGGCCGAGGCCGCCGATCTCGCGCACCGCTCCTTCCGCGATCTGTCCGACGGCCAGCGCCAGCGTGTGCTGTTCGCGCGCCTGCTGGTCACCGACGCCGATCTCGCGCTGCTCGACGAACCCACCGCCGCCATGGATCTGGTCGCCGAGCGCGACGCCATGGCGCGCATGCACCGCCTCGCCCACGAGCGCAACATGGCCGTCATCGTCGTCACCCACCATCTGGCCATGGCCGACCAGTTCGCCGACGAGGTCCTGTTCCTCGACCGCGACGACCAGCTGGTGGTCTCGGGCACCCCGCGCCACGTGCTCGAGCACCCTGCCTTCCTCAACCGCTATGGCCAGCTCGAGGTGCCCCGTGCTGGCTAGCGCGCTGCCCACCGTGCTCGCGCAGGCGCGCCCGACCTGGGCCGAGTTCGTCGCCGCCTGGTCGCTGTTCCGCGACCCCATCATCACCGCGGTCGCCGCCGGCGTCGTGCTCGGCTTCCTCTCGGTCTACATCGTGCTGCGCCGCATGGTCTTCGTCTCCGCCGGCATCACCCAGGCCTCCGGCCTGGGGATCGCGGCCGCCTTCTATTCGACCATCCACCTCGGCTTCGCCTTCGACCCGGTCTTTGGCGCCATCCTGTTCGCGCTGCTGGCCTCGCTGCTCTTCGTCATCGAGCCCGAGCGGCTACACCTCACCCGCGAGGCGCTGCTCGGCCTGGTGTTCGCCCTGGCCGGCGGCGCCACCGTCATGCTCGGCGACCGCATCTCGCAGGAGGCCCACGACATCCAGGCCATCCTGTTCGGCACCGGCGTCCTGGTGCGTCGCCTCGACCGCGACCTCGTCCTCATCGTCGGCGCCGCCGTCCTCACGCTGCACATCTGGTGGTTCCGCGGCCTCAGCTTCGTCAGCTTCGACCGCACCGCCGCCGCCGTGCAGGGCCTGCCGGTGCGCCTGCTCAACGCGGTCACCTTCATCACCATCGGCGCCATGGTCGGCGTCGCCGCGCGCGCCCTCGGCTCGCTGCCGGTGTTCGCCCTGTCGACACTCCCGGCCATCGGCGTCACCAGCCTGGGCATCGCGAACTTGCGTTTGACCTTCGCCCTGGCCGCGCTGCTCGGCCTCATCGCCGCGCTGGGCGGCTACATGTACGCGTTCTTCCGGCTGTTCCCGGTCGGCGCGTCACAGACCGTGATGGCCGCCACGCTGGTGGTCGTGTGCCTGCTCATCCGCGCCGCCTCGCGCCTGGTTCGTCGCGTCGCGCGATAGTGTTACCTTTCAACCATGCGCCGGGCCTCCCGCATCACGCTCCTCGCCACCCTCGCCACGGCCAGCCTCGCGCACGCCAACGGTCGCTTCCCCAACCTGGAGACCGCGCACTACCAGTCGGGCGGCGACGATCTCCTCATTGGCGGCACCTTCGGCATCCTCCACTCCAAGGACGGTCGCAGCGACTTCCGCTGGGTCTGCGAGGCCGCCATCGGCTATGGCGGCTACTTCGATCCCGATCTCGCCGAGTCACCCGCGGGCGTGCTCTTCGCCGGCACCTTCGACGGCCTGGCGCGCTCCGAGGACGGCGGCTGCACCTGGGGCTACGCCGGCGGCGACGCCCGCGGCCTGTGGATCGACGGTCTGGTCGCGCACCCGACCGACGCCAACCAGATCTTCCTGGCCACCGCCAGCGGCGGCAAGACCAACGCCATCATGCGCTCCACCGACGCCGGCAAGACCTTCACCATCGTGCCCAGCACCAGCAGCATGGTGCAGTTCTTCAAGTCCCTGATGATGGCGCCGTCCGCGCCGCAGCGCCTGTATGCGACCTCGTACACCGTGGTCCCCGAGACCACGACGCTGTGGAAGTCGACCGACGGCGGGCAGTCCTTCGCCGCCATCGATTTCCCACACAAGGGCGGCAACACCTTCGAGCTGCTCGCCATCCACCCGCAGAACCCCGACATCCTGTTCGTCAAGACCGACGGCCCGGTCCCGGTCGGCGGCGGCGAGCCCGACGTCATCGTCTACCGCAGCAGCAACGGCGGCGTCGACTTCACCGAGGTGTATCGCTCGCTCGAGCTGGTCGGCGGCCTGGCGCTGTCGGCCGACGGCCAGACGGTGGCGCTGGCCACGCGCCCCAGCGGCCTCAAGCGCTCCAGCAACGGCGGCATGACCTTCACCCAGGTGCCCGGGTCGTCCGGTGGCGCGGCCAAGCAGATCCGCTGCCTGGTCAGCCACGCCGGCACCCTGCAGGGCTGCGGCAACAACTTCAGCGACGGCTTCGCCTTCGGCGAGACCCCCAGCTTCGGCGCCACCGACGGCAGCTGGACCAAGGTCATGAGCTTCGTCGACATCAAGGGCCCCATCGACTGCCCCGCCAACGCCGTCGCGACCTGGCTGCCCAACCCGACCTCGGTCGATCCCCTCGACGCCTCGCGCGCCACCCGCGAGCTGTGCACGCCGCTGTGGCCGACCACCCAGGTCCAGCTCGGCATCGCCGGCGTCGACGGCGGCATGATCATCCCCATCGACGGCTCGGTCACGCCGCCCAAGGATCCCGACTCCTGCGGCTGCCGTACTGGCCGTCGCGGCACGCTCAACCCGGCGGGCGCCGCGCTCGCCCTGCTCGCGCTTCTCGCGCTGATCTGGAGGACACGATGCAAAGAGCCATCCTGATCGCAGCCAGCCTGACCGCCGCGCTCGCGCTGTCGGCCTGCGCCGACGACGGCGGCAGCGGCACCACCGTGGTCCTGCAGGGCCAGGCCTCGCAGGCCGCGCTCGACGCCATCAACGGCGCCAGCACCAGCACCGACGCCACCAAGGGGCCCGCCGTGACCGTCCCCACCGAGGGCCAGGCCTACCAGCCCAGCGACGCGCCGCCGCCGTTCCGCTGGACCTCGCCGCTGACCGGCGCGGTCTACCGGCTGACCTTCACCATCCCCGGTGAAGGCACCGTCGTCGTCGCCACCACCGACTCGAGCTACACCCCCGACGCCACCATCTGGGGCCAGATGAAGGGCGCCTCGGGCCGCATCATGCTCGAGATCGTGGGCGCCTCGATGAACGCCGCCGCCATCTCCGACGGCCCCTACAAGCAGGCCACGCCGCGCAGCTTCGGGATCGCCTCCACCTACTGGTAAGGCCCATGCAGCCGCTCCGCATCACACTCCTCCTCACCACCTTGCTGGCGCTGGCCTCGTGCGGCGAGCCCGACGTCGTCTTCTCTGACCCCGAGCCGTGGAAGCCGCTGGTGCCCTATCCCGGCATCGGCGCCGGCAAGCTGGTGGTGACCAACTCGGCCGACGACAGCGTGTCCATCTTCGAGGCCACCACCCTCGACCCGGTCGCCCGCATCGCGGTCGGCCAGAGCGCGGTCGAGGTCGAGGGCCCGCACCACGTCACCGCGCACCCCGGCGCGCCGTACTACTTCGTGGGCCTGTCGATGAAGCCCCCGGCCGGCACCGGCGGCGGCCCCCACGGCTCGCACGGCGCCGGCAACGTCGACGGCTATGTGCTCAAGCTGCGCGCCGCAGACAACGCTGTCCTCGGCGTGCTGCGCGTCGACCGTAACCCCGGCGATCTGCGCCTGACCCCCGACGGCAAGACCCTGCTGGTCAGCCACTTCGACCTGCTGCGCGTCACCGAGGTCGCCGCCCGCGGCGGCACCGTGCGCGAGATGGACAGCCGCCTCGCCGTCATCGACGCCGAGAGCTTCAGCAAGCGCGGCCTGTTCCCGGTCTGCCCGGCCGCCCACGGCATCGCCGTCAGCCCCGACGGCAAGCGTGTCTACCTGAGCTGCTACGCCACCGACGAGCTGGCCGTGGTCGCGCTCGACGACGCCGCCTTCCCGGTCACCCGCATCCGCCTCGGCGCGGTCGACACCGTGCCGCCGTCGCCGCCGCTGTTCGGCCCCTACGCGGTGTCGGTGTCCCCCGCCGACGGCACCCTGTGGGTGAGCGGCCTGGAAGGGCAGGGCGTGCGCGTGGTCGACCCGGTGGCGGGCGCGGTGCTGCCGCGCGGGATCAACCTGGCGCCAGGGCCGATGCTGTTCGGCGCCTTCAACGCCGACGGCTCGCGCTTCTACGTGCCGCAGCAGGGCCAGGAGGTCATCGTCGAGCTCGACACCACCACGCCCGCCGCCACGGTGCTGAGGCGCATCCCGGTGCCCGCGCCCGCCTGCGGCTCTCCCCACGCCGTCAGGTTCTTCTCGGCCGACTCCCTGGTCGTGGTGTGCGAAGGCGACCGCATCGCGCCCGGCTCGCTGGCCCTGATCGACCTCGGCGCGGGCGCCGTCACGCGCACCGTGCCCACCGGGATCTACCCCGACGACATCGCGGCGGTGACCCCTTGAGGAGCCTCGCGCTGGCCGCCGCGGCCAGCCTGTCCATCGTCGCCATCGCGCTCGCCACCCCCGGCTGCGACCCCGGTGAGATCACCGCCGTCGAGCGCGGCCGCGAGCTCATGGATGACCCCGACGTGTCACCCAGCAGCCTGAACCACTTCGCGTGCACCACCTGCCACGCGCTGACCGAGACCCAGCCGGCCACGCGCCGCCTGGCCGGCTACACCCTGGCCGGCGTGGCCAGGCGCAAGACCTTCTATGGCGGCGCCGAGGACCGCCTGCTCGACGCCATCAACTTCTGCATCGTGCAGTACATGCGCGGCGTCGCGCTCACCGAGACCGACGCCAATGGCCGCGCCATGTACGAGTACCTGGTCTCGATCTCACCCGGCCCGATCACCGAGGGCCTACCCTGGACCGTCATCCACGTCATCCCCGAGCTGACCGACCCCGGCGACGCCGCCCGCGGCAAGCAGCTCTATGACGCCACCTGCCGCGAGTGTCACGGCGACCTGCACACCGCGCGCGGCGCCCTCGAGCCGCGCGCCACCAGGCTGCCCGAGGAGGCCACCAGCTTCTATGACGCCAACTTCCCGGGCATCAAGCACCGCACCATCGTGACCGAGAAGCTGCGCAACGGCGGCTTCTTCGGCATCGGCGGCCAGATGCCGCCCTACGGCGCCGAGCTGCTGACCGACGCCGAGATCGTCGACCTCTACGCCTACATCGGCCTGCCGCCGTAGCCGCTAGAAGGAGCCGGACGATCTGATGGGCTCCTAGAAGTAGCCCATCAGATCGAACCTCAGCCCGAACAGCGACGCGCTGCCCGGCAGATCCAGCGACTTCTGCAGCGCCGCCCCCAGCGTCAGCGCGTTCGACACCGCGAAGCGCGCGCCCACGTTGATGCCGAAGGCCTGGTCGTTGTCGCCATCGTCGCCATCGATGAAGAAGAACTCGCCCAGCACGCTGATGTTGCGCGCCACCTCGGCGCCGCCGCCGGCGCCCAGCCCGAAGAACAGGTGGGTGTCGTCGTCGTTGTTGTCATCCTCGGTCTCGAACGCCAGCCCGAGGCCGACGTTGCCGCTGAAGAACGCCTTGCCGGTCTTGAAGCGGATGCCATAGGCGCCGCCCGGCACCACCACGTTGTTGGCCCAGCGCGCCAGGTACAGCGGCCGCGAGTACAGCACGCCGATGAAGGCCTCGAACTCGTCCTGGTCGTTGGGATCGGTGCCCGAGGGCAGCCAGATGCTGCCCTCGATGCCCATGGTCAGGCGGCCACCCGACGACGTGGTCTTGTCATAGATCCCGAAGATCCCGCCCACGCCGACGTTGCCCAGCAGCGAGCCGCCCTCGCCGATGGCGACCGGCAGCTTGACCCACAGGTCGACCGCCTTCCCGATCTGGAACTGGCCACCGGCCAGGAACTCGAACACCTGCAGGTCGGTGTTGCCCGCGTCCAGGTTCGAGAAGGTCGCTTCGACCCCCGCGTGTGACCCGTCATGGCTGAGGTCCATCAGGTCCCACGGTCGCAGCAGGCCACGCGCCTCGGCCCCCGCCGCGGTGCCCACCAGGAACAGCATCGTCAAGCCAGCGCGAATCCTCATGCATGCCTCCAGGTTGGTCCGCCCAAGCTACCCACCATGGTCACGGCTGACAACCCCAGATGTCACATGCGAGCGTCCTCACAGACCCCGGACTGAACCCGGTTCCGTCGTTGACTTCGCCTGCCACCCGCGAGATACCCGAACTCAACGATGGCCAAGAACTTCGTTCTCGACACGAACGTTTTGCTCCACGATCCCCGCGCGATCTACTCCTTCGCGGACAACAACGTCATCATCCCGATCTACGTCATCGAGGAGATCGACAACTTCAAGAAGGAGCTGTCGGAGCTCGGCCGCAACGCCCGCGAGATCGCACGAAAGCTCGACAACTATCGCGAGAAGGGCCGCCTCGCCGACGGCGTCGACATCAACGAGGACAAGGCCGGCGGCGGCGGCGGCAAGCTGCGCGTGGTGCTCGGCGGCCAGCGCCAGCTGCCCCCGGCGCTGCGCTCGGCGCAGTCGGTCGACAACATGATCCTGGCCTCGGCGCTCGAGGTCCGCGACGCCGATCCCAGCAACCGCACCGTCCTGGTCACCAAGGACGTCAACCTGCGCATCCGCGGTGACGCCCTCGGCCTGACCACGGTCGACTACGACGTCTCCAACGTCACCGTCGAGGAGCTGTACTCCGGCACCGGCGAGGTCGACGTCGACGCCAAGCAGGTCGACGCCTTCTACGCCGAGGGCACGCTGCCGCTCAAGGCCAATGGCTTCTACGCCAACCAGTACCTGCTGATGCGCGACCGCGAGAACCCGGCGCACACCGCGCTGGGCCGCTTCGACGCCAAGGAGCAGCGGGTCGCCGCGATCAAGAAGCTGCGCGAGGGGATCTGGGGCATCCGCCCGCGCAACAAGGAGCAGCACTACGCCCTCGACCTCCTGCTCGACGACAACGTCAAGCTGGTCACCCTGGTCGGCAAGGCCGGCACCGGCAAGACCCTGCTGGCGCTGGCCGCCGGCCTGCACAAGTCGGTCGAGGACGGCACCTACGACAAGCTGCTGGTGTCGCGCCCCATCTTTCCCCTCGGACGCGACATCGGCTACCTGCCCGGCGACATCGAGGAGAAGCTGAACCCCTGGATGCAGCCCATCTACGACAACATCGAGCTCCTGCTCGGCCTGTCCAAGTCGGAGAAGAAGGAGGGCCGCAGCTACACCGAGCTGATGGACCTCGGCTACATCCAGATCGAGCCGCTGACCTACATCCGCGGCCGCTCGATCCCGAACCAGTACATGATCGTGGACGAGGCGCAGAACCTGACCCCGCACGAGGTCAAGACCATCATCACGCGCGTCGGCGAGAACACCAAGATCATCCTGACCGGCGACCCCTACCAGATCGACAACCCCTACGTGGACGCCACCAACAACGGCCTCACCACGGTGGTCGAGAAGTTCAAGAGTGAGTCCATCGCTGGCCACGTCACCCTGATGAAGGGCGAGCGCTCGTCGCTGGCCGAGATCGCGGCCAACATCCTGTAGCTGGGGTCGAGGGAAGGGAAGGGAAGGGCGGGGCGGGCCATGACCTGGCCGCCCCGCGAGGTCGGGCGGGGCTACTTGCTGGGGATCGGCGGCGGGACCGCGAGCAGCTTCTCGTACTGGTCCTGGCGGGTGCTGGCGATCTCACAGCCGACACCCTGACCAAAGCCCACGAAGCGCACCATGCCGGTCACCCGCAGGGGCTGCGCCTCGCCCGGCAGGGCGAAGTCCATGACCACCAGCTCGCCGAGCTGCTCGGCCGGGACCGGGTCCTGGAAGAAGAAGCCATTGCGGCTGATGTTGGTCACCAGGCGGTAGTACTCGTCCGCCCCGCGGCGCTGCACCGCGAAGAAGCTGGACTGCACCCGCTCGGCCTTGCGTCGCTCGTGGTCGATCTTCAGGGACAGATCCCAGCTGCCGTCGATCTCCTCCATCACCATCTCGCCCACTCCTTCGCTCATCGTCTCCATGTCCCGTCCATCCCGAAAAAGATGGACCTCCTTACAGTGGCCTACACCGTCCAGTCAAGTCGAAACCGGATTCAGGGGCAACTTCCCGGGCGGTTTCAATTGGTTCGACCAATGCCCGAACCAACGCCGGCCTGCCGATGCAACGCCAACGCTGTGATCTCTATTCCGGTTTGACCGGCTCCTCGATGGTCAGCTCGAAGCGAGCGGCCTCGCGGACGGCCCGGCAGCTGCGCCCGGCGCAGATGTAGAACAGCGCCTGGGCCGACAGCACGTAGCGCCCGACCTTGTCGCCGATGAAGACCAGCTCGAAGCGCGGGGCGTCGGCCCCGGGGTCGACCGCGTCGCGCCGGCGCAGCTTGCGCTTGATGAGCTTCAACCCGGGCGCCTCCAGCCGCACATACAGCGGGGCGTCGGCCAGCAGACGGCGGCCGGGACCGGGCAGAATGGTCAGGGATACGATGGATTTGCGGCCCACCAGGTAGGCCCCAGCGGGCGACCGGGCGAGGTAGTAGTCGGGGTCCTCGGCGCGCGCGACCCCGGCGCCCACGCCCAGGCAGCCCCCGACCACCAGGGCGACCAGGGCCACCATGCCGGCCCTCCGGCCTGCGCCGCGCCGTGCGATCACGCCCGGCGGCTCGCCTTCGCCAGCTGTGGCCGTGGCCCCTCGACCGCCGCCCGCACGTCACGCTCCGCCTTGGCCGACAGCACCCCGACCGAGACCACCGTCAGCCGCTCGGGCCGGAACACCTCCCCCGCGACCCGGCGCACATCGGCCGCGGTGACCGCCTGCATGCGCGCCAGCTTGGCCTGGTACGACAGCGGCGGCCCGAACAGCTCGCCACCCCCGAACCAGCCCGCCAGCGCGTCGGGGTCGTCACACGCGGCGTCGAGGTCGCACTGGTAGCGCACCAGCGCCTTGCCCAGCTCCGCCGGAGTCGCCTCGGTCTCGGCCAGCTCGTCACACAGCTTGCGCATCTCGGTGACCAGGCGGGGCAGCTTGGCGTGGGCGCTGGCGCCGTCCAGCACCAGCAGGCCGCTGTCATGGAAGGTGTCGAGCCCGGCGCCGACCGAGTAGGCCAGCCCCTGCTGGTCGCACAGCCGGTAGTGCAGGCGGGTCGACATGCCGTCGTCGAGCACACGCAGGATGGTCTGCTGCACGGGGAAGTCGGGGTGGGTCTCGGGGATGCCGCGGAAGGCCAGCTGCACCGCGGTCTGGGTGCCGGCGTGGTGCACGTGCTGGTAGCGCGGCCCGTCGGGCTCGGCCGGCGTCGGCGACTGCGCGGGCTCGCCGGGGTGCAGCTTGCCGAAGGCCTTCTCGGCGTGGGCGTGCACCTCCGACGGATTGACTGGCCCGCTGGCGCACAGCACCAGGTTGCGGGCGCCGTAGAAGCGCGCCAGGTGGCGCCGGCAGTCGGCCACCGTGAAGCGCTCCACGTTGGCCACCGGCCCGGTGATGGACGCCCCCAGGGCGTGGTCGGCGAAGGCCAGCCGGCGGGTCAGGTCATCGACATTGATGAGCTGGCCGTCCTCGTCGAAGTCCTCGAGGATCTCCTCCAGGATCATCTCGCGCTCGAGGTCGATCTGCATGAACTGGGGATCGGTGAAGATCTCGCCCAGCAGCTGGATCCCCGCCCCGACCTGCCCGGCCGCCAGCGCGATCTGGTACAGCGAGTAGTCGCGCCCGGTCTCGGCGTACAGCGTTCCGCCCAGCGACTCGATGGCGAAGTTCAGCTGGTACGAGCTGGGGTGGCTGGCGGTGCCACGGAACAGCATGTGCTCGAGGAAGTGCGACAGCCCGTTGTCGGCTGCCGTCTCGTAGCGTGAGCCGACCTTGGCGTAGACCACGACCGACGCGGTGTGCAGATGCGGCAGCTCGAGGGAGACCACGCGCAAACCGTTCGCGAGCACGGTCTTGGCGTGCGAAATCGAAGGGACCATTTGCCCACATGGTAGTATCCTCGGCCTCATGCTGCTGAAAAAGATCGTCGTGGCCGAGGACGACGACTCCATCGCGCATCTGGTCGGGATGGCGCTCGGCGACGCAGGGTACCTGTGCCTGCGGGCGAAGGATGGGGAGGAGGCCCTGGCCATGACCCGGCGTGAGCTGCCGGATTGCCTGGTCCTGGACGTGATGATGCCCAAGGCCGACGGCATGGAGGTCGCGCGCCGGCTCAAGGCCGACGTGATCTCGTCGCGGGTGCCCATCCTGATGCTGACCGCGATGGGCAAGGTCGACGACAAGGTGCGCGGCTTCGAGGCCGGCGCCGACGACTATCTGTCCAAGCCGTTCGACCTGAAAGAGCTCGCCGCCCGCGTCAAGGCGCTGATCCGCACCAGCCGGCGCGAGCGCGACCGCGATCCCACCAGCGGTCTGCCCGGCGCCACCGCGGTCGACGACCACGTCGGCGCGCTGCTCAAGGACGGCTCACCGGTCGCGGTCCTGCACTGCGACCTCATGAACTATGACAGCTACTCCGACGCGGTCGGCTTCAAGCGCGCCGGCGAGTCGCTGGCGCGCCTCGGCAACCTCATCCTCGGCCACGTGCGCGCGGGCAACTTCGGCGGCTTCACCGGCCATGTCGGCGGCGACGACTTCCTGGTGGTGTGCCCACCCGAGCGCGCCGAGACCCTGGCCGACCAGCTGATCGCCGCCTTCGAGGCGCGGCGCAGCGAGTTCTACGAGGGCGGCCAGCTGCCTGGCCCAGGCCAGCCCACCCGCATCGAGCTGTGCATCGCCATCGTCGACACCGCGCAGACCCCGGTCAGGACCACCGACGAGCTGGCCGTCCTGATCGCCCGCGCCCACATGACCAAGCGTCGTGAAGGCTCGAGCTGGGTCCGCCTGCCCACCAAGTCGTAGTCGTCTCCAGCCCCCAGTCTGCAGCCCCCAGATGATCGCGCGACTCTGACAATAGAGTCCGCGAGGTCACAATGCCGCGCTGCGCTCGTGAGGTGACCAACATTGGTTCGACCTATTTGGGGCGGCCCGGCCCGTGGGCATAACCCTCATCTTCTCGTTGACCCAGCTTACAGAACGGTCCTATCCTGAAGCCAAGCGTTTTCGACCGTCGTTCAGTGGTCGGGGCCGGCTCTGCGGAGGTGGATGAGGCAGCCGCTCAAATTCGGGAAGTATCTGCTGCTCGAGCGCATCTCGGTCGGCGGCATGGCCGAGGTCTTCAAGGCCAAGTCGTTCGGCGTGCAGGGCTTCGAGAAGATCCTGGCCATCAAGCGGATCTTGCCGTCCATGGCCGAGGACCAGGACTTCATCACGATGTTCATCGATGAAGCCAAGATCGCCGGCCAGCTGCAGCACGCCAACATCTGCCAGATCTTCGAGCTCGGCAAGATCGCCGACTCGCACTTCATCGCGATGGAGTTCATCTGGGGCAAGGACCTGCTCCAGATCCAGAACCGCTTCCGCCGCATGCGGCTGACCATGCCGCCGATCATGGCGGCGCACGTCATCGTCAAGGTCGCCGAGGGGCTGGACTTCGCGCACCGCAAGCGCGACCCCATGGGCGTGCCGATGCAGATCGTGCATCGCGACATCTCGCCGCAGAACGTCATCCTGTCGTACGACGGCGACGTCAAGGTCATCGACTTCGGCATCGCCAAGGCGGCCAGCCGGTCGTCCAAGACCCAGGCCGGCGTGCTCAAGGGCAAGTTCGGCTACATGTCGCCGGAGCAGGTGCGCGGGCTGCCGCTGGATCGGCGCTCCGACATCTTCGCCATGGGCACCATCCTGTACGAGCTCCTGTGCGGCGAGCGCCTGTTCCTGGGCGAGAGCGACTTCTCCACTCTGGAGAAGGTGCGCCACGCCGACGTGGCGCCGCTGTCGCGCGTCAACAAGGACGTGCCGCCGTCGCTGGAGCGCATCGTGATGAAGGCGCTGGCGCGCAGCCCCGAGGATCGCTACCAGTGGGCCGCCGAGCTGGGCGAGGATCTGTCGGCCTTCATCCGCCAGTACGAGGCCGGCTACGGCAGCGAGAAGCTGGGCCGCTGGATGAAGGACGCCTTCGCGTCCGAGCTGGCGCGTGAGCGTCAGCTGCTGGAGCAGTACAAGGCGCTGACCCCCGAGGGCGACGGCGGCGTGCAGCTGGACGACGGCGGCGGCCAGGCGCTGTCGCTGCTGCGCCAGCAGGTCACCGGCAAGCAGCAGGGCCGCGTCACTGGCAAGACGCCGCCGCCGCTGACCGCGCAGCGCCCACGCGTGCCCACCGGCCAGATGCCGGCCGCCCGTCCGCCCAGCGGGCAGATGGCGGCGCAGCGCGCGGCCACCGTGCCGGCGTCACCACCCGCGCTGCCGCGGGCCGCGGCCGCCTCGCCGACCGCCAAGCGTGACGCCGAGTGGGACCTGCCCGGTGACGACATGCCGGGCGAGGCCACCCAGATCAGCGATGGACCGTCGTTCCTCGACGGCATGGAGCCGCTGGCGCAGCAGCCGGCCGCGCGGCACCGCCCCGAACCGGCGCTGCAGCTGTCGGGCGAGTTCGACGACGAGGCCACGTCGATCCACGGCATGACCTCTGGCAGCGAGGAGCGGGCGCCGATGGCGGCGTCGGGCGCCGGCTCCGGCTCGGGCGCGGCGCGTCGGCCGGTCGAGCGCGAGCGCGTCGCCGCGCTGGGGGCGCTGGCCGCGGCGCTGCCCGACCGCGGTGCGCCGCTGGCGTCGGAGTCGACCTACATCCTGCCCGGGAACGAGAGCAGCACCGGCGCCGGTGGGCCCGCCGGGATCGCGGCCGTCGCGTACGGCCAGTCGCCCGGTGGCATGGGCGGTGGCGGCGCTGGCATGGTCCCGCAGCTGCCTGCGGGCACGCCGTTCTCGGACGCCAAGACCGCCATCCTGATGGACTCGCGCCCGCCCGAGCCAGGGCCGGTGCACTTCCAGCAGCCGCAGCAGCACCTGGTGGCCGCGGGCTCGCAGCCGGGCGCGCCGCCCGGGTCGCCCCCGATGCCCGCGCTGTCGGCCAGCGGGCTGGTGTACTCGCCCCCGGTGACCTTCACGCCGGCGCAGCAGATGCCGGCCAGCCCGCACATGCAGATGCCCAACCTGCTGTCGGGCTACACCCCGCCCCCGATGGGACCGCTGGCGGCGGCCGCGCTGAACCTGTCGCAGGGGGCAGGCGTCGCGCTGCTGGAGCCCAAGGCGAAGCCGAAGCGCTCGCTGGGGCGCGATCTCGGGCTGGCGGCGGCGGCCTGCGTGCTGGCGCTGGGGCTGACCTTCGCGGTCAAGAAGGTCGGGTTTGCCAGCAAGGAAGCGGTGGCGGCGCCGCTGGGCCAGATCGCGGTCATCGCGCGTGGCGGCGACGCCCGGCTGTTCCTGAACCAGCAGGAGCTGGGCCTGTGCAAGGCCGACGTGCCGATGAAGATCAGCGACGTCGCGGTCGGCAGCCACGAGCTGCTGCTGCGCTGGGGCGACGGCCGCGAGCTGCGTCAGCACGTCGAGCTGGCCGCCAACGAGGCCGAGGTCGTCGAGGGCGTGCCGCCGGGCGCGGGCAGCGCGCCTGGGTCGGCCTCGCCGTCGGCGTCGCCGTCCCCCTCTGCGCTCGCGGTGCTGGGCGGCACGTCGCCGGCACCCTCGGCCTCGCCCGAGCCGTCGCCGTCGGCGTCGCCCAGCGAGGCCGAGCGGCTGGCCGCCGAGGCGCACGCGCGTGAGGTCGCGGCCGCGCAGGCCGCTGCCGACGCCGAGGCCAAGGCCAAGGCCGATGCCGCCGCGCTGGCCCAGGCCGAGGCCGACGCCAAAGCCAAGGCGGAGGCGCAGAAGAAGGCGCTGGCCGCCGGCGACAAGGAGGCCGCCGAGCGCGCCAAGGCGGAGGCCAAGGCCAAGGCGGACGAGGCGGCCAGGCTGCGCGCCGAGGCCAAGGCCGCGGCCAAGGCGCAGTCGGATGAGGAGGCCAAGGCCAAGGCGGAGGCGCGCGCGGCGGCCAAGGCCGAGGCGGCGGCCAAGGCCGAGGCCGCGGCGGCCGCGAAGGCGGAGGCGCGCGCGGCGGCCAAGGCCAAGGCCGACGCCGACGCCAAGGCGGCCGCCGACGCCAAGGCCAAGGCGACCGCCGACAAGCTGACCGCGGACGCGCAGACCGCGGATCCCAGCAAGGTCGGCTACCTCATCGCCAACACCGAGCCGTGGGCCCGCGTGGTCATCGATGGCAAGGACACCGGCATGATGACGCCGATCGCGCCGCGCTCGAAGATCCCGCTCAAGCCGGGCAAGCACACCGTGACCTTCGTGATCGACGGTCAGAAGTTCAAGTTCGGCATCGTGATCGCGGCCGGCGAGGACTACCGGCTGATCAAGACCCTGGAGATCGCGGCGCCGTAGCGTCGGGGCGGACGGGTCGCCGCGAGCGGCCCTTCGTGGGCTAACCGCTGCTCGACGGATCGTCGTTGGGACGATTGGTCGGCAGACGGCCGTTGTTGTCGTCGCGCAGGCCGTGGACGCCGCGGGTCAGGCGGGCCTTGACGCGGTTCTTCTGGCGGTCCTTGTAGGCCGTGTGGCTGGCGTCGCCGCGCTCGTTGGCCTCGGCGGTGGCGGCGTCCACGACCTGGAACTCGGTCAGCACGTAGACCACCGGGCCGAGCTCCTGGTACAGCGGGTTGTCCTGGTGGCCGGGCAGGCGGTCGACGCGGATGGGCAGGTCGGCCACGAAGTTGACGATCTTGAAGTCGGCCGCCGAGAACTCGTTGATGGGCTGCGTCAGCTTGGCCGCCGGCGTGGGCGCGCGCTCGGGGCGCGGCTCGGGATCGGGATCGGCGTCGAGCTGCAGGTCGGCCAGGTGCACCTGCGCGGACGCGGTCTGGGTCAAGAGGTCGACCGCGACGAGGTCGTTGACCGACTCGCCCGGCACCACGTAGTTGAACGGGATGATCCGCTGCGTCAGCTCGGCCAGCACGGGCACGATGTCATCGCGGCCACGCGTGATGACGCGGAAGCGCAGCTTGTCGTAGACGTGCGCGGCCAGGGTCTGCTTCTTGGCCAGCAGCTTGGTGATGAGCGAGTCGTGCTCCTTGCGGCTCCAGGCGAACTCGACGATGGGCAGGCCGGCGGCGCGGATGTCCTCCACCACCTTGACCACCTTGCCCTCGACGATGTGGAAGAAGGCGTCGTCGGAGATGGGCAGCTTGGTCAGGAGCTCGCGGCCCGCCAGGTGCTGGATGATGTGCATGACCTTGAGGACGATGCAGGCGTAGGTCTGCCGGCGCCCCTTCTGCGAGGCCAGCATCAGGAGCTCGCGCGCCGGGATCTCCTCGGCGACCTCGGGCGGGATGCGGAACGAGAAGTTGCGGGTCAGGTACTCGACCGCCAGTTCGCGCAGATCCTCGAGCCGGGCCACGTCGTCATCGTCACCGGGGTCGAGCTCGTTGACCCGCAGGAAGCGATCGACCTCGTCGTACGAGGAGAACGCCAGCTTGTGCCAGTCGATGACCGAGCCGCCCCGCAGCAGCAGCCGCACGGCCTCGACGTCGGACAGCCCGAGCCCCGCGAGAGCGCGTCCGAGCGCCGGTGAGGGCGGGCTGGAGGTAGGGACGGCCACAGGTTTACCAGTTGGTGATCGCCTGGTGACCAGGCGACCGGACGAGCTTAGCGTCGGGCGGGGGGCGCGTACAAGGGCGTTCGAGGGGCTGCCGAAGGCTACCGGCCGAGGCGCAGAGTGCTCCAGAAAAGTCCAACAGTTACGAACGCTACCACGACATTGCCAAGTACGTGCATGCGGCCTCGCTAGGGTCGGTGGGATTGCGGCTTACCCACATCAGAGTACAGCGCGTGTGAGACGGAGCGCAATTTCTCATGCACAACGGCGCCAAGGCAACCCAAATTCTGCGACAAAAAGCACAACCGTTCCGATTGGTTGGACCAGCTGCCGCCATGCCACAGCGAAGTCACGGATTCTCCGCCACGCCCAGGTTCGCGTAGTCGGTCCCATCGACGCTCGCCCTCCCGTAGTAGAGCAGGTAGCGCTCGCCTTCGGGGGCCTCGACCACGGCTGGAGACAGCTCGGACGGGTGCACCAGGAAGCCCTCGATGCGATCGAACACCGGGTTCCAGGGGTGCGGCACCAGCATCGACAGGCGCCCGCCGGCAAAAGTTGCGCTGGCGAACCCGATCGAGAAGTTGGGCGGGATGGGCGTCAGCACCCCGAGCTTCTTGGCCGCCGCGCTCTCCTCGCCGCGGGCCGCGAACCACAGCCGGACCGCGGTGTCGCCACGCGCGCCCGGCAGCAGCTCGACGGTGGGTGAGGTGATGAGGTCGACGCGTCGCCAAAGGGTGGGATCGGTGACCTGCGCGGCGGTCAGCACGCGGCCGTCGCCGCTACGCGTGAAGCTGGCGGTGGCGCCGCCCGCGACGGCCAGGCCGAGCCCCGCGCCGGTGCCGCCCTCGTAGAACAGCAGGGTCTCGCCGCTGGGGGCGACGGCGGCGGCGGGGGCACCGACGCGGGTGCCTTCCCAGCTGGCGCTGGCGGTCAGCACCCGGGTGCGGCCGGTCCAGGTGCGGCCGTCGTCGCTGCTCTGCGCGCGCGCGATGGCGACGCCGGCCGACTCGAAGTACATGGTCAGACGGCCTTCGGCGTCGCGCACCACGGACGGGGCGTCGACGCGCATGGCGTCCTCGGCCGCGGGCGCCAGCACCGCGCGATCGGCAGGATCGAGGCGGAAGGCCTGGCCGTCGTCGCTGTCGGCGCGGTAGATCGCGGTCACGCCGCCGGGCTCGTCGAGGGCCAGGAACATCAGGAACGGGCGCTTCTCTCCGGGGACGATCAGCACCGTGGGCTCGCGCGCGGTGCGCGGGCGGCGCTGCACCTTGCACGAGCGGCCGGGGAACATGCTGCACGCGACGTCGGAGTCGCAGGGATCGACCACGCAGCGGCGCGGCGTCGCGGTGCCGCAGCGCTCGCCGGTCTGACACTGGGTGTCGGCCGTGCACGGGCCAGAGCGACAGACCTGGTTGATGCAGCTCTCGCCTCTGCCACAGTCGGCGCGCGACGCGCACGGGCGGTCGCAGCGATTGTCGACGAACGAGCACACCCGGCCGAAGCCGCACTCGGCCGACGCGGTGCAGAACTGCACCGTGCACAGGCCGCACACGCAGCGCTCGCGGCTGCGACAGTCGGCGTCGGCGTCGCACGACGCGCCCGGCTGCGCGCGATCACAGTAGCCGCCGGGCAGGCTGGTGGGCGGCCCCAGGCGATCGTTGCCGGCGCAGATGCGCACCTCGCCGAGGTCGGTGTAGGGCGCCACGCCGTCGCCGATGCGGCGCCCGGTGAAGCTGTCGGTCGGGCCGAAGCCGCAGCCGCGGTTGGCTCCCACCGTGATGCCCAGCAGGGCGGCCAGCAGCATGGCGTGCGAGCGCTTCAAAACTGCACCTTGGCGGACACCGTGCCGCCGATGATGGCGCCGCCCGAGGAGAAGCCGCGGCCGGGGAACAGGGCCTGGTTCTTGACGGTGTCGCGGCCGCGCAGGAAGTGGCCCGACAGCGCGGCCTCGAAGGTCACCGGTCCGCGCAGGAAGCGGCCCGCGCCGGTGGTCCAGCCCGCGCCGAGGGAGGCGATGTGGCGATCGTTGTCGGCCAGCGAGGGCAGGCCGGTCTGCGCCGGGACCGGCGACGGCTCGAAGCCATAGCCCGCGCGCAGCGCCAGGGTCTGACAGCCGCCGCGCACATCGTGGCGCCACTCGGCGCCGGCGCGGAACGACACCGTGTCGGCGAAGTTGTCGGGCGGAAACAGCGCCGACACCAGCGGTGGCGTGATGCCGAGCTCGACCAGCACGCGCACGTCGGGCAGCCCGCCACGCAGGTGTGACCAGGCGTTCCACGCCGCGTCGGCGGCCACCGTGAGATCGGGCGTGACGTCATAGGCGATCCCGGCCGCGACCTTGGCCGGGGTGTAGTAGCTCGACGAGCGCACGCTGATGACGGCGTCGCCCGACACCGCGGCGGCATCGACGTTGGCGACGATGTCGAGGCCGAGGCGCAGGTCGAGCGCGCCGCGCGCGCTGGCGCCGATGCGCAGGCGCGGGATCGGCGTCACGATGACGCCGCCCACGGGGGCCGCGCGCGTCGGCATCACGAGATCGATGGCCGACTCGCCGACCTGCTCGCCGCCGACCACGCCGACGTTGAAGGTGATGCCGCCGATGGCGTCGGCCAGGATGTGCGCCCCGGCGCCGATGGCCAGCCACGGCGTGGGCCGGAACGCCAGCACGGGGTCGACCTCGATGCGGTGCGGGTTGTCGAGCAGGACGAAGTGCGGCTCGCTGGCCGGGATGAGCTGGATGCGGGCCAGGAAGTCGTCGGGCAGGTGCAGCGCCACGCCGAGCGCGATCACCGGCGCGCGCCACAGCGGGATGGCCAGCCCCAGGGTGACGCCGTGGGCGTCGAGCACCTGGGCGTCGCGGCCGTCGAGCTCGAGGGCGAAGTGGTGATAGCCGTAGGCGCTGAGGCCCTCGGCGCGATCGGTCAGCGCCACCCCGGCCGGGTTGGCGTGCACCGCCTCGGCGCCGCGTACGTCGGCGACCACCGCCGACATGGCCTCGCCGCGCGGCCCCAGGCCGAACAGATCGAGCGGGCTGGCCTGCACGGCGCCGGGGACCAGCACGGCGAGCAGCGCCAGCGCGCGCGCGGCCCTCACAGCTCGACCCCCAGCGTGAGCGAGCCGGCGAGGATGCCGCCGCCACCCTCCAGTGTGGGGTAGCCCGGGTTCGACACCTGGGTGCCCAGCGTGGACGGATCCGACGCCATGTCGGGCAGCTCGTCGCGCAGGCCGTCGGTCGGGGCGCCGGTCTCGCCGGGGGCGAACACCCGCTTGTCGTACGACACGTGCGTGACCAGGTGCAGCCCGACGTGCGCGTCCACCGTGATGGCGTGCTTGCCCACGCGCCCGAGGCGCAGCCCGGTGCCCAGCGCCATCGCGACCTTGGTGCCATCGACCAGGTTGGTGACGCCGCGCTGCGCCGGCACCGGCGAGGTCTCGACCCCGAGGCCGCCGCGCACCACCAGGCCGAAATCGCGGCCATCCAGCGCGGTGACGTCGACTCCGGCGCGCACCCCGAAAGCGTCCTTGTACTCCACCGCGGGCAGCTTGCCCTCCAGCGGACCGACGAACGGGATGCGGCTGGTCACCTTGACGAACGGGCTGCCCAGCCGCGACCACATCGCCCACGACAGATCGAGGCCGGCCTGCACCTGGCCCTTGCCGCCGCCCGAGGTCCAGCCCAGGCCCGCCACCAGCGTGTGCGGCGTGACCAGCCCCTCGGCGTCGATGGCCAGATCGATGCGATCGCCGGCCACCTTGTTCTGGGTGTCGGCCTTGAACGGCACCGAGAAGGCCTGCCGGAACACCAGCGCGGTCGACCAGCCCGGGCGCGGATCGAAGCGCACCCCGCCGTTGAGCTTGACGGTGGCGAAGACCTCCTCGTCGACACGCGGCTCCAGCGCGCGGGTCGAGCCGCTGTCGGTGCGCACGCCGCCGGCGACGCCGGCCAGGAAGTTGAAGGCCAGGCCGATGCCGACCTTGGGGTGCACGCGCACCGCGACCGCGGGCAGCGCGACCAGACGCTGGGTGCGGTTGTCGTAGTACGGGAAGAACGGCTGGCTGGGCAGCCGCGCGATCACGCGCAGCACGCGGGTCGGCAGCAGGTACAGCGCCAGGCCGATGGAGACCTTGCCCTCGAGCGGCCCGTACAGCGGCGCCGGCAGCGAGGCGCCCGCGGTGACCCCGAGCGGCTCGGTGACCGGGCGGTCGACGTCATTGATGCTGAGCCGCGACGCCGTCGCCTGCACACCGAGGGCGACGTGATAGCCGCGCCCGAAGGCCAGGCCCGCGGGGTCGTAGTGCGACGCCGACCAGTCGGTGGTGGTCGCCGCCACCGCTCCGGCGCGGCCCGAGGCGGCGGCGCCGAGGCCGAACAGATCGGCGACGTTGGCGTGCGCAGGCGTGACCAGCGTCGTCAGCGCCAGCACGGCGAGGCCGAAACGGCCGAGGTGTCCGGGGCGCGACAAGGCGGGCGCATGTTAACATCGGGTTTCAGCGCGGGGGCAAGACATGCGAGCGAGCACACGGTGGAATGCGCTTCAGGCGACGGCGCGGCGGGCGGCGAGCGCGGCCGTGCTGGCGACGGCGCTGGTGTGTGTGGGCGCGGCCGGCTGCGGCGGCTCCGGCGGCGACGACGTCGACGCCGCGGTCGATCCCGACGAGTGCATGCCCGGCGGCGCCTTCGACATCAACGGGCGTCACGCCGTCGAGGCCACGCTGAACGTGCTGGTCAACGCGTCGATCATCCGCGACAAGCCGACCACCGCGAAGGTGTACCTGCTGGCCGATCTCACCACCATGGGCGTCACCGGCAACGTGGTCGGCAAGCTGTGCAAGCTGGAGATCCCGCCGGTGCCGCTGGAGGGCCAGGCGCCGCTGATCTTCACGCCGGGCCCCGGCCTCATCGAGTCGGTCAAGACGGTCAGCGCGGCCGGCATGCTGGGTGGCACCACGACCTGCTCGACGTTCAAGAGCGACGTCCTGACGGTCATCCTGGGCGCCGACGTCATGCCCATCACGGGGCTCTTGCCGCAGACGACCACCATGGGGGCCCCGGCGCCGTACTGCGCCGGCGACCTCAAGACCGACTGTGATCCCGATCCGACCGGGACCAACTGCGCCTGCGATCAGGAGAAGGACGACAAGCCCGGCTCCACGCTGATCGCGATGAACGTGCCCGGGTTGACCGATCTGAAGGAGATCTACGCCGCGCTGCGCACCAGCTTCGCGCTCGACGGCCAGGTCTTCAGCTCCAA
>JADYYK010000031.1 GCA_020853705.1 Deltaproteobacteria bacterium
CGGGGATCTGGTCGGGCAGCAGCAGGGCCCGCGAGAACAGATCCAGGGTGCCGTCCTCGGCGCACTGCAGGCAGTGGTCGAAGTCGCGCGAGCAGTCGCGACAGACCGCCAGGGTCTCGCGCGCCTCGATCAGCTCGGCGCGGATCACGGTCAGCGCGCGCAGCTGCTCGGTGACGTCGGTGATGGCCTTGTGCAGCGCATCGACCAGCCCGCTGGCCACCGGCCCCGGCGTGGTGCCGTTCTTCTCCACCCGGCCGCCGCGCGCCAGCAGCTTCTCGATCTGCGCCAGCCCGATGCCACCCCGCCGCAGCGTGATGATGAGCTTGAGCAGCTCGAACGCGCGCACGTCATAGCGTGGCGGCGACGATCCCGGGATCCGCCCCAGCAGCTTGCGGCGCTCGTACAGGCGCAAGGCACCGCGGCTACAGCTGGCAGCTCGTGCAACTCCGCTCGCAGAGTAGGTGACAGGCATGAAGCAATGCTGGCACGTGTGAACAGCCCCGACTTGACGGCCGTCAGTTCGCGCGCGCGCGTCCATCAACGCCAGCGCCGCTTCCGAGTTCAGCCCCGCGACTTGACCGGCGACAAGGCGCGTTCTCCGGACCGCCTCATTCTAGGACGTATGATAAAGAACTCCGGCACCGCGACGTTGCTGCTGGCGCTGACGCTCGCGCTCCCTGCCAGCGCGCTGTCAGGCTGTCGCAACGACCATCCCCACGACGGCGAGCTGCAAGGACTGGTCGAGCTCGACGAGCGCGTGCTCGCCTTCGAGGTCCCGGGCCAGGTCAAGCAGCTGCTGGTGCACCGCGGCGACCGCGTGACCCCGACCCAGCTCCTGGCCGCGCTCGACGACACGCTGGAGCGCACCACGCGCGAGACCCGCCGCGCCGAGGCCGCCGCCGCCGCCGCGCAGGCCGAGCTGGCCCAGGCCGGCAGCCGCCCCGAGGAGGTGCGCGCGCTGGCCGCGCAGGTGCGCAGCGGCGAGGCCGCGCTGGCCAACCTGCGCGCCATCCTGGCCCGCGAGCGCCGCCTGAACGGCAGCGGCGTCACCCCCGCCGCCATCGTCGACGATCTCGCCGCGCGTGAGCAGAGCGCCAGCGCCGACCTCGAGGCCCAGCGCCAGCGCCTGCAGCTGGCCCGACGCGGCGCCCGCCCGCAGGAGATCCGCGGCGCCGAGGCCCGCGCCGACGCCGCCCGCCACACCGTGACCCTGCTCGACGAGCGCCTCGATCGGCACCAGCTGCGCGCCCCGGTCGAGGCCACCGTGGTCGACACCCACGTCGACCCCGGCGAGATCGTCGGCGCCGGCTCGCCCGTGCTCACGCTGGCCGACACCAGCCACCCCTACGCCGACGTCTTCGTGCCCCAGGGCGCGCTCGGCGGCGTGCACCTCGGGTCGCCGGCCGTCGTCCGCGTCGACGCCCAGCCGGCCCCGCTGAGCGGTCGCGTCGAGTGGATCTCGCACCAGACCGAGTTCACCCCGCGCTTCCTGTTCAGCCAGCGCGAGCGCCCCAACCTGGTGGTGCGCGTGCGGGTGCGCATCGACGACCCCGAGGAGCTGCTGCACGCCGGCGTGCCCGCCTTCGTGACCATCACGCGCAGCACCGCCCCGGCGCCGGCACCGCAGGCGCGGCGATGACCGCGCCCGACCACATCATCGAGACCGAGCACCTGTCGCGCCGCTTCGGCGACCTGGTCGCGGTGCGCGACGTCTCGCTGGCGGTGCGTCGCGGTGAGATCTTCGGCGTCCTCGGCCCCAACGGCGCCGGCAAGTCGACCACCATCCGCATGCTGTGCGGCATCCTCGATCCCACTGGTGGCGAGGGCCGCGTGGTCGGCCTCGACATCCGCCGCGACGCCGAGGCCATCAAGCAGCGCATCGGCTACATGACCCAGCGCTTCAGCCTGTACGAGGACCTCACCGTGGAGGAGAACCTGCGCTTCTACGCCGGGATCTACGGCGTCCCGCGCGACCGCCGCCGCGCCCGCATCGAGGCCGTGCTGACCGCCGCGGGGCTCGGCGGCCGGCGCAACCAGCTGGCGGGCACCCTGTCGGGCGGCTGGAAGCAGCGCGTCGCCCTGGCCAGCTCGACCATCCACGAGCCGCCGCTCTTGTTCCTCGACGAGCCCACCGCGGGCGTCGACCCGGTCAGCCGGCGCGAGTTCTGGGACCAGATCCACCGCATCGCCGCCCAGGGCACCACCGTGCTGCTGACCACGCACTACATGGACGAGGCCGAGCGCTGCCACCGGCTGGCCTTCATCTTCCGCGGTGAGCTGCTCGACGTCGGCACCCCCGACGAGATCGTCGCGCGCCGCCGCCTGCGCGTCCTCGAGCTGGAGGTCGACCGCGCCACCGAGGCCGCCGACCTGCTGCGCGAGCACCCCGACGTCGAGGAGGTCGCGCACTATGGCCACCTCCTGCGCCTGGCCACGCGCAACGCCGTCGACCCCGCCGCCCTGATCGCCAGCCTGGCCATCCAGGCCACCCAGACCCGGCCCGCGCGCGTCACCGTCGAGGACGCCTTCGTGTCCATGGTGCGCGAGGACTGCCGCCGCGAACAGGCCGCGGCATGAGCGGCCGCGCCCTCATCGTGGCCTGGAAGGAGCTGCGCCAGCTGCGCCGCGATCGCATGACGCTGGGCATGATGATCGCGCTGCCGCTGATGCAGCTCTTGCTGTTCGGCTACGCCATCAACACCGACGTGCGCCACATCCCCACCGTGGTCTTCGATCAGGATCGCAGCGCGGCCTCGCGCGACCTCGTGCGCAGCCTGGTCGCCACCGGCTTCTATGACATCGCCGGCGAGGTGCGCGGCTATGACGAGGTCTCGCGCGCGCTGCGCGCCGGCAAGGCCCGCGTCGCCATCGTCATCCCGCCGCGCTACGCCTCGGACCTGACCACCGGCAAGACCGCGCGGGTGCAGCTGGTGGTCGACGGCTCCGACCCGCAGACGGTGGCCTCGGCGACCAACACCGCGGCCTCGCTGGTCAGCGCGCGCGCCGCTCATCTGCTGGTCGCGCGCCTGGCCCGTGGCGGCGCCGGCCCCGCCCTGGAGCCGCTCTCGCTGGAGCCCAACACCTGGTACAACCCCGACCTCCGCACCGCGGTCTACATCGTGCCCGGGCTGATCGGCGTCATCCTCACCATGACCATGGTGATGCTGACCGCGATGGCCATCGCGCGCGAGCGCGAGCGCGGCACGCTGGAGCAGCTCATCGTGTCGCCGGTCAAGAACCTCGAGCTGGTGGTCGGCAAGATCCTGCCCTACGTCGTCATCGGCTACATCCAGATGACGCTGATCCTGCTCGCCGGCCACCTGGTCTTCGACGTCCCCATCATGGGCTCGCTGGCGCTGCTGTACGGCATGGCCTTCGTCTTCATCAGCGCCAACCTGGGCCTCGGCCTGTTCTTCTCGACCCTGGCGCGCACCCAGCAGCAGGCCATGCAGATGTCGTTCTTCTTCCTGCTGCCCAACATCCTCTTGTCGGGCTTCATGTTCCCCTTCGAGGGCATGCCGCGCCCGGCGCAGCTCCTGGCGCAGGGGCTGCCGCTGACCCACTTCCTGCGCATCGTCCGGGGCCTCACCCTCAAGGGCAGCGACTTCTCCGACGTCTCGCTGGAGCTCCTGTGGATGGCCATCATCCTGGGCGCGCTGGTCGGGCTGGCGTCGGCCCGCTTCCGCAAGAAGATCGCGTGATGGGCCGCCCGCGCAC
>JADYYK010000032.1 GCA_020853705.1 Deltaproteobacteria bacterium
GGGGCGGCGTTCTTCCACCTGGGCAGCTGGTCCGCCAGGTGAATCGCTGCGTCGACCCTGTCCGGATCCCCGCCGGTGATGCTCACGGCGTCGCGCATGACCTGGCGGGCCTTCGACCAGCCGTCGTGCAGGGCCGTGCGTGAATCACCACCGCGCAGCAGCCGCTCACACGCGAGGACCGCGAAGATCGCGCGCTCCGGACTCGACGCGATGGTCACGGCGTGCCCCGAGACGCACCGAAGCACGGCGCCGTGACCTGGCCCCGGCGTGAGCCTGAAGGCGTAGTCCGTACCACTGGTGCCGGTCGCGAACGGAGCGGCCCAGAACATGCCGTCGGTGTCGAAGCTCTTCTGCGCGTTCCTGGGGAACGCGAGGTTCGTGATCCCGGTGGCCTCGGCGTGAGCGTCGAGAGGCAGCGCGGCCAGACCGCGCAACGCAAAGGGCAGCTCGATCATGGTGCCAGTGTAGTGAGACTCGCCCGGGCCGTCTTCGCAAGCCTGGCGAGACTCTGGTCCGCAGCCCGTGGCGCGTTTACGATGACGGCTCGGAGGCTCGATGGTGCTGCGTCGCTGGATGGGAGTGCTGGTCATGGCTTGTGGGGTCGCGCTGGCGGGATGCGGCGACGACGATGATGCGGGCGCCACCGATGCCGCCGCGGGCGATGGTGGTGCACTCGGCGATGCCGGCCTCGACGCGCGCGTCAACATGGTCGATGCAGGGCCGGGGCTGACCTGGGTCGTGCCGACGCATGACTATGGCAACATCGCCCAGGGCGGCATGACGGGCTTTGGCTGGATGCTGCGCAACGATGGCCCCGTCACCACCGGTGCCATCACGGTCGCGCTGGCAGGTCCCGACGCCACCGAGTTCAACTTCCCGAACATGAACTGTGCCGGGATGACGCTGGCGCCGGGGGCGATGTGCTTTCAGCCGGTGCGCTTCGGTCCGCAGCTCGGGCGCTCGCCTGGCATGCGGATGGCGTTCCTGGATGCCAGCGCGAGCCCCGGTGGCACTGCACGCGCGACGGCGACCGGGACCGCGCTGGCGCCGCCCATCCTCGCCTGGGTGCCCAACGCGGCCTCGTTTGGCCAGCAGGCGCTCGCCAGCTCCAGCTCGCCGATGACCTTCACCCTGACCAACCAAAGCAGCACCGTCACGGTCACGGCGCTGACCTTCGTGACCGTCGGCAACATCGCCGAGTTTCCCGAGGACGTCGTCGCCAACCAGTGCGTCGGCAATCAGTCGCTGGCCCCCGGTGCCAGCTGCGTGATGCGGCGCCACTTCACGCCCACGAGCCTGGGCCAGCACCTCGCTGGCGTGCAATGCAACGGGACCACGCCGAGTGGCACGGTCACCGTCGCGCTGTCGCTCAGCGGCGAGGGGATCTAGCCGCGGCACGCCGGACTCGTGGACACCTGCTGGCGAACGGTCCATTGTGTGTGGCGAAACATGATCGTGGCCTTCGCGCTGACCGGCTTCTCCTGAGGACCCGTCCCGGGCCTCGGTTGAGGCTCGACCCTCGCGCCCGTGCTGGCGCGCCTGTCCGAGGTCCCGAACCTGGTGAGCGCGCACTGCGACGTCTCGGGGAGCACCCTGTTGCTCGAGGTCCGCGACGCCGACGCGCAGGCCGCGGCAGCGCGGGTGGTCGGGTCGCGCCTGCGGGCGGTGCTCGAGCCCGCCGAGGCCGAGGTCCAGCTCGCCAGCCGGCGCGCCGGCGAGCCCTGGTTCGCAGCCGACCAGCTGCTCGCGCTGTCCTTGCTCGAGGCCCGCATCCTCGGCCAGCGCATCAGCACCGCCGTCGCGGCCGCCACCGACCTCGCCCCCGAGGCCACGCACCGCCTGGCCGAGACCAGCCGCGCGGTGCTCGCCGCGACCTTCACCCGGGTGCATGCCGAGGGCGGTCGCGCCAGCACCAGCTGGTTCTTCGCCGAGTGGCCGGACCTCGCGCGGGCCATCGCCGCGGCCGCCGCGACCTGGCTGGCGCCGACCGGCGCCGCCCCGGTCGCCGAGGCGCTGGCCCGGCTGTTCGCCCGCACCTGCGCCTGACCTCCGGCGCCCTGGGGGCCGCGGCCGGTCGTGGGTCGCGGTCGCGACGACACGGCACCGGCGCGGGAGTGCGCTGACCCGCGATCCCCGCCGGTGTATCCTGGCCGCATGGTGAAGCGCCAACCCGTGACGCGGGGCCTCCTCGCCCTCGCCCTCGCTCTCGTCCTGCTGGTGGCCATCGGCTGCAGCAGCAGCGAGGACATCACCATCGACCTCGTGCCCACCACCCGGCAGGTCATCGCCGGCGGCACCGTCGACTTCGACGCCACCATCACGGTGCAGACCTCGAACAGCATCGACGTCAAGGGCGACAACTCGGTGTTCGACTGGAGCGTGGTCGAGGCCGGCGGCGGCACCGTGACCGCGAACGGGGTCTATACCGCGCCGCTCACCACCGGCGTCTTCCACGTCAAGGCCACCTCGAAGGAGCACCCCAGCCACAGCGCGACCGCAACGATCACCGTGATGTCACCGTAGCTGCGGCTCGAGCTGGCGCTTCCTCAGCTGAACGACCGACCGGTTCGCGCCCCCGATGCGATCTCGCATAACATCGGCTCATGGGCTGGAAGCAGGTCAACGACAAGCTGGCGGCGATGGCGTCGGACTTCGCGTACACCGGGTCACGGAGCCCGCCGAAAGCGGCCGAGATCGCCGCGATGGAGAAGCGGCTCGGCGTGAGGTTCCCGAAGGAGTATCGCGACCTGGTCCGGCGCTACGCCGCGTTCACCGCCGAGGCCAAGGCCGAGCACTGGCCGGCGCCCAAGGAGTACGACGTGGCGCCGGCGTGGACCTTCGAGCGTGGCTTTGCGCTGCTGGCGTTCGGCGCTGACGTGCCGCCGTTCCTCGACATCGAGCGGGCGACCGAGAAGCTGCGGCGCGAGACGGGGAGCGCTCTGGTGCCCTTCTTCCAGGTGTTCTCCAGCGCGGATCGGACCTGCTTCACGCCGGAGGGCCGCATGGTCGAATGGCGGCATGACGACCCGGAGGTGGTCGACTGCGAGCACGACAATGTGTACGACCTCATGCTGGCCCGGCTGGAGGCGCTCGAAGAGAGCATGGCCATGATGAAGCGGATGCGCGCCGCCGCGCCCGGGCCCGCGAAGCCGAAGCAGCCGGCACCCAGCAAGAAGCCGGCAGCCAAGAAGAAGCCGGCAGCCAGCAAGAAGCCGGCAGCCAGCAAGAAGCCGTCGCCCAGGCGGCCGAAGAAGAAGCCCTCACGCAAAGCTTCCAGCTGACCGCCCAGCAGCCCTCCCCGCCAGGTCACCAGCCGGGTGTCAGAGATTCGACGACTGCCGCCGCCAGCTGCGCGGACTCCGCGCGGCCGCGGGGTGGCACACGGGCTGCTATGGAGGGCGCTCATGTCAGGTGTCACGCTGCGCCGGTTCGGCCTGCTGCTGCCCGTGCTGGGCTCGATGGCCATCGGCTGCACCTCGTATGGCTATGCGACGCTGCCGGCCTCGGGCGCGGCGACGCGGGCCAGCGTGCGCCTCCGCGCCGAGCAGGCCGGGCTGCGGCGGTCCAGCGCCGAGGACGCCGAGGTCGATCGCTACCAGGTCACCGTGCTGACCGAGCCCAACGCCAGCGCACAGAGCAGCCCGGCGCCGGCGCCATCGCCGTTGCCACCGGGTTCGCCAGCTGCCCCGCCGACGCTGGTCGAGCGCACGGTCACCATGACGGTGCGCACCGACGCCGCCGGCACCGTCGAGTTCTCGAGCCAGCGGCCCCAGGTGTTTCGCGCACTGACCGACGGTGTGCCGCTGCGCTGGTACCGCACGCCGTATGCGCCGCGCGCCGCCAGCCGCCGGCGTACCAGCGTCACCGTCGAGGTCGGCGATGCCGCCGCACCCGGCCACAGCGGTCTGCGCGTGGACACCGTCATCCGTCTCGGCGGCGTCCTCCTGTCACGCGGAGGTGACGACCGCGAGCGCGTCGAGCCGCGCCACGCGCTCGCCGCCCTGGCCGGCGCCGGCATCAGCTTCGACGGTCGCGGGCCGGCGCTGCGCGAGGAGCTCATGCTCACGCTGTCGCGCGAGCGCCTGGTCACGCCCATGCAGGGGCGCGAGCTGCCCCACGGCCCCACGCTCGCGCTCGACCTGTCGCTGGCCGCGCTGGAGAGCCTGGATGGCGAGCGCACCACCGTCGAGGCCTCGCTGGGGCTGCGCGTCGCCGGGCTGGCCGGCATGTTCGCGCGCGTCGGCCGGCAGTGGGGCGCGCCCGAGGACACCGGCCCGACCCGCATGCTGGGCCTGCAGCTCGATGGCAGCGTGGTCGTCCACAGCGTCGGCTTCGCCGTCGGCGCCGCCATCCAGCTGGCCGCCACCGCGGGTCTGGTCTACCTGTGGAGCAAGGGCTGCGAGGGCCACGACAGCACGTCGTCGTCGCTGTGCGGCTGAACCCGAGCCCGACCCGAGCCCGAGCCCGCGCCAGCTTTTGCCACCTCGACCTGGACCACGCGCTGGACCGCGCCGACCTGGTCCAGCGCCCTGCCCCGCAATCAGCCCGATCTGACTCGCGCCAACCCCGGCATGTAGTGTGCAGGCCGACATCGCGAATCCTGCCTGGGGAGTCCGATGATCCGTCGTCTGTGCGCCGCGCTGCTGCTGCTGGTGTCTCTCGTGTCCTTGTCCATCGCTGTCGCTGGCTGCGGTGAAGGTGACGACGTCAAGACCATCTTCTTCGTGCGCGTCGAGCGCGGCAACGCAGTCGGTGACGTGGTTCGCATCGACCTCAGGGTCGAGGGTCGCCAGACCTTCGACGTGCCCATCGAGAGCCAGGACGGCGCCGCCCTGGGGCTGCCGGTGACGCGCCAGGTGGCGCTGGCCAACGATCAGTCCGGCCAGGTGGTGGTGACCGCGACCGCGATCGGTCCCGGCGGTGCCACCCTGGGCACCGCCAAGACGCCCGGCGAGATCGTGCCCGGCGAGACCATCACGCTGGTGCTCGAGTTCGGGGTCGACAAGACCATGCTCGACGGCGGCGTCCCCGATGCAGACGCCGAGGTCGACGCCGACGCCGAGGTCGACGCCGGCACCCCCGCCATGCTGTCGCTGTCACCGACGCTGCGCGATCTCGGCAGCGCCGTGGTCGCGACCTCGACCCCGCCGAGCAGCTTCACCGTCGCCAACGACGGCCAGCAGGCCACCGGACCGCTGACGCTGCGCCTGACCGGCAGCGGCGCCAGCGTGTTCGCCATCAACCCCGGCTCGAGCTGCCAGGGCGCCAGCCTCGGTGAAGGCGCCAGCTGCACCGTCGAGGTCGTCTTCACGCCGTCGGCCGCGGGTGCGCTGACCGCGACGCTCGAGGTCACCGGCGCGCCCGGCGGCAGCGCGACCGCCGCGCTCAGCGCCACCGGCCTGACCGCGGGCGATCTGGGGATCTCGCCGCCCATGCAGAGCTTCGGCTCCATCGTGACCGGGCAGAGCAGCGCCAACCACCTGTTCTCCATCACCAACCTCGGTGGCTCGCCGACCGGCGTGCCGGCGGTCAGCCTGGACGGCACCGACCGCGCCCAGTTCACCATCGTGAACGACACCTGCACCAGCGCCCTGGCCGCGGCGGCGACCTGCACCGTGTCGGTGCGCATGAACCCGACCGCGACCGGCGCCATCAGCGCGACGCTGCTGGTCACCGGCGTGCCGGGTGGCTCGGTGACGTCGCAGCTGTCGGGCCTCGGCCTGGCCCCGCCGGCGCTGACCCTCACGCCGCCGAGCCGCGATCTCGGCACCATCGTGGTGGGCCAGCGCGCCAGCACCACCTTCACCGTGGCGAACTCCGGCGGCGCGCAGACCGGCAACCTGACCACCGTCCTCGGCGGCCCGGCCGCGGCCGACTACCTGCTGCTGAGCAACGGCTGCGCCGGCATGGCCCTGGCCGCCGGCGCCAGCTGCCAGGTCACGGTGCAGCTCACCGCGGGCGCGGTGGGCACCCGCGCCGCGACCTTGACCGTCAGCAGCACGGCGGGTGGAGCCCAGACCGCCAGCTTGACCGCCAACGTGGTCAGCCAGGGTGCGCTGCGCCTGACCCCGACCACACAGCCCTTCGGCGCCGTCACGGTCGGCCGTGACAGCGCCCCACAGACCTTCACGCTGATGAACATCGGCGGCTCGGCCACCACCGCGCCGACCGTGACCGTCACCGGCAGCGCCGCCGCTGACTTCCGCGTCAGCTCCAGCACCTGCACCACCGCGCTGCCCGCCGCCGGCAGCTGCAGCCTCACCGTCATCATGCGCCCCAGCGTCGCCGGTGACAGCAGCGCGCAGCTCACCGTCAGCGCGACCACCGGCGGCACCGCCAGCGCTGCGCTGACCGGCACCGGCCTCACCGAGGCCGAGCTGGTGATCACGCCCGCGACCGACAATTTCGGCTCGATCGTGACCGGACAGAGCAGCCCGACGCACAGCTTCACGGTGTCGAACCGTGGTGGCTCGCCGAGCGGCGCGCCCACGGCCACGCTGGGCGGCACCGACGCAGCCCAGTTCACCATCACCGCGAACACCTGCACGGCCGCGCTGGCCGCCGCCGCCACCTGCAGCGTCACCCTGCGCATGAGCCCGACCAGCGTCGGCGCCCGCAGCGCCAGCCTGGTGGTCAGCGCCAGCCCTGGTGGCGCTGTGACCGCTCAGCTGTCGGGGGTCGGGCTGGCCCCACCGGCGCTGACCATCGCGCCCCCGAGCCAGGATCTCGGCACCGTCGTCGCCGGCCAGCGAGCCAGCGCCAGCTTCACCATCCGCAACCCCGGCGGCGCTGCTACCGGCGCCCTGACCACCGTCCTCGGCGGCACCGCGGCGGCCGACTATGCGCTGCTCAGCAATGGCTGCGCCGGCTCGCCGCTGGCGGCTGGTGACAGCTGCCAGGTCACCGTGCAGCTCACCGCGGCGACCCTGGGCGCGCGCAGCGCCACCTTGACCGTGGCCGGCGCGCCGGGCGGCACCCTGACCGCCAACATCATGGCCACCGTGGTCAGCCAGGGCGTGCTGCGCCTGTCGCCGACCACCCAGCTGTTCGGCTCGGTCGAGCCCGGCCAGGACAGCGCGGCGCAGAGCTTCACGCTGTCGAACGCGGGCGGCTCCGCGACCACGGTGCCGGCGGCGACGCTGACCGGGTCCGCCGCGGCCGACTTCCGCATCGCCAGCAACGGCTGCACCGCGGCGCTGCCCGCCGGCGGCACCTGCAGCCTCAGCGTCATCATGCACCCCAGCGTCCCGGGCGGACGCGCGGCCCAGCTCAACGTCAGCGCGACCACCGGCGGCGCGGCCAGCGCGTCGCTCAGCGGTGTCGGCCTGACCCCGGCCGAGCTGCGCCTCGCGCCGCTGCAGTGGAGCTTCGGCTCGGTCGTCACCGGCACCAGCAGCGCCACCCAGAGCTTCACGGTCACGAATGCAGGCGGCTCGCCGAGCGGCGTCGTCAGCGCCGCCCTCGGCGGCGTCAGCAGCGCCGAGTTCGCCATCACCGCCAGCACCTGCAACCGCGTGCTGGCCGCCGCCGACAGCTGCAGCATCACCGTGCGCATGAGCCCGACCTCGGCGGGCGCCAAGAGCGCCGCCCTCGCGGTCACCGGCACCCCGGGCGGGTCGCTCAGCGCGCCGCTGTCGGGCGTCGGTCTGGTGCCGCCGTCACTCACCCTGACGCCCGCCAGCGCCAACCTCGGCACCGTGATCACGGGCCAGACCGCCAGCGTGCGCTTCACTGTCACGAACCCCGGTGGCGCGCCCACCAGCAACCTGACCACCGCGCTCGCCGGTGCCGCCGCGGCTGACTATGGCCTCATCAACAACGGCTGCGCCGCCACTGCGCTGGCGCCCGGTGACAGCTGCCAGGTCACCGTCCAGCTCGGCGCCGGCACGCTGGGCACCCGCGCGGCGACCCTGACCGTCGCCGCCAGCACCGGCGGCACCCAGTCCGCCAGCGTCACCGCCAGCGTGGTCAGCCTGGGCGCGCTGCGCCTGACCCCGGGCAGCCAGCAGTTCGGTGACATCGTGCTGGGCCAGGACAGCGCCGTACAGA
>JADYYK010000033.1 GCA_020853705.1 Deltaproteobacteria bacterium
CGCCACATCAGGAACGCCACATCAGGAACGCCACATCAGGAACCTCAGAACAACGAGAACCGCCGCGACAGCGGCACCGACCCCGCCGGGGCACACACCAGCAGCTGCCCATCGGCGCGCACCTCGTAGCTCTCGGGATCGACCTCGATCTTCGGCAGCGCGTCGTTGAGGCGCATGTCCTTCTTGCCGATGCCGCGGCAGCGCCGCACCGCCGACAGCCGCTTCTGCAGGCGCAGCCCCGCCACGGTGCCCTCCTCGAGCGAGCGCTGCGACACGAAGGCGAAGCTGGTGGCCCCCACCGCGCGCCCCTTGGCCGCGAACATCGGCCGCATCCACACCGGCTGCGGCGTCGGGATCGACGCGCCGGCATCGCCCATCTGCGCCCACGCCACCAGGCCGCCCTTGAGCACCATCTCGGGCCGCGCCCCGAACAGCGCCGGCCGCCACAGCACCAGGTCAGCCCACTTGCCCAGCTCGACCGAGCCGACGTCGTGCGACAGGCCATGCGCCAGCGCCGGATTGATCGTGTACTTGGCCACGTACCTGCGCGCGCGCCCGTTGTCCGCCGGCCCCGGCGGCCCCGGGGTGCCGCCACGCTGCTGCTTCATCTTGTGCGCGGTCTGCCAGGTCCGGCACACCACCTCGCCGATGCGCCCCATGGCCTGCGAGTCACTCGAGATGATCGAGATCGCCCCCAGGTCATGCAGGATGTCCTCGGCCGCGATGGTCTCGCCCCGGATGCGGCTCTCCGCAAACGCCACATCCTCGGGAATTTGCCGATCGAGATGATGACAGACCATCAACATGTCGAGATGCTCGTCGAGCGTGTTGACGGTGTAGGGCCGGGTCGGGTTGGTCGAGCTCGGGATCACGTTGGGCTCGCCACACACCCGGATGATGTCGGGCGCGTGGCCGCCCCCGGCGCCCTCGGTGTGATAGGCGTGAATCGTCCGGCCCTTGAAGGCGGCGATGCTGTCGTCGACATAGCCCGACTCGTTCAGGGTGTCGGTGTGCAGCGTGACCTGCACGTCTTCACCCTCCGCCACGGTCAGGCAGCGGTCGATCGCGCTCGGCGCCGAGCCCCAGTCCTCGTGCAGCTTGAGGCCGATGGCGCCGGCGCGGATCTGGTCGGTCAGCCCCTCGGGCGCCGACGAGTTGCCCTTGCCGGTCAGCCCGATGTTGACCGGCATGGCGTCGGTCGCGGCCAGCATCAGCTCGATGTGGCGCGCGCCCGGCGTGCAGGTGGTCGCGCTGGTGCCCGCGGTCGGCCCGGTGCCGCCGCCGACCAGCGTGGTCAGCCCCGACGCGATGGCCTCGTCGGCCAGCTCCGGGCAGATGAAGTGCACGTGCGAGTCGATGCCCCCCGCGGTGACGATCAGCCCCTCGCCCGCGATGGCCTCGGTGGTCACGCCGCACATCATGGTCGGCGACACACCCTGCATGACGCGCGGGTTGCCGGCCTTGCCGATGCCGACGATGCGGCCGCCCTTGATGCCGATGTCGGCCTTGTAGATCCCGGTCCAGTCGACGATCAGCGCGTTGGTGATGACGACATCGAGCGCCTCGTCGTCGGGCACGCCCTCGGCCTGGCCCATCCTGTCGCGGAAGACCTTGCCGCCGCCGAACTTCAGCTCGTCGCCATAGTGCGTGAGGTCGCGCTCGACCTCGACCCACAGATCGGTGTCGCCCAGGCGCACGCGATCGCCCGTGGTCGGGCCGTACATGGCGACGTAGTGCTTGCGGTCGAGGCGCATCAGTCCAGGCTCCCGCCCGAGACCGGCACCAGGTGGACGGTGCGCGAGTCGCCGGGCTCGAAGCGCACCGCGGTGCCGGCCGGGATGTCGAGGCGATGGCCGACCGCCGCCGCGCGATCGAAGTCCAGCGCGCGGTTGGTCTCGGCGAAGGGATAGTGGCTGCCGACCTGGATGGGGCGATCGCCGCGGTTGACCACCACCACGGTCAGCACCGGGCGGCCCGCGTTCAGCTCGAGGTCACCGCCGCCCGGGATGACGGCGCCGGGCGCGTGGTCCTCGGCGGCCTCGGGCGTCGCGAACGGCGGTGGCACCGGCAGGAAGCTGCCGTGCAGCGCCAGCCCGAGGTCGCCGTGCTCGGTCGCGATGGGGTGGTGCACCGTGACCAGCTTGGTGCCGTCGGCGAAGGTGCCCTCGACCTGGACCTCGTGGATGAGCTCGGCCACGCCGGGCAGCACGTGGGCGCGCCCCAGCATGCGCCGCCCCAGATCCATCAGCTCGGCCACCGAGCGGCCGTCGCGGATCAGCTCCAGCAGCTGGGTCGCCAGCAGCGCGACCGCCTCGGGGTAGGACAGCCGCAGCCCGCGCGCCAGCCGCTTCTGCGCCAGCACACCGGCGCCGTGCAGGACGAGCTTGTCGAGCTCGCGAGGTCCGAGGTGCATTGGCGGAGGATACCCGAACGAGGTTACGCGGCGGTCACCACTTGCGCGCGAAGGGATCGTCGCCGACCAGCGCGGCGACCCCGGCCAGGAGCTCGCGCACCGTGCGCAGCACCGGCTCGACCGCGGCCCCCGCGATCCGCGCCACCACGCCCGCCGCCGCGCCGCCCGCCGCCGCGCCGCCCGCCGCCGCGCCGCCCGCCGCCGCGCCGCCCGCCGCCCTGCCGCCGCCCGCCGCCCCGCCGCCGCCGCCGACCTCGCTGACCGCCACCACGATGTCCGACCCGCGCGGCCCCAGCGGCGCCCGCCCCGCCGCCCGCAGCGCCTCCGCCACCGGCGCCGCCCGCGGCCCGAACGCCGTCACTGTCGCCAGCGCCCCCATGCGACCGAGCCGCGCCGGCAGCGCCCCGTGCGCCGCGTCCAGCTCCAGCCCGTCATCCAGCACCAGGCCTGGCGCCCACACCCGCGTGCGCATGGCCACCCGCGCGAAGGCCCAGCGCTCGCCGCGCGCGCTGCGCCCCGCGGTCACGCCCTCGACCAGCACCGCCGAACCAGCGTCGCCGAGGTGCAGCTCCAGCGTCTGCTCCCAGCGCGCGTCGGCGAAGCAGGCCACCGGATCGGGCAGCCACACCAGCAGCCCGCCCGGCGCGACCTCGGCGCGCACCCGCTGCGCCGCGCCGCCCGCCGCGCCGGCGCGGAACACCTTGGTCTGCGCCTGGGTGCCCACCAGCGCGGTGGCCCCCGCGCCCACATTGACGTCGAGCGCCAGCCGATCCCCCGGCAGCAGCCCGCCCCCGAAGGTGGCCACGAAGACCCAGGCCGCCCGGCCGTCCACGCCGGCCACGCGCGGCGTCAGGAGGTGCAGCGGGCTGTGCGCGCGCGCCTGCGTGACCCGGCTCTCGCCGCCGACCTGGTGCACCGCCAGGGCGCCGCAGCCGGGCGCGCCGCCGCCGTCGATCGTGACTGCCTGCACGCCGCGAGAGTACACTGCGCGCCAGGGGTAGGCGGGGTGGAACGACCTTCCAAGCAGGGCCATTTCGAGCTCATCGCGCACAGCGCGCGCGACATCATCCTGGTCATCGCGGGAGATGGCCGCATCGTCGACTGCAACGGCGCCGCCGAGCTGGCCTACCGCTACCCGCGCCATCGCCTGCTCGAGCTGTCCATCACCGACCTGCGCGCGCCCTCCACCATGGCCATCGTCCAGGGTCAGATGCTGCAGGCCAGCGCCCAGGGCATCCTGTTCGAGACCGAGCACCTGCGCAGCGACGGCAGCACCTTCCCGTGCGAGGTCAGCTCGCAGGGCGGCGAGGTCGACGGCAAGCGCGTGCTGGTCAGCATCATCCGCGACATCAGCGAGCGCCGCGCCGCCGAGATCGCGCTGCGCCGCTCGGAGGAGAGCTTCCGCGCCCTCATCGAGCGCTCACCCGACGGCGTCGTCGTGGTGCGCGAGGATCGGGTCGTGTACGCCAACCCCAGCGTGCTCAGCGCCCTGATGTTCGAGCCCGACGCGGTGCTGGGGCGCGCGCCGCTCGATCTCGTGCATCCCGACGACCGCGCCGCCGCCGCGACGCGCATCCGCACCCTGGTCGCTGGCGGCACCACGCCTGACACCCGCGATCTGCGCTTCCTGCGCCGCGACGGCGCCCCGGTCCTGATGGAGACCCAGGGCCTGCACCTGACCTACCAGGGCGCGCCCGCGCTGATGTTCCTGATGCGCGAGGTCACCGCGCGACGTCGCGCCGAGGAGGAGGTGCGCCACTCCCAGAAGATGGAGGCCATCGGTCGCCTGGCTGGCGGCGTGGCGCACGACTTCAACAACATCCTGACCGCCATCCTGGGCCACAGCGAGCTCCTGTGCGGCGCCCTGCCAGCCGGCGGCGACGCCCTGCGCCAGGCCGAGCAGATCCAGCGCGCCGCCACCCGCGCCGCCCAGCTGACCGGGCAGCTGCTGGCCTTCAGCCGCAAGCAGATGCTGCAACCCCGCGTGCTCGGGCTGGCCCGCCTCATCGAGCGCCTGACCATCATGCTGCGCCGCCTGATCCCCGAGCACATCGATCTGGTCACCGACCTCAGCGCCGGCCGCGAGCTGTACGTGCGCGCCGACCCGTCGCAGATCGAGCAGGTCCTGGTCAACCTCGCCGTCAACGGCCGCGACGCCATGCCCGGGGGCGGCACGCTGACCATCCGCCTGTCACCGCAGCTCTCTCCCGACGCGGCCGGCGCTGGCAGCGGCCCGCCCAGCATCGCCGGCGGCTTCGCCGTGCTCGAGGTCTCCGACACCGGCCCGGGCATGGACGAAGCCACCCGCGCGCGCGCCTTCGAGCCGTTCTTCAGCACCAAGGGCAAGGGCACCGGCCTCGGCCTGTCGATCGTCTACGGCATCGTGACCCAGAGCGGCGGCCAGGTCTCGATCGAGAGCCCCCCCGGCCACGGCGCCAGCTTCAAGATGCTGCTGCCGCTGGAGCCGGCGCCGGCCGCCGCCATCCCGGTGCAGCAGCGCGAGTCGACCCCGCGCGGCAACGAGACCATCCTGCTGGTCGAGGACGACGTCGACGTGCGCCTGTTCATGGTCGACGTCCTGACCCTGCAGGGCTACCAGGTCCTGGCCGCGCGCGACGGCGCCGAGGCTCTGCGCATCGCCGACACCACCACCAACCCGGTCGACCTCCTGCTCACCGACGTCATCATGCCGCGCATGTCGGGCACCGAGGTCGCGGCCCGCCTGCGCGAGAGCCGCCCGCGCCTGCGCGTCCTGTTCGTCAGCGGCTACCCCGGCGAGACCATGATCAAGCAGGGCGTCATCTCGTCCTCGCTGGCCTTCGTGCAGAAGCCCTTCACCATCGCCGAGCTGACCCGCCGCATCCGCGACGTCCTCGACGGCCCCGAGCCCGCGCTGTAGTGCACTGATCGCCAGATCCGCGCCATGAGCCAGCGCGCCTCGACGACGATCGCCGCTACCCTGACGTGCCGCGCCGCAGAGCCCCCGGGGTCTTGCCAGTCCAGCGCCGGAACGCGCGCGTGAAGTTGGCGACGTCCGAGTAGCCCAGCCGCTCGGCGATCGCGTCCAGCGTCAGCGCACCATCGCGCAAGAGCAGCAGCGCGCGGTCGCGACGCTGCTCGTCGAGCAGCTCCGAGAAGCTGGCGCCGGCCTCGCTGAGCCTGCGCTTGAGCGTGCGCGGCGACATCGCCAGCGCACGCGCGACCTCGTCCAGCCCGCGAAAGCCGCCCGCGCCGCCCGTGCCGCCCGCGCCAGCCGTGCCGCCTCCGCCGCCCGGGTCGGCCAGCGCGCGGCGCACCGCGGCAGTGATCCCGGCGCCCGCGCCCAGCGCCAGGAGCTCGCGCTCGCACTGCTCGCGGGCCAGGCGCTGCGCCGCGGGGTCGGCCATGTTCAGCGGCAGGTCGAGCACCGCGGCATCGAACACCAGCTGGTGCACCGGCTGACCGAAGCGCACCACCCCGGGCAGCACATGCCGGAAGCGCGAAAAATAGGGCGGCTCGGCCCCGCGCACGTCGGCGCTGCCGGCCAGCTCGTGCCCGGTCAGCGCGCGCCCGATCTGCCACACCCCGACCAGCAGCGACAGCACGACCACGTCGCGGGCCGTCCCGAAGTCGGCGTTCTCCTCCATCACCAGCGCCGCGCGCGCCCCCTCCACCGCCAGCCGCAGCGTCAGCGCCCCCGTCCGCGTGGGCGCGAAGCGCACCGCGATCTCCAGCGCGTCACGCACCGTCGCCGAGGTCATGGCCGCGAAGCCCAGGTAGCCGTGCGAGGACACCCGCATCTGCAGCCCCAGGAAGAAGCCCAGCCCGGGCTCGCCGGTCAGGCGGCGCGCCTGCCCGACCAGCGCCTCGACCACGCGCACCGGCATGCGCGCGCCTGGATCGGCCAGCGCCTCGAGGCGCAGCCCCAGCGGCGCCAGCAGCTCCTCGGGGCTGACCTCCCAGCGCCGTACCAGCTCCACCAGGTGCAGCGCGTGCACCGCCGGGATGCTGTGTTGCGCGTCGGTGACCATGGCCCGAAATGACAATAACTTGGCACCCGCGAACCTGCCATCTCGTGACGCGCCGCCCCAGAGTGAACCCTGGGAACACCAACCCTGGGAGGCTCCGATGGCCATCACCATCCGCAATTTGCGCTTCGATCTGGCGACCGTCCCGCGCCACTGGCACGGCGGACGCCGCGGGGTGACCAGCTTCTTCGACAACCTCTCGGTCTTCTTCCCCGCCGGCGAGCGCTTCTTCATCCACAGCGTCAACGCCCACCGTAGCCGCGTGTCCAGCCCCGCGCTGCAGGCCGAGGTGCGCGCCTTCGCCGCCCAGGAGGGCTTTCACACCCGCGAGCACGAACGCTACAACGACCTGCTGGCCGCCCAGGGCTACCCGGTCGTGGCCATGGACGCCCGCGTGCAGCGCCTGCTCGGCTGGGTCAGGCGGGTGGCACCCCGGCGCTGGCAGCTCGGCGCCACCTGCGCGCTGGAGCACTTCACCGCGCTGCTGGCGCACATGCTGCTGAGCGACGAGGCCGCGCTCGAGGGCGCACATCCCGCCATGGCCGCGCTGTGGCGCTGGCACGCCGCCGAGGAGAACGAGCACAAGGCGGTCGCCTTCGACGTCTTCACCGAGGCCGGCGGCAGCTACCCCGAGCGCGCCGGCACCATGGCGCTGGCCACCGTCGTCTTCTGGGCCAAGGTGTTCGAGCACCAGCTGCGCATGATGCGCGCCGACGGCACCCTGTGGTCGCCGCGCGAGTGGGCGGAGCTCGGGCGCTGGCTGTTTTTCAGCCCCGGCCCGCTGCGCCGCCTGCTGCGCCCCTACCTGGCCTACTACCGCCCCGGCTTTCACCCCTGGGACTTCGACAACCACGCCCTGCTCGAGCGCTGGGAGTCGAGCTACCTGCACCAGGGGGAGGCGGCGTGAAGTGGCGGGGGCTGCGCGCCCTGGAGCTGGGCCAGAGGCCCGCCGCCGGCGCGCCCACGGAGGCCACCCACCCGCTGGTGATCATCCCCGGTATCGACGACAGCGTGCATGACTACCGCTGGTTTCCGCGGGTGTGGCGCTGGTTCTTCGCCCCGCTGGCGCGCGGTCGCCGCGTCGTCCTGCTCGGGCGCCGGCGCGGCCTGCCCGACGGCACCAGCATCGTGTCGCTGGCGGACGAGTACGCCGACGTGCTGGCGCACGAGCTCGGCCCGGCCGACGTCCTCGGCATCTCGATGGGCGGCATGATCGCGCAGGCGCTGGCTGCGCGCCGCCCCGCGCTGGTGCGCCGCCTGGCCCTGGTGGTCACCGCGCACACCCTGGCGCCCGCCGGCCACGACTCGGGCGACCACCTCGGCGCGCTGGCCGACGCCGGGCGCTGGCGCGCCTTCCTGCGCCACGCCAACCACCTGTGCTTCGACGGCCGCACCCACCGCGTGGCCCGGCCGCTGCTGTGGCTGCTCGGCTCGCCGCTGCTGGGCCGGCGCCCCGCCGCCGCGCGCGACTTCGCCATCTCGGCGCGCGCCTGCGCGCAGCATGACGCCGCGTCCTGGCTGCACCACATCGTCGCCCCCACCCTGGTGTGGTCGGCGGCCGACGACCAGCTGTTCCCCGCGCACTCCACCCAGGCCTTCGCCGCGGCGCTGCCCCAGGCCTGGCATGTGTCCGCCCCCGGCGCGCACGCCGCCTTCATGCAGCGCCGCTCCGACTTCCAGGCCGCCATCGCCGGCTTCCTGGAGGCCCAGGTCCCGCGCGCCCGCGCCCCCCGCCCCCGCCACACCCAGGAGGCAGCATGACCGCCACCCCGCACCACGAGGTCGCCATCGTCGGCACCGGCTTCTCCGGCCTGTGCATGGCCATCCAGCTCGCGAGAGCGAAGCAGCGCTCCTTCGTCCTGCTCGAGCGCGCCGGCGGCGTCGGCGGCACCTGGCGCGACAACCACTACCCGGGCTGCGCCTGCGACGTGCCCTCGCACCTGTACTCGTTCTCGTTCGCGCCCAACCCGACCTGGTCGCGCATGTTCGCCCCGCAGGCCGAGATCCTGGCCTACCTCGAGCGCCAGGTCACCCGCCACGACCTCGGCCCGCACCTGCGCCTGCACACCGAGGTCACCGAGGCGGCCTGGGACGAGCGCGCCCAGCTGTGGCGCATCAGCACCTCGCGCGGCGCCCTGACCGCGCGCCACCTGGTGCTCGGCCTCGGCGCCCTCAGCCGCCCTGCAATCGCCGCCATCCCCGGCGCCGACAGCTTCACCGGCCGCGCCTTCCACTCGGCACAGTGGGACCACGGCTTCGACCCCACCGGCCGCGACGTCGCCGTCATCGGCACCGGCGCCAGCGCCATCCAGTTCGTGCCCCAGCTGGCCGCCAAGGTGCGTCGCCTCGACCTCTACCAGCGCACGCCGCCCTGGGTCCTGCCCAAGCCCGATCGCGCCGTGAGCGCCGCCGAGCGCCGCCTGTTCGCCGCCGCCCCGCTGACCCAGCGCCTGTACCGCTCCTACATCTACTGGCGCATGGAGGCGCGCGGCCTCGGCTTCACCGTCGACCCGCGCATCATGCAGCTGGCCGCCGTCCTGGGTCGCCGGCACATCGCGCGCGGGATCGCCGACCCCGCCCTGCGCGCCCGCGTGACCCCCGACTACACCCCGGGCTGCAAGCGCATCCTGATGGCCAACGACTACTACCCCGCCCTGGCGCGCCCGACCACCGAGGTCATCTCCGACCGCATCGACGCCATCACCCCGCGCGGCGTGGTCGCCGCCGGTCGCGAGCGCCCGGTCGACGCCATCATCTATGGCACCGGCTTCAAGGTCTCGGAGCTCCTGACCCCGATGCGCGTGCTGGGCCAGGGCGGTCGCGAGCTCAACACCGCGTGGCGCACCCGCATCGACGCCTACCTCGGCATCACCGTCGCCGGCTACCCCAACCTGTTCCTGCTCATGGGCCCCAACACCGGCCTCGGCCACAACTCGATGGTCTTCATGATCGAGTCCCAGGTGAGCTGGATCCTCGGCTGCATGCGCGCCCTGGCCGCGCGCGGCGGGCGCAGCGTCGAGGTCCGTCCCGAGGCCCAGGCCGCCTTCAACCGCGCCCTGGAGCCGCGCCTCCAGCAGGCGGTCTGGGCCGCCGGCTGCCAGAGCTGGTACCTCGACGAAAACGGCCACAACTCCAGCCTTTGGCCCGGCTTCACCTTCGAATACTGGCTGCGCACCCGCCGCCCGCGCCTGGCCGACCTGCGCCTGCAGGCTGCGTGACCCTTCCTGTGGTACAGAAATGAAGTGACCCCGACCGACATCGAGGAGGCCTTCCTCGACGACTCGCTCGACGCCACCGTCTCCAAGGAGGAGCGCGCGCGCGTCAGGGCCAGCGCGACACCCGCGCCCCAGCTGCTGCTGGTGCTGGAGTGTCACCGCCCCACCGCGGGCGGGGCACGCCACTCGCTGGCCGAGGTCGACGAGGTCCTGATCGGCCGGGGCAAGGCCCGCGCACTGGGCCGCGCCCGCCTCGACACCGCGGGTGGGCGCAGCGCGCGCCGCCTGACCCTGCGCCTGCCCGACCCGCTGGCCTCGGCCAGCCACGTGCGCCTGGCGCGCAGCCCCGCGGGCTGGACGGTCGAGGATCTCGGCTCCAAGAACGGCACCCTCAAGAACGGCCGCCCGCTCGACGGCGCCGTGCTGGCCGACGGCGACCTGCTCGAGGTCGGGCAGACCATCTTCATGTTCCGCGCCGCGGTGCCCATGCTGCCCGACGACGCCCCCGATCGTGACAGCGGCGCGCTGGTGCCCGCCGCGCCCGGGCTGGCCACGCTGATCGCCCCGCTGGAGCGGCGCTTCGCCGCGCTGGCCGAGGTCGCGCGCGCCGAGGTCCCCATCCTGGTGCGCGGCGAGACCGGCACCGGCAAGGAGCTGATCGCGCGCGCGGTGCACGCCCTGGCCCAGCGCGGCGGCCGGCGCGGCCCCTTCATGGCGGTCAACTGCGGCGCGCTGCCCGACACCCTGATCGAGAGCGAGCTGTTCGGCCATCGCAAGGGCGCCTTCTCGGGCGCCGACGAGGATCGCCCCGGCCTGGTGCGCAGCGCCGACGGCGGCACCCTGTTCCTCGACGAGATCGGCGATCTGGCCCCGCAGTCGCAGGCCGCCCTGCTGCGTGTGCTGCAGGAGCGCGAGGTCACCCCGGTGGGCGGCGTGCGCGCGATCCCGGTCGACATCCGCCTGGTCGCGGCGACGCACCACGATCTCGACGCCCGCGTGGCCAGCGGCCGCTTCCGCGCCGATCTGTACGGGCGCATCGCGGGCTGGACCCTGGAGCTGCCGCCGCTGCGCGAGCGGCGCGAGGATCTCGGCCTGCTCATGGCCGCGCTGCTCGGCCAGCTGGGCGGCCCCGAGGTCAGCCTCAGCGTCGAGGCCGGCCGCGCGCTGCTGGCCTACGCCTGGCCGCGCAACGTGCGCGAGCTCAGCAAGACCCTGGCCGCCGCGGTCGCGCTGTCGGGCGGCCACGTCGAGCTCGAGCACCTGCCCGACGAGCTGCGCCGCGCGCGCAGCCTGGTCAACGACCCGCTCGCGATCACGGTGCGCGAGCGCGATCTGCAGGCCGACGTCAGCGACGTCGCCCCCGCGCGCGAGGACGAGCTCGACGCCAGCGACCTGGCCATCCGCGCCGAGCTGACCGCGCGCCTGCGCGAGCACCGCGGCAACATCAGCGCGGTGGCCCGTGTGATGGGCAAGGATCGGGTGCAGATCCGGCGCTGGGCGCGGCGCTTCCGCCTCGATCTGGAGAGCTTCCGTTGAGCCGCACCCGGCGCGCCGTCACGCTGCTGGCGCTGGCCGCGCTGGCGCTGGCGGTGGTGGCGAGCAGCGCCGGCTGTGGCGGCGACGGCGACGCCGACGGCGACGGCGGCGGCGATCCCGGCGACGGCGCGCTCCCGGACAGCAGCGCCGCCGCCGATGGTGGCGACGCCGACGGCGCCCGCCCGCGCCTGCCCCGCGGCAGCTACCCGCTGATGCTGCAGGCCGGCGCCTTCGCGCCCGTGGCCGGCCACCCCAACGCGCTGGTCGTCATCCCCGAGGGCTTCGACCCCACCCCGCCGCTGGCAGTGATCGTCTACATCCACGGCTTCCAGAACTGCATCGAGAACGTGGTGCGCGACGTCGGCCAGGCCTGCAGCAGCGGCGGCCCCGTGCGCGGCGCCTCCAACCTGACCGCGCAGCTCGAGGCCTCGGGCAAGAACGCCTTGCTGCTGCTGCCCGAGGTCGCCTTCGATCAGCGCTCGGGCGCCACCGGCAAGCTGGGCAACCAGGACGGCCTGCGCGATCTGGTGGCCGAGGCGCTGACCGCGCTGGCCACCCCGCTGGGCGCCGGGCGCACCGTGGCCGACCTCGGCAAGGTCATCGTGGTCTCGCACTCGGGCGGTTACACCGTCGCCGCCGCCGTGGCCCGGCGCGGCGGAATCCCGATCTCGGAGGTACATCTGCTCGATTCTCTTTACGGACTGTCAAGTGACTTCGAGGCCTGGGCGCTCTCCGACACGGCTGGGCTGGCCGGCTCGCCGCCCCGACGCCGCTTCGCCGACGTCTACACCACCAGCGGCGGCACCCTGGCCAACAGCGAGGCGCTGGCCGACCGCGCCCGCAGCTGGGTCCCCGGCATGCCCGACGTCTTCGTCGACGACCGCACCACCGCGACCTGGACCGACGACCGCTTCCGCCACGGCCTGCTGTTCAAGCACTCCGCCCTCAGCCACGACGGCGTGCCGCGCTACTACTTCGAGAAGCTGATCACGAACAGCGATTTGCCGGCGCGCTGACGGAGACGGAGGCGGAGACGGAGACGGAACGGAATAGCCTCCTCGAGCCTTCGGTTCGAGGGGGCTAGTCCAAGCACATGGTCTTGACCTGCCCGACCCAGATCACGGTGCCGTACGCGGTCGCCACCTTGCGCGCGTCGGCCTCGGTGTCGAAGTAGACCGAGATGAGGTAGTTCTCGGCGCCCACGTCGGCGGCTGGCGGCGGGGCCTCGGCGACCGGGATGTCGCAGTTGGGGTCCTTGTGGAAGACCTCGTAGCCCAGCGCCTTGGCCGCCGCCTGGGCGTCCTTGAACGCCGTCGAGTCCTGCGGCGCCAGCGCGAAGTAGACGCCCCAGTACAGCTTGTCGTGCTGGATATCCGCCGCCTTCGGCAGGGCTGACGGCGCTGCGCTCGGCGCCCCCGTCGGCGCCGGGGTCTCGACCGGGCTGGCCGCCGGCGTCGGTGACGCGCTCGCGCTGGTGGACGGCGACGGCGCTGGCCGTGACTTCTTCTTGCAGCCAGCCAGCAGCGCAGCAGCAACCATCAGCCCGAGGGCGACACGCTTCATGGCGCCGACGATACTCGACCCGGCTGGCGACGTCGACGGCGCCGGCGTCGCCGCTCTACGACAGCCAGCGCAGCGCGGCGCCGCTCAGCTCCAGGGCGCCCGCCATGGGACGGGCCGCCGCCGCGGCCACGCTGGTCGCTCGCGCAGGCGCCCGCGGACTCGCGGCCGGCTGAGCCGGCACGCGCCGAGGCGACACCGCGAGCAGCGCGGCCGGCGGCGGCGGCGGTGGCAACCTGGCCTCCGCACGCGGCACCGGGGCCCTGGGCAGCACATGTGGCGCGCTGCCCTCGGCCAGGGCGGGCAACACCGTGCGCACGAAGGCCCGGAAACAATCGACGAACGAGCGCGCGTCGGGCGGCGTGATGGCCAGGCCGACCTCGCGCGCGAAGCCGGTCTCGACGCGATAGCGCATGATGGCCTGGCGCTCCGACGAGACCTCGAAGCTGACCGCGCCGCTCCAGCGGAAGCGCGAGCTGGGATGCGACTCCCAGGTCACCGTCATCGCCGCGGGGTCGACCTCGAAGCGCAGCCGGCAGCCCAGCATCACCTTCATCATCACCAGCGTCATCGACACGTCGCTGCTGCCGCCCCGGGCCGCGCCGACCCCGCCGCTGACCCGGCTCACCACCGGCAGCCACTCGCGCCAGCGCCCGACGTCGGCGAACAGCTCGAAGCAGGTCAGCGCCGGCTGCGGCAGCGTGATCCAGCGATCCGCCACGCTGTCGGCGAACAGGTCCGACTCGTCGAAGAGGTGTTCCACGAGAGCTTGCTTCAGCAAGCCTCGTGCCTCCGCCCTGCGCGCGCCGCCGCGGCCCGCCCCGCCTGCAATGTCAGCCGCTTGACCGAGGTGCGCTGGCTTGGTGCCTCGGGGCCCAGCCTCCCCGCACCGGGGAGAAGCCCCCTCACCCTGGGCCGCGAGCGACCCCGCGCATCCCCGCGAACCATGGCTCGTGCTGGCTGGCACCCCGGCTGCAAAGACCCCTCGCGGGAGGTCCCCATGGCCACGATGATCACGACCGAGTGCATCAACTGCGGCGCGTGCGAGCCGGAGTGCCCCAACGAGGCGATCAGTGAAGGCGACGGCGCCTACTTCATCGATCCCAACCTGTGCACCGAGTGCGTGGGCTTCCACGACTACGAGGCCTGCCAGGCCGTTTGCCCCGTGGAGTGCTGCGTCCCCGACCCCGACTACCGCGAGAGCGAGGCCACCCTGCTGGCGCGCGCCGCCAAGAACCACCCCGCCGAGCGCTTCCCGCGCCCGCTGCCCGCCGAGCTGACCCGCTTCTCCAACCCGGGTCGCCAGCGCGCCGCCAACGAGTAGTCGCCGCTACGTCAGCTGTGCAAGCGGCTGCACAGCGCAGTGCAAGCGGTGGTGTACAGGCGGAGCGGAGACGGAGACGGACGGCTTCAGCAGGCAGCGCGCGAGCCCTACGGGCTTCCGCTCGCCTGTCTGCAGAAGCCGATCTCGGTGGCCCCGGCATACTGCTTGGTGCTGAACGCAAAGCAGGTGCGCGTGCCCGAGCCCGACAGCCCGGCGCAGTCCGCGTTCATGCCCACGCGGCACATGCGCAGACAGTCGAAGAAGCCGATGCTGTTGCCGACGCAGGCATAGCCTGGCGCGCACAGCGAGGCGTCACCACCACCGGCGACGTCGCAGAACGTCCCCTGCACCGCCCCCGACGAGGTCGGCCCGACGCACGAGCTCGAGCGATCGGCGTTGGGGAAGCAGTTGACGCCAGGGCCGCAAGGATCGAACTCGGTGTTGTCCTGCTGCGGATTGAGCGGGTTGCACTGCTGGGTGCAGAACTTGAAGCCGGTGATCGGAGTGCCCGCGCTGTTCGAGACCTGGGCGCAGATCCGGAACGCGGTGCCCGGGCAGTCGGCGTTGACGTCGCAGAACGGCTGGCAGGTGCCGTCGACACACACCGACCCCTTCATGCAGATGCCCTGGCCGTCCCCGGTGCAGTTGGCGTAGTTCGGCGTGGTGCCGACCGCGACGCACGAGGTGGTGTTGAAGTTGGGCGCCGGGATGCTGCAGGTCTGGGTCGCGCTGCAGCCGCACTGCGGCGCGGTGTCACACGCGCCGCCGGCGATGGGCGGCGTGCAGGTCGAGCTGTCGGGCCCCACGCTGCCGTCGATCACGCGCGCATCGACCGCCACCGAGCCATCGCCGGTCACGCTGCCGTCGTCGCCGCCGCCCCCGTCCACCCGGACGCCACTGTCCACCCGCGACAGCCCCGCATCATCATCACCCTGCTTGGCCGTCGCACACCCGGCCAGCAGCAGGGAAACCGAGAAAAGGAAACCGGCCTTACGCATAAGCAACGAACTCCTACCACGGCCTCAAACCGTCAGGATACACGGAAATGGTTCACTCCGCGGTGTCCTGGCGCTAACCCAGCGTAACGACGACCGGGGCGTGATCAGACGGGTTCTCCGAGCCGTCACGGGGCTCACGCTCGTCTCGGTCGATGATTGCGCCCCGCACCCGCGCCGCCAGCGGCGGGGTGACCAGGACATGGTCGATGCGCAGGCCGTCGTCCTTGCGCAGCGACCCGGCGCGATAGTCCCACCAGCTGTACATGCCGGCGTCGGCGACACACATGCGATAGGCGTCGGCCACGCCCCAGCCCGTGATGCTGGCCAGCGCGGCGCGCGCGTCGGGGTGAAACAGCACCTCGCGCTCCCACTTCTCGGGCAGCTTCACGTCGCGCGCCTCGGGCGCCACGTTGAAGTCGCCGCACAGCGCCAGCTGCTGATCGGTGCGCGCGTGGCGGCCCAGCCAGGCCCGCAGGCGCGCATACCAGGCCAGCTTGTAGCGAAACTTGTCGGAGTCGAGCGTGCCGCCGTTGGGGGCATAGACGCACACCACGCGGATGCCCTCGATGGTGGCGGCCAGCAGGCGCTGCTGCGGGTCGTCGACCTCGTCACCGAGCCCGCGCACCACCTCGCTGGCCGGCGCGCGCGACAGGATGGCCACGCCGTTGTAGGTCTTCTGCCCGTTCAGCGTCAGCTGGTAGCCGAGGTCGGCCAGCGCCTCACCCGGGAAGCGCGCGTCCTCGACCTTGGTCTCCTGCAGGCACAGGATGTCGGGCTGGTGCCTGGCGGTCCACGCCACCACACGATCGTGGCGGGCCCTGATGGAGTTGACATTCCACGTCGCGAGCGTCGGCACCCGCGCACGCTATCACGCGGCTACGGCGGCGCGCTGCCCTCCACCACCAGCAGCCGCTGCCGCGCCGCCACCCCGCGCACTACATCGAGCGTCCCGCTGGGCCAGCGCACCTCGACGTGGGCCCGCGCCGCCGCGCCCAGGCCGAAGTGCAGCCCGGAAGCTCCGGTCGACGCGAACGAGCCGCCCCCGAAGCGCCAGCGCGTCTGCGTCGCGCCGCCCGGCACCGGCGTCACCCGCACCCGCGCCCCGATGCCGTCGCGGTTCGAGACCACCCCGCGCAGCCCGACCTCGAGCCAGCCCCCGCGCGCGCCGTCGTTGCGCAGCAGCAAGGTCCGCCCCGGCGTGGGCATCGACCCCATCCCGACCGCCAGATCGAGATCACCATCGCCGTCATAGTCGGCAGCCGCCACGCCGCGCGCCTCGCCACGATCCCAGGCGTCGCTGCCCGGCGCCTCCGGCTCCAGGCGCCCGCCGCCGACGCCGCGCCACAGCATGTCGGGCTGGCGCTCGCCCTCGGGCACCAGCTCCTCGGAGTGCACCCGACCGTTGGCCACGAACAGATCCAGCACGCCGTCCTGATCGAAGTCGAACCACACCGCGCCCCACCCGGTGGCCCCCCACTCGCCCGAGGCCGGGTCGGTGTAGGCCGCCATGAAGCCCGCCATCGCGGCGTCGAACGGCGACGCCCCCGGGTCGTAGACCCGGTACACCGGCACACCCTGCGCCGGATCGTTGAAGCCGTGGCCACGCACGCCCGCCGCCGCCGCGCCATCGCTGAAGCGGCCGCCCGCCTGCACATGCAGCAGGTTCGCCATCAGGTTGGTCTGGTACAGATCGACGTCACCGTCGCCGTCGAAGTCGCCCGGCGCGGCGCCCATGCCGAACACCTTGCTGTCGAGGCCGACCTCGGCCGCGACCTCGGTCAGCACCCCGCCGTCGTTGCGGTACAGCCGATCTGGCGCATAAAACAGCCCAAAGTCATTGACGACCCATAAATCCACATCGCCATCGTCGTCGAAATCGATCCAGGCCGCCGCCAGGGTGGGATCGTCCACGTGCACCGGCGAGGTCAGCACCTCCTCGAAGCGCCCGCCCAGGTTGTGCAGCAGGTGGTTCTGCGACCCCATGTAGGCGCGCGGAAACGGCATCGTCGGCGTGATGCCCGCGACATAGGTGCCCACGAACAGATCGAGCCGCCCGTCACCGTCATAGTCGCCGAACGCCGCCACCGCCCCCAGCTCGCGCTCGCCGCCGTCCAGCCCCCAGGCCGCGCTGCCGTCCATGAAGCGTCCGTCGCCCTGGTTCACGTACAGCCGATCGGCCCCGGTGCGCAGCAGGTAGAGATCGACGTCGCCGTCATTGTCGACATCGGCCGCGGCACAGCCGACCACGCCGCCGATGGCCACGCCGGCCGCCGCCGCGACCTCGCTGAAGTGCCCGACGCCGTCATTCCGGTACAGCGCGCTGGGCACATAGTCTCCCGCCAGCAGCAGGTCCTGATCGCCATCGCCGTCGTGGTCCAGCCAGCACACCCCGCTGCCGATGAAGCGATCGGGATCGAACCGGTTGACGAACGAGAGCCCGGCGCCGGCGCCGACCTCGGTGAACGGCCCCGGGATGTGCGCCCCGGCGTCGCCACCAGCATCGACCCACCCGGCGTCGCCGCCCGCAGCGCCGTCCACGGCCGCGTCAGGCACCCCGTCCGGCGGCAGGCTGCACCCCAGCCACCCCGCGAGCAGCGCTTGCAAGCCAGCCGGCCAGGCCAGGGTCCGCCAGGTCACCGCCTCAGGATAGCGCGCCTGCCCCCGCGCCACCCGCGTCAAGCGTCGGCGCTGCCGCCAGCCACAGCTTGCGCGGCAGGTCACTCTCCAGCAGCCGCTCGATCTCGCCGGCCACATGGGCCGCCTGCTCGGCGCGCCGGTCGGCCAGCGCCGCCAGCGTGGTCAGCGCGTCGCGCTTGACCTCGCCCACGCTCTGCTCGGCCAGGGCCTCCAGGGCCCCGATCAGCACGTCACGATCGTGCAGCTGCCCGAGCAGCTCCTGCAGCGGCACCAGCTCGGCCAGCAGCACGGGCGCGCCGCCGACCACCCCGTCGACCAGCTCGAGCTGGTAGCGCAGCCGCTTGGCCGCGATGCGCAGGGCATGCGCGGGCGCCTCGTCGAGGGTGCGCAGCGCCACCCGCGCGCGCCTGAGCACCCGCTCGAGCTCCACGCCCAGCCGACGCACCAGACGCCCGCCGCCCAGCCGACCACCATGGGCCAGCCCCTCCAGCTCGGCCATCAGCTGCGGCACCGTGCGCATCTCCCAGCGCCCCAGCGCGCTGACCAGCCCCTGCTCGCGATCGGGCAGCCGCGCGCGCGCCTCCGCCAGCAGCGCCTGCAGCGCGTGGGCCGGCGCCGCCGGCCCCAGCTCGGCGCGCAGCGCGGCCACCAGCTCGGCGCGCACGTGCAGATCGCGGACCTCGCCCAGCGCGTCCTGCAGCCGCTTGACGCGCCGGCCCAGCCGCTCGGCGCGCGCCTCGGCGGCGTCGCCGCGGGCCAGCAGGCGCAGCGCCGCCCGCAGCCGCCGCGTCGCCACCCGCATGTCGTGCACGTCGGCGGCGCCGCGTCGTGACAGCACCGCCTGCTGGTAGCGTCGCACGTCGTGCAGGCGCGCCAGCGTCAGCCGCGCAGCCGCCTCACCCAGCGGGGTGTCCTCGGTCAGCCCATCGACCGCGGTCGGGCGCGCCACTACTTGCTCCGCCGGCGCGACGGCTTGACCGCGCGCGTCGCCGCGTCGATGGTGGCCTCGGCCTCCGAGGGGCCGCCCCAGCCGATGATGCGGGGGTCCTTGTTCTGCGAGAACACCACCGCGATGAAGAAGTGCTCGAGCTCCTTGCGCAGGCGCGCGGGCAGCTCGTACACGCTCTTGAGCTGCTCCAGCCGGCGCGCCTTGAGCGGCGCCACGATGACGCGGTCATTGCGCTCGCGCCCCAGCGGCCGGCCGTCGGGCCCCTTGCCGTTCTGCTCCAGCTGGACCACGCCGATGACGCGGCCCTCGATGACCACCCCGGGATAGGTCGGCGTCTCCCACAGCACCATGGCGTCGAGCGGGTCGCCGTCGACCGCGCGAGTGCCCGGCACGAAGCCCCAGTCGTAGGGATACACCAGCCCCACCGGCAACGGCCGCGCCACCACCCTGGCGCCCAGGGCCGGCTCGTACTTCAGCTTCACGGTGGCGCCACGCGGCGACTCGACCACCACGTGGACCGCGCCAGGGCCGGGCCGAGCCGGCAGATCGTGAAGGGCCATCTGCTTGCACAATAGCCGGCAGCTGATCACGCCGACAAGCAAAACGAGCGGCACGCCCCCTATTTTTCGCCGGCACCACCGTCTGCGCCGGGCTCGGTGTCCCGGAGCCCACGGCGCGCCAGCTTGCCCTCCTCGAGCTCCTCGAGCGTGCGCGGCCAGTCCTCGCGCAGCAGGCGCGACAGCGCGCGGTCGGCCAGCAGCTTGCCCCCGGTCTGGCAGCGCGCGCAGTAGTTGCTCTCGTTGGCCGCGTGCACGATGCGCTGCACCGGCGCGCCGCAGTCGGGGCACGGCTTGCCGAAGCGCCCGTGCACCGCCATCTCGTCGCGGAACGCCGTCACCTTCTCGGGGAAGCCGTCACCGACCTCGGCCGACAGCCGCGCCGTCCACTCGCCCAGCACCGCGTGGGTCGCCGCCAGCAGGCGCGCGAAGTCGGCCTCGACCATGCGCTTGGTCAGCTTGACCGGCGACATGCGCGCCCGGTGCAGGATCTCGTCCGAGTAGGCGTTGCCGATGCCGCTCAGCAGGTGCGGATCGGTCAGGGCGCGCTTGATGGTGTGGTTCTCGCGCGTCAGCGCGGCCTGGAAGGCGGCCAGCGTCGCCCCCATCGGCTCCAGGCCGCCGGGGTCGAGCGCCGCCAGCGCCGCCGCCCCGCGCACGAGGTGGATCGACGCCCGCTTCCGGGTCGATGCCTCGGTCAGAAACAGCGTGCCGCGCGCGAACCCGAAGCGCGCCAGCTCCAGCTTGGGCGCGATGGCCGGCCTGGTCACGCCAGGATCGCGCCAGCGCAGGCGCCCCGCGATCATGAGGTGGATGACCAGGAACAGCTCGTCGGCCTGGTCGTGCAGCTCGAACACGATGCGCTTGCCGACCCGGCGCAGCCCGGTCACCTTGCGCCCCACGATGGCCTTCAGCGGCGGCTCGAACGAGCGCACCACGAACGCGCTGCGCACCGTCACGCTGTCCACCGCCGCGCCGACCACGCGCGGCCCGAGCTTCTCCAGGTAGACCTCGACGTCCGGCAGCTCCGGCATTCTGCTAGTTCATGGCACCGGAGACGTTGAGGGCGATGATCTGCGACAGGACGGTGATCTGCGCCTGCACGCCGGTGGGAGCGCACGACATCGTGTCGGTGGCGCCGATGACTCTGAAGCTCTGGATCGGGTAGCGCCAGCCCGAGTACTGAACTCGCCAGCGGCAGATCGGCGTGGTGGTCAAGCACCCGAGGCCCGAGCTGGCGTCGACGAGGATGCGCGTCAACCCGTTGCCATAGCCGTCGAGATAGCCCGGCGTCAGGTTCTGGACGGAGCCCCGGACGCCCAGGTTCGAGGCCGCGAAGCTGGTGCCAGCCATCTGTGGAGGATTGAAGTACTGGTCGCCCCAGATGACCGTCAGATCCACACCGCTCGCCTTGGGGAGGCCATTGGGGCACGGGTTGGAGAACACCGGCGGAATCACCTCGCTCATCGGCGTCTGCGGCACCGGGCGATCCGAGTACATGATGCGGATCTCGGTCGAGATCGTGGTGTCGGAGTCCCAGACCCCGTTCGGGCCATCCCACACGTTGTTGGCGGGAGCGTCGTCGATGTAGGTCTCTCCAGGGTCCCAGACCCCATTGTCGTCGGCATCGACGAAGGCCTCGCCCTGATCGATGAAGCGCTCGCCCGGGTCGCGCGTGCCGTTCGAGTTGTTGTCGAAGAACTTCTCTTCGCCGCGCAGGTACGCGATCACAGTGACCAGACTGTCGCGCGGATTCAGCGTCAGCGCGCCGACCGGCTGTGACGGCTCGGCGTCACGCCCGATCGGATACTGGGTGGGAAGGGCCGGCAGGGGCGCGACATCGACAGGAGGGTAGGTCCCTGCGGTCGAGAAGACGAAGTTGCCGCGGCCCTCATCGTTGTTCATGCCCATGGTGTCGTAGGGCTTGGTCGCGACCGAGTTGGGCACGGTGCCGGCCTCGGTCTTGAAGTTGACCGAGGTCCCGGTGCCGACCGGGTTGTTGTAGCGATCGACCAGGATGACGCGGCAGTTCGCGGTGTCGATGCGGGGCGGAGTGGGCGAGACGTAGGCGCCGATGTTGATGCGGTCGCACTCGATCTGGAAGCCCTCGTTGGCGGCCTTGGCGCCGCGGATGCCGATGCTCGGGCTGTTGGTCTCGACGCCCGGCATGTAGGTCGCGGTCACCGCGAAGACGCCGATGAGCAGGCCCGAATTGACCGTCGCGATGGCGTTGCCACCCGCGTCGGTGACGCCGCTCGCGGTCACCACGGTGCCCGACGGCGGCAAGTTGATCGAGAAGCGAACGGTGGCGCCTTCGATCGGCATGCCCAGCGAGTCGGCCAGCCGGAAGGTGACCTGGGCGATCTCGTTGAAGCCCGAGTTGCGGATGCCCATGATGGTGCAGTTGTTACCGGCGCACCGGGTCGACACCCACGAGATCTGCGGTGTCCCCGAGTCGTTCAGGTTGGCGTCCGCGGGGGCGGCGTCAGGGATCGCGGCGTCGGGCACCGCGGCGTCGACCGGCTGCGTCGTGATCATGAGCGTGCTCGACGCGCGCGCGGCGTTCCAGGCCGCGGTGATGGTCACCATGCTGGCGCAGCTGGCGTCGAGCGCCTTGCGGCACGAGAAGATCGCCGTGGCCTTGCCATCGACCAGCGTCTTGATGACGCCGCTGCCGCTGCCGCCCTCGAAGCCGCCCGCGCTGGCGCCGAGGCTGACCGCGCCGGTCGCGACCGCCCCGTCGGCGTCCTTGACGTCGACCGCCACCATCGCGGTGCCGCCCAGGTCATCGATCGACATCGGGGTCACCGTCATCGTGATGGTGCCCGTGGGCGTGTCGTCGTCGTCGCCGCCGCAGCCCGCCCACAGCACGACACCCGCGACCAAGGCCAAGCCAGTCCAGCCAGAACGAGCCATGAAACCCTCCCTGAGCCAATCTACGCCATGCCGCCCGTGGGCGGAAATTTCCCCACACCCGGGCCCCTGCAAGGGTACCGTCGATCCGTGAAACCTGCGCTGGTTCCTGGCGCCTTCGTGCGCACCTATGTAGGCGAGGTCGGTCGCACCTGGGTCCTCATCTTCGGCATGCCGGCCCACCGCGTCCGGCTGGATCTGACCGATCGTGTGCTGTGTGACCACGCCGACGGTCGGCGCGACATCCTCGAGCTGGCCGAGCTGGCGAGTGAACGGCTGCAACGCCCGGTCGGCGCCGCCGAGGTCGACGAGCGCATCGGCCGCCTGGTCAGCCTGCGCGGCATGGTCGCCGGCGACCAGCTGACCATGGTCGAACCCCAGATCAACAACCTGGTGTCGCGCCCGCTCGACGCCGCAGCTGCGGCACTTTTGTCGGTCGTGACCAGCGGCGCCCGCACCGGCTGCCACATGCGCGGCGGCTGCTGTCGCCTGTACGACCGCATCGGCCTGACCCCCGAGGACGCCGCCAATGTGCGCGAGGCCTTCGCCGAGGACGAGCTGACCCCCGGCGGCCTGTCGCTGGAGACCGCCCTGCGCGCCGACGGCTTCGGCGGCCATGACGAGCTGGCCGTCGCCGTGGTCGACGGCGCCTGTGTGCTGCTCGACGCCGAGGAGAAGTGCACCGTGCACGCGCGCCTGGGCATCGACAAGAAGCCCGCCGGCTGCCGCCAGTACCCGCTGCGCGACGTCGCGGTCGGCGACCAGCTGCACGTCGGCCTGGCCGTCGAGTGCCGCTGCATCCTCGACTTCGCCGAGACCGGCGACCCGCTGGATACCAGCGAGCTCCTGACCCGGCGCCGCTTCATCGGCGAGGTCGAGGAGGTCGCGCGCACCGTCGGGGTCAGCTCGCGGGTGCGCTGGCCGCGCGCCGACTACCTGGCCTGGCGCGAGCGCGCCCTGGCCGCGCTGCCCGGCGAGCCCGACCTGGTGGTGTGGGCGCTGCGCGAGGCCGCGGTCGCCGCCGGCGCCCCCGGCGGTCCGCCCGAGCTGGTGCTGCGCTCGATGTCGCCGGTGATCGCCGATCTGGCGCGCTACTTCCGCAACCAGGCCCGCGACATCTCCGAGGTCTACTCCGCGAACGATCTCGAGCTGGAGCTGTTCGGCTGGGCCGCCGAGGCCATGGCCATCCTCGATGACCGCACCCACCCGGCCTCCAGCCCCGACGTCATCCTGTCGCCGCTGCCCGGCGAGCGCTTCTACGTCGAGCAGCTGGTGTTCTCGCACAACCTCCTGCGCAGCAAGACCCTGACCAGCGCGCTGGGCGGCCTGGCCATCCGGCTGGCCGCGGCGCGGGTCGGCGCCGGCATGCGCCTCGACCCCCGCCTGCACCAGCTCAGCGCCATGGAGGTGCTTTTTCGTGCCCACGGCGCCGGCTACCTGGTAGACACCGATGCTCACGAGATCGAGCGGGCGCTGGGCCTCCCCGAGCCCCAGCAGGAGACGACATGAAGACCACCAGCCGCTTCGTCCTGGTCCTGTGCGCGCTGACCATCGGCAGCTGTGACGCCGAGGATCCCGCCCCCAGCGGGAGCGACACCAGCGCCGAGTGCACGGTGCGCCTGACCCCGTCCGCCAACGACCAGGTCAACGTGCAGACCGCCCTCATCGAGGCCGGCTCGGGCGCCGTGCTGTGCTTCGACGACGGCACCTACAGCTTCAGCGAGGAGCTGGAGCTGGTCGCGCGCAACGTCAAGCTGCGCGGCACCAAGCGCGGCGCGGTGTGGGACTTCAAGGGCCAGCTCGGCGGCGGCAACGGCCTGTCGGTCACCGGCGACGGCTTCGTGATGGAGGACCTGTGGGTCAAGAACACCAAGGGTGACGGCGTGCGTGCCCTGGGCGTCGATGGCGTGACCTTTCGCCGGGTCAAGGTGACCTGGGACGCCGGCTCGGTCGAGACCAACGGGGCCTACGCGGTGTACCCCATCGGCTCGCGCAACGTGCTGGTCGAGAGCTGCGAGATCGTCGGGGCCTCGGACGCCGGCGTCTATGTCGGCCAGTCCAGCCAGATCATCGTGCGCAACAACCTGGTGCACGGCAACGTCGCCGGCATCGAGATCGAGAACTCGGTCGACGCCGACGTCTACAACAACCACGCCTACGACAACACCGCGGGCATCCTGGTCTTCAACCTGCCCGGCCTGCCGGTCAAGGACGGCCGGCGCACCCGCGTGTTCATGAACCTGGTCGAGAACAACAACCGGCTCAACTTCGCCGGCGGCGGCATCGTCGCCTTCGTGCCGTCGGGCCTCGGCTTCATGCTGATGGCCAACGACGAGACCGAGGTGTTCCAGAACACCGTGCGCGGCAACGACTCCACCGGCCTTCTGGCGGTGTCGTACCAGACCACCAACATGCCGTTCACCGACACCGCCTACGACCCCTATGGCGAGCGGCTGTTCGTGAACGACAACATGTTCACCGGCAACGGCAACCAGCCCGCGGGCCTGCTGCTGCTGGCCGAGAAGCCCAAGCTGGAGGACATCCTGTGGGACGGCCGCGTCGATCCGGCCAAGAACAACGCCGACAAGAGCCTGTCGCTGTGCCTGAAGAACAACGGTGGCGCGACCTATCGCAACGTCGACGCCGCCGGCCTGTTCCGTAACCAGACCACCGACGCCAGCCAGCACGACTGCACCCACCCGCCGCTGGCCAAGCTGCCCTTCGAGACCCTGGCCGAGTACAAGCTGTTCACCGGCACCGGCCAGGCCCAGGAGCCGGCCACCGGCGTGCTGCCCTACAGCGTGGCGGCGCCGCTGTTCGCCGACTTCTCGGGCAAGCACCGCTTCGTCAAGGTGCCCGCCAACCAGAAGATCACCTACCAGCCCGACGGGGTGTGGCAGTTTCCGTCCGGGACCATCCTGGTCAAGACCTTCTCGTACCTGGCCGACGAGCGCAATCCGGCCGCCGGCGAGCGCATGATCGAGACCCGCCTGCTCATCAAGGACCCCACCGGCTGGACCGCGCACACCTACCTGTGGACGCCGTCGCAGAGCCAGGCCGACGCGCGCCGCCTGGTCGCCGGCACCCGCGTCGACGTGACCTGGATCGACGCCGCCGGGACCCCGCAGGCCAACGCCTACCGGGTGCCCAACATCATCCAGTGCGGTGGCTGCCACGGCACCAAGCTGGACACCCTGGGGCTGCGCACCCGGCAGATGAACCGCGACCGCGACTATGGCGCCGGCCCGGTCAACCAGATCGATCACCTGGCCAGCCTGGGCCTGTTCACCACCCCGCCGCAGCCGCTGGCCGAGCGCGCGCGTCTGGTCGACCCGAGCAACGTCGCGGAGCCGCTGGAGGACCGTGCCCGGTCCTACCTCGACGCCAACTGCGCGCACTGTCACAACGCGGCGGGCGCCGCGCGCAACTCGAACCTGCTCCTGAATCGCGAGACCACCTCGAAGCTGGACCTCGGCGTGTGCCGCACCCCGGTCGCCGCCGGTCGCGGCGCCGGCGGTCGCAAGCACGACATCGTGCCCGGCAAGCCCGACGAGTCGATCATGATCTTCCGCGTCGAGTCGACCGAGCCCGACATCAAGATGCCCGAGATGCCGACCGCGCTGCCCGATCCTGCCGGCGCGCGCCTGCTGCGCGACTGGATCATGGCGATGACGCCGGAGGGCTGCCCGGGAGGCTGAGAGAGCCGGACAGACAGGGAGCCGGACAGACAGGCGACAGGCGACAGGCAACAGGCGACAGGGAATGGGGGATGGGGGATGGGGACGCTATTTCTGGGCGGCGGCGAGGTCGCGGTCGAGGCGGCGCAGCTGCTCGAGGACGTCGGGGCGCATCGCTTCGGTGCGCAGCGCGGTGGCGAAGGGGATGTCGAAGTAGCGCTTGCGCAGGGCGGCGGCCTGCGGATGGCCGGCGCGTACCAGCTTGTCGACGGTGGCGCCGGTGGCCTGGTAGCGGGCCTTGAGTTGCGTGGTGGTGATGGCGGCGGCGGGCGACGCCGTGGCCGAGGGGGTCGGGCGCGGTGAGGCGGTGGCCGAGGGGGTCGGGCGTGGTGAGGCGGTGGCGGTCGGGCGTGGTGAGGCGGTGGCGGTCGGGCGCGGTGAGGCGGTGGCGGTCGGGCGCGGTGAGGCGGTCGGGGAGGGCGACAGCGCGGGTGTAGAAGGCTCGACCGTCGGGGACGGCGTCGGCTCGACGGTCGCGGGGGCGAGCGGTGAGACCGAGGGCGACGGCGAGGCGTTGTCAGCGACGCTGGGCAAGGGCGGGCTGGCGGGGCGCTGCTGCTTCTTGCCGCGCAGCGCAAAGGTGAGGATGGCCGCGACCGCGACCAGGCCGACGACGCCGGCCACCAGCATCAGCGGCTTGCGTCGACCACCGGTCGGGGCAACCGGCTCGCTCTCACCGCTGATGGGATCGACGTGGGTCGCGACCGCGGCAGCCACCGGCACGGGCGGGATCGCGACCATCGACGCCGGCAGCGAGAGGCTCGGCTCGGCGCTCGGACTCGGACTCGGACTCGGACTCGGACTCGCACTCGCACTCGCACTTGCACTTGCACTTGCACTTGCACTTGGACTCGCACTCGGACTCGTGGCGGCGCTCGGACGCACACTGCCCAGCCGCTGCGGCACCGGCGCGAGCTCCTCCAGCGCAGCCAGCGCCTCGCCAGCATCCGCGAAGCGATCGCTCGCCTTCTTCTCGATGAGCCGCATCACCACCTGCTCGAGCGCCACCGGCAGCTCGAGCTCCGGCGCCACCGTCGACATCGAGGGCGCCTTCTCATAGGCGTTGCGCCGCATCACCAGCGCGCGATCGGCGTCCTCGAACGGCATGTGTCCGGTCAGCATCTCGAACATGGTGATGCCCAGGCTGTACAGGTCGGCGCGCCCATCGACTGGCTCGTCGAAGGCCTGCTCGGGCGACATGTACTCCGGTGTCCCCAGGATGAAGCGCCCCGTGGTCAGCCGCCCCGCGCCGAGATCCTTCTCGGGCATCACCGCCAGTCCGAAGTCGACGATCTTGGGCACCTCGGTGGCGCCATCGCGCACCACGATCACGTTGGCCGGCTTGAAGTCCCGATGCACCAGGCCAACGCCATGCGCATGCGCCAGCCCGCGCAAGAGGCCCATCGACAGCCCCACCACCCGCGGCCACGGCAGCGGCGCCTCGGCATCGAGCACGTTGGCCAGATCCTGGCCCTCGACGTAGGTCATGGCCAGATACAGCAGCTTCTGTGGCGTCTCCCCGAAGTCGACCACCGAGACCACGTTGGGGTGATCCATGCGGCTGGCCGCCTCGGCCTCGCGCGCGAAGCGGGCCCGCATGCGCGGATCCGCCGCCAGCTCGCCGAACAGGACCTTGAGCGCGAAGCGCCGGCTGACCCGGTTGTGGCGCGCGCGGTACACCCGCCCCATGCCGCCCTGGCCGAGAAAGCCGTCGATCACGTAGCGATCCGCGAACGGCTTCCCGATCAGCGGATCGGTGACCAGCGGCGCCAGCTTGCCGCCGTCCTGCGGGCACAGCGCGAACGCGGTGCGGAACACCGCGCCGCAGGTGTCGCACAGCAGCGGGACGTCGCTCTCGGCAGCCGCGGTCAAAACCGCCCGTGCAGGCGCACCCAGGCGCCCTGCGGCGACGCGCTCAGATCCACCGGCAACGCCTCGCCACCCGAGCGCATGTACAGAATGATGGCCGCGGTTCCCGCGCCCGCCGCAACAATGAACGACAGGTCGGCGATCAGCGCCCGGTTGTCCATGGTCGACACCCGGTCGTCGATGTCGGGGCAGTACATGGTGTCACAGCCGGCGTCCCTGGCGTCGCTCTCGGCGCTCAGCGCCAGCAGGCCGAAGGCGGTGCCCGCGACCAGCGCCGCCGCCGCGATGCCCCCGCTGATCCACACCCCGCGCGTCAGGTGCCGCCCGCGCCGGCGCACCGGCGGCGGCGTCGGCTCGGGCCCGACCACGGCCGCGGCGCGCAGCTCGGCGTCCGGGAGCAGCGCCGGCGCCACCTCCGCCAGCTTCACCACCAGGTCGTCCTTGGCCTCGAGCACGATCGACGCCCGCGACACCGCGCGCCCGCTGGCCACCTCGACCCAGGTCGGGTCGATGGACACCCCGTCGCCAGCCCCCGCGATGACCAGCAGCAAGAGCTCGTCGGCGTCGAGCCGTGTCCCGATGTCCTTGATGCACGCCGGCGTCGCCACACAGTCGTCGGGCAGGCCGCCGCTGGGCATCCGCGTCGCGGCCTCGGCGCCGGCCACGGTCTCGACCTCGAGCTTGTCATGCAGCGCATCAGCCAGGGCGGCCGCCAGATCGGCGGCGCGCTGGTCGTCGACATTGACGCTCAGCGCGACGACCACGCCGACCCGCGGCACACGCGCCAGCGCCGGCGTCGCGGCGGCCGCGACCAGCGCCACACCGAGCGCGACGATCAGGGGGCGAAGGCGAGCACGGTGCGACAATTCTGCCCCTCCGAGTTGGCGTTGAAGGTGGCGCCGGGCACCAGCGCACAGATCCTGAAGTGGCCCAGCGGCAAGCCTGTGAGCGGCACGCTGACCATGCCGGCGACATCGGTGGTGTACGGCATCATCGCGCCCATGTCGTTGACGACCACGAAGTACTGCTGACTGGGCGCGCCGATCAGGGTGAAGGTCTGGCTGGTGCCGCTGATGGTGAGCGGCGTGCTGGCGGCCCACATCGGCCCGCGCCGCGCCGCCGGGGTCGCGGTCAGCCCGGTCAGCGTCGCCGCCGGGGCGTCGATGCGGATGCGCCCGGCCGAGCCGCTGCCGCCGATGTTGGTGCAGCTGCCCGGCGCGCCTGCCGCGCCGCCCTGGCTGCTCAGCGTGCGCGAGCCGACCACGGTGAGGCCGCCCGCCGCGCGCAGCAGCAGCGCGCCACCCGAGCCGCCGCCGCCCTGGCCTCCCGCGGTGGCGCACGCCAGAAGGCCCGTCCCCGACGAGCCGCTGCCGCCGTTGGCCAGGATGTCCGCCTCGATGCGCAGCGTGCCGCCCGCGCTGAGCTCGATAGTGCCGCCGCCCGCGCCGCCCGCACCGGCGTTGCCGACGCCACCCGAGCCACCCGCGCCGCCGCCATTGCCGCGCGACTCGTCGCCCGCGGCATTGCCGAGCTTGGCCAGGAAGACGTCACCGGCCATCGCCCCGCCAGTGGCGCCGCTGCCATTGCTGCCGACCGCGGCATGTCCGCCCCCCGCGCCGCCCTGCCCCGCCGCCAGCGCGCTGGGCGCGTTGCTGCCCTGGCTGCCGCCGCTGGTGCCGCAGCCCGCCGCGGTGGTCCCGCCCTGGTTGACGCCACCGACACAGCCGCCGCGCCCCGGCGTGCCCAGGTCGGCGCTGCCATCGACGCTGGCGCTGACCGAGATGTCGCCGTTGGAGACGATGCGGATGGGCGCGCCGTTGCCCCGGAAGGTGACCGCATTGCTCAGCGTGACGCGCGAGTAGCGCGCGCGCAGGGTGCCGTTGAAGTTGCCCGCCGGCAGCGTCAGCTCGTCGCGCGGCTGCACCATGGCGGGCCGCATCACCGTGGTGCCAGCCTGCATGAAGCTGAACTGCACCATGCGCGCGGCCGCCTCGGGCCGGGTGCCATCGGGCGGGATGGTGACCTCGATGGCCAGGCGCTGGAAGTCGGCGCTGAAGACCTTGCTGGTCTGGTTGATCACGACGCCGGTGTCCGCGCAGGTGACGGTGACCGCCGGCGTGATGTTGGTGCCGGTGAACAGGAGGACGTAGGTCGAGCCCTCCTCCAGTGGAGTGCTGGGCTGAACCGAGGTCACGGTGATGCCCTGCAGATTGGCGTCCGGCAGTGCCGCGTCGATGGCCGCATCGATGGTGGCATCGGGCGGCCCAGCGTCGATGCTGGCATCCAGGGCAGCGTCCGGGATGGCCGCATCAAGTGCGGCGTCAATGCTGCCATCCGGCGGTTCCTCGTCGGCCCAGTCGTCGCCCACGATGAAGCTGCAGCTGGGCAGCAGGGCCAGCGCGAGCAGCCCGACGCAGATTTTGCGCAAAGCCATCGTCTGCATCTTACCTCAGCCGAGGCGCGCAGGATCCCTCAGGAAGCGGTGAGGGCCGTCAGCACGCTGGCCAGGTCCCGGAGCCCCACAATGGCAGCATGGGGCGCCATCAGGGCGGCGTCGATCCTGGGTGCCAGAGCGCCAGGGTCGAGCGGACAGCCGACCAGCCCGGCCTCGAGCGCGGCGATCGCGAAGCTGGTGGCGATGAAGTCTCCGTGCAAGCGAGCAGCGCTGATGGTGCCAGCGTGCAGCGCCAGCTCGGCCTCCAGGACGCCGATGGGGATGTTGACCGCAGGGCCGACCGGGCCGATCGGCGCAGGCGAAAGCTCAGGGGCCGGGGCCTCCGCCGGCGCCTCGATGGCTGCGCGCTCCTGGCCATAGGTGCTGGCGTAGCCCAGCGCCAGCTGATCTGCGACCTCGTCGAAGCGGCGCAGGCGACAGGTCAGATCCGCGAGCGCCACCGGCGCCGGCGCGGACGCCGACGGCGCCACCGGCACGACGCCCGGCATCAGCTCGGGCGCCACCTCGAGGTTGCGCTCCAGCGCGACCACGGCCTCGAACAGCACGCTGCCATCCGGCCCGCCATCCTGCGAGATGCGCCCGATCTGCCGATGGTCCGCGGTCACGAAGTCGCGCCCGAAATAGTGCGCCGGCGCACCCAGTAGGCCTATCCCGCGCAGCAGCCCGCGCACATACCGATTGAGCACCTTGTCGGCCGCCACCACCGCCGGCAGGAGGCCTGCCCCACCCGGCGGCACCGCCAGCAGCACCCCCACCGTGCCCTGCCCCGCCACCAGCGCCCGCCCACCACCGACCCGTCTCGCCAATGTCAGCCCCGCCGCCCGCGCCGCCTCCAGATCGAAGCGCGCAGCCCGCTGGTACCTGCCCAGCAGCAGCCCCTGCCCCATCAGCTGACACACCACCAGCGTCGCCACCCCGGGCGGCCGCGCCATGAGCCCCGCCTCCAGCCGCACGAAGCGCTCCAGCGAACACTCGTGCACGACCGCGACGTCCACGCCTCGACGATACCACCGCGCAGGATGTCCGCCCGATTCAAGCCGCGGCACGCTTGGGTGCTCGTGCTCGTGCTCGTGCTCGTGCTCGTGCTCGTGCTCGTGCTCGTGCTCGTGCTCGTGCTCGTGCTGGTGCTCGTCCGGCCGTCCGGCCCGCCGGACGCTCCCGGACGTTTCGGACAGGGGCGCACATGCCGCAACCACGCAGAGACACACGCGCCGGCTGTCCGGCCCGCCGCCTGCAGCGGCTCACGTCGTGATCGCGACAATGCGCAGCGGAACCACCTGGGGTATCGACGCCTATACCGTCGAGGCAGAGGTCGAGGTCGCCAAGGGACTGCCGACCTGGAACGTGGTCGGCCTGCCGGCCGCTGCCGTCAAGGAGGGCCGCGTGCGCATCCGCGCCGCCCTCGAACAGTCCAGCCTCGCGCCGCCGAGCCGCGGGCGCACCACGGTCAACCTGGCCCCCGCCGACATCAAGAAGGAGGGCAGCGCCTTCGATCTGGCCATCGCCATCGCCTTCCTGACCGCGCACGAGCTCATCCCGCGCGGACGCCTCGACGGCTGGCTGCTGGTCGGCGAGCTGGCGCTCGACGGCAGCGTGCGCGCCGCGCGCGGCGTCTTGCCCATCGCGGTCCACGCCCGCACCAGCGGCGCCGCCGGCATCATCGTGCCCATCGCCAACGAGGCCGAGGCCGCCGTGGTCGAGGGGCTCGACTGCCGCGTCGTCAGCCACATCTCGGAGCTGGTCGAGCACGCCCGCGGCAAGCTCGAGCTGCCCCGCGCCCGACCGCAGCCGCCGCCGCCCGCGTCGACGCACCCGCTCGACTTCAGCGACGTGCGCGGCCAGCGCGCCGCCAAGCGCGCCATCGAGGTCGCCGCCGCCGGCCACCACAACCTGCTCATGGTCGGCCCGCCCGGCGCCGGCAAGACCATGCTGGCGCGCCGCATCCCCACCGTGCTGCCCGCGCTGCCGCTGGAGCGCGCGCTGGAGACCACCGCGATCTACAGCGTCGCCGGCCTGCTCGGTGACACCGCGCTGGTGCGTACACCGCCCTTCCGCGCGCCGCACCACTCGGTGTCCGACGCCGGTCTGCTCGGCGGCGGCTCGCCGCCGCGCCCGGGCGAGATCTCGCTGTCCAGCCACGGCGTCCTCTTCCTCGACGAGCTGCCGGAGTTCCGCCGCAGCACCCTGGAGGCGCTGCGCCAGCCGCTGGAGGACGGCTGTGTGCGCATCGCGCGCGCCCGCCACACCGTGTGCTACCCGGCGCGTCTGATGCTGGTCGCCGCCATGAACCCCTGTCCCTGCGGCCACCACGGCGACACCACCCGCGCCTGTCGCTGCGCCCCCGCCGCCGTGCTGCGCTACCGCGGCCGCCTGTCGGGGCCGCTGCTCGATCGCATCGATCTGCACATCGGGCTGGCGCCGGTGCCCTGGAAGGCGCTGTCCAGCGAGGACGATCGCGACCACGGCTCGGCCGCCATCGCCGCCCGCGTCGCCGCCGCGCGCGAACGCCAGCTCGGGCGCCTGCACCGCCACGGCCTGGTCTGCAACGCCGACATGGGCGCGCGCCTGACCCGCACCGTGTGCCGCCTCGACGCGCCCGGCGCCGCCCTCATCGAGCGCGCGGTCACCCGCATGTCGCTGTCGGCACGCTCGGTCGATCGCGTGCTCAAGGTCGCGCGCACCATCGCCGATCTGGCCGGCGCGGCCGAGATCGCGCGCGCACACCTGGCCGAGGCCATCGGCTACCGCCTGCTCGACACCACGCCGGTCGACCCCACCGAGCTGATGCCGGCGGCCGCGCCCGGCTTGGCTCCCACGCCGGTTCCGGTATGCTCCGCGGCATCATGAAGGTCTTCCTCATCGGCATGCCGGCCTCGGGCAAGACCACCGTCGGCAAGCGGCTCGCGAAGCTGATGAAGGCGCGCTTCGTCGACCTCGACGCCGCGGTCGTCGCCGCCACCGGCACGCCGCTGAAGCAGATCTTCAAGACCGAGGGCGAGTGGGGCTTTCGCGTGCGTGAGGCCACCGCGCTGCTCGACGTGGTGCGCCAGCGCGGTGACGTCGTGATCGCCACCGGCGGCGGCGCCCCCACCTTCGGTGACAACCTCGCCGTGATGAAGCACGCCGGCCCGGTCTGCTACCTGCGCGCCAGCGTCGCCGCGCTGGCCAGGCGCCCAGGCCTCATGACCCGCCCCATCCTGGCCGCGCACCCCGGCGGCCCTGCCAAGGGGCTGGCCGCGCTGTTCCGCCTGCGTCGCCCGCACTACGAGCAGGCCGACCTCACCATCGACGCCGAGGCTGCAGCGCCGGCCGCCATCGCCCGCGCCATCGCCGATACCCTGCCCGCGTTCGCGCGCGGCGCCGCCCGTGGACACCGACGCGGCCATGGCCATGGCCACGGCCACGACGATGACGATGACGATGACAATCACAATGACGACTGAATCGCGCCGGCTCATCCGGGTCGAGCTCGGCGCGCGCAGCTATGACGTCGTGGTCGGCGCCGATCTGTTCGCCGAGGCCGCCACCCGCATCGCCGCCCGCCAGCCCCGCGTCACCAGGGTCGCCATCGTCAGCGACGACGTCGTGGCCCCGCTGTACCTGGCCCGGCTCGCCGCCGCGCTGCCCGAGCCCGCCGTCCCGGTGGTGATCCCCGCCGGCGAACCGCACAAGCGCATGGCCACGCTGGAGCGCATGTGCGAAGCCTTCGCCGCTGGCGGCCTCGACCGGCGCTCGCTGGTGCTGGCCCTCGGTGGCGGGGTGGTCGGCGATCTGGCCGGCTTCGCGGCCGCGGTCTACATGCGGGGGATCGCCTTCGCCCAGCTGCCGACCACGCTGCTGGCCCAGGTCGACGCCTCGGTCGGCGGCAAGACCGCGGTCGATCTCGACGCCGGCAAGAACCTGGTCGGCGCCTTCCACCAGCCCAGCTTCGTGCTCGCCGACGTCACCACGCTGGCCAGCCTGCCGGCGCGCGAACGCGCCGCTGGCCTGGCCGAGGTGGTCAAGACCGGCCTCATCGGCGACGCCACCCTGTTCGAGCTGTGCGAGACCCGCGCCGGCGACCTCACCGGGGCCGGCGCTGCCGCCCCCAGCCCCGCCGCGCAGCCGCTGTGGACCGAGCTGGTCGCGCGCGCGGTCGCGGTCAAGGCCGGCGTGGTCTCGCGCGACGAGCGCGAGGACGGTGAGCGCGCCTACCTGAACCTCGGTCACACCGTCGGCCACGCCATCGAGGCCGCCGCTGGCTACGGGCCCATCCTGCATGGCGAGGCGGTCGGCCTCGGCCTCATCGCGGCGTGCCGGGTCGGCGCCCGCCTCGGCATCACGGGCCCCGCCCTGGAGGCCCGGGTCACCGCGGTGCTGGCCGCGCTGGGCCTGCCCACCGACCTCGAGCCCTGGCTGACCCCCGAGGTCCTGGCCCGCACCGGGGCCGACAAGAAGCGTACTGGCGCAACCTTGCGCTATGTCGTCCCGGCCGCCACGCCTGGCGGTAGCCCCCTGGTGGGCTGCCGGACGGTCGACCTGACGCCCGCCCAACTGGCCGAAAATTTGCGAAAATAGCCAAGGTGGTCGACCATATGCTCCGGAGGATCGTGATGAACGGAGTCTTTGCACGCGGCCTGATCCTGGCTGCCCTCGCATTCAGCGTCGGCGGCTGCGTCGACGAGAACACCCAGGGCATCGTGGTCAAGCGGGCCCTGCTGTTCGACACCACCTGCAAGCCCGATCTGGCTGGCACCGGGGCCCTGGCCTCGGGCGCCTTCGATCTGCAGACCGAGCGCTACGTCATCAGCCTCGAGGTGCAGAGCAACATCGTCGCCATCTTCGACCAGGACGGCCGCAAGATCGAGGGCAAGCGCCTGTTCGTCTACAAGGGCGTCGACGTCTCGCTGAGCTCCTCCAACGAGACCTTCAAGACCATCGACGCCAAGCACCGCAGCTACATCGTGCCCGGCTTTGGCACCATCGAGCCGACCACCGGCGTCGGCGCCAGCGAAAGCAAGCTGGCCGCCACCATCTCGCTGTTGCCCCCCGAGCTGGTCAACGACAACACCTTCCGCCAGCTGGCGGCGCAGCCCGGCGGCTTCCGGATGTTCGCGGACATGCAGGTCTTCGGCAGCGTCGACAGCGACAGCATCTCGGCCAACACGGTGCGCTTCGCCATCGACGTCTGCGACGGCTGTCTGCTCAAGGTGCTGGGCACCTGCGACCAGTTCAAGTCCGACTTCGCGTTCTCCGGCTCGGAGTGCTTCCCGGGCCAGGACCAGGTCACGCAGTGCTGCATGTCGCCCGCCAATACGCCGATCTGCCCGGGGATGGGCTCGATGATGTAGCCTCCCCCCCTGGGCGCTCGCCCGGGGTCGCCTTGACACCCCCTCACTCCCGGCAGTAGAAGGGCCTTCCGCACAGGAGCCAGCAGCCCCCATGTTCAAAGAGAGTCTGCAGAAGGTGGTGGAGAACGTGGAGGGGGGCGTGGCCTCGCTCGTCATGGGCTTCGACGGCATCGCGGTCGATGCCTACTCGAAGGCCACCAACGGGCCCCCGCTCGACATGAACACGGTCGGCATGGAGTTCTCGTTCATCCTGACCCAGGTGCGCAAGGCCGCGGAGATCCTCGAGGTCGGCGCCCTGCAGGAGCTCACGCTCAAGTCCGAGAAGCTCATCATGATCATGAAGGTCCTGACCCCCGAGTACTTCCTCGCGCTGGCTCTGGGCCCTGAAGGCAATTTCGGCAAGGGCCGCTATCTCCTCCGCATCATCGCGCCCAAGCTGCAGGCGGAGCTGTAGCCATGCCCCGCGCCGCCGCCAAGAGGCGGGCGGCCGCGAGCCCCGGCCCGCAGCGCAGCGTCGCCAAGGGCCGGCCCAGACACCACCTCCTCGTCCTCCATGGTCCCAACCTCAACCTGCTCGGTGAACGCGAGCCCCAGCACTACGGGCGGGTCACGCTGGCCGAGATCGACGACGAGCTGGCGGCCCGCGCCGCCCGCGCCGGCGTCAGCCTCACCTGCTTCCAGTCGAACCACGAGGGTGACCTCGTGACCCGCATTCAGGAGGCCCGTACCAGCGCGGACGCCATCATCATCAATCCGGCCGCGTACACGCACACGTCCATCGCCATCCGCGACGCGCTGGCGGCCACCGGGCTGCCCGCCTTCGAGGTCCACCTGTCCAACATCCACAAGCGCGAGCCCTTCCGCCATCGCTCGATGATCTCCGATGTCTGCGTCGGGCAGGTCGTCGGCTTCGGTGCCCTGAGCTACGGACTCGCCTTCGACGCCGCGGTCGCGCACCTCGCGCGCACCCAGGCCCAGTCAAAGTGACGCCATGACCAAGACGCCCCACACCAGCGGCAAGAAACGCGACGACGCGACCTCGACCTCGGCCCCGGCCTCCGCGGCGGCCGTCGAGGTCGACGATCCCGAGCGCATCAACCTGGCCACCATCAAGTCGCTGGCCGAGATCGTCACCGCGCACGAGCTGGGAGAGATCGAGCTACGCCGCGGCGACCACCGCGTGCGCATCACCCGCGGCGGCGGTGGCCACACCGTGACCACGCTGGCGCCGTGGCCCGCGCCGCAGGCCATGCACGCCCCGATGGCCGCGCACGCGCCGGCCGCCAGCGGTGCCGCGCCCGCCTCGGCCGCGCCCGCCGCCGAGGCCGCGCCCGCCAAGGCCGACACCGGCAAGGACGTGCTGTCGCCCTTCGTCGGCACCTTCTACCGCGCGCCCTCGCCCGAGGCGCCGACCTTCTGCGAGGTCGGCCAGCGCGTCAAGAAGGGCCAGGTCCTCTGCATCGTCGAGGCCATGAAGCTGATGAACGAGATCGAAGCCGAGCTCGAGGGCACGGTCACCGCGGTCCTGGCCGAGAACGGGCAGCCGGTCGAGTTCGGCCAGCCCTTGTTCCGAATCGCATAGTGCGTTGCCCGAATCATGCTGATTCGGGCTGGGCACTACCCTCACCACGGGGCTGCGCCCCGCCCCATTGGGCAGAGCCCAACGGGGCCCCACCCGCTCACGGCCGGACTCCCGGCCGGGGCCGCCGTGCGGCCCTTCGGAGTGAGAACATGACGCCGCCGCCGGAGATCTGTTGATGTCGCCCCCGTTCAAGAAGATCCTGATCGCCAACCGCGGTGAGATCGCGCTGCGCGTGATCCGCGCCTGCCGCGAGCTCGGCATTCGCTCGGTCGCGGTGCACTCGACCGCCGACGCCAACTCGCTGCACGTCAAGTTCGCCGACGAGAGCGTGTGCATCGGCCCGCCGCCGTCCAAGCAGAGCTACCTCAACATCCCGGCGCTGATCAGCGCCGCCGAGATCACGGCCGCCGACGCCATCCACCCCGGCTACGGTTTCCTCGCCGAAAACGCCGAATTCGCCGAGGTCTGCGAGCGCTGCAAGATCCGCTGGATCGGCCCGCCGCCGGCGCTGATGCGCCTCATGGGCGACAAGGTCCGGGCCCGCGCCGCCATGCAGTCGTCGGGCGTGCCCACGCTGCCGGGCACCGGCGTGCTCGACAGCGAGAAGGCCGCGCTCGAGGCCGGCGAGCGCATCGGCTATCCGCTCATCATCAAGGCCTCGGCTGGCGGCGGCGGTCGCGGCATGAAGGTCGTCGAGGGCCCGGCGCGCTTCGGCGCCCTGCTGGCCACCGCGCGCTCCGAGGCGCTGGCCGGCTTCGGCAACCCCGACGTCTATGTCGAGCGCTACCTCACGCACCCGCGCCACATCGAGATGCAGGTCCTCGGTGACGGCCAGGGCGGCTTCGCCCACCTCGGCGAGCGCGAGTGCTCGATCCAGCGCCGCCACCAGAAGCTCATCGAGGAGGCGCCGTCGGCCGCGCTCGACGACACCCAGCGCGCCTTCATCGGGGACATCGCGCTCAAGGCCATCCGCGGGATCGACTACTCCAGCGTCGGCACGCTGGAGTTCCTGTACCAGGATGGCGAGTTCTACTTCATGGAGATGAACACCCGCATCCAGGTCGAGCACACCGTGACCGAGCAGGTCTACGGCGTCGACCTGGTGCGCGAGCAGATCCTGATGGCGGCTGGCGAGCCCACCCGCATCAAGGGCCAGCTCAAGCCGCGCGGCCACGCCATCGAGGTCCGCGTCAACGCCGAGGACCCGGTGTCGTTCGCGCCCTGGCCCGGCAAGATCACGGCGCTCAACCTGCCCGGCGGCCTCGGCGTGCGCGTCGACACGCACATCTATGACCAGTACGTGGTGCCGCCCACCTATGACTCGATGATCGCCAAGCTCATCGTCACCGCCGACGACCGCCCGCGCGCGGTGGCCCGGCTGTCACGCGCGCTGAGCGAGTTCGTGGTCGAGGGCATCCGCACCAACCTGCCCTTCCATCGTCGCGTGGTCGAGCACCCCGACTATCTGTCCGGCAACCTCGACACCCACTTCGTCGAGCGCCTCCTCGGTCCCCAGGCGACCTGACAGCCACCTGACTCAAAATCGCCCGGCGCGCCTGCGTGACCGTGCGTGAGCCAGGTCACCAGGGTCAACTTCGTTGCCAGCCTCGTGCTGGCCAGCGAATCCCTGCTCGCCGGGCTGATCCGGCGCCTGTGTGGCATCGTACAAGCAATCGAAACAGTTGCCGAAATCAGTCCGCTGGGGGTGGAGATTTACAACTTGACCCCGATTGCATGGTTGCCTACGCTATCTGGATAGGCGGAGTCCGACTTCCGCACGTGCGCCCGCTGGGTGGAGGACCCTTCCGAAGGTGGCCATCAACAAAAACAAGGTCATGGAAGGGGCCCTCAAGCTCGCGGAGAAGGGCGCGTACGATAAGGCCGTCAAGGAATACTTGAAGGTCGTCCAGGAAGATCCCAAGGACGTCCGGGTCTGGCTGAAGATTGGTGACCTCTACGCCAAGAAGGGCGCCAAGCAGGAGGCCACCGACACCTATCTCAAGGTGGCGGAGCTCTACACCGAGCAGGGCTTCTTCCTGAAGGCGGTCGCCGTCTTCAAGCAGGTCCTCAAGCTCGACCCCCGCCTCATCGACGTCAACCTCAAGCTGGCCCAGCTGTACAAGCAGCTGCAGCTGCCCGCCGAGGCGATGGCGCAGTTCGAGTACGTCGCGACCTTCTGTCATCGCGAGGGCAACAGCGCCGGCGCGGTCGAGGCGCTGCGCCAGATCCTCGAGATCGATCCCAACAACGTCGCCACCCGCATCAAGCTGGCCGAGCTGTACTCCAAGGAGGGCCTGTCCAAGGAGGCCATCGTGGAGTTCACCACCGTGGCCAACAACCTGCGCGCCGCCGGCAGGCAGGACGACTTCGTCAAGGTCGCCGAGCGCCTGGTCTGGCACCAGCCCGACAACCGCCTGCTCAACCGCGAGCTGGCCGAGATCTACGTCAAGCGCGGCGATCCCCGGCGCGCGCTGCAGAAGCTGCAGGCCTGCTTCAAGGCCGACCCGCGCGACGTCGAGACCCTGCACCTCCTGGCCGGCGCCTTCGAGGAGCTGGGGCAGACCGCGAAGACCATCTCCGTGCTCAAGGAGCTGGCGCGCATCCACCAGGAGAACGGCCACAACGACAAGCGCCTCGACGTGCTGCGCCGCATCGGCCAGCTGTCACCTGATGACACCGAGGTGCGCGCCGCGTTCGGGGGCGGGGCGACCTCGCAGCGGATCAGCCTGCCGACGCCGCCGCCGCCGCCGCCCGTGCAGCCGCAGCCGCCGCCACAGCCGCAGTTCCAGATGGCCCCCCCGCCGCGCACCAGCGGGCTGCCGCCGCTGACGCTGCAGGCCTCGCCGGGCGCGCCGTCGCAGCCCATGGGCATGACCGGCTCGATGCCCATCGTCACCATCGAGGAGGCCCTGGGCGCCCCCCGCGTGGCCACGCCGATGAAGGGCGTGCCCGGGCTGCCCGGCGCCAGCGACATGCCGCCTGCGGGGCGCGCGCCGATGATGCCGCCGCGCTCGACCGGCGCTGGCACCGGTGGCCACCGCGCGATGTCGTCGCAGCCTCCCATCCAGCTCGAGGAGGAGCTGGTCCCCGACGACGAGTTTGGCTACGACGTCAGCGGCCAGAACCCGGCCATGCCGGGCGGCGTGTTCGAGGACGACCCGTCGCGCCAGAACAGCGCCGACGACTTCACCGAGGAGGTCGCCAAGGTCCTGGCCGAGGCCGACGTCTACGTGAAGTACGGCCTGCACCAGAAGGCCATCGATCATGTGCGCCCCATCCTGGCGCGCGATGCGCGCAACGTGGAGGCGCACGAGAAGCTCAAGGAGGTCTACCTCAAGCTCGGGCGCTATGACGAGGCGGCGACCGCGCTGGCGGCGCTGGTCGAGATCACCGGCTCGGCGCGCTCCGAGGTGGCGGCGACCTTCCTCGGCGAGCTGGCCGCGCTGATCCCCGGTGACGAGCGCGTGCGCGCGCTGGCCGAGCGCTTCATGCTGCCGCTGCCCGACGCCGAGATGGCGCTGGACGCGCGCGGCAGCGAGCCGGCGCCGCTGGAGCCCCCCGGCGCACAGCGCGGCAAGCGGCCCGACACCATGGGCTACGGCGACGAGTTCTCCGACGACATCATCGTGGCCGAGGCCGAAGCCGAGCCCGAGGCCGACATGGTCGTCGAGGTGCCGCCGCTCGATCACGAGTCGGGCAACTTCCCCAAGGCGGCCCGCCAGGCCACCGCGACGTTGCGCCAGGTCATGCCGGTCGGCGAGAACACGCTCGACGACGAGGGCGACGGCCTGGGCGACCCCAGCCAGTTCGACAGCGGCCTGGTCGAGCTGGAGCCCGACGCCTCCAGCGTCGACGGAGCTGCCATCGGCGTGGCCACGGAGTCGCCGGCGTCCGAGACGCAGTCGGGCATCGCGATGGTCGGCGGCGACGACGACGGCGGCAGCCTGGAGGACGACCTCGACGAGGCCGACTTCTTCGTGCAGCAGAACCTGTACGGCGAGGCGCGCAACATCCTCGAGGCGCTGCTGGCGCGCTACCCCAACCATCCCCTGGTGCAGGCCAAGCTGCAGGACGTCGAGGCGCTGGCCAGCGTGGGCGAGGCCGAGGCGCCGCCGGCTGCCCCGGCGTCGGTGCGCGCACCGGAGCCCGAGCCCGAGCGCGTCTACCAGCTGACGCAGCCGCGCAGCGTGGTCGCCAAGCTTGGCGACGACGACGTCGAGACGCACTACGACCTCGGCATCGCCTACAAGGAGATGGGCCTGCACGACGACGCCATCAAGGAGTTCCAGGTCGTCATGCAGCTGCCCGGGCGCGCGGTGCAGTGCGCCATGATGATCGGCCTGTGCTACGCCGAGATGGGCCAGCACAGCGAGGCCATCAACCAGTACAAGCAGGCGCTGTACGAGCCGCAGATCACCGAGCGCGAGGCGCTGGCGCTGTACTTCGAGCTGGGCCAGTCCTACGAGCGCCTGAGCGACGGCGGCGAGGCGCTGTACTACTACGAGAAGGTCGCCAAGCGCGACCCGCGCTTCCGCGAGGTCGGCAAGCGCATCAACGCCCTGCGCGAGAAGCTGGGCGACGGGGCCGGCAAGCCGCGCTCCTCGGACGCCTAGCGACCGAGGAGCGCGTGCCTCTCGCCTCGAACAAGTAGCACCCGGCGCGCCTGTGTGCCGATGCGGACGGTGCCGATGTCGAGAGAGTGGACGGTCGGGGTCGGGCTACTGGCGGCGACGCTGACGCTGGCGTCGTGCCGGCGCGTCGGCCGTGGTGGTGGCGGCGGCGGCGCCCGCCGGGTCGACGCCGGGGTGGTGCACCGGGAGGGCAAGATCGACCTGCCGGGCCCACGCCACGCGCAGGTGCTCGCGCTGGTGCCGGGGCATGACCGCCTGGCCCTGCTGGTGTGGCAGGACGCCACCGGCATCTGGACCAGCAGCGCGACCGCGAGCCAGCGCATCGCAGAGCCCGACCCGGAGGCCGTGGCCGCCTGGGACGGCGAGCGTGTGCACGTGCTCGGCAACCTGGAGCGCCTGGCGCTGACGCCCGATGGCAGCGTCGTGGTGCGCGGCCCGGGCGTACCTGGCAAGCTGCGCATCGCGGTCGCCGCCGCGCGGGGGCTGGTTGCCATCCGCGAGCGTTGCGCGGGGCCGCGACAGGCCGCGTGCACCCGCTTCGCGGACGTCAGCATCGACGGTGGCGATACCTGGCTGCCCGAGCAGCAGCTGAAGCTTCTCAGGGGCGAACCGCTGGGCGAGGTGGTCGGATTCCTGGATGCCGGAGTGCCGACCTGGGTCGAGGCCTCGGTCCCGGCGATGGTGCGTCATGTCGACGCCGCGGGGGTGGTGCGCACCGACGGCGAGTTACCAGTGCGCCCGGGGAGCATCTCTCCCGGCGACGACGTCGCTTACTGGGTCGCCACCAACGCCCCCAGGGTCGCCGCCTGTCCGGGCTCGCCGGCCAGGATGCTGTGGGCCGGCGGCGGGACGAAGTTCGGGCTCCATGTCGGCACCGTCGCGAAGGTGCTGGCGGACATGGACTCGACCGAGGCGGGCGACCCCGGCGGCGTCTTCCAGCTGTACTGCGCCGGTGACGAGCTCCTGTTGACCATCACCAGGGGCCCCTTGTTCAGCGACATCCCAGCGCCCGATCCGAGCGTGCTGGCCTCCCACGATGGCGGTGCGACCTGGCTCGACCTGGAGATCCCCATGCCCGACGCGCCGATCTTCGGGGTGGTGGGGGCGCCTCCGCATGCGCGACTCTACTTCGGCAAGGTCGGCCCGGAGGCCCCCAGCGCTGACGGCCCGGCCCTCGATGAGGCCGGCCTCCGGTACCTGCGACAGGGACGGCTGCACAGCGTGGACCAGAGCGTCGCCGGCTTCGTTGGCACGCCACAGGACACCGGGATCCCGGACAACTCGCTGCTGGGCGTCGGCCACCGGGTGCGCTTCTACGACATGGAGGCCTGGCGCATCCTGCCCCTGCCCGGCGGCGGCGCGCTGCTGGTCTGGGTCGAGCCAATCGCGCCCACGCTGCAGGCGCCCGACTCGGAGGCGCTGCGCGCGCTCCAGCGGGTGGGCTGGCGTTACATCGAATAAACCGAATCATCGCATCCGGACTATGAGTTTGTCGTTGCCTGCCTGGGCCCTTATCTATGGGGGTCAGGAGGCTCGATGGTCTGGGTCTATATCGCATTCGTGACGATGATCTTGCTGCTGCTGGCCCTGGATCTCGGGGTCATCAACCGCAAGGCGCACGTCATCGGCGTGCGCGAGGCGCTGGGCTGGTCGACGCTGTGGATCTCGCTGGGGCTGGCCTTCGGCGGCGTCATCTACCTGGGCTACGAGCAGCAGTGGTTCGGCCTGGGCACCAACGTGGATCTCCTGGTGACCGAGCCGGTGCAGCGTGGCGGCGTCGCCATCTACAACGACGGCTGGAGCGCGCTGACCAAGTACCTGACCGGCTACCTGGTCGAGAAGTCGCTGGCCATCGACAACATCTTCGTCATCGCCATCGTGTTCGGCTCCTTCGGGGTGCCCGGGATGTACCAGCACCGCGTGCTGTTCTGGGGCATCGTCGGCGCGCTGCTGATGCGCGGCGCCATGATCGCGGTCGGCGTCAAGCTGCTGGCCGAGGTGTCGTGGGTCATCTACATCTTCGGCGGCTTCCTCATCGTCACCGGCGTCAAGATGCTGGTCGCCAAGGAGGGCGAACACGACCACAGCAAGCACCCGCTGCTGCGCCTGTGGCGGCGCATCATGCCGGTCAGCGAGCGCTACCACGGGCAGCACTTCTTCGTGCGCGGCGGCTCGCCGGCGGCCGAGGAGGCCGCCACCCCGGGCGCAGAGAAGCAGCCCGACAGCGTGCTGGCGCGAGTCGGCAAGGGCGTGCTGGTGACCACGCCGCTGTTCCTGGCGCTGCTCATGATCGAGCTCACCGACGTGGTCTTCGCGGTCGACTCGATCCCGGCCATCTTCGCCATCACCGGCGACGCCTTCCTGGTGTTCTCGTCCAACGTGATGGCCATGCTGGGGCTGCGCAGCCTGTACTTCGCGCTGGCCGGCATGATGAGCCGCTTCAAGTACCTCAAGGTGTCGCTGGCGGCGATCCTGATGCTGGTGGGCGGCAAGATGCTGGCGCACAGCTGGCTCAAGGAGTGGCTGGGCGCGCACTTCAACCTGTACCTGCTGGCGGCGATCCTGGGCATCCTGGCCGCGGGGGTCGCGGTGTCCCTGCTGGCCACGCGCGGCCAGC
>JADYYK010000034.1 GCA_020853705.1 Deltaproteobacteria bacterium
ACCGGCATCCTGGCCTTCGAGCCCGACGTCGGGCCCGGCCGCGTGGTGTTCCACGAGGGCAACTACTCGGCCTACCTGGCGCGCCGCAAGCACGAGGGCCGCGAGCGTGACGCCGCCGCGGCGGCCGCCAGCGCCGGCGCGACCGCGGCGACGCCCGCGCGCGTCAAGGCACCGGTGGCCCGCAAGCTCAGCTTCAAGGAGCGCCAGGAGCTGGAGGCCATGGAGGCCACCATCCACGCCGCCGAGGCCAAGGTGACCGAGCTCGAGGCGAGCCTGGCCGACCCGACCATCTACAGCAAGCGCGCCTCCGAGGTCCCAATGCTGGTGGCCGCGCTGGACACCGCCCGCGGCGAGGTCGATCGCCTGTACGCGCGCTGGCAGGAGCTCGACGCGCTGCCGCGCTGAGCGCGCTACCCTGCTGGCTCGTGCTCGTGCTCGTGCTCGTGCTCGTGCTCGTGCTCGTGCTCGTGCTCGTGCTCGTGCTCGTGAGGGGGGCCGGCCCCCGCGGGTGCGAGGGCCGGCCTGGGATGTGCGTGGGCTAGATCGAGAGGGCGCCGGTGCGGATGAGGTAGGCCAGGTGCTGGCGCTGGTCGGGCTTGAGCACGGCGTGGATGCGACCGAGGGCGGTCGCGACCGCGGCGTTGACGCGGTCGGCGGCCTTGGCGCGAGCGGCGCCAGCCTCGGCGGCCTTGGCGGCGTCGAAGGCGTCGCCGCCGACGATGTCGGCGAAGACCGTGAGGGCGCGGCGGTTGTCGACCGCGGCCTGGGCGCGCTCGGTCTTCAGATCCGCCAGGATGCGTGCCAGCTCCGCGACCTGGGGCTCGTCGAGGCCGAGCTTGTAGGCCATGAAGCGCAGCGGACGCCGCACCCCGAAGGGCGAGCCGCCCTCGTCGTCCCCGGCGCCGCCGCTGGCCTCCCAGCCGCCGTGGCCGCCGTGGCCACCGCCGAGCCCCCAGCCGCCGCCGCGCTCACCACCCGGGCCGCCTGGGCCACCTGGCCCCGGCCCGCAAGAGGCCTCGGCGCCGCAGCCATGGCCCCGATGGGCATGCTTCCACCAGCCGAAAAATCCTGGATGCATCGTGATTCTCCTTCGCCGAGGCGTTCGCACCCGGCGGGTAAAGTCACGCGGGCAACATGCCTCGCGTGTTGACCTAAGCCTGGGCGCACGCCCCCCGGGTGTCAAGCCGGCGGCCGGAAGCCCCGGTTCATGGTATGAGCCCCGGCGTGATTGCCTTCAGCAAGGTCACCAAGCAGTACGGACCCCAGATCCTCTTCGTCGACGCGTCGATGCAGATCAACCCCGGCGAGAAGGTCGGCCTGGTCGGCCCCAACGGCGCCGGCAAGACCACCATCTTCCGCCTCATCATGGGCGAGGAGCTGGCCGACGACGGCTCGGTGGAGCGCCCGCGCAAGCTGACCGTGGGCTACTTCCGCCAGGACGTCGGGGACCTCGGCGGCCGCACCGTGCTGGCCGAGACCGTCGCAGGCGCCGGCGAGGTCGCCGACCTGGGTGCCGAGCTGCACAGTCTGGAGGGCCGCCTGTCGGACACCGAGGCGCCCGACTACGAGCGCGTGCTCGACCGCTATGGCGAGGTCCAGGCCCGCTTCCAGGAGCTCGGCGGCTACGAGCTGGAGGCGCGCGCGCACGAGATCCTGGCCGGCCTCGGCCTGACCCCGGATCAGGTCGCCGGCGACGTCGGCCGGCTGTCGGGCGGCTGGAAGATGCGCGTCGCCCTGGCGCGCATCCTGCTGGCGCGCCCCGACGTCCTGCTGCTCGACGAGCCGACCAACTACCTCGACATCGAGTCGATCCTGTGGCTGGAGGACTTCCTGCGCGGCTACCCGGGCGCGGTCCTGATGACCACGCACGACGCCGACGTGATGAACCGCGTGGTCGCCAAGATCGTCGAGATCGACGGCGGCCAGCTGCGCAGCTACACCGGCAACTATGACTTCTACCTGCGCGCTCGCGCCGAGGAGGCCGCGCGCCGCGAGGCCGAGTACGAGCGTCAGCAGTCGATGCTGGCCAAGGAGATGCGCTTCGTCGAGCGCTTCCGCGCCCAGGCCGCCAAGGCCGCGCAGGTGCAGTCGCGGGTCAAGAAGCTCGACAAGATCGAGCGCATCGAGCCGCCGCGCCGCCTGATCGAGAAGTCATTCGACTTTCGCAGGCCGCCGCGCTCGGGCGAGGACGTGCTCAAGGTCGACGCCGTGAGCAAGACCTACGGCCCGCGCGTGGTCCACGACGGCCTCAGCCTGCTGGTCCGGCGCGGCGAGCGCTGGGCCGTGATGGGCGAGAACGGCGCCGGCAAGAGCACCCTGCTCAAGATGATGGCGGGTGCGCTGACGCCCGACTCCGGCACCGTCACCATCGGCGGCTCGGTCACCATGGGCTACTTCGCGCAGCACCAGATGGAGCAGCTGTCCAAGGATCCCTCGGCCACCGTGCAGGACGAGCTGACCGCGCACGCGCCCACCGCCGGCATCGGCGTCATCAAGACCCTGGCCGGCGCCTTCGGCTTCTCCGGCGAGGACGTCGACAAGCCCATCCGCGTGCTGTCGGGCGGCGAGCGCGCCCGCGTGGTGCTGGCCAAGATGCTGTACGACGCCCCCAACCTGCTCATCCTCGACGAGCCGACCAACCACCTCGACATCGTGACCAAGCGCGCCCTGGTCAAGGCGCTGGCGAGCTACGACGGCACCCTGGTCTTCGTGTCGCACGACCGCGCCTTCCTGCGCGCGCTGGCCACCCGCGTCCTCGAGCTGGCCCCCGGCATCCCGCCCCACGTCTACGGCGGCAACTACGACGAGTACGTCGGCACCACCGGCCGCGAGGCCCCCGGCATGCGTCAGCGCGCGGCCTGAGCCGTCACTGCATCGGCTGCAGGAACGTGACGCCCCGCGCGGTCAGGAGCTCGCGCAGCACCGGGTCGACGTGCGGCGCCCGGCTGCTGGCGGCGGGCGTGCTGGCGCCGCGGGTCATGATGTCGGTGCCCGCGACACGCTCGATCTCCGCCACCGCAACGGTGTGCCACTCACGCTTGCCCATGAGGCTGTCCTTGGGACAGCGCAGGTCGGTCGCCGTCAGCTCGACGTCGAGCAGCGACTGGTACGGCCGCCCCGCCGCCAGCTCTGCCTCAGCGCGCGCGGCCAGCGCCTGCACCGCGCGCCGCGACAGCGCCTTGACCTCCTGGGCATGGCTCCGGCACACCGCCCGGGGCAGGCCCAGGGTGGCCCCCGGGTCGCGCGCGCGGAAGACGATCCCGAGCGCCAGATCGGCGGCCACCAGCCCCCCCACCAGGCCGCCCAGCGCCGCGAGCTCGCTCGAGCTGCTGAGGTCGACGTGCGTCATCTCGGAGAAGCTCAGCGAGCGGGCGCCCACGCTCAGGCCGCCCTCGAACAGCCGGATCCTGCGCCGACCGCCCGAGGCGCCCCAGTAGCACAGCCCCGCGCCGACCGCGACGATCACCACCATCATCACGACCATCCCCGCCGAGGTGCGCTGCACCAGGCCACCCATCCGCGTCACCTGCAGCACCAGCATGGCGCCGCCGATGAGGACCAGGAGCACGCCCCCGAACATGAACAGCGACGACACCGGCCAGCGGGCGCTGACCCGCTCGGCCCCCAGCTCCTGGCGCATGTCCGCCTCCCGGCCCGAGGCTAGCATGGCCCGCGGCGGCCCCCAATCCCCCGAGCCGGCGCAGCCAGGCGGGCCGCGCGCGCCAGCGCGGCAGCGGCGGGCCAGCGCGGCCGCGTCGCGTCGCGTCGCGTCGCGTCCCGTCGCGTCGCGTCGCTACGACGTGGGCTCGACGGCACAGACCTGCGCCGTGCGGGCCGGCAGCTCCACGAAGAGCCCCGCACCAGCCAGCTCGTCACCATCACGCAGATACACCGGGCGGCCGTCTGCCGTCGCGGCGTCGCCCGACGGACTGTCCCCCGCCGCGAAGATCTCGCGCACCGCGACCCGCCGCCCCGCCAGCCCTGGCAGCGCCGCCAGCGAGATCCGGCACTGTGCGCGGTGCGCCGCCAGGTTGGCCACGAGCAGCCGGTGCCCCGCGCCACCCGCGCCGCTGCCGGTGCGATCCCACGCGCAGGTAACGAATCCGGCGTGTGATCCGTTGCCGTGCCAGGCCGGCTGCGGGCTGAGCAGCTGCCAGCGCCCGGCGCGCAGCACGGGGTCGGCCACCAGCGCGCGCAGCTCGCGGTAGAACGTCGCCAGCGCGCCGTCGACCGGCTCCACCGGTGCCCGCCCCAGCTGTACCGGGAGCTTGCGCCGGGCGCCCTCGCGCTGGCCCTGGTGCATCAGGCGCACTCCTGGCAGGGTGAGCGCGACCAGCGCCGCGACCCGGTGCAGATCGGCTGGGAAATGGCTGGCCGCGCGCGGCTCGTCATGGTTCTCGATGAAGCGCACCGCGGGCGCGCCGCCTGCCCCGGCCAGGTGGTGCGTCAGCGCGGCGCCATCGCCGGCCAGCAGCGCGTCATAGCTCTCCTTGTCATAGGTGTAGTCGAAGCCGAGCTGGCGCAGCCGTGGTCCGGTGCCCCAGTAGGCCTCGGCCAGGAACAGGAAGTCGGGCCGCCGCGCGCGCACGGCGTCGATGGCCATCGGCCAGAACTCGCCCTGCGCCAGGTCGTGCGCCGGTGGCGCGACCACGCCCGCGCGCTGCCAGGTGCGCTCGACCACGTCGTTCAGGAGCAGCATGGCCATGTCACAGCGCACGCCGTCACACTGCTCGGCCACCCGGGCCAGCTCGTCCACCAGCGCACGCCGGCTGCTGTGACGCCGGTGGTCGCGCTGTGCGGTGTCGGTCCAGGGCGGGAAGTAGGGATCGCGCCCACAGAAGATGCGCGGCCCGCCCGGGGCGCCGACGAAGGTCTCGCTTGCCGGCGCGTCGGCCTGGGCCAGCATGAAGTGCTCGGGGCTGGCGCTGACCGCGGGGTGATCACACGCGGTGTGGTTGGGCACGAAGTCGAGGATCAGCCCGACCCCGCGCGCACGCAGCCGCGCCCGCAGCGCCGCCAGGTCGCCCGCGCCACCCAGCAGCGGCGACACCTCATAGCGCGCGATGGCATACGGCGACGCCACCACGTCCTCGGGCGTCAGATCGTCGAGCGCGCGGCGATACTCCGCCTGCAGGTCTGGGTGGCTGCGCGCCACCTCGGCCGCGCGCACCGAGGGCGCCCACACCCCCATCAGCCAGACCAGGTCGAAGCCATCGGCCGCGATCGCGTCCAGCACCGCGTCGGGCACTTCGCCCAGGCGCGCCACCGCGAGCTGGCGCACCCACACCCGCGTGTTCAGCTGCAGCAGATCGAGCGGTTCGTGCCCGCAGCCGCGGCGGGCGCCGGTGCTCACTTGCAGAACTCGGTGACCGCGCGGCAGAACGCCTCGGTGGCCTCGAAGATCGGCATGTGGCCGCAGCCCGGCAGCACCTCGAGGCGCGCGCCCGGGATCAGCTCGGCGTAGGCGCGCCCGTGCGCCAGCGGGATGAGCCGGTCGAGTTCGCCCCACAGCACCAGGGTGGGCGACTTGATGCGGTGCAGCCGTCCGCGCAGCTTGGGGTTCTCGAAGTACGGGTTCCAGGCCACCCGCGCCGCCGCCTCGGCCGCCTTCATGCCGAGCTCCAGCAGCTGCTCGGGCGCGTCGTCGAACGGCGGGATCAGGAGCTCGGCCATCATCGACGTGGGATCCGCGAAGATGAGGCGCCGCATGTGCTCGTGGTCGCGGGTGTGATCCCACAGCGGCTGCATCGGCGCGCCGTCCACGTGCAGCCCCGCGGCGTCGACCAGCACCAGGCGACGCACCCGCTCGGGCCAGCGACAGGCCAGCTCGGCGCCAATCCAGCCGCCCATCGACAGCCCGACCACACTGACCTCGCGCCAGCCCATGGCGTCGATGAAGTCGAGGTAGTGGAAGGCCAGATCCTCGATGGAGTCGATCTGGTCGAGGCCGCCCGAGCTGTCGAAGCCGGGGTGCGCCGGCGCGTGCAGATGAAACTGCGCCGCCAGCCCGTCATGGAACGGCAGCCACAGCGTCTCGCCACCCGCGCTGTGCAGGTACAGGAGCGGCGGAGCCGCGGGATCGCCCCCGGTCATCAGCTTGATGCGCTTGCCTGCGATGTCGACGTGACGCTCCTCCATCACAGCGCGCTCCCGTAGCGGGCTCGCAGCGCGGGCATGACCTCGCGCGCGAACAGGTCCATGTTCTTGCGCGTCAGCTCGGCCCCCAGGGTGCCCAGCTGCAGCAGCGCCAGCAGGTTGCCGGCGCCCAGCCGGTCGAGGATGCGGAACAGCTTGTCGCGCACCGTGGCCGGGCTGCCGGCGACGATGAAGTCGCCCTTCTCGAGATCGTCCCAGCTCTCGCACGAGGCCATGAACTGCTTCTTCTTCACGGCGTCGAGGATCTTCAGCATCGAGCGCGGCGAGGTGTACCCCGGCGGCGTGATGAGCAGCCCCTTGAGCAGCTTCTGCACGAAGTAGGTCACGTGCGGCTCGTACTCGGCGCGCGCGGCGGCGTCGGTCTCGGCGACATAGATCGGCGCCAGATAGCCGAGCTGCGACGGCGACGCGGTGTAGCCCTGCTTGTGACAAGCCTCGCGGAACAGATCGAAGTTCCTGGCGAACACGTCGAGGTGAAAGTACGGGATGCCCATGTAGGCGTAGCGCTTGCGCGCGACGTACTCCAGCGTCTCCAGCGAGCCGGCGCCCGGGATCCAGATCGGCGGATGCGGCTTCTGCAGCGGGCGCGGCCAGGGGTTGACGTAGCGCAGCTGCCAGAACTTGCCGCGGAACTCGGTCGGCCCCGGCTGGGTCCACGCCTGCATGATGAGATCGTGCGCCTCGTAAAACATGGCGCGCGCGTGGGTCGGGTTCTTGCCGTAGGAGTAGTACTCGGGCCCGCCCCCGATGACCATGCCGCAGATCAGGCGACCGCCCGAGAGGACGTCGAGCATGGCCCACTCCTCGGCCACCCGCAGCGGCGGGTCGTACAGCGGCAGGGCGTTGCCGACCACGGCCAGCTTGACCCGCTTGGTCCGGCGCGCCAGGGCGGCGGCCATCAGGTTGGGCGACGGCATGTTGCCGTAGGCGTTCTGGTGGTGCTCGTTGACGCAGACGCCGTCGAAGCCCAGCGTCTCGGCGTACTCCAGCTCGTCGAGGTAGCGGTTGTAGAGGCCCTCGCCGCGCGCCGGGTCGTACAGCGCGGTGGGCGGCCAGATCCAGGCCGAGTCGTGGCGCTGCTCGAAGTCGGGCGGCAGATGCGGCCAGGGCATCAGGTGAAACGCGTAGAAGTCCACGGCGCGATGGTACCATCGCCGCCATGCCGAGCTGGCGGGCGCTGACGCTGGGAATGGGGATGGCCCTGCTGGTGCTGGGCGGCGCGGGGTGCAAGAAGAAGTCGCGTGACGCCGGGCCGACCACGCCGTCACCGAGTGTGACCGCGAGCGCCAGCCCGACCGCGAGCGCCAGCCCGACCGCGAGCGCCAGCCCGACCGCGAGCGCCAGCCCGACCGCGA
>JADYYK010000035.1 GCA_020853705.1 Deltaproteobacteria bacterium
CGATCCGAACGACCATCGGTAAGCCGTGTGCGGGAAATCTGCATGCACGGTTTGATAGGGGGTCTTGCCCTTTCACCGATGAATTTCTCAGGGTGAAAGGGCAGGATCTACCAATGGCCACCGAGGCCGCGATCAAGCTGAAGGCGATCGAGAAGTCGTACGGACGTCAGCCCGTGCTGCGCGGTATCACGCTCGAGATCGCGCGCGGCGAGCTGTGCGCCGTGGTCGGCACCTCGGGCTCGGGCAAGTCGACGCTGCTCAACATCATGGGCGGCCTCGACAGCACCTACACCGGGACCTGCGAGGTCCTGGGCCAGCGCCTCGACAAGCTGAGCGACACCCAGCTGTCGCACTTCAGGAACTCGCACGTCGGCTTCGTGTTCCAGCACTTCCACCTGCTCGACCACCTGACCGTGGCCGAGAACGTCGCGCTGCCGGCGTTCTTCGGCCGTCCCGGCAAGGGTGACGCCGCCGGCGTGGTCGATCCCCAGCTGCGCGCCTACGAGCTCCTGAAGCGCGTCGGCCTCGCCGGCCGCGAGCAGGACTACCCCAACGCGCTGTCGGGCGGCCAGAAGCAGCGCGTCGCCATCGCGCGCGCCCTCTACCGCGGCCCCGAGCTGATGCTGTGCGACGAGCCCACCGGCAACCTCGACAGTGACACCGGGCGCCAGATCATCGCCCTGTTCGACGAGCTCTGCCACGAGGGGCTGACCCTGGTCATCGTCACCCACGAGGAGCGCGTGTCGCGCGCCGCGCGCCGGGTCATCCGGCTGGAGGACGGCCGGCTGACCGCGGCGACCAGCGAAGACGGCGCCGGAGCCGCGACGGCATGACCCGCGCCGGGCTGATGCGCCTCGTGGGCCAGAACGTGCGCCGCTCGATGCGCACGCTGCTGCTCTCGTCGATGGGGATCGTGCTCGGCATCGGCGCCTTCAGCTTCTTCCTGGCGCTGCGCGAGGGCGTGCGCACCCGCGTGCTGGAGGCCATCTTCCCGGTCGATCGCCTCGAGGTGGTGCCGCGCATCATCATCCTGCACGACCCCAACGCCCCCGACGCTGGCGAGCTCCGCCTGCCCAAGCCTGGCGAGCCCATCGTGAAGCGCAAGGTCGAGCGCAAGATCACGCACATCGACGACGCCATGCTGGACAAGCTGCGCGCCCACGCCGGGATCGCCGAGATCGTGCCCAAGCAGCGCGTCGAGGTCCCGGTCAAGGCGGTGCTCGACATCCCGATGCTGACCATGTTCGGCGTCGAGCCATTCCCGCTCGATCTGCCCATCGAGGGGCTGCCCGCCGACTCGGTGCGCGACGAGAGCTATGGCGACAAGTTCATCGATCTGCCCGCCAATCCGACCCAGGCCGATCTCGACCGTCCGGTCCCGGTGGTGCTGTCGCGCTTCGCCATCGAGATGTACGACGGCACCTTCGCGCCGCTGCTCGGGCTGCCCCCGTTCTCCAAGCTGATCGAGAAGCTGGGCGGCCTCGAGGGGCTGTTCTCGCTGCTCAACATCGAGATCGTGGTCGGCGATGGCGTCATCCGCGCGCCCATGGCGGAGAGGCTGCACCAGCACTTCCGCATCCAGGTCATCGGCCTCAGCGACAAGGCGGTCAAGCTGGGCGCCAGCGTGCCGATGGGCTACGCCAAGCGCTGGAATCGCATCATGGGCGAGACCCCGGCGCAGCGCTACTCGTCGGTCATCGTCATCGCGCAGAGCAAGAGCCAGGTCGGCCAGATCGCCTCCTACGTGCGCAAGGAGCTCGGCCTCGACATCGACGACGGCGACGCCGTGAAGTTCGCCTTCATCCTCGACGTGGTGTCGGCGCTGCTGGTGGTGGTCGCCTTCATCATCATGACCACCGCGGCCATCAACATCGGCCACGTCTTCTTCCTGCTGGTGGCCGAGCGCAAGCGCGAGATCGGCGTCCTGCGCGCGGTCGGCGCCTCGCGCGGCGACATCACCGGCATGGTGCTCGGCGAGGCCACGCTGCTCGGCATCTTCGGCGGCGCGCTGGGCCTGCTCGGCGCGCTGGGCGCCTCGGTGGTGTCGAACTGGATCGCGGCGGCGTACCTGCCCAACTTCCCGTTCAAGCCGGACTCGTTCTTCACCTTCAGGTGGTGGATCTTCGCGGCCGGATTCGGCTTCGCGGTGGTGTTCTGTGTGCTGGGGGCGTGGCTCCCGGCACGGCGCGCGGCGCGCATGGATCCGGCGGCCGCGCTGGCTCAGGGCTGACGCGCGCGCGGCCCGCAAAAGGAGATGCGATGGGCAAGAGGGCTGTGATGGAGACGACCAAGGGTGAGATCGTGATCGATCTGTTCGAGAAGGAGGCGCCGAACACCGTGGCCAACTTCGTCGGCCTGGCCACCGGCACCAAGGCCTGGACCGATCCCAAGACCGGTCAGAAGGTGAACCGCCCCTTCTACGACGGGCTGAGCTTTCACCGCGTCATCGCCGGCTTCGTGGCCCAGGGCGGCTGTCCGCTGGGCACCGGCACCGGCGGCCCGGGCTTCAAGATCAACTGCGAGACCAAGGGCAACCCGCACAAGCACGTGCGCGGTGCGCTGTCGATGGCGCACGCTGGCCTCAACACCGGCGGGTCGCAGTTCTTCCTGGTCCACGATCCGCAGCCGCACCTCGACGGCAAGCACACCGTCTTCGGTCAGATCGTGAAGGGCGTGGAGAACATGCTGCAGCTCAAGGTCGGCGACCGCATGACCCGCGTGACCATCCAGGATACGTAAGCCGGGACCCAAGGTCAGGGCGGCCGAGAGGTCCAAGCACCGACGCGAGACGGGGTCCCGGGTAGCACGAGATCTGCCTGGGACTACACGCGCCTACATCCTGGTTCATGTTGATCTCGTTGGGCCCACGTTATACTCATGACCAAGTTGACCCGGGTAGCGCGGACCTGGGACGGAGTCCGGTAGGTGAAGAAGCCGATCCCCTTCGGGAAGTACTATCTGCTCGAGCAGGTGAACGTCGGTGGCATGGCCGAGGTCTTCAAGGCCAAGGCCTACGGCGTGGAGGGATTCGAGCGTCTCATCGCCCTGAAGCGCATCCTGCCGAACATCGCCGAGGACAAAGAGTTCATCGAGATGTTCATCTTCGAGGCGAAGATCGCGGTGCAGCTGAACCACGCGAACATCGCTCAGATCTACGAGCTCGGTAAGGTCGACGATGCGTACTTCATCGCCCTCGAGTACGTGCACGGCAAGGACGCCCGCGCGCTGTTCGACCGCTGCCGCAGCAAGGCCGAGAGCATGCCCATCGCTCAGGCCTGCTTCATCATCATGAAGATGTGCGAGGGCCTCGACTACGCGCACAACAAGCGCGACGGGGCCGGGCGCGAGATGAACCTCGTGCATCGCGACGTGTCGCCGCAGAACGTCCTCGTCTCGTACGAGGGCGAGGTCAAGCTGATCGACTTCGGCATCGCCAAGGCCGCCAACAAGGCGTCCAAGACGCAGGCCGGGATCCTGAAGGGCAAGTTCGGCTACATGTCGCCCGAGCAGGTGCGCGGCCTGCCGGTCGATCGGCGCTCCGACGTGTTCGCCTCGGGGATCGTGCTGTACGAGCTGCTCACCGGTGAGCGCCTGTTCGTCGGCGAGAGCGACTTCTCCACCCTGGAGAAGGTGCGCAACGTCGAGATCCTGCCGCCGTCGACCTACAACCGCAAGATCCCCGACGAGCTCGAGCGCATCGTCCTCAAGGCGCTGGCCAAGGACGTCGAGGATCGCTACCAGAACGCCATCGATCTGCACGACGACCTGCAGGCCTTCGTGTACACCGCCGGTGAGTTCTACGCGCGCAAGGATCTGGCCGCGTGGATGAAGAAGAACTTCACCAAGGAGATCGAGGAGGAGGCCTCCAAGCTGGAGCAGTACCGGCACATCCAGCTGCCCGCGCCGGGCGTGACGCCGCCGCCGCAGGTCCAGACCCCAGGGCCGCGCACCACGCTGCCCCCGGGCAGCAAGCGCCCGACCATGTCGATGCCCGCCGCCGCGCCGCCGCCGCCACCAGCCGCTGCGCTGTCGGCCGCGCCGCGCATGAGCGGCCGCATGGGGGCGGTGACGCCGCCGCCGCTGCCAGGTGGAGGCGGTCAGGTCAACGCCACGCCGGGGATGATGCCCAAGGCGACGCTGGCGATGCCGGCGGTGCAGCCGCCCCCGGAGCCGCGCCTGGCGCATGCCGCGCACGGCTCGGAAGCGCCCGAGCGGCTGGAGTGGGACGACGAGGAGCTGGAGACCCAGATCTACGGCTCGCCCGAGGAGGAGGCCGCGGCCAAGGCCGCCAAGGCCGCCAAGCTGGCCAACGGCAGCAAGGTCAACGGTCACGGGCCGCCCTCGCTGGGGGCGCTGGCGCCGCAGGGCGACGCCGGCAAGCCGAACCCGAACCTGATGGAGACCCTGGCGCCGTCGCTGCCGCCGCCGCCGATGCTGCCGGGTCTGGGCGCGGCCGCGGGGCCCAACGCGCGCACCATGACGGGGAATGCCTTCGATCCGTCGGCGCTCAAGCCGCAGCTGCCGCCGCGCAAGGCCGACGAGTCGGCGCCGTGGGGCCGGCTCGACAACCGTGACAAGTCGGGGCCGACCGCGACCGCCACCGCGGTGCCGGGGCGCCCGTCGAGGAAGCCGCTGATCCTGGGCATCAGCGCGGGTGTCGTCATCGTCGGCGGGGTCATCGCGGTGCTGCTGCTGCGCAACAACAACAGCGGTGATGGCGGCGCGGGCTCTGGCTCCGGCACCGCCACCGGCACGCTGGCGGCGGGTGCGCCAGGATCAGGGGCCGGCGCTGGACCGGTCGGCGCTTCGCCCGATCCGGGCGCGTCGGCCAGCCCAGGCGCGGCGCCGGGTGTCAGCCCGGGCGCCAGCGGCGCCACCGAGGCGCAGGTCAAGGTCATCACCGATCCGGCCAAGCTGCAGGCCAAGCTGGATGGCACCGCGATCGGCGAGACGCCGATGAACATCTCGCGCTTGACCCCGGGCAAGCACACGCTGGAGCTGTTCGGGTCGGCGCTGTTCGCGCCCAAGACCGAGGTCTTCGAGGTCGCGGCCGGTGAGAGCAAGGAGCTCAACGTCAGCCTCGACGCCTTGACCATCAAGGCCGAGGTCACCACCACCCCGTCGGGCGCCAAGCTGTTCCTGGAGCACGACGGCGCGCGCGACGCCCTGGGCGAGTCGCCACAGACGCTGACCCTGGACCCGCGCAAGAGCTACGTGCTGACCGCCGAGCGTGACGGCTATGACCCGGTCAGCCAGCCGGTCGACATCCAGCAGCCGAACTTCACCGTCGCGCTGGAGCTGGTCAAGAGCCCGCGCGGTGGCACCGCGGTCGCGGTGCGCACGCCGCCCAAGGGTGATCGGGTGCCCAGGCCCGACAGGTCGCCGACGCCCGACAAGTCGCCGACGCCCGACAAGTCGCCGACGCCCGACAGGTCGCCGACGCCCGACAAGTCGCCGACGCCCGACAAGACCGACAATCCCCCCGACAAGGGCGGCACCGGCACGCTGTCGATCAACTCCAAGCCGTGGACCACGATCTTCGTCGACGGTCGCGAGGTCGGCCACACGCCGAAGACGGACATCTCGCTCAAGGCCGGGCCGCACAAGATCACCCTGGTCAACAACGACCTCAACATCCGCGCCCAGCTGAGCGTGTCGATCAAGGCCGGCGAGGTCACCAAGGTGTTCAAGGATCTGCGCACCACCGAAGAGCCCGCGCCGTAGCTTCGGAGCCGGAGCCCGGAGCCCGATCTGGAGCCCGATCCGGACACGCGCTCTCTTTCATGGAATAATTCGCGCGTGGCCACCATCCTGGTCGTCGATGACGAGAGCTCCATGCGGGAGTTCCTCGGGATCTGCCTCAAGCGGGCGGGCCACCAGGTCACCGTCGCCGGCACGCTGCCGACCGCCGAGGCGGCGCTGCTGGCGACCGAGTTCGATCTGGTGGTCACCGACCTGCGCCTGGGCGGCGGCGCCGATGGCCTGATGGTGCTCGACAAGGTCAAGGCGCGCGCGCCCGAGACCCAGGTCGTGGTCATCACCGCGTACGCCACCGCCGAGACCGCGCTGTCGGCCATGAAGCGCGGCGCTTACGACTATCTGACCAAGCCGTTCAAGGTCGACGAGATCACCGTCGTCATCGATCGCGCGCTGGAGAAGCGCCGCCTGGTGCGCGAGAACGCCACCCTGCGCGACGAGCTCAGCTCGCGGGTGCGCCTCGACCGCCTGCTCGGCAAGTCGCAGGCGATGCAGCGCGTCTTCGATCTGGTGCGCAAGGTCGCGCAGTCGCGCACCACGGTGCTGCTCACCGGCGAGAGCGGCACCGGCAAGGAGCTGGTCGCGCGCGCCATCCACAACGAGGGCCAGCGCGCCCAGCGCCCCTTCCTGGCCGTCAACTGCGGCGCCATCCCCGACGCCATCCTGGAGTCGGAGCTGTTCGGGCACGTCAAGGGCGCCTTCACCGGCGCGGCCACCGACAAGACGGGCCTGTTCGAGAGCGCCAATGGCGGCACCCTGCTGCTCGACGAGGTCGGCGAGCTGCCCGCGCAGCTGCAGGTCAAGCTGCTGCGCGCGCTGCAGGAGCGCAAGGTCAAGCCGGTCGGCGGCGTGCACGAGCGCGAGGTCGACGTCCGCGTCATCGCCGCCACCCACCGCGACCTCGAGGCCGAGGTCAGCCGCGGCGCCTTCCGTCAGGATCTCTACTACCGCCTCAACGTGATCGAGATCCGCCTGCCGCCGCTGCACCAGCGCAAGGAGGACATCCCGCTGCTCATCGATCACTTCGTGCGCAAGTTCGCCGCCGAGCAGGCGCGCAAGGCGCCGATGGTGGAGCCGCGCGCGCTGGCGGCGCTGGTCGACTATGACTACCCGGGCAACGTGCGCGAGCTCGAGAATCTGATCGAGCGCGCCATGACCCTGGAGCCGGGGCCGGTGCTGTCGCGCGAGTCGCTGCCCGCGCTGGGTCCGCAGCGGCCACAGCGGGTCGCCTCCGCCGGCGCCACCCGCGCCAGCGGCACCTGGAGCGCGGCGGCGCGCCTGACCCCCCTGGTCACGCCGGCGGCGACCGCGGCCAACGCGACCCCGCTGGCGACGCCGGCGGCGGTGCTGACCCCGCCGCCACCTGGCGTCGTCACCATTCAACCGGGACCCCCCACCAGCGCGGACGGCGCCGGCGCCAGCAGCCCGACCTCCGCGACCGCAGCGGCGCTGCCCGAGTCGATGCTGCCCGAGATCGATCTGCCCCCTGATGGCATCGACCTCGACCAGGTCATGGGCGACTACGAGCGCGAGCTCCTGCTGGCGGCGCTGCGCCGGACCTCGGGGGTGCGCAAGGAGGCCGCGCGCATGCTGGGGGTGACCTTCAGATCGCTGCGCTACCGGCTGGCCAAGCTGGGCATCGACCCGGGGGCGCCGGGATCACTCGACGAGAAGGACGACAAGGAAGAGGTCGGCGGCGCGGGCCCAGGCGGCGAGGGCAAGGCTGGCGGCGGCGGTCCCGAGTGACGAAAAACGTCACTGTCGGTACCTGATGGGCTGAGATAGACTGGTGGTCAGGGGGCACGAATGCTGGAAGCGCCCGAGATCGTTACCGACAGTTGCACACATGGGATGGCCTTCCAGTTGCACTGTACGGGGCCGATGCGCAGGCAAAACGGCGGCTTCACCCTCATCGAGCTCATGATCGTGGTCGTGATCATCGGGGTGCTCGCCGCGGTCGCGATCCCCGCGTTCACCAAGAACGTGAAGAAGTCCAAGGCCAGCGAGGTCGCCGCCATCATCGGCGAGCTGAAGGCCAAGGAAGAGCTCTACAAGTCCGAGTTCGGGGCCTACCTGTCGACCGGCGCCAGCGAGGCGGCCAAGTTCCCCGCGCTGGGTGCGTCCGAGCCCGCGCTCAAGGCGATCGAGCCGCGCCCCGCGGAGTGGGTGACGCTGGGCTTCAACCCGGGGCGCCGGCTGTATTGCGCCTATGTCGTGATCGCGGGCGACGCCAACGCGGTGCCACCCACGGCGTGGGGGCAGGCGCTGGTGCCCAACACCGGCATCGAGCGCCAGCAGCCCTGGTTCTACGTGACCGCGGAGTGCGACTGGAACCGCAACGTTGCGGCCAACTCGCTGTACGGCATGAGCGGGACGCAGACCCTGATGGTCACGCAGAACGAGGGCAAGTGATGGCCAATGTGATGGGCAAGGTGACGGGCCAGGAGACGCCGAAGCGGGCCTCGCGCTGGGCCCGGGGCTTCACGCTGATCGAGCTCATGATCGTGGTCGCGATCATCGGCATCCTGGCCGCGGTCGCGGTGCCCGCCTTCATGAAGTACATCAAGAAGACGCGCGCGTCGGAGGGCCGCATCGAGGTGCAGCGCCTGTACAACTCGGCCATCATCTATGCTCAGGAGTCGGGCGGCTTCCTGGTCATCTCGGGCGGACCCACGCCGGCCGCGCCGTACGCGTGCGTCGGCACCACCCCGACCAAGCACATCCCCGACGATGCGCTGTGGATCCCGGAGCCGTGGAACTCGCTGGTGTTCCAGATGAACGATCCACACAGCTACTCGTTCCAGTACACCGCCACCGGGACCGACATGGCGGCCATCGCGCTGGGCGATCTGGACTGTGACGGCGTCACCGGGGACATCACCATCAGCGCCAGCGCGGTGGGTGGTGACATCCGCGGCCTCGGCATGGTCGACAACCACAACGCCGACTGAAGCTGGGCCAGCGCGGTGACCAAAAACGTCACCTGCGTGGGCCGCTTTTGGGCGGGTCTGGGTTCGGGTCGGTCAACCAGCCGAGATTGTTGAGTGAGGCGAGTGGCTCGCCGAGTGCAATGAGGGCAGTCAACTGACTTCGAGGGGAGAACAAACCATGAGGAATCGCACCCGCTTCGCCAAGGGCTTCACGCTCATCGAGCTCATGATCGTCGTCGCCATCATCGGCATCCTGGCCGCCGTCGCGATCCCGGCGTTCATGAAGTACATCAAGAAGTCGAAGAACTCGGAGGCGAAGATCAACGTCGAGCGAATCTACAACGGCGGCAAGTCCTACTTCGAGGCCAACCAGCAGTTCGTGCAGCGCGCCAGCGCGCTGGTCCCTGCGGCCACCGCGTGCTCGGGCGCCGGCGTCGTCGCCAAGCACGCCGCTGGCGACTGGGTCGACAGCGACGAGTGGGAGGCCCTCAACTTCGAGATGAACGACGCGTTCTTGATGCAGTACAACTACATTGGCCTCCCTGGCTCGATGAGCGCCGTTGCGCAGGGTGACCTCGACTGTGACACCACGCTGTCGAGCTTCACCCAGGCGGCGACCCAGAACAACGGCACCTTCGTCGGTGGTTCGCTGGTCACGGTCAACCCGAACGAGTAGTTCACCAGCTGATCCGGGGGGATCACTGACGGGGCCCGCTTCGGCGCGGCCCCGTCGGTATTTTCGGCGGCATGCCCGGGCAGTGGACACCACCGCACACGGTGACCTCGACGGTGTGACACCACGCTGTCACGCAGACGGTGACCCAGGCCAGCGGCGTGTCCGCCGGCGGCTCGCTGGTGACCGTCAACCCGAACCAGGGTCGTGCCGGATCCCAGGGGGATCGCTGACGGGCCCTTCCCGCATCGGGCGGCCCCGGCGCCATGTTCGGCCCCACGCGAGGATCGCGCGGCCGTGGCCCACGGTGACCATGCTCAGCCATCGGTCAGGCGGGTGTATCCCGCGCGGGCTCAGGGTCGTATCTCCAGCAGCGTCCTCTCCACATCTCCTCCCTACGATTGCTCGGGCCAGGGTCCTCGACCTTGGCCCCGTCGGACATTTTCGGAATGCATTTTTCGCTTGACAAAACGAGACTAAGTCAGGTGACAATTTTCGGCGCGACCTTGTGGTCCGATGCCCCCGTCCTGTGGGCTGGGTCGCTCCGGAGTGACGATCCACGTCGTGATCGGGTGCTGCGTCGGCGCCTCGAGTGACGAATTGCGACGCTGCTCGCGCCGGCGCGACCGGGGTTCGCGGACTTCGCTGCGACCGGCTCGATGGCCCTGCCGTTGCAATCACCGAGAGACACAAGCTGGCCCAGAAATCCTCCGTCAGCGGGGGATCGAAGGGGGGAAGGGAACGGGATCTCGCGATGCGAGGTCCCGTTTTCTTTTGTGGTGGGCGCTGCCAGGCTTGCTGGGTAGGATCGGCGCGTGAAGCCGCGACGTACCCCGACCAGCACCGCGGTGGCGCTGGCGCTGCTGGCGCTGCTCGGGTTCGCGCTGGCCGCCGACTGGACCCGCGGGCGCGCCAACCAGCTGGCCGCGGGGGCGCGCGATCCGCGCGAGCACCTGTACGTGCCCGGGCCCGAGGTGCTGCTGCGCGCCTCGGTGGGCTACCGCGAGCTGGTGGCCGATCTGCTGTGGATCAGGGCGCTGGTGTATTTCGGGCAGTACTTCGACGCCAAGCACGACGTGCCCTGGCTGGAGCACTACATCGACGGGATCCTGGCGCTGGCGCCGATGTGGCGCGAGCCCTACTTCTGGGGCGCCAGTGTCGTCACCTACCAGAGCGGGCAGCTCACCGATCGCGAGGCGCGCCTGTCGGCGTCCTACCTGGAGCGCGGCCTCGCGCGCTATCCGGACGACGCCCAGATGATGTTCCTGCTCGCGATGCGCGACCTGACCGACATCACGCCGCGCGACGCGGCGGAGCGCGAGAAGCTGCGCGTGCGCGGCGCCGAGATGCTGGGCCACGCCGCGCGGCGGCCCGGCGCACCAGCACACTGGGCCCAGCTGGCGGCCAAGGTGCTGAACGAGGAGGGGCGCCGCGAGCTGGCCATCAGCGCCATCCGCGAGCAGCTGCTCAACGCCGAGGACGAGGCGCGCCGCGCGGTGTTCCGCAAGGAGCTGGCCAAGCTGGAGTCGGAGGCCGCCGCGGTCGAGGCGGATCGCGAGCGCACCCGCTTCATCGAGGGCTGGAAGCGCACCGCGCCGTATCTGCCGGCGACGCTGTTCACGCTGCTCGGCGAGCCCGCGACCGCGCCGCCGTTCGACGTCGACGCGGTGCTGGACGATCCCGCGCACCCGATCGAGCCGGTGCTGCGCGAGGTCGACGAGCTGCCGGTCGAGTAGCGCCGCGGGCGCTCAGAAGAAGCCGGGGCGCAGCGCGGCCACGGCGCACGCCAGGGTGGCCAGGGTGCCGGCGCAGGTGAGGCCGGCGCCGAGCAGGCGGTGCAGCGGGCGCGGGCGGGTGGTCAGGCTGAGGCCGGTGGCCACGACCGCGAGCGCCACGGCGGTGGCGATGGCGGCGGGCGCGGCCAGGGTGAGCGGAGCGTCGAGCGTGGCCAGCGCGACCTGCCAGCCCAGCAGGGTGACGGCGACGGCGGCGCCGAACAGGGCGCAGCGGCGCCGGGCCGGGGCGTCGCGGCCGACCTCGACGGCCAGCGCGAGGCTGGCGGCGAGGCTGCACAGGAAGAGCAGCACAGCGACGGTGGCATGCAGGGGCGCCGGGCCGGGGATGCGGGCCAGGGCGCGCTCGCGGGCGGCCTGCGTGCTGCCGGTGCCGTCGCTGCTGGCGCCGGCGCGCGCGCGCACGGCGTCACGGGCGGCCAGGGTGCTCGCCAGCGCGCGGTTGGCCTCGGCCAGCCAGTCGGCGTGGGGAGGCGTCAGCCAGCGCGCGCCGAGCAGGGCGCCGCGCAGCTCACGCTGGGCGCGCTCGGTGAGGCTGGGGTCGTGATCGGCGGCGCCCCGGGCCAGGTCGCGCATGGCGGCGGCGGCGCGGTCGGACGGGCCGGCGAGCGGGCCGGGCAGGCGCCAGCGCACGGCGCGGCCGTAGCGGGTCAGGGCCTCATCGGTGTCACCCGCGGCGGCGGCCCGGCGGGCGGCGGCCAGCTCGCCGGCGGCGCTGCAGTGCACCCGGATGGCGGCCAGCGTCAGCAGCAGCAGCGCGAAGGCCAGCCAGCGCGCGGCGCGCAGCAGGAGCGGCGTCATCCTCATGGCGCCCCCAGCGCGGCGACGTCGGGGTCGTCGGGGGCCAGGGCGCGGGCCAGCGGCAGCTCCTCGGCGACCACGTCGCGCAGGCCGAGGTCGGCGGCCTTGCGGGCGCGCAGGAAGTGGTGCAGCAGGGCGAAGCTGCGATCGAGGTGGTCGCCGCCGAGCAGAGCGCGCCAGGCGAAGCTTTGGTAGGGGGCCACGCCGGGGCCGCCGGCGCTGCCGCGGACCAGGAAGAAGCCGGCGCCGCGGGTCAGCACCGGGTCGAGCCCGGCGTCGGCGAAGTCGCGAAAGCCGAAGGGATCGATGGCCAGCGGACGCTGCTCCGCCAGGGCACCGGCGCGCGCGGGCTCCAGCGCGCTGCCGGCATCCTGAGCCGCGGCCAGCGCGGGCAGCCGCTGGGTCAGCACGCGCCGAAACCAGGGCGTGGCCAGGAAGCCGCGGAAGACCACGGTGACATCGGGGCGTGCTCCCTCGACGGCTTGCAGCGCCCACAGCGAGAAGGTGAGCTGGTTGTTGGCGGTCAGGAGCAGGGTGTCGTCGGGCTGCGCGTCGAGCAGGGCCAGCGGGGCCTCGCGCGCGGCATAGCTGCGCAGCGGCGCGCCGCGGCCCTCACCGGCTGCGTCGAGGCCAGCCAGCGCGAAGCCGGCCAGCGCCAGGGCGGCGGTGGCGCCGGCCAGCAGGCGGGCGCGGCCGCGGGTGCGCGGGCTGGCGACGGCGCGCGCGTGCACCAGCAGCGGGGCCAGCGCGGCCAGCGCGATCAGCATGAGCACGCTGGGCTGCAGGTAGCCGCCGACGTCGGGGTTGTCGAGCTCGAAGCTGCGCTGCAGGCCGACCGAGGCCAGGTTGGCCAGCAGCGCGACGCCGAGCACGGCGGCGGCGGCGCGGCTGCGGGTGGCCAGCAGGCCGAGGCCCGCGAGGCCGGCCAGGTAGGCCAGCGGGTGCAGCTCGAACATCAAGTAGAGGTTGAGGTTCGAGAAGCGCTCCGGCATGCCGGGCCCGGCGGCGGCGCTGAAGCTCTTCTGGAACGAGCGTCCGCTGAGGACGTCGAGCCAGGCCGAGAAGCTGTGCGGATCGCCCCAGTCGAGCGCCAGCTGGCCGTGCGCGCGCAGCGGCAGGTAGGCATAGGCGGCGAAGCCGAGCAGCGCGAAGCTGGCCGCCAGCAGCAGCGCGCGCGGCCGCAGCGAGCGCCGATCCCAGCACCACAGCGCCAGGCCGACCGGCGGCAGTGCCAGCGCGGTCACCAGCGGGTGCACGCCGAGGCCCAGCCCGAAACCGAGGCCGGCGACCAGCAGCCAGCCGAGCTCGCCGGTGGCGGTTGCGTCGGCGCTGGCGCCGCTGCCGCCGGCTCCAGCGCTGGGGCCGGTGGCGGCGCCCGCGCGCGCGACCTCGAGGTGCCGCCACAGGGCGGCCGCGGTGGCCAGCACCAGCAAGGTGTTCAGCGCATAGACCTCGGGCCGGGTGCCCTGCAGTCGCGACGACAGGTTCCAGGTCGCCGCCAGCGCCGCCAGGGTGATGGCGCCGAGGCGCAGCCCGGGCGGAGCCGCCAGGGCGCGCGCCGCCTTGCGCACGCCGCACACCAGCAGGGCGACGACCCCGGCCTGACACAGGGTCGACAGCAGCAGCACGCGGAAGGCGATCCCGCCCACCGGCAGCAGCGTGGCCGCGCGGGCCAGCAGCGCATACACCGGCTCGCCGGGGGCGTGGCCGATGCCGAGGCCGTGGCCGACGGCGACGAACTCGGAGGCGTCGAGCCAGCCCTCGCCGGGGCCGGCCAGCCACAGGTAGCAGGTGAACGCGAGCAGGAAGGCGGCCGCTCCGGCGCGCTCCTCCAGCCAGGGGATGCAGCGACTGCCCGGTGCGCCTGGGGCCACGCGCCGACGCTACCCGAAACTGCGCGCGTGAGATAGGTTGCCGTCGCGATGGACAACCAGTCCTACTACGACGAGTTCGCCGCCGGCTACGAGCGCGAGCGTCACCACGGCTACCACAAGCTGATCGACGCGCTGGAGCTCGGCTTCATCAGGCGGCACGCCGCAGGTGGTCGCATCCTGGAGGCCGGCTGCGGCACCGGGCTGCTACTGCGCGAGGTGGCGCACTTCGCCCGCCAGGCGGTCGGCTTCGATCTGTCGCGCGGCATGCTGGGGCCGGCGCACGCCCGGGGCCTGGGCATCGTCCAGGCCGCGGTGACCCAGGTGCCGTTCGCGGACGCCAGCTTCGACGCGGTGTACTCGGTCAAGGTCCTGGCTCACGTCGAGCCCATCCGCGAGGCGCTGGCCGAGCTGGCCCGGGTGACCCGGCCGGGTGGCACCCTGGTGCTGGAGTTTTACAACACGCGCTCGCTGCGCACGCTGATCAAGCGGCTCAAGCCGGCGACCAAGATCTCGGCCCGCACCAGCGACGACGCGGTCTACACGCGCTACGACTCCATCGCCGATGTACGCGGCTACCTGCCGCCGGGGTGCCAGATCGTCGACGTGCGCGGGGTGCGCGTGCTGACTCCGGTGGCGGCGGTGCACCGGGTCCCCGGCCTGAGCCGGGTCATGCGCGCGGCCGAGGCCTTCGCGGCCGACGCCCCTGGGCTGCGTGGCCTGGGCGGCTTCCTGCTCGTGGCAGCCCGCAAACTGTGATATTCCAGCGCAGCCATGAGCGAACCTGACGCGGGGGAGGCCAGCGCTGGCGAGCAGTTCAAGCCCTTCGTTCCGGCCTCCTCGGCCCCCATCGAGCTGTCGTTCCGCGCCGCGCTGATCGGTTCGCTGCTGGGGGTGCTGTTCGGCGCCTCGTCGGTGTACCTGGCGCTCAAGGTCGGCCTCACGGTGTCGGCGTCGATCCCGATCGCGGTGCTGTCGATCCCGATCTTCCGTGCCCTGGGCAAGGGGTCGATCCTCGAGAACAACATGACCCAGACCGTCGGCTCGGCCGGCGAGTCGATCGCGGCCGGCGTGGTCTTCACGGTGCCCGCGCTGATCATCCTGGGCTACGACCTCGACATCGGCGCGACCACCATGATCGCGCTGACGGGGGGCTGGCTCGGGGTGCTCCTGATGATCCCGCTGCGCAAGAACCTGATCGTCAAGGAGCACGGCAAGCTGATGTACCCGGAGGGCACCGCGTGCGCCGAGGTGCTGGAGGCCGGTGAGAAGAAGGGTGTGCAGGCCGGCCTGGTCTTCCTGGGGCTGGCCACGGGCCTCATCTACAAGCTGCTCTACAAGGCGTTCTGGCTGTGGAAGGAGGTCCCGGAGCGTGCCCTGAGCTGGTACAAGGGCGCCGAGGTCGGGGTCGAGGCGTCGCCCGAGCTGATGGGCGTCGGCTACATCATCGGACCCAAGATCGCATCGATCATGGCGGCCGGCGGCGTGCTGTCGTTCCTGGTGCTGATCCCGCTGATCCGCTTCTTCGGCGAGCACCTGGTGTCGCCGCTGTTCCCGGGGGCGGTGCCCATCGCCGAGATGTCGAACTATGGCATCCGCAACGCCTATGTCGCGTACATCGGCGCCGGCGCGGTGGCGGCGGGCGGGATCCTGTCGCTGGCGCGCGCGCTGCCGACCATCGTCAAGGCGTTCGCGTCGGGCGTGCGTGGCTTCAAGGACGCCGGGGGCGCCGGCGGCGCCGCGGTGCCGCGCACGGCGCGCGACCTGCCGCTGTGGGTGACCGGCATCGGCGCGATCGGGCTGGTGCTGGTGCTGTGGCTGCAGCCGCTGTTCCCCATCAAGCTGGTGGGCGCCATCCTGATGGTGGTGTTCGGCTTCTTCTTCTCGACGGTGTCGTCGCGGATCTGCGGGCAGATCGGGTCGTCATCGAATCCGGTCTCGGGCATGACCATCGCGACCATCCTCATCACCTGCCTGATCTTCGTCAGCCTGGGCTGGACCGGCGCCAGCTACCGGCCGCTGGCCCTGGTCATCGGCGCGGTGGTCTGCATCGCGGCGGCCAACGCGGGGGCGACGTCGCAGGATCTGAAGACGGGGTTCCTGGTCGGGGCCACGCCGGCGCGGCAGCAGCTCGGCCTGCTCATCGGCGTCACCACGTCGGCCGTGGTGGTGGGCTGGACGCTGCTGTTCATCAACACGGCGTACACCACGACGGTGTTCAAGGGCGACACCCTGGCGCGCTACCGCATGACGGTGCCGGCGGGGGCGCCGCACAAGACCGGGCCGGATGGCGCGCGCTATCGCGTGGTCCGGCTGCGCTCGGATGACGCCAGCGGCAAGCTGACCGCGGGGACCTACCTGGTCGATGCCGCGGGCGGGATCGCGTTCGTGCGTCAGGACGTCGGGCCGGTCCACGGCGGGGCCGCGCACCACGCGGCGGTGCCCGCCGGGGCGGCGCCGGCGCAGGTCGGCCCCGAGGGCGTCAGCGGTCCGCGCTACCACGTGGTCGAGGTCGGCGCCGTCAGCGCGGTGCCCGCGGGCGTGTACGAGGTCGGCCCCGACGGCCGCCTGGCGCGCAAGCGCTGGCTGGGGCTTTCGTACTGGGTGGATGCCAGCGGGCTGCATCGCGAGTATCGCGCCGCGCCGGGCCAGCTCAGGCTGCCGGCGGCGGACGCCACCGCGGTGGTCACGCCGGGCGAGTACCTGGCCGACGCCGAGGGGCGCCTGGTGTGGCGTGTGGGCACCCACGAGGTGCCCGAGTTCGTCGAGCCGGTGACCGGCGAGACGGTGCCGACCTCCGACCTCGGGCTGGCCACCGAGGTCGGGCCGGATGGCCAGCGCTACCGGGTCGCGCTGCGCGAGGGGCGCCGGCTGCTCATCGATGGCGCCGGTGTGGTGCGCTTCAACGTGCGGCGCGCGGCGCCCGAGCGCATCTTCAGGCCGGCCCAGAACCCGCACTATCGCGCCGATCTGAGCGCCACCGGGGGGCAGGAGGTCGGCCCCGACGGCAAGCGCTACGCGGTGCTGGAGCTGGCCCACGACGACGCCTCCGCGGTGGTGCCGTCGGGCAAGTACCTGGTCAGCGACGACGGCATGGTCGCCTTCGTCGAGGATCCCGGCGTCGGCGGCCGCGAGCCGTACAAGGTCGACAAGGCCGGCCGTCCCCTGAAGGACGCCGCGGGCAAGTCGATCCAGGCCACCAAGCTGACCGCGCCCAAGGCGAACCTGATGGCGGTGCTGATCGACGGCCTGCTGACCGGCAAGCTGCCCTGGGCGCTGGTGCTGTTCGGCGTCTTCATCACCCTGGTGCTGGAGCTGTCGGCCATCGAGGCGCTGGCCTTCGCGGTCGGCCTGTACCTGCCGCTGTCGTCGTCGACGCCGATCTGGGCCGGCGGCCTGGTGCGCAAGTTCGCGGATCGCGCGCGCGCCAGGGCGGCGGCCAGGAGCAAGGACGCCGACGCCGGTCAGGCGAAGGACGAGGGGGAGACCGGGCGCGGCGTGCTGTTCTCGTCGGGGCTGATCGCGGGTGGCTCGTTCTGCGGGCTGCTGATCGCGGGGCTGGCGGTCGGCCTGGGTGAGGAGGGCCTGTCGGTGCCGCGCCTGCTGCACCTCGAGGGCACCGGGCTGGGCGCGGCGATGGCCTCGAACTGGCTGTCGGTGGTGATGTTCGCGCTGCTGGGCTACTGGCTGTTCCGGATCGCGCGACGCAAGGAGTAGCGGTGGCGGGGCTCTATGCGCTGACCTACGACGACGGGCCGGGGCCCTCCACCGAGGCGCTACTGGACGTGCTCGAGGCGGCGGGGGCCCGGGCGACCTTCTTCCTGCTCGGGCGCAACCTGTGCGAGGCGCCGTGGGCGGACGGCGACGTGGCGCGGGCGCGCGCGCTGGTGGTGCGCATGCTGCGCGCGGGCCACCGGGTCGGGAACCATACGATGACGCATCGGTTCCCGATCGAGGCCGGCGAGCTGGTGGCCGAGATCACGGCCATGGATGGCGCGCTGGCGGACGTCGCGCGCGAGGCCGGGGTGGCGCTGGACGGGGTGCCGTTCAGGCTGCCCTATGGGGTGCGGCTGGAGGCGGGCGCGATGGATCCGCGGCTGGCGGTGGCGGCCGGGCAGGGGCGCGCCCACGTGCACTGGTCGGCCGACTTCGAGGACTGGACGCTGGCTGCGGGGGACGGTGCGCGCCTGGGTGGCGAGATGATCGCGCACGTGCGTGCGTGCGCGGCGGTGGGGCGCGATGCGGTGCTGGATCTGCATGATTCGGGCACCGGTGGGCGCTGGGGCTATGCCCGGCCGGCCACGGTCGAGGCCACCGCGCTGCTGCTGGCCGAGGCGCGCGTGGCGGGCTGGAGGTGGTTCCTGGCGCCGCGCGCGGGCGGTTAGCGTGGCGGGGCGGATCCGGCTGCTGGGGCCGGAGCTGGTCAACCAGATCGCGGCCGGCGAGGTGGTCGAGCGGCCGGCGTCGGCGGTCAAGGAGCTGTGTGACAACGCGCTGGATGCCGGGGCGCGGCGGGTGCTGGTCGAGATCGAGGCCGGCGGGCGGCGCCTGCTGCGGGTCACTGACGACGGGGTCGGCATGTCGCGCGAGGACGCGCGGCTGGCGCTGGCGCGGCACGCCACCTCGAAGCTGTCCCGGGTCGAGGAGCTGCACACGCTGACCACGCTGGGTTTTCGCGGGGAGGCGCTGCCGGCGATCGCGGCGGTGTCGCGCTTCGCGCTGACCACGCGCGAGGCTGGCGCCGACGTGGTGGCGGGCTTCCGGGTCGAGGTCGAGGCCGGCGTCGAGGGCGAGGCGCGCGAGATCGGGGCGCCGCCAGGGACCACGGTCGAGGTGCGCGACCTCTACTTCAATGTGCCGGCGCGGCTGAAGTTCCTGAAGTCGGACGCCACCGAGGCGGCGCACGTGGCCGACGTGGTGCTGCGCCTGGCGATGGCGCATCCGCGGGTGCACTTCCGGCTCAGCCAGGGTGGGCGCGTGGTGCTGGAGGCGCTGCCGGTCGAGAGCGGTGACCTGGGTGAGCGGGTGCGCGCGCTGCTGGGGCCGCGGCTGGCGGCGCGGCTGTGGGAGGCGCCAGCGCCGCTGCCGGGCGATCCGGTGCGCGTGCGGGCGTTCCTGGCGCCGCCGGACGAGGCGCTGGCGAGCGCGAAGGGGGTGCTGCTGTTCGTGGGGCGTCGCGCGGTGCGTGATCGAGGGCTGCTGCACGCGGTGACGCTGGCGTACCAGGGGCTGCTGGCGCCGGGGCGCCATGCCCAGGCGGTGGTGTTCGTCGAGGTCGAGGGCGCCGACGTGGACGTCAACGTGCACCCGCAGAAGGCGGAGGTGCGGTTTGCGCGGCCGGGGGACGTGTACGCGGCGGTGCGGCAGACGCTGGTGCTGGCGATCGCGGACGCCGGCTGGCACGAGGAGGCGGAGGCGAGAGGCGGCGGGGAGCCGGAGGAGGCGGGCCGGGACGGCTGGGTGCGGGCGAGCCGGGCGGAGTGCGGGGCGAGCACGGGTACGAGCACGAGCACAGGTGGGAGTACGAGCACGAGCACGAGCACGAGCACGAGCACGAGCACGAGCACGAGCACGAGCACGACGCTGGGCGAGCTGGAGCCGCTGGCGATCGTCGAGGGCGCCTTCGTGCTGGCGCGCGGGGCGGGGGAGCTGGTGCTGGTGGACGTCGCGGCGGCGCGGGTCGAGGTCGCGCGGGCCGAGCTGGAGGCGGCGTTGACGGCGGGGCGTCTGCGGCCGCAGCGCACGCTGTTCGCCGAGGAGATCGCGGCGGATCCAGCGCTGGTCAGCGCGGCCGTCGTGCACGCGGCCGCGCTGCTGTCGCTGGGCTTCGAGCTGGCGGTGCGCGGCCCGACCCGAGTCGCGCTGGTGGGGACGCCGTCCGGGGTCACGGTGACGGCGGCGAGCGCGCTGGCGGTGCTCACGCTGCTGGCGCAGGGGGCCAGCGCGGCTGACGCGCTGGGGCCGCTGGCAGCGCAGGCCGGCGCCAGGGCCGCCCCGACGCTGGCCGAGGCGCGCACGCTGTTCGAGGCCCTGGAGCGCACGCGGTGGCAGCGCCCGCGCGAGCGCCCCCTGCTGGTCCGCGTCGCGCTCGACGAGTTGACGCGGCGCTTCGGGCCGCGCTGATGGACCCCACCGGGCAGGCGTCGCAGGCCGCGCGGCCAGCGCTGCTGGTCATCGTGGGGCCGACCGCGTCGGGCAAGACGGCGCTGGCGCTGCGCGCGGCCGAGCAGCTCGGCGGCGAGATCATCTCGGCCGACTCGCAGCAGGTCTACCAGGGCATGGACATCGGCACCGGCAAGGCCAGCGCAGCCGAGCGCGCCCGGGTGCCGCACCACCTGCTGGATCTGGTCACGCCAGCGCAGCCGATGTCGGCCGCGACCTGGGCCGCGGCGGCCGACGCCGCCATCGCCGACCTGGCCGCGCGCGGCAAGTGCGCCATCGTGGCCGGGGGCACCGGCCTGTACGTGCGCGCGCTGCTGCGTGGCCTGTTCGACGGCCCCGGGCGCGACGACGCCCTGCGCGCCGAGCTCTATGCCGAGGCCGCCGCCGATGGTGGCGCCGCCCTGCACGCCCGCCTGGCCACGGTCGATCCGGTGTCGGCCGCGCGCATCCGCGCCACCGACACCGTGCGGGTGGTACGCGCCCTCGAGGTCCACGCCGCCACCGGGATCGCGATGTCGGCGCACCAGGCCGCGCATGCCGGCGGCGCTGCGCGCTACCGCAGCTTGACCATCGGTCTCAGCCCGCCGGCCGCGGTGCGCGCCGCGCGCATCGACGCGCGGGTGGACGCCATGATGGCGGCCGGCCTGCTGGACGAGGTGCGCGCGCTGGTCGCCGCCGGCCACGCCGACGCGCTGGCGCTGCAGGCCATCGGCTATCGCCAGCTGGTGCAGCACCTCAGCGGCGCCATCGACCTCGCGGAAGCGGTGCGTCAAATCAAGCGTGACTCGCGGCGCTATGCGCGCCGGCAGCTCACGTGGTACAGGGATGACGCCTCGGTCGCCTGGTATGCGTCCGCGGACGACGTCTCCGACGCCGCGCTCGTCGAGCTCGGCCGTCGGCTCTTCGGAGAAGGCCCTTGAGCACGACCGGAAGCCCAGCCAGCACCTACGACCGCTACGTCCTCGAGTTCGAGCGCCCCATCGTGGAGCTCGAGAAGAAGATCGACGAGCTCAAGCAGCTGCAGTCGGACAGCATCGACTTCAGCGCCGAGATCCGCCGCCTGGAGAAGAAGGCGCACCGCCTCACCGAGGAGACCTTCGCCCAGCTGTCGCCGTGGCAGAAGGTCCAGCTGTCGCGCCACCCGGCGCGGCCGTTCACGCTCGACTATGTGTCGGTGCTGGCCACCGACTTCAGCGAGCTGCACGGTGATCGCGCCTTCGCCGACGACGAGTCGATCGTGGCCGGGCTGGCCCGCCTGGGTGGCCGCGCCGTGCTGGTGCTGGGCCACCAGAAGGGGCGCAACACCAAGGAGAACCTGCGCCGCAACTTCGGCATGCCTCGCCCCGAGGGCTACCGCAAGTCGCGTCGCCTGATGGAGCTGGCGGCCCGCTTCGGCAAGCCCATCCTGACCTTCATCGATACCCCGGGCGCCTACCCGGGCATCGGCGCCGAGGAGCGCGGCCAGGCCGAGGCCATCGCCAAGAACCTCGAGATCATGTCGGCCCTGCCGGTGCCCATCATCGCCACCGTGATCGGCGAGGGCGGCTCGGGCGGCGCCCTGGCGCTGGGCGTGGCTGACCGCATCCTGATGCTGGAGCACGCGGTGTACTCGGTGATCTCGCCCGAGGGCTGCGCGTCGATCCTGTGGAAGGACCAGTCCAAGGTCGAGACCGCGGCCGAGCAGCTCAAGCTGACCGCCGGTGACCTGCACCGCCTCGGGATCTGTGACGAGATCGTGCGCGAGCCGACCGGGGGCGCCCATCGGGATCCCAGCGCCGCCGCGCTGGCGCTGGGCGAGGCGCTGGAGCGCAACCTGTCGCAGCTCTTGCGCCTGAGCCCGGAGACGCTGCTCGAGGAGCGCTATCGCAAGTTCCGCGCGATGGGCGCCTTCGAGGAGAGTCGCCGCAAGGCCTGACCCATCGGCCTGGCATCCCTGCCGCTCATGCATTAGGTTTCGATCGCTTTGGACACCATCCAGGTCCTGCTCTACTTCGTCATCGGCTCCTGTGTCGTGACGCTGCTCACCGTGCTGCGCACGCCGGGTGGGCCGCGCGGGCCGTACCTGGCGCTGCTGGTGGCCGACATCGTGCTGGCGTCAGCGCTGCTGACGCGCGAGATGCTGGATTCGCCACTGGTCTGGGTCGCGGTCGCGGCCTATGCGCTGCTGGTGCCAGTGCCCGCGCTGCTGCTGGTGGGGTCGCGGCGCGCCGCCATGTCGGAGCGGCTGGCGCTGGCGGCCCGGCTGGCCGCGGTGCGCGAGCTCCTGATGCCCGGCGCCCGCACTCGCTTCGAGCGCGAGCAGCTGGAGGCGCTGGCCCGGGTGCGCGCCGGCAAGGGTGAGGACGCCATCAAGAGCCTGCGCGAGGCCGCGGCCAAGGCGCCCGATCCGATGGTGCGCCGGCTGCTCGGCGAGCAGCTGGTCAGCCTGCTGGTGTTCGACCGCCGCTTCGACGACGCCCTGGCCGAGTACGACGGCATCGGCGGCGAGCGCGTCAACCCGCCGCTGTCGCCCCCGGTGACCGCGCAGCTGGTGCGCGCCGCGGTCGAGACCGGCGAGCTCGAGCGCGCCGGAGAGCTGCTGGCCCGCCTGGAGCAGGGGCCGTTCGCGGCCACCGTGCAGGCGCAGCCCCTGCTGGCCCAGGCGCGCATGTTCTTCCTGGCCGGCCTGGGCCGCATCGACGACGTCATCGCCATCACCAGCGCGGCGCCGCCCAGCGAGGGCGCGGCGCCGCTGGCGGATCTGCCGGCGGTGGCGCGCGCCTACTGGATCGGCCTGGCCGCCGCGCGCGGCGGACGGCGCGAGGAGGCGCTGAGCTCGCTGGGGCGCGCGGTCGAGCTGTCCAAGGCCGACCGGGGCGGCACCGCGCTGGCGCAGCGCCGGCTGACCGAGGTCGAGGACGGCAGCGGTCTCGGCCCGGTGGTGGTGCCCGCCGAGCTGGCGCAGCTGGCCGATCGCATCGGCGCGGCGGCGCGGGCGGCGCGGCTGCCCAGGGCGCTGGCCGGCAGCAAGCGGCCCTGGGTCACGCTGGTGCTGATCGCGATGTCGACCGCGGCCTTCGTGGCCCTCGAGGCCGCGGGTGGCTCGGCCAACCTCGACAACCTGATGCGCGCCGGGGCCAACGTGCCCACGCTGGTCTCGGCCGGCGAGTGGTGGCGCCTGCCCAGCTCGATGTTCCTGCACATCGGGGGCTGGCACATCGTGCTCAACATGTACTCGCTGTGGGTGATGGGGCGACTCATCGAGGAGCGCATGGGGGCGCTGCGCTACTTCGCGGTCTACATGATGGCGGGCCTCGGGGGCGCGCTGGCCAGCTACGTCAACCTGTCACGGCGGGACGGCTTCGGCCTGTCGGTGGGCGCGTCGGGCGCCATCTTCGGCCTGCTCGGCGGCGCCATCGCGGTGTTCTGGCGCGATCGGACGCTGCCCGAGCGGGTGCGCAAGAACGTGGTGCGGACGCTGTGGTTCCTGGCCGGCCTCAACGTGGTGCTGGGCATGTCGATGAAGCAGATCGATCAGGCCGCGCACGTGGGCGGCTTCGTGACCGGGGCGCTGTTTGGCCTGGTGCTGGCGCCCGGGCTGCGCGGCGGGCTGGCCCGGGCGTCACGCGTGCTGGCGGCCGTGCTGGCGCTGGTCGGGGCCGGCGCCATCGGCTGGGCCGGCCTCAACGTGGTCGGCAGCGTGCGCGGCCAGGGCCTCATGACCATGGACTGGGGCCAGGTCAGCTTCGAGCTGCCGCGCAGCTGGCAGGTGGTGTCGCTGAACGGCACCGAGGCGCTGGTGGATCCCGACAGCAACACGGTGCTGGTGCTGGACTCCGTCGCCGCGGCGACCGCGGCGAGCGCCACCGCGCTGGCCGATCAGATCGTCGCCGAGCTGACGGTGGCGCCGGCCTACAAATCGACCGCGGTGTCACATGCGCTGGTGCCGGCTGGTGACGACTGGGCCCAGCGCGAGTTCATCGTGACCGAGGGTAGCCGACCGCAGCGCATGCTGGTGGTGGTGCACCGGCTGGGCGGCGGCGACTATGTCGTCGCGCGCGTGCGCATCGAGCGCGACCAGCTGGCGAGCCGGGCCGGCGTGCTGCGGGCGCTGCTGGCGTCGCTGCGCCCGGCGCCGCCGCGCTGACGAGGCGAGCCTCCGGACCCGCGCGTCACGCGCGGTGGGGGGAGGCTCGCCCGGCCATGCCGGGTGAGGGGGGACGGGAACGTCCCCCTGACGATCGATCAGATCACGCGGCTGTAGTCGTCGATGCGCAGCTTCCACACCGGGACGCCGCAGAACTTGTCGCCCTCGGGGCAGATCGGGCGCGTGGTCGTCATCAGGCGTAGCCCGCACGGCGGCAACAGGTAGCGCGCGATGATCGGATCGACGTCGCGGATCTGGCGTACCTCGTCGAGCGACGCGCGCCAGATCTCCTCCTGGGCGTTGTAGCAGAGCCGGGCCTTGAGCTTGTGGTGCAGGTGCAGGAGGTCGGCGCTCTCGGTGAAGCGCACGTGCACCGCGTTGGGCAGGAGGTAGGCGACATACTCGGCCGGCACCCCCAGCACGGTCAGGCGCGCGATGGCGTCCCAGGCCCGCGCCATGGTGTCGGTGTACACGGTCTCGGCCGCCGCGCTGCGCTTGATGAGCTCGGGCACGGTGTAGTCGGGCTCGCCGGTCAGGTGCGCGAGCAGGATGGGGCGCGAACCCGGCGTCATGCGGTGGCGTTGATCCTGCGAGTCGGCGGTGTGCGACAGCCGCTTCTTGAAGGTGTAGTGCGCGTGGCCCAGGGCGCGCGACAGCTTGGACAGCGTGGTCAGGGTCATGGCCTGGCCGTGCAGCGGATTGGCGGCCGGGTCGAGCGCCAGGCGGATGGCCGCCTCGTCGCTCAGGGTCGCGCGCGGGGCGCCCACGACCTCGCGCACGGCCTGCGCGACCAGGGCCTGGTTGCCGGGCTTGCTGCCGACCAGGACCGAGACCTTGCCGCCGAGCTCGGCGTCGAACTCGGCGGCGAAGGCGCGCGCGCGCGCGGCGGCCTGCGGGGTCAGGGCGCCGTCGATGGTCTCGCCGGCGGCCGCGTAGTGGCGGAACTCGGGGGTGTCCTCCAGCGCCAGCGGCTCCTCCAGGATGGTCTGGAAGGCGGGGTCGTGGCGCAACATCTCCTCGACCATGCGGGTGACCACCAGGCGGGTCTCCAGCGGGCAGTCGTACTGCTGACAGATCCGGTAGTAGCGCAGCAGGGTCAGCGCCGAGATGGTGTGATAGAGGTGGGCGTAGGTCGCCACCGGCAGCACGTAGCGCGCGATCTCCTGCGCCTTCTTCTTGATGTCCTTGGCGCCGCCGTCGTTATTCTTGCGCGCCGGGAAAATGCGGTAGTACTCGCGCCCGGCCGCCGGCGTCAGGTGCTCGATCAGGCGCTGGTAGGCGGCCATCTGCATGGCCAGGGTGTCCTCGAACAGGGTGCGGGCCTCGCCCTCGAGCGGGGGCACCGCGAAGGTGCCGGCGCGGACCTCGACATAGCGCTGCGAGACCTGCTCGGAGTTGTAGAACGGGTGTGCGTGCAGGAATGACCACAGGAACTGGCGCGACACCCGGGCCAGCGAGAACTGGAAGTGCGCGTGCTGCAGCGTGGTGTGGTGGCCGGCCTCATAGGTCGAGCGCGCGATGCGGTCGCGGCGCTCGGGGTCCTTGGCCACGTCGGCGGGCGAGATGATGCGCGGCGCATAGCAGGTGCGCGCGGTCGCCACCGCGTTGTCGAAGGGCTGCGCAAAGGCGCCCACGAGGGTGACCTCGGGGGCAGGGGAGGCGAACTGCGCAGCGCCGAGGGCGATGGGGACCTGAGCCACGGCGGCAGGTTATCACGTCAGAAGTTGCTACCCATACACTCGCCATGTCAGAACAGGACCATGCGTCTCGGCGCCGCCGCCTTGCTTACCTGCCTGGTCATGATGCCCGGCCTGGCGCAGGCGCGCAGCGTCGAGGGCTGGCGCGGTCGCAAGGTGGTGGACGAGGAGGGCCGGCCCAGGCCGAAGCTGAAGGGTGGCGGCGGCGGCCGGTCGTCGCGCATGGCCGAGGCCAAGAAGAAGAAGACCAAGAAGAAGAAGACCAAGAAGAAGAAGAAGAGCAAGAGCACGAGTCCGAGCACCAGTCCGAGCACCAGTCCGAGCACCAGCCCAAAGAAGGGCCGCACCGCCTGCACCACCATCCTCAGCAAGGCCAAGGTGCCCTACGCCATCGCCTCGGCCCGCCCCGGCATCCGCGAGCCCATCGAGGTCCGCGGCCCCATCGCCGGCGTCGAGTACTACACCGACAGCTCCAGGAAGGCGCCGCTGGTCCTCGACTGCGCCCTGGTCGAGGCGCTGCTCGAGGCCGGCCCCATCTTCCGCGACGAGGGCATCCGGCGCGCGCGCTACTCGGCCTCTTACCAGGTGCGCAACATCCGCGGGACCAACAAGCGCTCCAAGCACTCCTACGGGCTCGCGCTCGACGTGCACTCGTTCGAGGACGACGACGGCGAGAGGCTCAGCGTGCTCGACGACTACGAGCAGGGCCTCGGCGACGAGGTCGACTGCATCGGTGAACCCGACACCGAGGCGGCGCGCTCGCTGCGCACGCTGTACTGCCGCTTCACCCGCGGCAGCATCTTCCACCTCGTGCTGGGCCCCGACGACAACGCCGATCATCACAACCACTTCCATCTCGAGGCGCCGCCCTGGGGCGAGCGCAAGGCGCCGCGCCGCGAACCGGTGGTCGCGCCGACCCCGCCGCGCGAGTCGCCCCAGCCCGCGTCTGGCGACGACAGCGCTCCCGGCGACGCCAGCAACAGCAACGGATGATGCAGCGCCGCGGGCTCGCGCTGCTGCTGGTCATGCTGGCCGCGGGCGGCGCGCGCGCCCAGGCCACGCCCGGCGACGACGAGCTGTACGGCGAGTCGCCGGCGCCGGCGCCGAGGCCGGGTCAGCGCAAGGCCGGCACCAAGACCGCCGACGACCTGCTCTACGGCGAGGCGCCGCGGTCGCGGCTGCTCGAGCTGCGCCTGGTCGACTTCCCGACGCCGCTGTTCGCGGTCGATCCCCACCTGCGCCTGGCGCTCGGCGTCGAGCTGCGCATGCTGCCCGGGCTCGGCGCGCGCCCGCTGACCAGCGAGACCGTGCTGGCGCTCGATCTGCCTGGCTTCAGCCTGCGCCTGCCGGCGACCCGCACCGGCAGCGGCGACTTCTACGTCGGTGACACCCGGCTCGCCCTCGGGGTGCCGGTGTTCGCGGGGCGGCGCGCGGGACGCGACTGGCACCTGACGCCCGCGGCCACCGTGCTGCTGGGCGACGAGCTCGGCCCCTACGCCGACGACAACGCCTGGGGCGCCCAGCTGGCCGGCGGCCTGCAGTCGGGTGGCGTCAGCGTGCAGCTCATCCCGCGCCTGCACCGCTTCCCGGTGCGCCGCTTCGCGCAGCCGACCGACGCCGACGCCACCGCCGTGCTCGGCGGCGAGCTGGTGCTGGCCGGGCGCGCGCCGGTGCGCGGCCACCTGGTCAGCGTCCTCATCGAGGTCGCCACCGCGCTACCGCTGGGTGGCCCGCTGGCGGGCGAGGCCGCCCTGGAGCTCGGCGCCGGCGTGCGCGCCCAGCTGTCGCGCAGCCTGACCCTGGGCCTGGCCGCCTCCAGCCGCGTGGGCCAGGTCAGCAGTGACGACCGCATCATCTATGGTGTCGGCCCGCTCGACCGCGGCGCCCGACTGCAGGTCACCCTGGGGCTGACCATGGTGGTGGGCGGGCTGGACGGCAAGCTGGACCGCAAGTAGGGTAGAGCCAATGTCGAACATCGGGCCCGAGACGCTCCGCCTGCAGGAGCTCTTGCTGGCGGTCGAGACCGCCGAGACGCCCGCCGACAGCGCCGCCGCCATCGCCACCATCGAGACGCGCTACCAGGCCCGACGCACGGTCCTGGTCGGCGACATGGAGGGCTTCACCGCGCGCGTCCTCAGCGACGGCGTGGTGCCCTTCATCACGACCATCTACCGCATGCGCCGGCTGTGCACGCCGCTGGTCGCGCAGGGCTCGGGCTACCTGTTCAAGGCCGACGCCGACAACCTGTTCGCCGCCTTCGACGAGCCCATCGCCGCGGTCGGCTGCGCGCTCGAGATGCAGCGCGTGCTGCGCGCCGACGGCCGGGGCCGCACCGCCGCGCTGCGCATCGGCCTCGGCGTCGGCATCGCCACCGGGGACGTGCTGGCCATCGGCCACGAGGACGTCTGGGGCACCGCCATCAACGTCGCCTCCAAGCTGGGCGAGGACGTCGCGTGCAGCGGCGAGATCCTGGTCGACGAGGCCACCCTGGCCATCGTGCGTGGCGCCCCCGGGCTGCTCGACGACGTCGAGGTCCACCCCGTCGCCTCGGTCGGGCTGTCCGGCGTCGACCTGCGCTACACCAGGCTGACCCTGCGCTGACCTCGGGCTCGTTCATGTGATCAGACGGGCCCACCCGCTCCCGCCGCCAGTCGGCGGCGGCCGGCCACGTGGCCGGCCTGGGCCTCGACGCGACCATCTCCGCGTCAGCGTCCCGGGTCAGATGTCGACCAGCTCGCGCACCATGGGCGCGCCCTTGTCGTCGCGGCCCAGGCGCGCACCGTGGCGCTTGTCGTGGCCGAACAGCACCAGCCAGTCCTCGTCGATGGCCTGCGCCAGCACCGCGCGCTTGCTCTCCAGGGTGGCCACCACGTCGAGGTCGTAGGCCATGATGAAGGGCAGCCGCACGTGCACCGCGGTGGGCACCACGTCACCCAGGAACAGCGCGCGCCGGCCGCCGCCCGCGCCGCCGCCACCTCCGTCGCCGCCGCCGTCGATGCGCACCGACTGGTGACCCTGGGTGTGGCCCGGGGTCGGCACCACGGTGACGCCGCGCGCGACCTCGACCTCTCCGTCGACCGCCTCCAGCCGCCCCGCCGCCAGCAGCGGCTCGATGTTCTCGATGAGGTAGCTGGCGCGGTTGCGCTCGTGCGGGTGCAGCGCGTCCTCCAGCTCGCGCCGCTGCACCACGTGGCGCGCGCGCGGGAACACCGGAGCCAGCGCGCCGCCATCGTCGCGCCTGACCGCGCCGCCGACGTGATCGAAGTGCAGGTGGGTCATGATGACGACGTCGATCGACTCCGGCGCGATCGACTCGGCGGCCAGCGCGCGCAGCAGGCAGCCCTGCTGCTCGATGCCGTAGATCGCCCGCTCCTTGGCGCTGAACTTGTCGCCGTTGCCGGTCTCCACCAGGACCCGCTCGCCGCCCGGGGTGTCCACCACCAGGCAGTTGGTCGAGTAGGTGACGCGGTTGTGCTCATCGCAGCCGACCAGGCGCGACCAGATGGTCTTGGGCACCACGCCGTGCATGGCCCCGCCATCGAGCCGGAAGTCGCCGCCCGAGACCATGCGCAGGCGATGCTCGCCGAGCTGCAGCATGCTGCCAGGCTACCTCATCCGCGGCCGCGTCGCCGCAGCGCCCGGCGCACCCGCCACTCCGTGACCCAGGCCACGCACGGCCCCGCCGGGGCCGCCGCCAGCGCGCCCAGCCCCAGCCAGGCCAGCATGGTCAGGCGCCGCTCGGGCAGCCCGAACGCGGTCGCCAGCACCAGCGCCAGGGCGGCCCCCAGCAGGGCCAGCTGCGCCGCGGCCCCCAGGGCTCTCCGACGGCGGTCCAGGTGCACCCCGTCGCTGACCCAGCGCGCGACGCCTCCCCCCACCAGCAGCAGGGGCAGGGCGGTCAAGCCGCCACCCACCAGCAGGGCCCGGGCGAGGTCCTCGTGACCCGCGCCGCGGTCCCGGCACAGGTGGGCGACCAGCGCCAGCAAGGGCCCCGCGACGCCCAGGGTGATGGCGCCGCCCAGCCAGAACGTGAACCAGGGCGGTCTGGGCACCTCGGGCCGGTTCAGCCCCCCGGTTTTCATGGCTGCGCGTCCGAACAGGGAAGGAAGGTCCGGCCCCGAAGCTGCCGTAGTAAGACTGCCAACGCCCTCTCCGTCCTTGCACTTTGGGGGTGGGCGGTGGAATGGTCAAGAAATCTCAAAGGGTTGTCGTTGATCCACCTGGGTCCGTCTTGATAAAGTGAGTGCCACGATGTCGAATCCGGGCAATCCGAACCGCGCCTATGTTTCCTCGCGCTTCCAGCTGGAAGTCGATGGGCACACGAACGTGGGCTTCCTCAAGTCGGTGGACGGTGGGGGGATCAAGGCCGACATCGTCACCTGGAACATCGGGGCGACC
>JADYYK010000036.1 GCA_020853705.1 Deltaproteobacteria bacterium
CTCAAGGGCAGCGACTTCTCCGACGTCTCGCTGGAGCTCCTGTGGATGGCCATCATCCTGGGCGCGCTGGTCGGGCTGGCGTCGGCCCGCTTCCGCAAGAAGATCGCGTGATGGGCCGCCCGCGCACCGACATCCAGCCGCGCATCGTGCACGCCGCGCGCGCGCGCTTCCTGGCCGAGGGCGTCGACGGTGCCTCGCTGCGCCAGATCGCGGCCGACGCCCGCACCAGCATCGGCATGATCTACTACTACTTCCCCGAGAAGGACGACCTCTTCCTCGCCGTGGTCGAGCAGCCCTATGAGCGCCTGCTGGCCGAGATGACCATCGCCCTGGCGCCCGACCTCGGCGTCATCGAGCGGCTGCGCCGCCTGTACGTCCGGCTGGGCGCGCTGGCACCCGGCGAGCTGGAGGTCATCCGCCTGGTGGTGCGCGAGGCCCTGGTGTCGCCGCCGCGCATGGCCCGGCTGGCGCAGCGATTCCGGCGCGGCCACCTGCCCCTGATGCTGGCCACCGTCGCCGACGGCGTCGCCGACGGCACCTTCCGCGCCGACCTGCACCCGGCGCTGATCCTGCTCGCCATGATCACGCTGGGCGGCCCGCCCCAGATGATGCGTCGCGTGGCGGTGCGCGAGCTGCCCGTCGCCGCGCTGCCCGAAGGCCCCGCGCTGGCCGACCAGCTGGTCGACGTCCTGCTCAACGGGGTCGGCGGCAAGAGGCGCAAGTGACGCGCTGGCGCATCGGCATGCTCGGCGCGCCCGACCTCAGCCGTCGCGAGCTCCTCGGCGGCCTCGCCGCTGGCGCCGGTGCCCTCGCCCTCGGCTGCAGCTCCCGGCGTGGCAACCGCGGCCCCAGCCGCGACGCCGACGGCGCGCTCGCAGCCGGCACCCCGGCCCGCTCCGACGCCGGCCTCGCCCCCGCCTTCTCGCTCGCCGACCTGAGCCCGATCGCCCCCGTCACCGGCCCGGCCACCGGCTACCTCGGCGACAGCTTCACCCGGCCGCACGAGGCGCTGTGGGCCCAGGCCGACTTCATCCGCCACCACGGCGGCGTCCCCGCCCCGCGTGAGCGCGCCGCCGTCGTCATCGTCGGTGGCGGCCTGTCGGGCCTGGCCTCGGCCTACCAGCTCGCCGCCCACCGCCCCATCGTGCTCGAGCAGGCGCCGCGCTTCGGCGGCAACGCCCGCGGCGAGCGCTGGAACGGGATCGCCTACGCCCTCGGCGCCGCCTACCTGGTCAAGCCCGAGCCCGACTCCGCGCTGCAGCGCGCCTTCTACGGCCCGCTCGGCGTCGACCGCGAGTGGCGCGAGGCCCCCGAGGATCCCGTCGCCCTCGGCGGTCGCCTGCTCGACGGCTTCTGGAACGGGGCCAGCGATCCGCGCCACCCGGCCCAGTTCCGCCGCGCCGCCGCCTACCTGCGTCACGTCCTCGCCGAGGCCTACCCCGATCTGCCCAGCGAACCCGACGGCGCGCTCGACGCTCGGCAGCTCGCCGCGCTCGACGGCGTCAGCCTGCGTCAGCACCTCGAGCAGCGGCTCGGTCGACTGCATCCGCACCTCGACACCTTGCTCGAGCACTACTGCTGGTCCTCCTTCGGCGGCGCCATGGCCGAGCTGTCCGCCGCCAGCGGCCTCAACTTCCTGGCCGCCGAGTTCGCCGGGATCTGCGCCCTGCCCGGCGGCAACGCCCGCATCGCCGAGCGCCTGCTCGGCGAGCTGGCGACCGCGCTGCCGCCCGAGGCCCTGCGCCCCGCCACCCTGGTGGTGCGCGTCGCCCCCGCCCCTGACGGCGCCTCGGTCTGGGTCACCGCCGCGGATCCGCGCGGCACCCTCTACACCATCGCCGCCCGCGCCGTCGTGCTGGCCGCCCCCAAGTTCGTGTGCAAGAAGCTCCTGCCCGGCGCGCCCGCCGACCAGCTCGCCGCCATGGCGCGGCTGCGCTACCGCGCCTATGTGGTCGCCAACCTGCTGCTCGACGCGCCCGCGCCAGCGCGCGCGCTCGATCTCTATCTCCTCGGCGACGGCCGCACCGGCCGCGACATCCGCGCCGCCTCCGAGGCCCAGGGTGTCACCGACGTCATCGCCGGCCACTGGGCGCAGGGCGGCCACCCCACCTCCAGCGTGCTGACGCTGTACCGCGCCTACCCCTGGGACGGCGCCCGCCCCCTGCTCTATGACGAGCGCACGCTGCCGGAGCTGCGCGACCAGCTGTCGGCGCAGCTACCCGCCATCCTCGCCCTGTTCGGCCTGACGCCCGACCACCTGCGCGAGCTGCGCGTCGCGCGCTGGGGCCACGCCCTGCCGCTGGCCGAGACCGGCCACCTCGCCGCCGGCGTGTGGGCCCGCGCGCGCAGCCCCATCGCGGAGCGGATCTTCTTCGTCGAGCAGGACAACTGGCCTGCGCCAGCGCTCGAGACCGCGCTCACCGAGGCGCTGCGCAGCGCCCCCGCGGTCGAGGCCGCGCTCGGCTGACGCCAGGCACACGCGATGCACTCCAGTCCACCGGGAGGTTGGTCATGTCCATCCAGGTCGAGGGCTTCTGGAGCAACGCTTGTGGCTCCCAGCTGTGCATCGAGGTCGACGAGCACGGCGACGTCCGCGGCACCTACGAGACGCCGGCGCACCGCACCCTGCCCGTGGTCGGGTCGGTCATCGGCGAGCGCCTGTTCTTCTCCCTGGATTTCGGCACCATGGCGCCGCACCTGGCCTGGATTGGCCGCATCGACAGCGCCAACAACGAGCTCGACGGCGTGTGGTTGCGCAGCGACAACCACCTGTCGATGGCCGATGCCGACCAGCGCCGCGCCACGACATGGAGTCCAGTCGATCACTTCCACCGCGCGACACCCACAGCCACGCGCCACTGAGCGCGCGCGAACAATCTGCTGGGCTGCCCACCCGCCGCGCACGAACTGCGCGAGCCTGCAGCGCCAGGATCGCCGCCGTCAGCGAATGCAGATCGGCGTCAGGGTGGCCTCGTAGGCGACCCCGGCAGGGCTGATCACGTTGGCCACCAGCGGGTCCGGCGAGGACAGCTGCTCGAAGCGCTCGGTCGCCTCCTCCCCGTTGATCTCCATGATGCGATCGCCCGGCTGCAGCCCCGAGGTCAGCGCCTCGACCACCACGATGCCCTCGTCGGTCACGCGGTCGAAGCTGGGCAGGCTCCACTCCGAGCACGCCGGCGTCTCGAAGTTCACCGTGGCGGCCTCGGCCCCGACCATGGCCGCTCGCTGCCCGATGAAGCGCGGCCCATCGAACGCCGCCACCCGGTACTCGCCCGCCGGCAGGTCCAGCGTGTAGCGCCCCTGGGCATCGGTGACCGCCGCGACCACCGAGCGTCCGGTGCGGGGCCGCGCCTTGACCTCGGCGCCCGCCTGCGGCCGCCCCTCGGCGTCGGTGACCAGCCCCGCCATCACCCCGCGTGCGCTGCTGGCCTCCAGCGCTCCGACGTCGACCAGGTTGCCGCGCCGCAGCTCGACCAGCCGCGGCGGGATGTCCCCGACACCCTCGACATGGCCACCGATGTTGTAGCGCCCATCCTCGACATCGAGCTGGGCGCGGAACGCCCCCGGCTCCTGCAGCGTGGCCACCGTGATGCGCTCACCCTCGAAGCCCTCGTCGAAGCCTCCTTCTCCGGCCATGCGCACCCACAGCTGGACCAGCGCACCTGGCGGCGCGGTCACGGTGCCGGCCAGCTCGAGCGCGGGCACCATCGTGATCTGCATCGGCCCGTCCCCCGGCTCGGGCACGTCCCAGGTGCCATCGATGGGCACCAGGCCATCGCGCCCGAAGTGCAGCGAGACCTCGTCCTCGACCACGCTGCCGCGCACCATGGCGCGCCCCGAGCCATCGGTCACCGCCAGCGTGACCTCGCTGCCCTTGTTGCGCACCTCGACGCCCGCCAGCGGGCGCTGCTCGGGATCACGCACCTCGACCGCGAACTCCTGCGCCGCCAGCGTGACATCGACGGTGTGCTCGGGCTCGCGATCATCCAGCTCGACCTTGGGCGAGGTCCCGGTCAGGCCCTGGTACTCGGCCGCCAGCCGGTATGACGCCGGCGCGGGCAGCTTCAGCTCGTAGCGACCATCGCCACCACTGACCGCGCGCGCCGTGACCGCCCACGGGAACGCGGCGGTGCGCACCTGCAGCGTCGCCCCCGCCACCGGCCGCCCATCGAGGAGGACCGCGCCGCGCAGCATCGAGCGCTGCGCCAGCTGGATCTGGATCGCGAACATGCGCTGGCTGGGATAGGTCGCCTCGATGGCGTCGCTGGTCGCCAGCCGCTCGCCCGCGGTCGCCGACAGCACACCGGTGGCGCGGCCGCCCATCGGCATCAGCAGGCGCAGCGAGGCCTGCCCCGCGGCATCGGTCAGCACCGGCTGCGGCGGCTCCAGCAGATCACCCTGCAGCAGGTTGCCATCGACCGACACCCCGGCGGCCGGCCGCCCGCTGGCATCGATCACCAGCACGCGCAGCACGGTGACGCCACCGGTGCCGCCGTTGACCTTCAGCCGCCCCAGCGCCGCCAGCTCGGCCAGCCGCGCTGCCGCCGCGCCGCCGCCGCCACCACCCGCCCTGCCCGGCTCGCTGTCCATCCGGCCCTGCACCCGCCGCCCCTGCACCCGCGAACTCGCGCCCCGGGGCCCCGCCCAGTGCCAGCCCAGTACGACGCACAGTGCTACGAGCCCGAGCAGCCACAGCTTCCGCCATGACCGTTTTCCGCCCTGCTGCTTGCCCCCGCCGCGCATCGTCTCCAGTGACAACGGGTGCTAGCCGAAGTTCCTTCCCGTCCACAGGCGCTCGTGACACCCCCCCGCGAGCCCGGCTGCATAGGCGCTCAGGAGCAGTTCGAGCCCTGCGGCATCGCGAAACAGACTCGCGATCTGGCTGCGGTACTCGAGTCCGGCGCGCAGCTTGAGAGCGAAGACCTCGGCGACGTCGACCAGCCGCGGCAAGAGACGCTCGCCCAGCAGCTCCAGTCGGTGCCCAAGTGCGCCGGGCGTCAGCGCGTAGGGCAGCTCCTCGTAGAAGGCGACGTCAACCCCGCGTGCCGCCAGCTTGGCGCCGACCTGATGAGTCACCCGGTGATCGACGTGGTCGCCTACGCCGAGGGGGAAGTAGTAGTGCGCCTCGGGCTGCGCTGCGACCACCGCTTCGAGTCGCCGCGCCAGCCGCGCCGCGAGGTCGTCATCTGGATGGGGCGGCCCGAATAGCGCGGGCCCGGTGCAGTACGCGGGATGGCGGTACACAGCATCGAGCTCCTCGAACCACCGCGGCTGCGCCGCCAGCAGTGCGAGCGCCCGCCGATCCTCGTCACGACGGGCCGCCACCGGTTCGGTGTCGAGTCCCCAGGCGGCGTGGAGCTGCCGGGCCAGTGGCGTCAACGCTTCGCGCGGTTGCCCAGCGCACACCGTGATGACCTCGACCGTCGTCGTCGCGGTCGCGGCAGCGCGCGCCACCAGGCCCCCGCACGACAGCACGACGTCATCGAGGTGTGGCGACACGAAGATGTGCGCGGCGGCCATCGCGCCATCTTGACATGACGAGCCGGCGTACCGGGGTAAGCTGCGGCAGTGAGCCTGCTGCCGGTCACCGACTTCCGCGTGCTGGCGGCCGCTGCCGCGCAACTCCCTGTCGTGGCCGCGGTCTGTGGCCGCCACGGCCTGCCAGCCCCCAGCCTGGACGACTTCCGCAAGGTTGGCGAGATCATCGTGTTTCGCGCCGACGCAGTCGTGGTCAAGCTCGCCAGTCCCCGCCTCCACCCGCAGCTGGCCGCCGAGCGCGCCGCCCTCGACACCGCCCGGGGCCGCCTCGAGGTGGCAACTCCGACCGTGGTCGCCGCTGGAGAGCTCGAGGACTGGCACTACCTCCTGATGTCCCGCCTGCCCGGGCGCTCGCTCGCTGGCGTGTGGCCCCAGCTCGACGGCGCGACCCGGCGCTCCCTGGCCGCCACGCTGGGCCGCGCGCTGGCCGCGCTGCACGCCTTGCCCATCCCGACGCTGCCCGCGCTGGCCAGCCCGCCTGAGACCTTGTCGGCCCGGCTCTCGCGGTTGCAGGCCACCGTCGTGGAGCGCCAGCGCATGCGCGGCCTGCCTGCGCCCTGGCTCGCCGAGCTGCCCCACTATCTGGCCCCTGTCGACGCCCTGCTCGGCGACCCGGCGGTGCTGCTCCATGGCGACGCCACTCCCTTCAACGTCCTGGTCGAGCTGGCAGCCGAGCGACCCAGACTGTCGGGGCTGATCGACTTCGGCGACGCCTGCCTGGGTCCACGCGAGCACGATCTGGTCGCGCCCGCCCTGTACCTCGGCGCCGCTACAGGAGCCTTCCTGACCGGCCTCGGCCTGACCGGCGGCGACCTCTCTCGGGAGCTGCGCCGCCGCCTGCTCAGTCACGCCCTGCTCGCCGAACACCTCGACCTGACGCGGCTCGTGGCAGCCCGTCCCACCAGTCTCGCTGCCCTGGCCGAGGAGCTTTGGCCCTCGCCCGAGCGTAACAGCTGAGATGTCGCTCGGCATGGCCCAGCCCTGGATCCATCTCCGTCGGGGGTGTAGACTCAGCCTCAGTTCGACCGTCAGCCGAGGTGATGGATCATGCGGGACTACCTACGCGAGCGCTCCGCCGCTGAACTGGAGGACCGCGACAGCGAGCAAGAGTACGACCCTCGCGCGCATGCCGTGCGCGCACGCATGGCCGAGTTCCGCGCCCGCGCGACCATCGCACAGAGCCCCAACTACCGGGCCGAGTTCGCAGCCGACCCCGAGCTGTGCATGCAGCGTTTCGGTGTCGCGCGCGCGGAATATTCGCCAGCCCTGCCAACACCCGAGGGTGGCGCCACGCCCATCCACGTCGCCGGCTCCGACGTGCATGGCCAGGGCGTCTTCGCCTCCCAGGGGGTGCGCGCCGGTCAGACCATCGTCAAGATGCTCAACCCGACCCGCGACGATGTCTCCGACGCCGCCTCCAAGGTCAACTCCTCGCAGACCCCCAACGCCCTGCCCGTCTCCGAGGGCGGTGGTCTCGTCCTCAAGGCCACGCAGGACATTCCGGCCGGCCGCGAAGTCCTGTCCCGCTACAACTTCCCGAAGTAGCCCCGGCCGCGGGGCCCCTGCACTCGCCGTCGTGTCCCTCGATTGCCCGTGGCTTGCCGCTCGGGTAGAGGTCCCATGAGCAAACGCGTCCTCCTCGTCAATCCGCCCTGGTTCAACCCCAACGTCGCCAGCATCGCGCTGGGGACGCTGCGCCCGATCCTGGAGCGCGCCGGCATCGAGGTCGACACCCTGCACGGCAACCTGCTGTTCCCGCGCACTGACATGGATCCCATCTTCATCGAGCACTTCGCCGGGCTGTACTTCGTGCCCCACACCTATCCCGAGACTGACTCGCGCGCGCTGTTCGACCGCGTGATCGACTGGTACTTCGACGACCTCAACGGCTATGGCGTGCTGCACGCCGATCCCGAGGCCAACTCGGCCCGCTTCGGCCTGCTACGCGACGACGTGCGCTTGAAGATCGAGGCCGAGATCGAGCGCGCCGGAGTCTGCCTGCAGCGCTGCCTCGAGCGCGCGGGGCGTCCCGAGTACGACATCGTCGGCTTCTCGCTCACATTCGAGACCCAGATCCCCGCGGCGCTGGCGATGGCGCGCAAGCTGCGCGCCAGCAATCCCGACGTGAAGATCATCCTCGGAGGCGCCGCCTGCTTCGAGGAGCAGGCCGACGGCCTGGTGGCCTCCTTCAATGACATGGACGCGGTGTGCCACACCGAGGCTGATGAGGTCATCGTCAAGCTGATCCGCGCCCTGCGCGGCGAGTGCGCCCTGGAAGATGTGCCGGGGATCGCCTTCCGGGACGCCTCGGGCGCCCTGCGCCACAACCCGTCACCGCCGCTGTTCCGCAACCTCGACAGCCTGCCGGTGCCGCTCTACGACGACTACTTCACCGAGTTCGCGCGCAGCGAGTGGAGCGACACCAAGCCCCGCGTCATGTTCGAGACCGCCCGCGGCTGCTGGTGGGGCGAGAAGCACCTGTGCAGCTACTGTGGCCTCAATGGCGAGGGGCTGGCGTTCCGCGCCAAATCCCCGCAGCGCTCCTTCGCCGAGATCAAGACGCTGTACGAGACCTATCCCCTGGCCGACTGCCTGCAAGCGGTCGACAACATCATGGACATGGGGTTCTTCCACACCGTCCTGCCCGAGCTCGCCGCGATGGAGCGCCAGCCCGAGCGGCCCCTGAAGATCTTCTACGAGGTCAAGGCCAACCTGAAGCCCCAGCACCTGGCGCTGCTGGCCGCCGCCGGTGTCACCGCGGTGCAGCCTGGCATCGAGTCGTTTGACGACGAGGTGCTCAAGCTGATGGACAAGGGCTGCACGGGCCTGGGCCAGGTGCAGTTCGTCAAGTGGGCGTTTCAGGAGGGCGTGACGCCCTGCTACCAGATGCTCATCTGCAACCCTGGCGAGAGCAAGGACGCCTATGTGCGCATGCTGGATCTCTTGCCGTTCATCACCCACCTGCCGCCACCAGGTGCGGTGACCAAGACGCAGATCGAACGCTTCAGTCCACTCTACGATCGGGCCGCCTCGTTCGGCATCCGCAACATGCGGCCCAAGCCCCACTACGCCGCGCTGTACCCCGAGCCTGGCGTCGACCTGATGCGGATCTCGTATCAGTTCGACTACGACCATGACATGTACGACGAACCCGATCGCATGGCGCTGTACCGGGAGTTCGCCGAAAAGGTCATGGACTGGTGCCGCACCTGGACCCCCGGCACCGCCTACTTCATCGACCGCGGCGAGAGCATTGCCATCGTCGATCTGCGCAGCGGCGAGCGCACCACCGAGGTGCTCGCCGGCGTCACTGCCGAGCTGTTTCGCTATCTCGACAGCGCGCGGACCTTCGACGCCATCGCCAAGCACTTCCCGCGCATCGACCCCCTGATCCTGCGCGGGCTGCTCGAGCGCTGGCGTCACCGGCGCTGGATCTACAGCAACGGCGACGACCGCCACCTCGCGGTGCTCGGGCGTCGCTACCTGCAGCCCCGCGCCATCAGCGAGGTCATCGCCGCGGCCACCGCGCGCCCGGCGCCCACGGCGGAGGCCACCCTCGCCAAGGGCAAGCGCATCCAGCTCGCGCTGGTCACCTGACGCCGATGCACACCCGCGTCCTCGAGCCCCGGCAGATCACCATCTTGACCACCAGCAAGTGCACCGCCGCTTGCCGCCACTGCTGCATGAACTCCAGCCCCGAGCGCTCCGACACGCTGACCTGGGAACAGCTCGAGAAGATCCTGTCGCAGGCCTTCACCGACCTCCGGCTCAAGCTGGTCATCTTCGCCGGCGGTGAGCCCATGCTGCTCGGCAACACCCTGTACAAGGCGCTCCGGATGGTCAAGTCCCACGGCCTGGCCACCCGCATGGTGACCAACGCTTACTGGGCCAGCTCGCGCGAGCATGCCCAGCTCAAGCTGCGTGAGCTGGAGCAGGCCGGTCTCGACGAGCTCAACATCTCGAGCGACGACTACCACCTCGACTTCATCAAGCTCGATGCCGTGCGCAACGCCTACGAGCTGGCGCTGACCATGAACTTCTCGGCCGTCGTGCTGGCGAACTGCTTCGGTCCCGAGAGTCACCTCACGCCCGAACGGATCCGGCGCGAGTTCGGCACCGCCGACATGAAGCTGCGCTTCGACGACGACGGCGCGACCATCGAGAACCACAAGCAGAAGGGCAAGACCCTGGTCGTGCTGTCGAACTCCCCGGTGCAGAGCCTGGCCCGCGGCTGCACCGAGATGAAGCCCTCCGAGCTACCGGCCGCGCTGACGGACAGCGAGCTCGACCGTATCGGGGACCTGGTCGGTGGCTGTCCCTGGGCCATCCGCTCGGCCGCCATCTCGGCCAAGGGCCACTTCGTCGCGTGCTGCGGCTTCGAGGTCGAGGACAATCCAATCCTCGACTATGGCAGCCTCGACACCCACCCGCTCGCCGAGCTGGTCGACAAGGCCGACAACGACCTCGTCACCAACATGATCGCCATCCTGGGCCCCATCAAGGTCATGCGCTTGCTGCAGCGGATCTGCCCGGACGAGATCTCGTTTCCCCGCGGCTACCGCAGCTACTGCGAGGTCTGCTTCGATCTGGTGTCGCTGAAGCAGAACCGCGACGCCCTGTACCGGCACATGGACGAGTTCGTCGAGGTCATCCTCGCCGCACGCAACCTGGTGAAGCAGACCTACCTCGACAAGGGAGTGCGCGAGTACCCGCCGCTGCGCATCACCGCCGATCTCTCCGCCTCCCCAGGCCCCAGCAAGACCACGCCCATCGCCGACTGGCGCGGCTGAACTGGCGCCGACGCCGACGCCGGCGGCTCACAACACCGCGAGCGGCAGCCGCCGGGGTCCCTCGCCCGTCGGAGGACGCGGCCCGGAGCGTTCGGCGCGGGCGCTGGCCGCGTCGACCAGGACCCGGTAGTGCGCGTAGAACTCCGCCATGCTCTGGTACACGCGCACGACCAGGGCCAGATAGGCGTCCTTGCGCTGGTCGTGGTGGACGAAGCGGTCCGCCACCAGCCGGTCGAGCGTGCTGCGTAGCTCGCCCTCGCTGCTGCCCGGAAACTGCTTGCTGATCGCCGCGAAACTGCGGCCTTGATCGAGGTAGCGAAAGAGCTCGGCCGGCAGGCCGCTCAGTCGCACGCGACGCTCGGTGCTGTCGCGTGCATCGACCACGACCAGGTCCGCGCCGGTCACGAAGTAGACCAGCCGATAGGGCAGCTTGAAGCCCTTCTGCCACTCCGTGATGGCGTCCAGCAGCTCCTGTCGCGCCGCCACCAGCTCGGGCGCGTCGACCTCGTCATGGTCGTAGTCGAACTGGTAGACCAGATTGTCGAGGTCGACCTTCGGGTCGGGGAACATCTGATGGTAGTAGGCCTTGGGGCGCACGTTGCGGATGCCGAACTCCGCAGGGCGCAGGTGGTACGGGCTGAAGCGCTGCAGCTGCACGTTCGCGATCGCCGATGGCGGCTGCAGATGCCGGAGCAGGGGGATGAGCGCCGTCATCTCCTTGTAGTCGCGGACGGTCTCCCCGGGGTTGCGCATGAGGATGTTGTAGTGCGGCCCGATGCTGGCCTGCTGCGCCCACTTGAGGAACGTGATCTGCTGAAACGCGGTGGCCCCCTTGTCCATCAGCTCGAGGACGTGATCGCTGAAGGACTCGATGCCTGGCTGCAGCGACCTGAAGCCGGCCACCGAGAGCTGCATCATCTGCCACAGCTTCAGGTTCGACTTGATCTCGAAGAAGAACGTGATCGGCTTGTCCTTCTGCTGCTCGATCAGGCGCGGCACCAGGTCGGCGAAGTACCGGGTCGCGAAGATGTTGTCGACCGCGTGCAGACCATCGTCGAGGTTCCAGCGCCGCGCGAACGTGTTGATCTCCTGCATCACCCGGTCGGGGCTCTTGCTGCGATAGACCAGCGCCTCGGCGTTGAGCCCGCAGAAGCTACACAGGTGCTTCTCGCCCCACCAGCAGCCGCGGGAGGTCTCGAACAGCAAGAAGCTGCGGGTGTCGGTCCACTCGCTCGCGGCCTTCTGCTCGAAGTAGGGGTCGTAGTTGGGGGTCGGAATCCAGTCGAGGTCCTGCATCAGCTCGGCGTGCTTGGTGACCTCGACCTGGTCGCCCACGCGGTGGGCGATGCCCGGGATGTCGGCCAGCGAGCCCTGCCCGCGCAGGGCCTTCACCAGCGGCACGATCAAGGGCTCGCCCTCGCCCAGACAGACGACGTCGATGAGGTTCGGAAACGACTTCAGCGTGGTGATGCCCTGCACCGAGGCACAAGCGGAGCCTCCGAAGACGATGCGCTTCTCCGGCCAGCGCTCCTTGATGAGGCGCGCCAGCGCCAGCGACGCAACCAGCTGGGTCTCGAACGTCATGGTGAAGCCGATGACGTCGAAGTTGCCCGCCGCGATGCGCTCCATGCAGCGCGACAGGCAGACGCCGCCGTGCTCGATGTCCTCACGCGTCTGCGCCAGCAACGCCTCGCGGATCCGGCCCTCCTGCTTCCAGTCCCAGGCCGAGGCGTCGATCGAGATCTGGCCCTCGCGGCTCGAGTTCCAGAGGTGGCGCTCGGCGACGGTATTGGCGATCTCCTCGCAGCTCACCTGGGGATAGAGATAGGGCACGAACGACATGCCCGCGCTGCGATCCTCGTAGAAGTGCGGGTCGGCCTCACCAGCGGCGTAGATGGTCAGCTTGCGCAGGCGCGGCACCAGCAGGTTGCCGTAGAGGCAGCTGCTACCGATGCCGGCCTGTTCGAGGACCGCCGTGAGCAGCCCGATGGCCAGGCTGGGATGCACCGGGGTGGCCCAAGGCATTGAAATGAACAAGACCTGGGGCGAGTCGTTCGTCATGTGGACTGTTACCCTTCCTGGCGCGACAAGCTGCCCTGGGCTGACGCCCCGTCGAGGCGACGGCGTGGCATCACTGGGTGTTCCGCAAGGACTGACTGTCGTGGTCCGCCTCGGGTTCGGGTAGCCAGTCCGGGAGCTGGTCGAGTCCGGCGGGCCGATGGCTCGCCACCACCAGCAGCACTGGCCCCGACATGCTGGCTAGCCAGTCTGGCTCCCTGACCACCTCGGGCGCCAGCACGATCAGCGCGACGCCGTGCAGACGCGCCTCGCGCAGCCCCTTGATGAGCAGGCGCGCCTGGCCTCTGGGACCGGCCTGGCGCAGATCGACCACCGCCGCGGGTCCGAGTCGCGACACGATCTCGCGCTCGAGGGCGGCCCGGCCGGGCTCATCGGACTCCAGGACGTGGACCGCAGGCCGCCTGAGCACACCGAGCCGCGACGGTGTGACCGCCGGCGCCAGCAGCTCGACGGTCCTCGGCAGGCTGCCATCGAGGAAGCGCGCCACCGCGGGCACGAGGTGGGTGCGACCCATCCGGGTCTTGACCAGCCCCGCCCGGGCCAGCGACCCGCGACAGAGCGCCTCCTCCCAGCCCCCGACGTGCGCGAGCTGGACGTTGGCCAACCCGGCGGCACCATCGCCGTGCAGCCAGCTACCGTAGAGCAAGGCAAGCATGTTGCGCGCCGGCGTGTCGAGCTCGAATCGGGCCGCCAGCTCGGCCAGAGACGACGCCGGCTCCCACGGAGGTTGGCGCAGCTCGCGACCATGCATGAGCGTCGTGGTGGCCCAGTTGACCAGCTCGTCGCGCCAGCCCTCGAGCCTCGCGGCGACGCCCCGATGGGCGCTGGCAGGCTCGCTCGTGCGTTGACGTTCCGCAGCCATCGAGAAGCCACGAAACTCGTCACGAAGCCCTTGCAGTCGCTCGGCCACACTGGGCCCTCGCTGCGGGGCGACAGCCTCCACCACCGGTTCCGAGGCCTGAGGTCGCGCCCGTGCTCGCATCACCGCGGGGGCGGGGGCGGGGGCTGGCGCAGGCGCTGGTGGTGCCTCCGCCTCCTGCGCCGCCTGGCCGTGCTCCCGCACGGGCGCCGCATGCAGCGGCGAACTGGGCACCAGCAGGGTGGGCGTCGAGCGCTCGCGCGGCAGCTCCAGAAAGCGCAGCGGCTCCCCGGGCAGCGCGACCACCACCGCGGGCGTCTCACCAGCCACCAGACAGAGCGCGTCCGGACAGACCTCCGGCAGCAGGAGCTCCTGGGTCTCGCCGACCAGATTGACCCGCACCACGCCGTGTCGCGAAGACCCGAAGTCGACGGCCGCGACCACCCAGGACGACTCGGGATGGCCGCAGATCGCCGCCACCCGCTCACCCAGCGGGAGCTGGCCATGCTGTCCGCTCTCCAGCCGCTGCAGCGTGAGCACGCCCATCTCGCTGCTGGAGATCGTCCACAGCACACGACCCGAGACCCCGACGCCCAGGAAGCGCGGCACCGCTGGCAAGGGCAAGCGCAGCCGGAACACGGGCCGCAGCGTGATCGGATCCCACACTTCGGCGCGCCCCTGGATCGCCATCAGGAAGCTGCCGTCCGTCAGCCCCACGGCGAGCTGGACGGAACCAACCGCCGCAAACGGGGCGATCGACAGGGTGCCACGACGAGCCGCCACGACCTGGGGCACCCGCCCCTCGCGGCCGAACAGCAGCGCATGGTTGCCGGTGGCCGCGGCCAGATGCGTCGACCACGCCAGCCCCATGGTCGCCACGCGCTGCAGCCCAGGCAAGGTGCACAGCTCGAGCACGGTGCCGTGCTCCCTGGCGATGAGGACCAGCAGGTGCCCCGCTTCGGGCAGGAACACGATGTCAACCTCGGAGCCTTCGAGCTGGCGCTCACCCGCCAGCTGGTGGCTGTCCACCGCGAAGACCTGGCACAGGCCGTCGCGCACGAGGGTGACCCAGCGGCCGTCGGGGCTCGCGATGAGCCGCGTACTTGTGGCGCGAACCTCCATCAGGATGGGAGTATACAGGGGTGGCAGCGGGCTGGTCTCCCGACGAACGCGCCGGTACACTGGCGCGGTGTCGCCCCAGAGCGAGTTCCCGCAGGACGATCTGGCCGTGCTACGGCGCTTGCCTGCGATCCTGCGCCGCGCTGGCTACTTCGACAGCTACGGCGTCAATGGCATGCTGCACCTGCACTTTCGCCAGGTGCGGGAGCAGCTCGACGCGCTGCCGGGTGACCTGCGGACCCTGATGTCGCTGTTCTTCCTCGGCGAGCAGGTGCCGGCCGAGCAGCTGCGCGGCATCTTCGACCCCTCCGAGATCGCCGCGCTGCGGCACGTCGGCATCATCCTCGAGCAGGAAGGCCTGTGTCACACCGGCGGACTGGTCTTGTTGCCGCTGCTGGGACAGCTGGTGTTCGTCCCCTTGCTCAGTCCGGGCGGCAAGCAAGATGGCTATTTTGGCGAGGACTCGGCCGCGCAGGCCGCGCGCACCGCGCCGCCCCGCCACGCCCGCTGTCTCGACCTGTTCGCCGGCCCGGGCCACCTCAGCGTGCGCTGTGCGACGCTGGCAGCCAGCGTCGTGGCGATCGAGACCAGCGCGGTCGCGCTGGCGTGCGCCGAGCTCAACCTGGTCCTCAACTCGGTCGACGACCGCGTCAGCGTCCGTGAGGCCGATCTCTATGCCGGTGTCGACGCCGGCGAGCGCTTCGACTACGTGGTCGCCAGCCCGCTGACCCTGCCCTACCCGGCCAGCCTTGCGCTGACCGGCGAGGCCGCCGAGGATGACGACGGCATGAGCGAGCTGCGCCGCACCCTGGTCGGGCTGCCAGCGGTACTGGCCCCCGGAGGCTCGGCGCAGCTCGTCGCGTCATCGACGGGAGACGAGGACGGCCCACACCTGCGGCGCGAGCTGACCCGGTTCGCCGACGAACACGGCCTCCATATCGTCATGACCGTGCCACGACGCGCGCGCATGCGCCCGGGCGATCGCCTGTTCGAGTATCTGGCGCAGACCTGCGTGCAGCCCGCACGCCCCGAAATCCAGGCCGCGCGGGAGCTCCTGGGACGCCACCTCGAGGCCCGCAAGGCCCACTTCCTGTACTCGGTCTTTCTCACGCTGACGCACGATCCGAGACGCCCCGGAGTGCAGATGACCCAGCACTTCCGCTACGACAGCGTACGCCCCGACGACGACTGAACCTGGCGACCCTGCCCAGCCCTCAGCGGAACCAGAAGCCGCCCGGGCGCTCGTACTGCCGGGTCATCACGAAGCCGGGATGCGGCGAGCCCTTGGTGATGGTGAGGTAGTAGCAGTACAGCTTGTTGGCCCCGAGCTCGACCAGGTGCTCGGCGAAGCGCTCCTTGACCATGTCGAGCGCCAGCCCGGTGGCCACCGCACAGGTCGAGGCCAGCCCATCGAACCACGGCGAGCCCGGCTCGAGCTTCATGCGTGAGGGCACCGTGAACACGACCTGGAGGCCGTGCTTGCTGGCGTAGTCCGCCAGTTGCTGGCGACAGTGCGGCCCCTGCTCGTCACCGGTGCAAGTCCCGATGATCTGGGCGGTCCCCCCGTCGGCCAGCACCTCGGGCAGCTTGTCGAGGATACGCCACGTCACCAGCAGACCGTCGCTGCCGCCGTGCCCCACGAAGGGATACGGCAGATCGGGGACGAAGGGCAGCAGCGGCGGGTTGGCCGACAGGAAGTCGAACTGCTCTCCCGGCTTCAGCACGGCGTAGAGGTCGCCGCGCCGCAGCTCGACCTTGCCGCCCAGCGAGTTGAGCTCGATGTTGAGCTCGTTGCAGGCCGCAGCGATGGGGTTGATCTCGACGGCGACGACGTGGCCACCGGAGATGCTGGAGCGCAAGGCCTGGATGCCGGGCCCCGAGCACAGGTCAAGGCAACGCGCCCCCCGGGGCGGACTGAGCCGGACCGCCAGCGCCGCCGAGTCGTCACCGAAGTAGACGATGGGGTTCGACATCGGCGTGGGCACGAACATGAGGTGGCCGAACACCGGCAGCAGGATGAGCCCGCCACTGTGCAGCTGCCCCGCGGTCTCCATCAAGAGGCCAAGGCGCAGCAGCGACTGGACCTGCTCGGCGGAGAAGGCCCGAGCGACCTCCTCGGGCGGCTCCTGCCCGTTGAGGAAGAACAGCGACATCAGCATCCGCAGCGCCGGCGGGAGCGTGCCGAGGTCCTTGCGCACCTTCTCGAAGTGCAGATGCGTGGTGCCATAGACCAGATAGTTGTCGATGTAACCTTCGCGCAGGAACAGAGCAGGCAGGTCGTGCAGGACTGCCAGATCCCGGCTGGACAGGTCGCCCCCCGGGGTCACGGTCTGGGATGTGCTCATCGTCGCCTCTCTGGTGATCGTCAGGCTGGGTCGCTGGGGGTTGTCGGCCGGATCTTGAGCGGAGGATAGTCGAGCACGCCATGGTCCTGATACTTCTCTTTCAGGTACTGGCGGGCGTCGAGGACGAGCTCCGCGAAGCGGCCCATGTGGCGATACAAGGCATCGCGATTTTGCTTGCTCGAGACCAGGTCGCTGCAGACCTCGCAGTAGGTGCGGTAGTTGCCCGGGAAGGAGACCTCGTCCGGACACAGCTCCTGGAGCATGTTCATGATGCGGATGGGTCCGATGATCGCGATCATGTTGGAGGCCAGGTCGTTGTCCGCCTTGTCGAGCAGTTCGGCGAGTGGTGTCCTGGCGAGATCGCCATAGTCGAGAATGGGGTTGTCCTCGACCTCGAATCCGCAGCAACTCACGAAGTGGCCCCGCGCCGAGATGGCAGCGGCCTTGATGGCCCATGGGCAGCCACCGACCTCCTCGCCGAGCGCGTCCAGATCTGGGTGGGCCGCGCCGAGCTCCGAGGTGGCCAGCTCGCGCTCACCGCGCCCCAGCCGCTGCACCGGCGTGTTGGCCAGGACCACCAGCGTCTTGCCGTTGTGCGCCTTGTGCTCGATGACACCACCGGCGTCGTTCAGGTGCAGGTGCAGATTCGGCTGCGCTCCGAGCTCGCGCTTGACGCGCTCCGGCGTCAGCGTGGTCTCCGGGCCGAAGCAGTTCGCCAGCACCACGGCCGAGAACTCCAGCGCGATGGCCTCCTCGTAGGCGTGCCTGACCGCGTCGAGGGGAATCCACGGCAGGTGGTAGTCGTCCGTCGAGATGTTGACCTCGTCGAGCCCTGCCTCCTTGAGCTCGCGCAGCTTGAAGCGCGCGTGCTCGCGCGAGGTCGCCCAGTAGGCGTTGGTCACGATGCGGGTGACGACACCGTGGCGCTTGCACAGCCGGATGGCCGCGAGCAGGTCCTGGCCCAGCAGCAGCGGCTCGCCGCCCGCGAAGATGATGACCTCGAGGTGCGCCAGCTCGGCGAAGGCCTGGGTCAGGCTGCTCTCGAGCTGCGGCCAGCTCAGCGTGTCCGCGCGCTCCGGGCTCGAGTTCATGCAGCAGTGCCGGCACGCGGCGGTGCACTTGCTGGTGGTGAGGACGGTCAGCTGCCTCGGCTCGAATACCCGGGTGTGCACGTTCGGAACTCCAGACCCGCCTCACGGTGGACGAGGCTGCAACAATATCCGACCTCGAGCTGAAAATCCCCCAGGTCCGGGGTCGCGGACGGCCGGGGATCCAGTGCTTGCGCGGTCCCTGACATGGTAGCATGGGCGCCACGGGAGCTGCGGCGAAGGTGGGTCGCGCGCGAGGTCAATCATGAGTGAGGTCGCCATCGCCCCGCGAGTCCTGCTTGTGGCGATGCCGTACGTGCAGCCCACCAGCACGTCGCTCGCGCTCGGACTCCTGAGCGAGATCCTGGGCCAGGCCGGGATCGCCGTCGACTGCCTGCATGGCGTGCTGCGCTACCCGCGGACGAAGCTGTGGAACTTCGAAGGTGGGCGTCGCTTCCTCAATGCCTATGCGGGACTCCTGTTCGGCGCCTACCTGGCGGATGACGTCGCGGCCTACCACCAGCCGTTCCTCGACTTCATGCTCGACGACTATGACGTGGAGCGCACCATGCACGGCCTGGTGGCAGAGGAGGACGAGGCCCGGCACATCTCGCGCGAGGACATGGCCGCCCTCATCGCCCAGGAGATCGCGAACGCGGGCACCTGCCTCGACCGTTGCGCCGCCGTCGCTGGCGACAGCCGCTACGATGTGGTCGGCTTCTCGATCACGTTCTTCACCCAGCTCCCGGCCTCGCTGGCGCTGGCGCGCCGCCTCAAGGCGCTGAACCCGCAGGTGAAGATCGTCTTCGGCGGCTCCGGCTGTGTGGCCGAGCAGGCCGAGGGCTTCATGGGTGCCTTCCGCGAGCTCGACGCGGTCTGCTACACGGAGGCCGACGACATCGTCGTCCCGTTCGTGCGCGCGCTGCGCGGCGAGGGTGACCTCGCCGAGGTCGGCGGCATCGTCTACCGCGACGCGGCCGGAGCCGTCCACAAGACCGCTGTTCCCCCCCTGCGCGAGGAGCTGGACAGCCTCCCTATCCCGAATCACGACTCCTACTTCGTCCAGCAGGCCAGCAGCGAGTGGCACGATCTGCGCCCGGTCGTCTTCTTCGAGACCTCGCGCGGCTGCTGGTGGGGCCAGAAGCACCTGTGCACCTTCTGCGGCCTCTCGGAGCGCGAACTCGCCTTTCGCTCCAAGTCGGCCCAGCGCCTGTACCAGGAGCTCACGACGCTCCACGAGCGCCACCCAACGGTCGACTACATGCATCCGACCGACGACATCCTCGACACCCGCCTCTTCAGCACGCTGTTCCCCGAGCTGATCCGCTACAACAATGACCCCAGCCGTCCGCTGCGCATGTTCTTCGAGGTCAAGTCGAACATGCGCTCCTCGCAGCTCATGCTGCTCGGCATGTCGGGCGTGGGCACGGTGCAGCCCGGCATCGAGTCCTTCTCGGACGAGATCCTCGAGCTCATGGACAAGGGCAACACGGGCCTCGGGCAGGTGCAGTTCATCAAGTGGGCGTCGGAGGCCGGCATCACGCTGGCCTACAACATCCTGGTGCGAAACCCGGGCGAGACCGCGGCGGCTTACCGCGCCATGACCGAACTCGTCCCCAGCATCACCCACCTGCCACCGCCATCCTCGGTCGTCATCACCGAGCTGGAGCGCTTCAGCCCCTACTTCCTGGAGCCCGACAAGCACGGCATACGCAACATCCGCCCCAAGCCCTACCACAAGGTGGTCTTCCCCATGGTCGCGGAGGCCGACCTCGCCAAGATCGCCTATCGCTTCGACTACGATCATCCATTGAAGGAAGATCCAGAGCTGCTGGCGGCACATCGCGACTTTGTTCGCGTGGTCAATCGCTGGCGCCGCGGCTATGTACCGAACCAGCGCCACTACAGTGATCGCGGCGACTACCTGGTCGCGACCGACGTGCGCAGCGGTCGCCCCCGCACCGAGCTGCTGGGGGGCATCGCCGCCGAGCTGTATCGCTACCTCAACTCACACCGTCCCTTCAGCGCGATCGAACAGCGCTTCTCCCACATCGATGGCAGCTTCCTGCGTGCCCAGCTGGCGACCTGGCACGAGCGCGGCCTCATCTACAGCGACGCCCGCAAGGACGTTCACCTGGCGCTGCTGCCGCGGGTGTACGAGCGGCTGCCGACCCTGGAAGAGGTGCTGGCGCAGCACAAGGTGCCGCCGCGGCCCCTCATCCAGAAGGCCGGAAGCCGCGTCCAGCTCCGGGTCGCGCAGGCCGAATCGGCCGCGCCCTGAGTCACATCCGGCGCAGCGCCACGATGCTGTGAACGACGGCCGCCAGCAAGGAGCACGCGAAGATCGCCAGTTCGACGTAGGCGACCTGGGTTCGATCCTCGGGTGCAACGACCATGATGATGATCGAGCCCGCGACGATGGCCAGGCCCGCCACCACCAGGTCGATGCCCATGACCTTGTTGGCTGCAAACCAGATCTTGCGGTCTGCCATCGTCTTCTTGGTCCGGAAACCATAGAAGTTGTTGGGACCGACCTTGCCGAGAATCAGGGGAATGCTGATGAGAATGAAGAGCAGTCCCGCGGCAATGAACAGATACGGCATCACGCCCTCCTCGCCAGGATGGTCTGAAATGACGAACCCGGTAGTGGATAGGCTCTTCATTGGCCCTGGTCAAGTCCTCGCCTACACCTCGCACCTCAACGGCAAGCGCTTCGCCACCCAGTGGTCTCTGTACAAGGGTCCAGCTGGCGAACCGGGGAGTGGACTGCACGAGTTCGCGTTCCTCCTCGAGATCGATCCCCTGGCGATCGGCCAGGGCGGCTCGCTCGTCACGCAGCGCAGCCAGCTGGTGTGTGACGACGCCCTGCGTCCCCTGCGCTATCGGAGCCAGACCCGCGGCTCGGCCGTCAGCCTGGAGTTCAAGGCCGACAGCGTCGAGGCCATCCTGCCCGACGGCAGCCACCACACCGTGCCGCTCGAAGGCGCGGACGTCGTCCTGGAGTCCAACCTGATAGGGCTCCAGGCCCTCATGCTGGCGCAGGCCCATGGCGCGGGACGGCTGGGCGCCGAGGCCCGCTTCCAGGTCTTCCTGGTGAACGGGATGTTGCCGGCCCCGTACCGGACCACGCCGGCGCCCGACCTCGAGGCCGCCGAGGGTGGCACCTGGCTGCGCTCCTCGCACGAGGAGGAGCTTCGCCTCGACCACGATGGCTGCCTGGTGCTGTCGCGCTTGCCCACGCAGGCGGTCGAGATCCGTCGGGAGCAGCCGGCTCCGCCGTTGCCGGCCTGGCACGACGCCGAGGTGCTGACGCTGGATCGCCCGACCTATGCGCCGCCGCCAGGGCACACCTTCGAGCTGCATGACGTCGAGCTCCCGGGGCCCATCACGCCGCTCGGCGGCACGGTGACGCTGCCGCGCGGCACGGCACCGTTCCCGGCGGTGCTGTTCCTGGGCGGCTCGGGCTCGCACGATCGCAACGGCATTTCAGGGGAGATCGACCTCGGCAGCCACGAGATCGTCGACCACCTCGCGGAGCGCGGGCTGCTGGGGCTGCGCTACGACACCCGGGGCGCCGGCAAGACCCTCATCGGCAAGGACGTGCTCGAGCAGGGCCTGGAGACCGTGATCGCCGATGCGCGCGCCGCGCTGGCCTACCTGCGCAGCCGCCCCGAGGTCGACCGCGGACGCATCTTCCTCATCGGCCACAGCCAGGGCGGCACGGTCGCACTCGCCCTGGCCAGCGCACCCGACGCGGGCCTGGCAGGAGTGGTCCTGATGGCGGCGGTGGGGCGGGCCATCGACGAGGCGCTGATCGACCAGGTGGTCAACCACGGTCGCAAGCTCGGCCTGGCCCAGGCCACCGTGGAGGCCCAGGTCCAACAAGTCCGGGACTATGTGGATGCCGCGTGTTCGGGGCGGCCCTGGGTGCCTGGCGAGATCCCCGACCATCTGTTCGCGGGGGCCCGCACCCGCAGGTGGATCCTCGAACACATGAGGCATCGCTCCGACCAGCTGGTCGCCAAGGTCAGCTGCCCCATCCTGGTGCTCCAGGGCGGCAAGGACTTCCAGGTCTCGCCCGAGAAGGACGCCGAGCGCATCGTGGCTGCGGCCGAGGCCGCTGGTCGCGATGTCACCTACACCCTGTTCCCCGACCTGGACCACACCTTCAAGCGCACAGAAGGTAACTCAACCATGGTTCAATACTACGATCGCTCCCGGCATGTGGACGGCGGATTCCTCGATGTGCTGGGCACTTGGTTGAGCAAGCGGGCTCACGCGGCGGCCCCGGAGGTGGCTTGACATACATTTTCGACCACTCCAAACTGGTCTCAAGGAGGCACCCGTGACCAAAGATCCAGCTGTTCAGGCCAAGTGGGTGAACGTGATGATCACGATCGCTGGGCTGATTCTGATCGGCCTCAGCGTGCCGTTGATCATGGAGAAGGTGGGGCCCAATGGCTGGTATGGGTTCCGAACCGACAAGACGTTGGCAAATCCGGTGACCTGGTATGTCGCCAACCGGGAAGCCGCGTACGGCATGCTGGCTGCTGGTGTCATCGTGGTCATCACTGCCCTGGTGATGCGCGGCAGGGCGGAGTCGATGGGGTTCAAGAAGTCGAACCGGATCCAGGTCGCCGTCTTCCTGGGCTGCATCGTCGCCATGGCGGGCTATGGGTTCCTGATCGTCAGCCGGCTTTGAGATTGTGCTCCGAGACAGGTTTGTTCTAGAGTTCGAGTAGAAGGCTGGGAGGCGTGGTGAATGAACTCCGGTGACTATCAGAAGATGGTCGACGAGCAAGCTGCCGTGATGGGCGTCATGCCCTGCCCGGTGAAGCTCGACGACAAGGGCTCGGCGGCCACCGATCGCAAGAGCATCTTCATCAATCCATCCTTCGCCTCCAAGGTGGCGGCGACGGCAGGCGTCAACGGGATTCGCTTCGTCCTCGCCCACGAGCTCGGACACGCCCGTGGCGGGGCGGATGGTGGCCACAGCGGAGAGTTCGCCGCGGACCAGTGGGCCACCCAGAGCCTGGTCAGGGCGGGCATCGGGGCCGAGCCGATCGAAGGCGTCATGAGCATGCTGCCCGCGTCAGACTCGAAGTCGCACCCGGGGGCCAATGCGCGCGCCGATCGAGCCGTCAAGGAGTGGCACTCGATGACGGGCCTTCGGCCCCGGCCGATGCGCTCCTTCTCTGGGCCGGCACGCCGCAATGACCGCATGACGCCGATTCGCCCCCACCGTTTCCGCGAACGCTAGCCTCGAAACAACCCCTGATGCGCATCGCATTCATCGATCTCGAGGCCCCGCCTCGGACCGCCGCCGTCATGTCGACCGATGCACCTTCGTTTGGCGAGGCGCCGAGCCGAGCCGCCTCACCGTCGCTGCTGGCATGGGCCGGCGCGGCGCGACGCGGCGGTGACGACGTCAGCTACCACCTGGTCGCCCCTGCCGCCCTTCAGGACGCCGCCCTGACCGAGCGCCTCGGCAGCAGCGACAGCATCGTGGTGGCCGCGGCCTCGGCCTCGGCCAGGACCGCCGGTGAGGTCGTCGCAGCCCTTGGCCAGCGGCACCCCCAGGCCAAGATCGAGCTCTTCGACCCATGGTCGCAGCCGCGGCCTCAGTCTGGAATGCCCGCCTACGAGCTGTCACCACGAGGCGTCGCACTGAGCGAGGTCGATGTCTCGCCGCTGCCCGATCCGACCCACCCCTGGGTGGTGCCCCCGGTCCCCAACGTCGCCGCCTCCGAGAGCGCCGCGCGGGTCATCGCCGCGACCGCGGCCGCGCCCAACCAGAGCGAAGCGCACCTGTACCTGAACGACGACCGGGTCGTGATCGACATGCCGAGGCTGCAGTTCCTGGCCGAGACCGTGCGCGCGTCGCTGCGTGACCGCAAGGTCCTGATGCACCTGCACCTGCGCGCCTGGCCGCACCAGCTGCTCAGCCCACACCTGCTCGATCATCTCTCGCTGCTGCCGGTGGGCTCGCTCGACCTTCTGGCCGGTTCGGTGCTGGACGCGTCGCTGGGTCGCATGGAGAGCGCGCTGACGGCAGCCGACCTCACGCGCTGTCTCGCCGAGGTGCTGCGCAGCGGCCTGGCGCACCTGTCGCGACTGTCCGTCGTGCTCGGGTTGCCCGGCGAGAGCGCCGACCACGTCGTGGCGGTCATCAACGAGACCTTCCGGCTCGCCGTGCAGCACCGCATCTCGCGCCTCCGCTTCTCATTCTGGCTGGGCCCGGCGGCCACCACCAACCGTCCCGCCGCCAGTGTCGAGGACGAGCAGCAGCGCTTCATGGCTGCGCACCCCAGCTGGCACGAGATCGAGTACCGGGGGGTACAGGACCTGCTCGCGCTGGCCGCCATGGCGAACAAGCAGATCCGCGTGGTCGGGCCGCTGCACGCCTGAGTCGCGCCAGGACCCGAGCAAACGATGGCGAGCGACGGAGGACTCTCGGTCGCGACGTTTTACCACCGCGCCGCCAACCTCGCGGTGCAATCAGGGTTTCGCTTCGCCTGTGAGAGCCTGCTTGGCGGAATGGCGCGCGCGGAGTCGATCGCTCGCCTGTGCGTGTTCGCGGTCGATCCGTCGGAGGCCAAGCTGGGCCATCTGCGTGCGCTGGGTGGGCCAGCCTCGCGCCTCGACATCGTGCCCTTCGACCGCCCCTCGGTGGGCGACCACCCGGGCCTCGCCGGGCTCGACGTGGTGCACGAGATGGAGGCCAACGTCGCGCGCGCGCTGGCGGCGCGCCGCTGGATGGAGGCGGCACCGACGGCCGCGCCCCACCGGCTGCCGCTGACCCTGGGCACGCACGGCAACCCAGTCGGCGCACGACCGCTGTTTTCGTACTATCTGCAGCTCCGGCTCGGCCTGCGGCCTGACGACGCCATCATCTGCGCCTCGGCGTCGAGTCGCGCGGCGCTGCAGCGGCACCTCGACGAGCTCGCGGCCAGCCTCGCCGCCAACCATGGCGCCAGGCTGCCCCCGCCGCCCCGACTGGCGCTCATCCCCTACGGCTGTGACCTCGAGCTGTTTCGGCCCTCGCCCAGGGCCGAGGCCCGGCGCAAGCTCGGCCTGCGGCCCGACGGCGACCTGGTGCTGTGGCACGGGCGCATCGATCTGGAGAACAAGCAGGATCCGTCGCCGCTGCTCGTCGTGCTCCGCAGGCTGCTCGCCAGCCCGGAGCGCAGTCGGCCGCTGCGCCTCGTGGTCTCATCGACGGCGGGCAACCCCTACCTCGCGCTGCTGCGCGAGCGCACCCAGCACCTGGGCATCGCGCACGCCGTGGACATCGTCGAGGGCCTCGCGCGCGCCGACGTCCCCCTGCTGTACGCCGCCAGTGATGTCGCCGTGTGCCTGAGCGACACCATCATCGAGAACTTCGGGCTCACCGCCATCGAGGCGATGGCGTGTGGGGTCCCGGTGGTCGCGGCCGACTGGGCGGGCTTCCGCGACACCGTCCGCGACGGCGAGACCGGCTTCCTCGCGGCCACCACGTGGTCGGAGCACGAGCCCTTCCTCGATCTGTTCGAGGCCATGGAGGGCGGGTCCGGTGCGGCGCTGGCGGCCCAGAGCATCGCCACCGATTGCGACGCGCTCGAGCGTGTGCTGGGCACCCTGCTTCAGCAGCCCGAGCTGGCCCAGCGCTTCGGCGACGCCGGGCGGCGCCGAGCGGTCGCCGAGCACGGCACCAGCACCATGGTGGCGCGGCATGTCGACCTGTGGCGCGAGCTGGTGGCGGCAACCCGGGCTGCGGCGACCGGCGATGGGCAGCAACCTGCGCCGCCGCCTGCCCCCGCCCTCAGGATGACGGAGGGCTTCGCCGCCTATCCGTCGAGCTGGCTCGCGGACACTGACCTCCTGGCGCTCACCAGCGACGGCCTGGCGCTCGCACGCGGCACCGACGTGGTGTGTGTGGCGGCCGTCCGCGGCCAGCCAGTGGAGGACCAGGCGGTGGCGGCCGTGATGGCGGCGCTGGTCGCCCTGCCCCAGGCCAGCGTCGGAGAGGTCGTGGCCCGCGTCTGCGGCCAGCGAGCGCACACGCCCGGCCAGACGCGCCGGCACCTCATGTGGCTGCTCAAGCAGGGCTACGCTCGACGCCTGCCGCAACCTTAGGGCTTTCGCCGACGTGCGCGCTGGGTTCAGCAGCGGAGTTCCGACTCACGTCCGAGGGCACCAGGGCATTAGCACAACGACTTGCGACTCACATCTGGCGCGGCCTGTCCCCTGGGGACATCAATCAGAAATAGTGTTTATTTACAAATACTTACACACCGAGACTTCGGTCGGACGTCGGCCCGCTTTTGATCGCACCGGAGCGACCCTTGCCCTAGAGTAGGCTTCTCGACTCACACTCGGCGCAGGGAACCCCGGCTGAGGGGCGACGTACCAGGGATGGGGTTGGAGTCTGGTTTTCTGGAGCAGCGATGCACACCCGGGTTTTCGAGCCGCGACAGCTGACGATCTTGACCACCAGCAGGTGCACTGCTGCGTGTCGTCACTGCTGCATGAACTCGAGCCCCGAGCGCTCCGACACGCTGTCGTGGGCGCAGCTCGAGCGCATCCTGTCGCAGGCCCTGAGCGAGCTGTCCTTGAGCGTCGTGATCTTCGCCGGGGGCGAGCCCATGCTGCTGGGCGACACGCTCTACCGGGCCATCTCGATGTGTCGCGATCGCGGCGTGGGCACCCGCATCGTGACCAACGCCTACTGGGCGGCCAATCGCGACCACGCGCTGCTCAAGCTGCGCGAGCTCAAGGATGCAGGGCTCACCGAGCTCAACATCTCGATGGACGACTATCACACCGACTACATCAAGCTCGAGTGCGTGCGCAACGCGTACGAGCAGGCCCTGACCATGGACTTCTCGGCCGTGGTGCTGGCGAACTGTTTCGGCCCCGAGAGCGAGCTGACCCCCGAGCGCATCCGCCGCGACTTCGGCAGCGACGACATGAAGATGCGCTTCGGCGAGGACGGCATCTCCGGCTTCGAGCACCAGAAGCAGCAGGGCAAGACCCTGGTGGTGCTGTCGAACGCTCCGGTGCAGCGCCTGGCCCGCGGCTGTACCGAGCTGTCGGAGTCGGAGCTCCCCGTGGTGCCCAGCGCCGAGGAGCTCGACAAGCTCGCGGATCTGATCGGCGGCTGTCCGTGGGCGCTGAAGTCGGCAGCCATCTCGGCCAAGGGCCACTTCGTGGCGTGTTGCGGCTTCGAGGTCGAGGACAACCCCATCCTCGACTATGGCAGCCTCGACGACCATTCACTCGATGCGTTGATGACCAAGGCCGACAACGACCTGGTCTCGAACATGATCGCGATCCTCGGACCGATCAAGATCATGCGGCTGCTGGAGAAGATCTGCCCGACGGAGATCGACTTCCCACGCGGCTACCGCAGCTTCTGCGAGGTCTGCCACGACCTGGTCGTGCTGGAGAAGAACCGGGTCGCGCTGTACCGACACATGGACAAGTTCGTCCGCATCGTCCTCGAGGCGCGCAGCATGGTGCAGCGAGAGTATCTCGATCAGGGCAAACGGGATTTCCCGCCCCTGCGAATCATTACCGCCGAAACCCCGGCGCAGAGAGCCCCCGTGGGCTCGGAAACGGAGTGCTGATCATGAGCGAGAAGGACAAGGACCAAACCCCAGACCACCACCTCGACCCCGCCAAAGAGGTCGAGCCCGAGGCCGGCACCGGCTCGCGCAGCCTGGCGAACTGGCAGAACCTGGCCAAGGTCCGCCAGTCACTCGCGGCTGACAAGGGCAACCAGAGCGAGTACGAGCTCGACCCGGCTGGCTACATGCAGCGCTTCGGTGTCGATGTCGGCAGCGTGTCGCATGCGGGCCAGGCCCCGAGCTACGGCAAGATCGAGCGGCTCGAGGGCCAGAGCGCGGAGTCGCCGGACATGCAGCTCGCCTTCTGCAAGGTCTGGGGCTTCGTCATCGTCGTCGCCGCCGGCGCCGCCAACGGCGTCGCCCTGGCGAACGCCGCCGCCAACGCCAACGCGCTCGCCAACGCCAACGCCGCCGCGAACGTCAACGGCGTCGGCCCCGCCGACGAGGGCTAGCCGCCCGGACAGGAGCGCGCTGCGGAATCGCGCGTGCAGCTGCGCTCGGTTGCGCAGCGGGCTCCTGGACTCACTCACTCCCTGCCGCTCTACTCGGCTCGACTCCCGAGCAACCTGACCTGGACCCACCTGGTGTGCTGCCCCGACGGCCAGTACACTGGGCGGCGTGTCAGCCACGCCAGATGAACAAGTGCAGGCCGACCAGGAGGTGCTGCGCCGGCTGCCCGCCATCCTGCGCCGCGAGGGCTACTTCGACAGCTACAGCAGCGAGCGCCCGCTGCACCTGCAGTTCCGCTGGATGCGCGAGCGACTCCACCTGCTTCCGGACACCCTGCGCACCCTGACCACGCTGTTCTTCCTCGGCGAGCCCGTGCCCGACGAGGCGCTGCGCGGCGTCTTCCTGGGGAGCGAGCTCGACGCCCTGGAGCGCCTCGGCATCTTGCTCCACCACGAGGGCCAGCAGGGCATCGGCGCGCTGGCCCTGCTGCCGCTGCTGGGTCAGCTGGTCTTCGTGCCATGGGCCAAGCCCGCCAAGCAGGACGCCGCCTTCAGCGACGAATCGGCGGCCCATGCGGCACGCACGGCGCCCCCCCGCCATGCGCGCTGCCTCGATCTCTACGCCGGCCCGGGCCACCTGACGGTGCGCTGCGCGACCCTGGCCGAGAGCGTGGTCGCCGTGGACGTCAGCCCGGTCGCGCTGGCCTGTGCCAAGCTCAACGTCGTCCTGAACTCCGTCGATGACCGGGCCAGCATCCGCGAGGGGGAGGTGGCCGACGTGGTCGGGCCGGAGGCGAGCTTCGACTACGTGACCGCGACCCCGCCCACCCTGCCCTATCCGCCCGAGTTCCCGGTCCTCGGTCGGGCGGTGTCGGGGGACGATGGGCTGCTGGTGTTGCGACGCACGCTGGCCCAGGTCGCGCGCCTGCTGGCTCCTGATGGGACGGCGCAGCTCCTGGCCACGGCGCCAGGCGACCAGGCGGGTCCACACTTTCTCCGCGAGCTCCCCGAGTTTGCCGCCGAGCATGCCCTGCACATCATCACGACCCTGCCGCGGCGCACCCGGATGCGGGCCGGCGACGCCTTGTTCGAGGAGCTGGCGCGCACCTGCGCACCCTCGGTGCGCCCGCGCCCGGCAGACCTCGAGGCGGCACGTGAGCGCCTCACCCGCTACCTCGGCGAGCGCGACGCGGCGTACCTGTACTCCCTGCGCATGACCATCACCGCGAGCGCGCCGAGGCCTGGACTGCAGGTGGTCGAGCACTTCCGGGTGGAGAGTTCCGACGACGAGTGGCGGGGCTAGCAGCAATGCCGGTCACTTAACGACCGGCCGTTTGCGCGCGTAGTTGCTCATCTTGATCTTCACGGCGCGCGGGTAGCTCCGTTCTCGGCGCTCGGGGAGGATGAAGTGGCCGAGATCTGCGCGAAGTTTC
>JADYYK010000037.1 GCA_020853705.1 Deltaproteobacteria bacterium
ACTGTGGCCGGCTCGTCACCGGCGACCTCGCGGGCAATCGCACCGGCGGCCCCGAGCTCTGTGGCGCTCCGGCGCGGAGCTTCAGCCTCGACGAGCTGTGCGCGGCGCCGCCGGATGGCGGGGCTGGCGCCGACGCAGGGACAGAGGCCAAGGAGTCGTCGGGCTGCGGGACGGCCGCTGGTCGCGGCGCGCGGGGGGTTGGCGGGGTCGTCGCGCTCGGGCTCGCGCTGGTCATGGCGTCGCGCCGGCGCGGGCGCAGGCGGGACGGCGGGGGCGCAGACCTGACCGCGCGCAGCGCGCTCAGACCAGCGGGTCGACCAGGCGGATCATCGGCTCGATGAACAGCGGTGAGGCCGCCAGCATGATGCCGAGGGTCCAGGTCCGGGCGGCGGCGGTGGGCCAGCGCCTGACGGCGAGCAGGCGTTCGGCGGCCAGGAAGAGCAGCTGGACCAGGAAGAACGCCGCCATCACCAGCGACCACTTCAGGCCCAGGGCGACGACCACCAGGTACCAGTGCAGCAGCGCGCTGGCGGCGAAGGACGCGATGACGCCGAGCGTGGCGCGGCGACGGCGCGCGAGCGGCGCGAAGCAGTTGGCGCGCAGCCAGCTCCCGACCACCTTGTTCCAGCGCACGCCCCAGAACTCGCTCATGCTGCGTGACAGGTAGGGTGCGTCGTGCAGCGGCGGTGGGCGCAGGCCGAGGAGGCCGTAGCCGAGGGGCAGCGCGCGCGTGCCGGCCTCGAAGGCGGCGACCGCGAAGACCACGCCGCCGCCCCAGCGCAGCGCCCAGTGCGCCGCGCCGACCTGCTGGTTGGCGACGTGGACGCCAAGGGCGAAGCCGCCGGCGGCGATCGCGGTGGCCAGCGCGACCGCCGCAAGGGCTGCGAGGTCGAGCCCGGGCGGCCGGCGCTCGACGCGTCGCACGTCGAACACCGCGAACATCAGCCACAGCCGGCGTGGCCAGGGTAGCCGGCTGTCGTCGCGCGCCAGATCGATCGAGCGCATCACCGCCACCACGGCCACCAGCGCGATCACGAAGCACAGCAGCGGCGCGCGCGGGCGCGCCAGGAAGGGCAGCGCCACGCAGGCACAGCCGAGGACCAGGCCGAGCCAGCGCCGCCAGCGCGGCCCCGCCGCGATGAGCGCCGCCACGGCCGCCACGCCACACTCGACCCCGCCCAGCACCAGAGGATGCATCCACCACCAGGGTACACCCGCGCCAGGGGCGGCCGGCCTCGGTGCTCGTGCTGCGCGCGCGCCCCCTGGAGGCGCTGCCTCTGCTAAGGGGTGCCGTAGATCCTGACGGCGTTGTCCCAGTACAGCTGGCGCAGCACCGCGGGCGGCAGGGCCAGGCCGCGCAGGCGGGGGCGGTGGTGGCTGGGCTGGTACGGCTGCGCGTAGCCGGGGGCGGCGAACAGATCGAGGTCGTAGGTCTCGGCCTCGAACAGGTCGCGATACAGCGCGTGGGCGAGCTTGCTGTGGCTCAGCGAGGTCGACGGCGCGACCACCAGGTCGCTGCCGTACATGAAGCGGTCGGGCAGCTCCAGCACCAGGCTGCGCCAGTCGTCGTGGCGCAGCGACAGATCCTCGAGCGCGCGGCGCAGGTACATCGGCTGCATCCCGAAGCTGAAGTCGAGGAAGAGGTTCGGGTACTGGCGCAGCAGCTGGCGCACCAGCTCGGGGGCGTAGCTGAGGTAGCCGCCGAGGTGCGGGTCGATGACGCGCAGGGCCGGGAAGTCCCGCAGCACGCGCAGGAAGCCGGCGGCGTAGAGGTGCGTGTTGACGTGCCACAGGATGGGCAGGCCGCGCTGCTCGCAGAAGCGGAAGACCTCGCGCATCGCGGGGCCGTCGAGGTCGCGGCCGCCGTCGTGCTGGAAGTAGGCGTCGTGGCCGCTCATCAGCTTGACCCCGCGCGCGCCCTGGGCGACGTAGGCCTCGAGCTGCCGCAGCGGCTCCGGCTCGGACGGGGACAGCACCACCAGCGCGAGCACGCGGCCCGGCTGCGCGCGCGCCAGCGCGAGCACCGCCTGGTTGGACTCGCGCCAGCCCGCGTAGTCGGGGCCGCGTGGCAGCGCCGCCAGCACCGCCCGGTCGATGCCGTTGCGCTCGAGCGCGCGGAGTAGCTGCGCCTCGCCGCCCGCGGCCAGGTGGACATGGGCGTCGCAGATGGGCTCCGCCGCGGCAGCGTCGGCGCGCGCGGCCACGTGGTCGTCGCCGAGCAGCAGGCCGCGCCACTGGTCCTCGCTGACCACGTCCTTGACCAGCTTGCCGCCGACGATGACCGCCGCGGTCAGCCGGTCGCCGAGCAGCGCGAACGCCGGCGCGGCCTGCTCGCGCTGGATGCGCGCGACGCGGAACCGGCCGGGGTGCTCGGCCCGCACCCGCGCCAGCGCGGCGTCGCGGCGCGGCTCGCTGGCGTGCCCGGTCACCAGCAGACGGAGCTCCTGCACGCCGGCACCCGCGGGGCCGTCCCAGGTCACTGGCGTGCGCTCGAGCAGGCGCTGGGCGCGCTTGCTGCGACGCAGCAGCTCGCGCGCCAGCGTGTCCCGATCGAGGTGCCGGGCCAGCGCCTGGACGCGGGCAGCGTTGGCGTCGACCGGTGCCGGGGTGAACCTGCGCTGGCTCTCGGCCAGCTGGAAGGCCAGGTAGTCCGCGAAGCAGGTCCCGGCCTCGAGGCACCCGGCGTCGGGCGTGGGGTAGAGCGTGTGCTGGTAGATGTTGCCGGTGGCCGCGAAGGTCAGCCGCTCGCGCTCGGCCAGCTCGAGCAGGCCGCGCGCGCGTGTGACGGCGTCGGGTTCGCCGGCGCTGTCGGCCAGTGCGTCGAGGCAGCTGGCCAGCTCGTCGGACGACAGCGGCGCCAGCGCCGAGGTCGGAGCGCTGCGACGACAGCCCTGGCCGAGGCAGGCCAGGGCACAGAGCAAGAGCGCGGCGCGCAGTTTTTGCGTCACGATGTCCAATTCATGTACATGGAAACGTTCAAGAATTGCACCTTGTACACAGCGCGTCGAGAACAACGCGGCGAGATCTCTACCAAGGGGTCAATGGCACGACCACTGCACAGGTGTCGAGCCAACAGGTGAGGCATGGTGCCTCTCCACGAAAAAGGCAAACCCTGGGTGACCAGGGGACGCAAAGCCCGGGGACTCGCAGGAGTTGGCCTGGTTGCCGAATGGAGACGACCGAATGAAGCAGTGGCAGAGCTGGCTGAGCATGGCTGCGACCGGGATGCTGGTGCTGGGCGGCGGGCTGGCTGGATGTGCGTCCGAGGATCCGAGCCTCGATGAAGTGTCCTCCGAAGAGCAGGCGCTGATGGCGCCAGTCGAGCAAGAAGAGGGTGGCGGCGGTGGCGGCGGCGGCTCGACCTATGTCCCGCCACCTCCCAAGGTGGTCAAGAACGTCATCACCCTGGGCGACTCGTTCGCCTCCGGCACCGGCATCCACACCTGGGGCAGCGAGTATGACGAGGCCGGCGGCGGCCTGGCCTATGGCTATGCCCTGACGGCGCGCAGCGACTACTCGTGCTGGCGCGAGAAGAACGACACCCCGGGACCGCGGCGCGCCGCGGCCAAGGGGGCGCGCTCGATCTTCCTCGGCTGCAAGGGCGCGCAGGCTGCCCACGCCACCAACCAGATGACCGTGGCCGGGCTGATGTATCCCACCGAGAAGGCCGGCGGCTGGGCCGACACCGAGATCCTCATCACCGACGGTGGCAACGACATCCTCACCAACGACGGCAGGAGCTGGCCCGAGCTGCTCGAGGACTGCATCATGGAGGCCTCGGTCTTCAATGGCTGCCACGACTGGGGCTCGAGCCAGATCTCGAACTTCGCGGCCATCCAGACCACGCTGACCAACGTGTACAAGGGGCTGGCGGTGGCCGCGCCCAAGGCCACGCTGGCCGTGATGGCGTATCCGCGTCTGATGCAGCCGCGCAAGGACTGGCTCGGGATCTGGCACTGCGACGACGTCACCGGCATCACCGGCAACGAGGCGCGCTGGATCGACCAGCAGGTCGATGCGCTGAACACCCGCATCCAGGCCGCGGTCAGCGCGACCAAGTCCGCGTACCCGTCGTTCAACATCCGCTTCGTCTCGATGAACAACTACCTGACCACCGGCGCCTGCTGGGGCGCGCACTGGGGCCAGATCAACGATCGCGAAGGGCCGGTCTGGGACCCCTCCGATGCCTCGTTCCATCCCACGCTGACTGGCTACTACGCCATGTACGACGCCTTCCTCGCCGTCATCGGCAACTGACCAGCACCGAGGCTGTGGGCTCCACGCGGCGGCCGGCGACCCTGGCCGCTGGCCGAGGCGAAGGCGGCTGTCCTCGTCACCCGGTCTCGGTCGGCGGGACGGCGTCCTTGACCGAGCTGGTGGTCTGCGACAGGCGGCCGCTGCCGCCGTCGACCACCTTGCGGCGCAGCCACCAGGGGCGGGCGCCGACCAGCGTGATCAGCCAGATGATCAGGGCGGTGGGTGAGCCGATGACGAGGATCAGCGTGCGGGTCACGCTGAGGGTGGGGCGGCTGCCCAGCTGGTGCAGGGTGAAGCCCGCGAGCGATGCGCTGCGCACGACCACGCGGTCGCAGCCGGCGCGGACGGCGCAGGTGTAGAGATCTCTGGCGATGCGGAAGGTCCCGCTCTGGTCGCGCGCCCAGCTGACCTCGGCCTCCTGGTGCGTGGTCCAGTAGCCGGAGCCGTTCTTGGGCTTGTGGTAGGTCTCGTAGGTGCGCACGGCGCGCAGCTCGCCGACGCTGGTGACGCCGGTCAGGTGCTGCGCCAGGTAGGGGAAGAGGACGATGACGAGCTGGAAGGCGAGCACGACGCCGACGGCGAAGCTGCTCAGGCGGTGCACGCGGCCGAGGCGGCGCGCGGTGCCGCCGGGGGCCTCGGTCGACACCACCATGGGGCCGGTGCTGGCAGGGATCAGGCGGGGCATGCGCGGGGCCTCGCGGTAGACGCCGCCGCCCCCGTGCACGCGGATGTCGACCAGCTCGCCGGCGACGTAGATCCGGTCGCCAGGCTTGACCTCGGCGATGCGGGTGCGCGTCTTGGTGATGGTGCTGCTGTGCTCGAACCGGGACAGGGTGTCGTGCAGGACCACGCGGGGGCCGGGCTCGACCTTGACGGTGGTGCCGTCGTCGCGTCGGACCACGAAGGGGCGCACGTCCATCCAGCGGCGGGTCTCGCGCCAGCTGTGGCTCCAGGACGACTTGTGCTTCCACTCCTTGCCGACCTGCTCGATGCGGATGGTCACCGGGGTGGCGCCGTCCTCGACCTCGACGGTGCCGACCAGGACGAACGGGCCGGCGCGCAGCGGGCCATCCGGATCGACCGACTCTTCACTGGCGGCCTGTCGGTGGAAGGCGCGCATGCGCAGCACTGACCAGGCCAGCATGCCGGCCAGGGTGGCGATGCACAGCAGGGCCAGCGCGCCTGATGACGAGGCGGACACCTGGCCCGGGCACACGTCGAAGTGGCTGGCGCCGGGATCGATGATCGCTCCGTTCGACGCTGCGCGGGGCTGGACCCAGGGGCCATCGCGGCGCTGGGCGTCGCAGCCGCCGCCCAGGACGGCGAGCAGGACCACGAGCAGGGTGATGCGCCAGGGCCAGGGCCGGGACGAGGCGGGGGGACGAGCCACAGCGGGAGAGTAGCGCGGAGCGGCGGGGTCGGGGGGCAGCGTCCGTGAACGGCGGGCCCGGTCGTGGTAGTGAGTCGGCATGGTGCCGGGGCCGCTGCGGGTGCAGGTCCATCGCAGCAGGCGAGCCGCGTGAAGGGGGCATGGCGGGCGCGCCTGGGGGAGGTGTTCGGGGCGGATCTGCGCTCGCTGGCGCTGCTCAGGATCGCGCTGGCGGGGATCGTGCTTTGCGATGTCGGGCTGCGGGCGCGCGATCTGACGGTGTTCTACAGCGACGACGGCGTGCTGCCGCGGGCGCCCTATCTGCAGCAGGTGGGCGAGGGCTGGCGCTGGTCCCTGCACCTGCTGTCGGGGGCGAGCTGGGTGCAGGCGGGGCTGTTCGCGGTCACCGGGCTGGCGGCGCTGGCGATGCTGCTGGGGTGGCGGACGCGGGCGGCCACCATCGTGACCTGGGTGATGCTGTGCTCGGTGCAGCAGCGCAATCCGCTGCTCGAGCAGGGCGGCGACATCCTGCTCCGGGTGGTGCTGTTCTGGGGCATGTTCTTGCCGCTGGGGGCGCGGGCGTCGCTGGATCGGGCGCGGGCGGGCGAGAGCGCGGGCGAGCGCGAGGGCGAGGCGGTGCGCGTGGTGTCGGTGGCGACGGTGGCGCTGCTGCTGCAGCTGGTGCTGGTGTACTGGATGACGGCGCTGTGGAAGGACAGCGCGGCGTGGCGGACCGAGGGCAGCGCGCTGTACTGGGCGCTGCAGATCGACCAGTATGTGTCGGGGGTCGGGAGGTGGTTGCGTGGGTATCCGGCGGCGCTGACGGTGCTCACGCTGGTGGTGTTCTGGTTCGAGGTGGTGGGGCCGTGCCTGCTGCTATCGCCGTGGCGGACCGGGGTGGTGCGGACGGTGGCGATGGTGGGGTTCGTGGCGCTGCATGTCGGAGTCTGGCTGTGTCTCGACATCGGGTTGTTTCCGTTCGTGAGCGCGTTCGTGATGCTGGGGCTCTTGCCGTCGTGGTGCTGGGATGAGGGGGCGCCGCGGCTGGGGGCGGCGCTGCGTGGGGTGGAGAGGTGGCTGGCGGCGCGCGTGAGGGCGAGCCGGCGCGCGCGGGCGGTGGGGCGGCTGCCGCGCTGGGCCGAGGTGCTGTGCGTGGCGTGCCTGGTGTACGTGGTGTGGTGGAATGTGGCGGATCTACCGGGGGCGCGGGTGGGGTTGCCGCAGCGGTTGCGCTTCGTGGCCCAGGTGCTGCGGCTGGAGCAGCGCTGGGACATGTTCGCGCCGGCGCCGATGCGCAATGACGGGTGGATGGTGATCGCGGGGCGCATGGCGGATGGCCGTGAGGTCGATCTGATGCGGGGGGCGCGCGCGCTGTCGTGGCAGGCGCCCGCGCAGCGCGGGTACGTGAACCAGCGCTGGCGGCGCTACCTGATGAACCTGGTGGCGCCGGCGCGGCGCGGCTACCGCGGGCCGTATGCGCAGTGGCTGTGTCGGCGCTGGCGCGCGGCGGGGGTCGAGAGCCTGGAGCTGGTGTTCATGCGCGAGCGCACCATGCCGCCGGGGCAAGCACCGGAGGTGACGCGGGTGCCGCTGTGGCGAGAGCGGTGTGCGACCGCGCGGTAGCTCGAACTGGCGGGCGAGTCGGGTGGGTTGGCGCGTGGCGGCGGGCGGGTGGCCTAGAATCGAGGGCGGGAAGGTGACGCATGCTCGGGATTCCGCTGGGGCTGGCCTATGTGAACGCGGGGGAGTGGCTGTTTCATCGCTTCGTGCTGCATGGCATCGGGCGCTGGAAGGCGGGGCCGTTCGCGTTTCACTATCACGAGCACCACCGCGAGACGCGCAAGCACCACGGGTATGACCCGAACTACCAGCGCTCCCTGTGGGGCTGGCACCCGCAGAGCCAGGAGGCGCTGGGGCTGGCGCTGACCGGCCTCGTGCACCTGCCGCTGCTGCCGGTGGCGCCGTTCTTCGCCGGCACCGTGCTGTGGTCGCTGCTGCGCTATCACCAGGTGCACAAGCGGGCACACCTGGATCCGGAGTGGGCGCGGCAGCATCTGCCGTGGCACTACGATCACCACATGGGGCCCGACCAGGAGGCCAACTGGTGCGTGACCCGGCCGTGGTTCGATGACCTGGTGGGGACGCGGCGGCGCTATGTGGGGACCGAGCGCGAGGCGCGGGACCGGGAGCGACACCAGCGCGTGGAGCAGGCCGCGACGGGGTGACAGCCCGCGTGTCGCCGCCGCGCGCGGCGCCCGGGGCAGTGCGCTATCCTGAGGTATGCCGGGTGGGTTCTGGTTGGGGCTGGTGATGTTCCTGATCGGGATGATCGGGTACTCGATCGTCCAGGACTACATCAACGCGTGGCTGGACCGACATGATGGGTCGATCGCCGGGCCGCGGGTGCGGCTCCAGCTGGTGCGGCTGATCTACATGGTGACGGATCTGTTCCGGGCGCTGCGCTATGCGTCGCTGCGCAGGCGGCAGGGGCAGAGCGCGGCCGCGGCGCTGGCGCTGTGGCTGCTGTTCGCGCTGATGGTGGGCGGGCTGGTGGTGTGCGTCCGTGCGCTGCAGGAGGCGTGACGGGCTCAGCCCAGTGACACGCTGGCGACCCAGGCGGCGAGCGGCTGCGCCTCCAGGGTGAGGGTGTGCTGGAAGGCTGTGGCGGCGCGCTCGGGGCCGAGGTTGGCGGCGACCTCGCGGGTGAACTTGGTGCGCAGCTCGGCCTCGGCGGCGGGCAGGCAGAAGCTGGCGACCGGGAGGTCGACCCGCTCGGAGTCGCTGTGGCCGTCCATGAAGTCGACGGTGACGCGGTTGGGGAAGCGCAGCGGGATGGCGCTGCCGCTGGCGCTGGGCGGCGCGGCGCTGCCGCGGGCGCTCCACAGGGCGCGCACCCAGCCCACGGCCTCGGCGGCGGAGACCAGGCTGGAGCTGTACTCGCGGCGGTAGCGGCGGCGCAGCTCGAGCAGGTCGCGCGCGTGCAGGTCGTCGAGCGCCTGGCGGCCGGTCGGCAGAGCGCGCGCCGAGCCGATGACGGCCAGGGTGAGGGCGGGATCGTGCACCACGGTGGTGCGATCGCGCAGGGCGGCGATGGCCGGGGTGTGGGCGTCGAGCCAGGCGGGGTCGAGCTCGGCGCCGGTGAGGCGGCCGGCGTGCAGGAAGACGGCGGCGGTGGTGGCGAGATCGAAGTTGACGTTGACGTGGCCGATGCGTGGCGTGGTGCGGCCATATTCCTGGCCGAAACGGGTGGCCTCGGCGCCGAGCTTGCTGGTGTCGATGCGGATGGCGCGGATGCGCGCCGGGTCGAGGCGGCCGAGGCGCGCCTGCAGCCGCTCCAGGGCGGTGCACGCGGTCTGGAAGTAGTGGCAGCCCGGGAAGGTCTTCATGCTGAGGGTCTGCAGGGTCCAGAAGCGGCCCAGCTCGCCGAGCATCCCGGGCATGGGGTGGAAGCTGAAGCGCGACCAGAAGCCGCGCCGATCCTCGAGCAGGGTGGGCTCGCCCTCCATGCCTTCGGCGGCGTGATAGGCGGCCTGGATGCCGATGGCGGTGGGCACCGACGCGGACAGCAGCTTGGAGGTCGGGGCCAGGAAGGCGGGCTGCAGCGCGAAGGTGGGCTGCGCCAGCGCGATGGCCAGGGCATGGGTGGTGCGCGTGGCGTCGAGGCCGAGCAGGCTGCAGGTCGCGGCGGCGGCGCCGATGAGGTGGATGAAGGTCCACATCTGGCCGTTGAGCGGGCCGAGGAAGCTGGAGGCGCCCAGGCGACCGGCGATCTCGTTGGCGGCGACGACGGCGAGCAGCAGCGCGCCGGTGTCGCGGGCCTCGTGCTCGGCCACCGCGAGGGCCGCGAACACGGCGGAGTGGCAGGTGTGGCCCATCCACACGATGTCGTCGAAGTCCTGCGCCATGGTGTAGGCGGCGTTGGCCTGGGCGGCGTCAGCGGGCGCGGCGCGCTGGCCGGTGCCGAGGATGCTGGCGCGGCCGCCGCCGCCGCTGCGCACGACCGCGCGGGCGACGGCCTGGGTGTCGGGCAGGCGGGCGGCGGCATGCAGCGCGGCGACCATGTTGGCGACCTGGTAGCGCGCGGCGCGCAGGGTGTCGGCGGGGATGTCGTCCGTGCGCAGGCCAGCGACCCAGGCGCCGAGGCTGCCGAGGTGGCCGGTGGTGATTCGCAGCATGGGGCGATGGTGCGCGGCGCGATGCGCCGGGTCAACCGCGGGCGGCGGGCGTCACTGCGTGGTGGTCGCTACTTGCTCAGCGTGGCGTCCTCGACGATCAGCGCGTACACGTAGCCGGCGCCGAAATCCTTGTCGAGGTGGACGGTGCCCTTGATGAGGACGACGTCGCCGACGGCGGCGCTGGCGTCGGTGGTCACGGTGAGGTCGTGGTCCTTGCTGGCCTCGGCGCCGGAGCCGTCGCGCAGGTGCAGCCAGTTCTTGCCCATCACGCCGCCGGTGAACTTGACCACGGTGCCGCGCACGCTGACGGTCTTGTCGGCCAGCTTGGCCTTCTGGGCGAACAGCTCGGCGATGGTGCGGCCGTCGGCGCCCTCGGCGCGCGCGACCTTGGCGACCGGCGGGGTGGGGGCGCCGGGTGCGCCGGGTGCAGAGGACGCGTGCGGGTTGGCGCCCATGCCCTGAACGCCGGTGCCGGGTGCGGCGCCGCCCGCGCCGGCGAGGTTGCCGAAGTAGATCTCGGGGAAGGTCCGCTTCAGCGTCTTGCTCTCGAAGTTCTGGTTCAACATGATGTCGGTGACGGTGACGTCGGCGCCGACGGCCAGGGTGGTCTCGGGCACCGCGGCCCAGACCTCGCCGGTCGCGGTGGCGATGCGCAGGTAGCTGTAGGTCGCGGCGTCGATGCGCTCGAGCAGCTTGCCGGTCAGCTGGCCGCCCTCGGGGGCCATGCCGGTGCCCGACGTCGGCTGCGTCGGCGCTGGCGAGCTGGGGGCCGACGCCACCGGCGCGGTCGGCTTGCTGCTGGCCGGCTCCTTCTTGCAGCCGGGGGCGCTGGTCAGCAGGGGCAGGGCGAGGGCGAACGGCAGGACGATTCGCATGTGCATACGACCGCAGTATCATATCTGACGAAGATCTTGCGCACCCGTCAGCAGGTGCGCAGGGCGTGCGCGCCCTGGTGGCCAGACAGGCGCAAAGCGCGGGCAGGGGCTGGTCCGGCATGTGCAATCGGGTGGGGGCCATGAACGCTGCCAGCTATCGACCCAAGGACATCCGCAACATCGTGCTGCTGGGGCACGGCGGCGCGGGCAAGACCACGCTGGCCGAGGCGATCCTGCATCGCTGCGGCGCCATCGCCCGCATGGGCTCGGTCGAGCAGGCCTCGACCACCAGCGACTTCGAGCCCGAGGCGCGCAGCCACCAGCACTCGACCAACTCGAGCCTGCTGTTCGCGACCCGGGCCGGGCGCGAGATCAACATCCTCGACACCCCGGGCCACCCCGAGCTGGTCGGCTATGCGCTGGCGGCGCTGCCGGCGGTCGAGACCGCGCTGCTGGTGGTCAACGCCGCGACCGGCATCGAGCACGGCACGCGCCGCCTGTTCCTGGCCGCTGGCGAGGCCAACCTGGCGCGCATGATCGTCATCAACAAGATCGACGCCGTCAGCCCCGAGGCCCTGCGCGAGCTGGTCGACGCACTGAAGCAGAGCTTCGGCCCGCGCCTGCACTGCCTCAACCTGCCCGCGCGCGGTGGCGGCGACGTCATCGACTGCTTCGACGCCGAAGACCCCGGCGTCAGCGACGCCGCGCTGCTGTCGGTCGCCGACGTGCATCGTGAGATCCTGGAGTCGACCGTCGAGCACGACGACGGCGCGCTGGAGCGCTACCTCGGCGGCGAGAAGCTGGATCTGGCGCAGCTGCGCGCGACCTTCGTGCGCGCCATGGTGGCCGGCCACGTGGTGCCGGTGCTGTTCACCTCGGCGCGCGACGAGGTCGGGGTCGACGACCTCGTCCACGTGCTGTGCGAGGAGGCGCCCAGCCCGCTGGAGGGCCGGCCGCGGCGCCTGCTGCGCGGCGGCGAGCTGGTCGAGGTGCCGTGCGACGTCGAGCGGCCGTTCCTGGGCCACGTCTTCAAGATCACCCTGGATCCGCACCTGGGCAGCCTGGCCATGCTGCGCGTGCTGCAGGGCAAGTTCGACGGCCAGACCCCCTTCGTCAGCCCGGGCGACAAGCGGCCGCGCAAGGCCGGCCACGTGCTCAAGGTCGAGGGCCGCGATCACCCCGAGCTGGCCGCGGTGGCCTACGCTGGCGACCTGGTCGCGCTGGGCCGGGTCGACGATCTGCACGTCGATCAGATCCTGCACGACCCGGCCCTGGGGGATGAGCTGACGGCGCCGCGCCCCAGCTTCCCGGCGCCGATGCTGAGCTGGGCGGTGACCAGCAAGAGTCGCAGCGACGACGTCAAGCTGGGCCAGGCGCTGGCGCGGCTGGCCGAGGAGGATCCCACCTTCCGCTACGGCCACGATCCGGTCACCCACGAGCTGGTGCTGTCGGGCATGGGCGAGGTCCACCTGCGCGTGATGCTGGAGCGGCTACAGAGCCGCTTCAAGCTGGAGGTCGGCGCGCGCGCCCCCGCGGTGCCCTATCGCGAGACCGTGTCGAGCCGCGCCGAGGGCCACTATCGCCACAAGAAGCAGACCGGCGGCGCGGGGCAGTTCGCCGAGGTCTTCCTGCGCGTCGAGCCGCTGCCACGGGGTGCCGGCTTCGAGTTCAGCAGCGAGGTCTTCGGCGGCGCCATCCCGACCCAGTTCATCCCCGCGGTCGAGAAGGGCGCGCGCGACGCCATCGAGACCGGCGTGCTGGCCGGCTTCCCGGTGCACGACGTGCGCGTGGTGGTGACCGACGGCAAGAGTCACCCGGTCGACTCCAAGGACATCGCGTTCCGCACCGCGGGCAAGCACGCCGTGCGCGACGCCCTGGCCAAGGCCCGCCCCGCGCTGCTGGAGCCCATCGTGGCGCTGGACGTCACCGTGCCCGAGGAGCACGTCGGCACCGTCAGCGCGGATCTGCGCCAGCTGCGCGGGCGCATCATGGGCATGGAGGTCATGACCGGCGGCTACACCGTGGTGCACGCGCAGGCGCCGCTCGCCGAGCTGGCGACCTATGGCGGGCAGCTGCGCGGCAAGACCGGCGGGCGCGGCAGCTTCGTGATGGAGCTGGCCCAGTACGAGCCGCTCCCCCAGCAGCTGCGTCAGAAGGTCGTCGAGGCGCACCCGGCGCGCAAGGGGCAGGGCGACAGCGAGGATTGAGCGATTGGTCGAGTGCGTGGGCGAGCGAGTGAGCGATTGAGCGATTGATTGAGCGATTGGTCGAGTGCGTGAGCGGTCGCCGCGCTCAGGGCGTGGTGACCGGGAAGTCGTACTTCTTTTTGGTGACCTCGCCCGCGACGATCTCGACGGTCAACGTGCGATCGATGCCGAAGCGCGAGTTGACCAGCTGCAGGCGGTGCTTGCCGGGGCTGAGCTTGATGCCGGCCATCGGCGTCGACCCGCGCGACTTGCCGTCGATCATGATCTCGCACGAGGGGGACGACGAGACCCGGAGCTCGCCCTCGCCGGTCTTGGCCACCGGGCTGGGGCTGACCTGGTCACGGTCCTTCTTGCGCTGACGGTCGCGTTCACGCGCGGCGGCGCGCAGCTCGGCGGCGCTGGGCGGGCGGCCGGCGTCGGGCGACCCGCTCGGCTCGGGCGCGATGCCGATGGCGAGGTCGAGCGCGGCGTCGGGGGCCAGCGCGGCGCTCGCGCCAGCGCCGGTGCCGGCGTCGGCCACGCCATCGGCACCAGCCGGGACGGGGACGCCAGTGCCGACCTGGCCGGGTGCGGCCCCCGCGCCCGCGTCGGCGCGGCCCGCGCCATCATCACGGGCGAGCCCACCCGCGCTCCGGTGCGGCTGGCCTGGCCTGACCCACAGGAACGCCCCCACCGCCGCGGCCACCACCAGCACGCCCACGGTGACGCCCAGCAGCACCGGGCGCCCTGGCTTCTTCCACGGCAGCCTGTCGCCGTCCTCGCCCCTCGGCGGCGTCACCTGGCCGTGCCCGCTCGGGGTCGACTCCAGCTCGGCCTGCGCGTTGACCTGGATCAGGTCGTCATCGTCGATCTCGCCGCCGTCACCATCGCCGTCGCCGTCTGCATCGGCGCTGTCGCCGGGGCGGCTGCCGGTGCCGGGGCGCCGCTTGCTGACGCCCGACTCCGCGACGGTGACGTCCTCGCCCTCGGCCAGGTGCGCGGCCAGGCTCTTGCCGCCGGCCTGGGCCTCGCGCCAGGCCTCGATCTTCTTGCCGAACACGCGCTCCATGAAGCGCGCCAGCGCGATGGGCGAGATGGCCAGCCGGCGGTCGCGCGCGAAGGTCTCGAGATCGTCCTGCAGCTCCTCGGCGCTCTGGTAGCGCTGCTTGCGATCCTTGGTCAGCGCCTTGAGCACGATGCGCTCGAGCTCGGGCGGGTAGTCGGGGTGCAGCGCGCTGGGCGGCGTGACCTCGCCCTCGACGATCTGCTTGAGGATGGCGAACTCGCTGTCGCCCTTGAACAGCCGGGTCCGCGTGGTCAGCTCGTACAGCATGATGCCGAGGGCGAACACGTCGCTGCGCCGGTCGAGCACCTCCGACTTGGCCTGCTCGGGCGACATGTACGGGATCTTGCCCTTGAGCGTCCCGTAGCGCGTCTCCTGGGCGCGGTTGCTGGCCTTGGCGATGCCGAAGTCGACCAGCTTCACGCCGCCGTCGTAGGTGATGAAGATGTTCTGCGGCGTGACGTCGCGGTGCACGATCCCGAGCGGCTTGCCGTCGAAGCCCTTCTTGTCGTGCGCATAGTGCAGCCCGCTGGCGGCGCCGATGATGATGTTGAGCGCGTGCTCCAGCGGCAGCTGCACGTGCTGGCTGCCCAGCGCCTTGATCAGCGTGCGCACGTCCTCGCCGTGCAGGTACTCCATCGAGATGAAGTAGGCGCCGTCGACCACGCCGATGTCGTACATCTGCACGATGTTGGGGTGCTGCAGCGAGGAGGCGATGCGGGCCTCGTCGAGGAACATCTTGATGAAGTCGTGATCGCTGGCCAGCTGCGGCAGGATCTTCTTGAGCACCACGATCTTCTCGACGCCGGGCATGCCGCGCACGCGCGCGACGAACAGCTCAGCCATGCCACCGGTGGCAAGCTTGCGCAGTAGCTCGTACTTGCCAAGTGCGACAGGTTCCACTCGGTGCCCCGGTCGATCCTAGTCAGGCGCGCGGCTGGGGGTCAAGCTGTCAGGCCGCACTTGTGACCGGGGCGCTCGGCGGGATATCATCATGAGCGGCTGTGCTCCGTCGTCACAACATGAAGCGTTGCGGGACCTTGGCCCGTGTGGTGGTGGGGGTGGCGGGGCTGGCCGCCGCCGTCCTCGGCGGCGCCTGCGCGGGTCCCGAGGATGGTCGCGGCGGGTCGGGGGCGATCAGCTTCTCGATCTCGGCGCTGCAGGCGGCGGACATCGGTGCGCTGCGGCTGACGGTGCTCGGCAGCGACGCCACCTGCGGCAGCAGCGGCGACGTCACCGGGACGGCGTTGACGGGACTCGCGGATCTCGAGCTGGCGGTCGGCGTGGCGCGCACGGTGAAGGTGCCCGCGGGGCTGCGCACCTTCTCGGTGCTGGCGCTCGATCGGGCCAGCGTGCCGCTGGCGCGCGGCTGTGCGCAGCGCACGCTGGGCAGCGGCGAGACCGCGACGGTCGACATCACCATGCATGACATCACGGCCGGCGGCGATGGCGGGCTGCCCGATGGTGGCCTGCCCGATGGCGAGGTGCCCGACGCTGACGTGGTCGACGGCGACCTGCCCGACGGCTCGGGCAGCGGCAACGATCTGTGCAGCATGGCCGCCACGCTGAGCGCGGGCACGCCGGCGATCGGCAGCGCCGACGGTGCGGGCAGCGAGCTCGCGACCTCGTGTGGCGGCGCCGCGCCCGACGTCTTCTTCCGCATCACCATCCCCGCCGGCGGCGCGCGCTCGCTGACCGCGCAGGTGACCTCCAGCTTCAACACCGCGCTGACGCTGCTGCGCGCCGACTGCAGTACCGAGGTGGTGTGCGCCGGGGCCGCCACCGCGATGGGCGACTCCATCGACATCGGCAACCTGGCCCCGGGCGACTACTTCCTGGCCGTCGAGGCCATCCAGTCAGCCGGAGGCGGCAGCGGCAACTTCGTGGTCAGCTACGCACTGGGCGTGCCGCGACCGGTCAATGATCAGTGCAGCGCCAGCGTGCCGCTCTTGACCTCCGGGGTCAGCGCCTCGGGCACCGTCAAGGACGGCCGCGACGATGCCACCGGCACCTGCGGCGTCGCGGGTCAGTCCGATGTCGCCTATCGCTTCGTGGTGCCGGCCGGCGTCAACCAGCGCGCCACCGTGGTGGTCAGCAATGCGGTCGGCTTCGACCCCGTGCTGTTCGTCCGCAGCGCGACCTGCACTGGCGCGCAGCAGGACTGCTCACAGTACGAGGGCGGCGGCAGCGAGACGCTGGATCTGACCGATCTGGCGCCGGGCACCTACTTCGTCTGGGTCGATGCCGCCGCGGCGGTCAGCGGCGCCGGGACCTTCGACCTGCGCGTGACGCTGTCGCCACGGCTGGCGCGGCCCGCGAACGATCTGTGCACCGCGGCCACCCTGCTGGCCCCGGCGACCAACGTCACCGGGTCGACGGTGGGCGCCAGCAGCGACCGCAAGCCGCTGTGCGCGACGCCGTTCGACTCGAAGGACACGGTGCACCGCATCGACACCACGGCGGGCGGGGCGCAGGCCGTGCTGGTCAGCGTGACCCCGACGACGCCGGCGAGCTGGCCGGTGGTGGCCACGCTCGACGACGCGGTGTGCCCGGCGACCATGGAGCTGTCGTGCTCCAACGCCGGCTTCGACACGCGCTACATCAACCGGCCCAACCTGCCGGGCGGCAGCTACAACATCTATGTCGATGGCGTGGCCGGCGCGTCGGGCGACTACAGCGTGCGCTATGACACCCGGCCGCAGGACCTGACCTTCGGCTACTGGCGCATCGACACCACGGGCACCTATGTGCCGCTGACCGGCGGCACCATGGTGCCTGGCTTCGTGACCGGGCTGGCGGCCTCGGACGAGCTGTCGTGGCCGGTCAACCTGCCCTTCGGGTTCGACTTCTACGGGACGACGCACAACCTGATCAACATCAGCGCCAACATGTACCTGACCTTCGGCACCGTGCCGGCGGACGCCAACAGCTACCAGAATGACTGTCCGCTCAACGCCACGGCGCCGAACGACACCATCGCGCTGTTCTGGGACGACGCCTATGCCCCCAGCACCGCGCCGGTCGCCGAGCTGCAGACCAAGACCGAGGGCAGCGCGCCCAACCGGCGCTTCATCATCGAGTACAAGAACTGGGACTTCATCTGGCTGCAGGGGCCGGGCAACCCGAACCCGCAGAACGCCCGGGTCACCCAGCAGGTCATCCTGTACGAGAACGGCGACATCGAGATGCGCTATGGGCCGCGCAGAGCGGGCGTGACCCAGGACTGTGGCGCCAACCGCCACCTGGGTTGCGGCGCGACCATCGGCCTGGAGAACGCGGCCGGCACCGACATCGATGATGCGCAGTGCAACCTGGCCACCGTCAACGACGGCAAGGTGATCTACTGGGTGCACCCGAGGTGAGGATGCGCGGGCGCGGCGTGGCGGTCCTGGGGGTGGCGCTGTGGGCGCTGCTGGCGCTGCCGGCGCTGCGTGCGTACGCCGACAGCGCGCAGCTCACCGCGGCGGTCGCGCTGTACGACGACCTCGAGTACGAGAAGGCCATCGTGGCGCTGGACGCCGCGCTGGCGCAGCCGGGGCTGACCGCGGCCGAGGTGGCCAGCGCGCAGCGCTACCGGCTGCTGTCGTTCGTCGCGCTGGGGCGCGAGGCCGACGCGCGCGCGGCGGCGCGGGCGCTGCTGGCTGTCGACCGCGACTACCAGCTGCCGCGCACCGAGAGCCAGCGCGCGCTCGACATCCTCGACGAGGAGCGCGCCAGCCTGCCGGCGGTGGTGGCCCCGGTCAAGCCGGTCACGCTGACGCAGTCGGTGTCGCCGGCGGCGCCGAAGCGGGGCGCGCCGGTCGTCATCCGCGCGACCGTGGCTGATCCGGGGGCGCGCAGCCAGCGCGTGGTGGTGCACCATCGCATCCGCGGCGAGCAGGGCTACTCGACCATGCGGGCGCGCCGGCTGGGGCCGGGCAGCTTCGAGGCGGTGGTGCCGGGTGCCTTCGTGCGTGCGCCCGCGCTGGAGTACTACGTGGTCGCCGAGGACGCCGCGGGCGCGGCGCTGGCCAGCCAGGGCAGCGCGACCGAGCCGCTCGAGGTCACGCTGGCGCGCGGCAAGAAGGGCGGCAGCGTGCTGGGCAAGTGGTGGTTCTGGGCCGCGGTCGGCGGGCTGGCCATCGTCGGCACCGGCGCGGTGCTGCTGGCGGGCGACGACGGCGGTGGCGGCTCGAAAGACGCCACCGTGACGGTGACGGTCAACCTGATGCCGTGAGCCGTCGCGCGGGCGCGGCCAGCTTCACTTGAACCAGAAGCCCCCCGGCTCGCGAGCATGGTCGATCACCACCAGGCCAGCGCGGGCTGCGTCCATGTGCACGGTCAACGCTGCCGAATACAGATAGTCGAGCTTGGTGGCGCGCAGGTGCACCTGCAGCCGCTGACGGACCTCCCCCTCGTCGATCCCGCAGGCCGCAGCGCTGCTGCGGGCCAGCTCCTCGAACAGGCTGTCGCCTTCGCGCATGCGCAGGCGGGCAGGCAGCGTCATCACCACGTGGGCGTCGTGGTCTCGAGCGAAGCGCGTCAGCTCACCGCGCAAGGCCGGCCCACCCTCGTCGCCCACGCTGCACACCAGGATCTGCGCCCAGCCGGTCGGCCGCAACACCTGGGGCAGCCCCTGCAGCACGCGACGGAACAGCAGGAAGCCGTCGTCATCCGGGTTGGCCGCCGGCGACAGCAGGTGGGGTGGAAACGCGAGGATCGGCGGGTTAGCCGCGACGTAGTCGAAGCGCTCATCTGGCTTCAGCGCGGCGTAGAGGTCGCCCTGGCGCACCTCTGCGCGCTCGCCCACACCGTTGAGCGCGAAGCTCAGCTCGATGCAAGCCACCAGCAGGGGGTTGACCTCGACCGCGAGCACGCTTTGGGCGACGTCCAGGCAGCGCAGCGCCATCATGCCGATCCCCGAGCACAGATCGAGGCAGCGCGCGCCAGGCGGCGGAGAGATGCGCGCCGCGAGCACGGCAGCGTCGCCGATCAGGCCCTGGCCCGCGGGCAGAAACACCATCTGACCGAGTACTGGCAGGAGGATGAGCCCCTCGGTCCACACCACACCTTTGGCCACCACGAGGACGCCGAGACGCAGCAGCGCGTCGACCGTGTCGGCGCCGAGGATCTCGCCCAGGGCCCGGCGCTCGACCGGATCACCGAGCAGGAACACGCTGACCAGGTTGCGCAGAGCCTCGGGCAGCGCTCCGAGCTCCTTGCGCATCTCGGGGAAGCGCAGGTGCAGCACCCCATAGACGGCATAGGCATCGACATAGCCGGCCCGCAGCAGCAGCTCGGGCAGCCGGCGCAAATGCGCCACATCGTCGTGGTCCAGCTGGGGCGCCATCGAGGCGCCAGTTTACCAGCGCCCCTACATGCGCAATAGTCGCGCTGTGACTGATCTCGAATCACTTCAGCGCTTGCCCGCGGTGCTGGTTCGAGAGGGCTACATCGACGCGTATCAGCTGTTTGGTCCGGTCAACACGCGCTTCGCCTCGTTGCGTCGGCACCTCGACCCGTTGCCGTCGCCGCTGCGCGGCTTGGTGCAGCTGTTCCTGCTCGCCGAGGCGGTGGCGCCCGACGTGCTCGCCCCTGCGCTCACGCCTGGCGACCTCGCAGCGCTGGTCCGGCTCCGGCTGCTGGTCGAGGAGGCCGCGGGGCTACGCAGCAATGGTCTGCGGCTGCTGCCGATCGCGGGCCGGCTGGTGTTCGTGCCAGCCGTGACTCCCGCTGGCTGGGTCGGTGGCGACCAGCTAGCGCTGTTGCTGCGCGCCATGCCGGCACGCAGTGGCCTCAGTATCGATCTGTGCGCAAGCACCGGCGCGTTGGCCATCCACCTGGCGTCGCGTGGTGCTCACGTCATCGCGGTCGAGTCCAATGCCGAGCTTGCGCGCGCTGCTGCGCTCAACATCGCCATGGCCCAGCTCGACCGTCGGGTCGAGGTGCGTGACGGTGACCTCTGGCTCGCCGCACCTGGGCAGCGCTTCAACCGGGTCACCGCGATCCCCCCGACCTTGCCTGGACCGCCACACCTGATGGCGGCGCGCCATGGCGGCGGCGACGGCTTCCTGGTGGTGCGGCGCATCCTCGGCGCGCTGCCGCGTATCCTGTCCCACGATGGCATCGCCAGCCTCGCGGGCGTCTGTCTGGGCAACCGCAGCGGACCCTTCGGCGCGCCCGAGCTGGGGCGACTGGCGCGCGATCACGACCTCAGCGTGGTGTGGACCGTGCCGTCCCGGCAGTCCATCCAGCCCGGCGAGAAGGGCTTCGAGCGCCTGGTGCTCCTGTGCGCGGCGGCCACGGGCGTCGACGCCGAGGTCATGCGTGACCAGCTCGCGGAGCATCTTCGGCAGCAGCACTCCGACCAGCTGTACTACTACTTCATCACCGCGAGCCGGGGCGGCGAGGGCCTCCGGCACACCTCGCACTATCGGGAGCCGGGCGGCTTCTGGTTCCGCTGACGCAGCGGCTCCTCGTACTGCTGCAGGCTCACGTAGCGTGAGAACGACGGCACCACCGCGTCGAGGCTGCGGTCGCCTGCCAGCGGGGCCCCGGTCAGCCGCGCGAACCAGCGATTGACCAGCTCCTGCCACTGCTCGTCGCTGTGCAGGAGGTGCAGGTGATGTCGGGGGTCGCTCTCCAGCCAGTGCCACAGCGTCCCGGCGTGCCCGCCGCAGCTCGAGACCACCAGGTAGACATCTTGATCCTCGGGCACGAAGCGTGCGACCGAGCCCAGAAACTCCCTGAACTCCGAGACCGGGCCGCCGTCAGGCGTCATCGTGATCAGGGGCGCATCCTGTCGGAGCTGATGCAGGATCGACTGCTTGCGCTGGATGCGGCCTGTGACCACCACCACGGCGCGCTCGGGCGCACCCACGAAGGTGCCCAGGATGTCGCGGACATCGTCGCCGAAGGGGAGCTCGGCGGAGTTGAGCTGCAGGCCAAACGCACGCCAGATCCGGCTCACCGCGCTCTGCGACAGCCCCAGGGTCTGGGCCAGTGAGCGGGTCGTCCAGGGGGCGCCCGATGGACTCCGCGCCAGGGTCAGGACCACGGCGCGCTCGACGTCGGCGACCTTCAGCGTGGGGGGGGCGCCCGACCGGGGCTGATCGCCGAGGCCGCGCAGGCGCTGGGTGACGAAACGGCGGCGCCACTTGCCCACCGTCTGTTCACCCACGCCGGTCTCGCTGGCCACGGTCTTGTTGTCCTTGCCGTCCGCGCACAGCAGCACCACCCGGGCGCGGACCGCAGCCTGGCCGGCACCCGGGGGCTTCTGGGTCCATCCCAGCAGCACCCGACGCTCCTCGTCGTGCAGGATCAGCTTCGACTTTGGGCGTCCTCTCACCTTGCGTCCTCTTACGTGGCAGCCCAGGTCAGCGTTCCCTCCGCGCGACCGGGGCCGCCTGGCTACGACATGCGCTGTCGCAGCCAGTCAGTGACGGTACCCAGGAAGGACGGATCGACGTGACGCGACCCGTCATAGTACTGGGCGATGGTCGACTCGCCCTGGACCTTCTTGAAGGTGTGGTCCAGGTCGGGCAGCAAGGCGTAGGTGACCTCCACGCCAGCCGCCTTGGCCGCGGCCACCAGATGTTCCGCGTCCTTGCTGGGCGAGACCTGGAAGTCCTGGCTGCCCTGGGCCACCAGCACCGGGCACTGCACAGCGGCCACCAGCGCATCGCCACGGCGGGCCAGGTGCTCCTGGAACCAGCGCCGACCGCGCGCCCCGACGAAGAGATGGTCAGGGATCTGACCCGCGACCCAGGGCTTGTCGGCACGGACCAGCTCGACATAGTCCTTGAACTGCTTGATCTGGCTGTCGACGGTGTTGCTCGAGAGGCCGACCTTCCGGCCCTGGTCGACGATCTGATCCACGACGATGTCGTCGATGGCGCGTCCCGGAGAGGCCATCAGCACCAGCGCCGCGATCTTCTTGCCCTCGTCCTTGGCGATCGCCAGCGCCACGGTGCCGCCCTGGCTGTGCCCGATGAGCGCGATGCGGTTCGGATCGACGTCGGCCCGACCCCGCAGGTAGGTCAGCACAGCCCGGGCATCCGTGATGACGGTCTCCAGCCCCTGCTCGAGGACGTCCTTGCCAATCAGGGTCTTGCCAGCGCCACGGGTGTCGTAACGCAGCCCGACGAAGCCCTTCTCGCTGAGGTGGTCCATGATCTCGTGGGTGCCGAGGTCGACCTCTCCCGCGAACCCGTTGCGGTCATGGGCGCCGGTCCCGCTCAGGAACAGTACGGCCGGGAAGGGCCCCTTGCCCGCCGGCACCGTCACCGTGGCGCCCAGCGGTGTCACCGGGCCCGGGATGGCGACGTCCTCGAGCTGGAACGTCTTGCCTGCGGGCGGGCTGTACGTGAGCCGGACCAGGGGCAGGACCTCCTTGTCATGCCAGGCCGGCAGGGGCGGAGGCGGATCCTCGCGGCGCGCCTCGATGGCCTGGGACGGTGTGCGCGCGACCAGCAGCACGCCGTCGTCGTTGATGAGCAGCTCCTCCTCGTGCGACGAGCGGTACATCTTGCCGCCGGCGCCGACGAGGTCAGGGGCAGGCGCCATCTGGTAGGGCACCGACATCAGGGCGTTGACGACGAAGGCCGAGAACTTGGCCTCCCCGGCGAGCTTCCCCTGCGCGTGCCCGAGCGCCAGCATGAGGGCCTGCTGGCCAGTCATGTTCGACTCCATGATGAACTGGCCGTCGCCCAGGGGCACGGTCTGCTTGCTCCCGTCGGGCATTGTGACATCGACGGTCTCGCCCTTGAACTCGAGCGACATGCCGAGGCCCGCGGTCTGGGTCCGATAGCGGACCGGACGCAACGACTCGTCACACACCAGGCGACAGCGCTGCGTGATGAGCGATCCCCCTTGACCCATGGCGACGGGGTCGACCTCGAGCAGGAACTCCAACTCGTGCAGCCCGGTGTCGCCAAGTGGTCCGACATACACCGTCCACTGGGTGGCGAACTTGCTGCCATTCAGGAGTGTCGTGTAGACCAGCGGCTGTCCGGCAATGGGAAACAGCTTGGAGAGGAATTGCACGCCCATGGATCTCCACCTTTCGCGTTGCGAAACCAACTACTCGCGGCGCCGCCCTGGGCGTCGCTGCGTCGAACTCGGGCTCAGCCCCGCAGTTCGAGCGGCGCGCCATCGTCGTCCATCTCGGCGACGAGGCGGTTGAGCTTGTGCATCTCGTTGTCGTGTGCGCGCTCGATGATCTTCATCGTGACCGGGGAGTTCTGCCCCGCTGCCAGCAGCGAGGCGCCCAGGGCCACCATCTTGATCTGCCCGCCCGAGAGATCCTCGTATCGGGTGGCCAGGTACTCGAGGTCGACGTCCTTGATCGGTACCTCGTCCGGGAAGACGCGCTGCCAGATGGCGAGCCGGGCGACCTCGTCCGGCTTGGGGAAGGAGATGCCGTACTGGAAGCGGCGCAGGAACGCGGTGTCGATGTGCGAGCGCAGGTTGGAGGCCAGGATGACGATGCCGTCGTAGGCCTCGATGCGCTGCAGGAGGTAGCTGACCTCCATGTTGGCGTACCGGTCCTTGGACTCCTTGACCTCGGTGCGCTTGCCGAACAGCGCGTCGGCCTCGTCGAAGAACAGGATCGAGTCCGAACCCTCGGTGGCATCGAACAGCTGCGACAAGTTGCGCTCGGTCTCGCCGATCCACTTGGAGACCACGGCGGAGATCTCGACCTGGTACAGGTCGACGTTCAAGCTGTGCGCCATGACCTCGGCCGACATGGTCTTGCCGGTGCCCGACTCGCCGAGGAAGAGCGCACACATGCCGCGACCGCGGAGGTGCTTCTTGGCGTAGCCCCAGTCCTCGAAGACGCGGGCCCGGTTGATGCAGGCCGTGTACAGATCGAAGACGCGACGCATCACGTCGCGGGGCAAGACCAGATCCTCCCAGGTGTAGCGGCTCTCGACCCGGCGAGCGAACTTGCCGAGGTCGCGCCGGGTGCGCTCGCGCGCGGCCCCCCACATGTCATCGGCGCCCACGACGGGCTTCTTCTTGGGGCCAGCACGCAGACGCGCCGCCACGCTGGCATGGTGCACGATGGCGTCGACATCGCCCACGCCGACGCGATAGACGCTGGCCAGCTGGTCGACCGAGACATCGCGGCCGATCTCGACCGGCAGCTTGGTCAGCTTGGGGTCGGTCGCGTGGGCCAGGCTGGTCTCGAACAGCTTGCGCCGCTCGCTGAAGGTGATCTTCTCGAGCTCGAAGGTCGACACGTCGAGGCCAACCTGCTCGAGCATGTGGACCTCGCTCTTGTCCTTGCCCTCGGTGGCAAAGATGACGACCTCGCGCTCCAGGGCCAGCGCTCGCCGCCAGCGCTGGGCCACGCGCTGCATGCGCCGCGGATTGGGCTCCTCGTCGCCCTGGGTCATCGGGTTCAGGAACATGGCGATGCCGTTGCGCAGACGCGCCTCGCGCAGCGTCTCGGCGACCGGATCGTCCAGATCCTGTTCGACGGTCTTGAGGTCGAGCACGATGACGGGGCGCTTGAGGCGTGCCGCCAGCAGACGCGCCATCGGCACCGCGGCCCGGCTCAGCACCGGGTTGAGGTGCAGGACCCGCATGGTCCCCTCGGTGCGCAGCAGGTAGTCGAACATCGTCCACAGCTCGGGCGGGATGATGCCGTCGCCCGCGACCTCGGCGCCCTTCTCTGGCGGGTGCACCAGGTCGGCCAGACCGATCAGGTTCTCGGGCAGCCCAGGCGCTTCGCCGGGCAGGATGTGGTGCAGCAGCGCGGGCTCGCCACACAGCTCGCGCTGCGACAGCGGCGTGCTCTCCGGCCCCAGGATGCGCAGCAGGTTGTAGCGCACCAGCGGACCATTGTTGAGCAGCGCGCCGAAGGCCTCGGTGCGGTCGCTGACCTTGGGATACAGCACGGCCAGCCAGCTGCCGATGCGCGGGCCGGGGGCGCCGAACATCGTCCCCGACACGTTGACCGCTGCCGCATAGACGCGCTCATCGAGTTCGGTCGCGATGGTCAGCAGCAGGAGGTCGGCTGCCGTGACGTTCAGCCCGAACATGTTGGCGAGCGTGTTGAACGTGCCGAAGAAGGCCTTCTCGTCGGCCTCGGGCAGCGTCATCGCTGCGTTTGCCAGCGGTGCGAGAGGGCCCAGCGAGGGAACCTGGGCGCTGGTGCGTCCGACTGCCTGCGCCGCAGCGAGGATCCTGCGCGCCGCGAGAGCAAGAAACACGTCAGGCGGACACCCCGGCAGTAGCTTTGGAAGGGCGGCCATGGCTGGGACGATACGCCCTCCTCCGGTGCGCGATCAATCGCCTTCGGCCTGTGGCGTTCCGGTATTGCGGCCAGGCTGGGCTGAGGCTGGCTGAGGCTGGGCGCGGCGGCGGGCCGAGGCTGGGCTTGGCGGCGGGCTGAGGCTGGGCGAGGGCTGGCCTGTGCTGGGCTAGGGCGTTGCGAGCGGCAGACGCCTGGGAGTACGCTGAGGGCTGTCGCCAGCGGGCAGGCCGGGGGCGCTCTGACCGGGGCCGTGGCGCCGGGCCTGTGCCGCCGCGGTCTCGCTGAGGTAGTGGGCCCGGAACTCGTCCATGGTCTGATACACGCGGACGACCACGGCCAGATAGCCATCCTTGCGCCGGTCGTGGTGGACGAAGCGCCGCGCGACCAGCCCCGCGAGCAGGCTGCGCAGCTCGGCCGCGCCGTGGCCGGGGAACTGCTTCTCGATGAGCGCGAAGGTGCGCGGGCTATCCAGGTAGCGGAACAGCTCGGCCTCGAGGCCGCGCAGTCGATGTTTGCTCTCGCTGCCAGCGCGGCTGTCGACCACCACGAGGTCGGCGCCCAGGACGAAGTAGACCAGGCGGTGCGGGGTGAAGCTGGTCTGCCAGGCCTGCATCGCCCGCATGGTCTCCTGCCGGGCCGCCATCAGCTCCGGCGCATCGACGTCGTCATGGTCGTAGTCGAACTGGTAGACCAGGCTCTCGAGATCGATGCTGGGGTCGGGGAACATCTCCTGGTAGTGCGCCTTGGGGCGCACGTTCCTGATGCCGAACGCCGCGGGCCTCATGAAGTAGGGGCTGAAGCGCTCGAGCTGCATGTTCGCGATCGCGGACGGCGGGTGCAGGTGGCTGATGAAGGGAATCAGCGCCGTCATCTCCTGGTAGTCCTCGACGGTCTCGCCTGGATTGCGCATGAGGATGTTGTAGTGGGGCGAGATGCTGGTCTGCTGCGCCCACTTGATGAAGTTGATCTGCTGGTACGCCGTGGCGCCCTTGTCCATCAGCTCGAGGATGTGATCGCTGAAGGACTCGATGCCCGGCTGCAAGGCCCTGAAGCCGGCGACCGAGAGCTGCAGCATCTGCCACAGCTTGAGGTTGGACTTGATCTCGAAGAAGAAGGTCATGGGACGCTGCTGCTGCCGCTCGATGAGCCTCGGGATCAGCTCGGAGAAATAGCGAGTGTCGAGGATGTTGTCGACCGCGTGCAGTCCGCCATCGATGTTCCAGCGCTGGGCGAAGGTCTCGATCTCCTCGAGCACGCGCTCGGGGCTCTTGCTGCGGTAGACCAGGGCCTCGGCGTTGAGGCCGCAGAAGGTGCACAGGTGCTTGGCGCCCCACCAGCAGCCGCGCGAGGTCTCGAACAGGAGCCGGGTCCGGGTCGAGGCCCACTCGCTGGAGGCCTTCTGCTCGACGTAGGCGTCGTAGTTCGGTATCGGGACCGAGTCGAGGTTCGCGATCTGCTCGGCGTGCGCGGTGACGTGGACCGCGCCGGCGTGCCGGTATGCCAGGCCAGGGATCGCGGCCAGGTCACCGCCGCCACGCAGCGCCTCGACCAGTGCGACGACGATCGGCTCGCCCTCGCCAAGGCAGACCACGTCGAGCCACGGGAACGACTTCAGCGTGGTGATGCCCTGGATCGAGGCGCAGGCGGCGCCTCCGAAGACGATGCGCCGCTCGGGCCAACGCTGCTTGATGCGCTTGGCCAGGGCCAGCGAGGCCACCAGCTGGGTCTCGAAGGTCAGTGAGAAGCCGATCACGTCGAAGTTCTCGGAGGCGATCCGCTCCATGCAGCGCGACAGGCAGGTGGCGCCGTGCTCGATGTCTTCCTGGGTCTGCTCGATGAGCAGCCGGCGGATCCTGCTCTCGTGCTTCCAGTCGTTCTCCCAGCGCACCCAGTTCGGGCCGAGCTCGATCTGGCCTTCGCGGGACGAGGTGTGGATGTGGCGGATGGCGACGTGGTTCGCGATCTGTTCGACCGTGACCTCGGGATACAGCGAGGGCACGAAGGACATGCCTGCGCTGCGGTCATCGTAGAAGTCGGGATCGGCGTCGCCGAGGCCATAAACGGTGGGCTTGCTGCGGCGGGGCAGCAACAGGTTGCCGTACAGGCAGGCGTTGGCGATGCCGGCGCGGCTGAGCACCTCGCTGAGGACACCCAGGCCCAGGCTGGGATGCACGGGCGTGTTCCATGGCATGGTGATGAACAGCACCCGCGGCGGACCCAGCGCGGCGTCGCTCGTGCTCATTCGATCACCGCCAGCCTGACCCCGCCGGCTGGGCGCGGGCGCACCGCCGAGGCCGGCTTGGTCGGCGGTGCCAGCGCGCCGCGCACGATGTCGCGGACGTCGCGCGGGCGGTCGTCGAAGCGAGGCAGCACCGCCAGGTGCAGGTCATCGCGGGGGCGGCTGAAGACGAGCCGCTGGTGGTGCCAGCGCTCGATGAGGTTGCGCAGGAAGCTGGCCTCGACTTCGGGGAAGTGCTTGACCACGGCCGTGAACGAGCGCACCGCGTCGAGGAAGCGGTAGACCTGCGCCGCCACGCCCGCGACGAGCTCGATGGTCTCGACGCCGGAGCGTCGATCGACCACGACCAGATGGTCGTCACGGTCGAGATAGAAGGCGCGGTTGCCCTGCCAGTTCTTGGTCCAGTCGGTGGCCAGCTGGGCGAAGGTCGCCAGCGTGGCGTGCAGCCGCTCGTCGTGCTGCATGGGGTGATCGTAGTCGAAGTGGTACGCGATTCGACCCAGGTCCACACCGGGCTCCGGGTATAGATCGGTGTAGTAGGGCTTGGGCCGCTTGTTCTCGATTCCGAACGACGACGCCCTCTCGAAGTAGGGGCTGAAGCGCTCCAGCGCCATGCGCGCAAGGCCGCTGGGTGGGGGCAAGTGCGCGATGTGCGGCAAGAGCTCGATCATGTCCTGATAGGAGTCCGCCGCCTCGCCAGGGTTGGCGATGAGGATGTTGTAGATGGCCTGCAGGCCCTCCTGGTAGGCCCACTTCAGGAACTGGACCTGGCCGAGGCCGGTGCAACCCTTGTCCATCAGCTCCAGGATCTTGTCGTCGAACGACTCGATGCCGGGCTGCACGGCCTTGATGCCTGCCGCAGACATCAGGCGCAGCTGATGGGGCTTCAGGTTCGACTTGACCTCGAAGAAGATCTGCAGCGGTCGCCCGGGGTCGCGCGGCATCTCGGCCAGCCGCGGCATCACCGTGTTCAGGTACTTCATGTCGAGGATGTTGTCGGTCGCCTGCAGGTAGTCCGACTCGGGATAATCGCGGTATAGCGCCTCGATCTCGCGGTAGGCTCGCTCGGGCGACTTGGAGCGAAACGCCAGCCCCTCGGCGTTGAGGCCACAGAACGTGCACAGGTGCTTCTGACCCCACCAGCACCCGCGCGAGGTCTCGAACAGCAGCTTGGGCGGCAGGTCCTTCCACTCGCTGGCGTGAAGCGCGGCCAGGTAGTCGCGGTAGGCCGGCACCGGGATGACGTCGAGATCCTCCAGCAGGCTGGGCGAGGCGTTGTGCACCACGCGCCCGTCGTCGCCCCGATAGGCGATCCCGGGCACCTCCGCCAGCGCGAGCTCACCACGCAGTGCGCGCACCAGCGGCACGATCACGCTCTCCCCTTCGGTGTGGCACACCACATCGAGCTCCGCGAACGACCCCGCCAGGCCGTCGCCCTGCTCCTCGAAGCAGGCGGCGCCACCGAGCATGATCTTGAGGGCGGGGTGCTTGGCCTTGAGGCGCCGCGCCAGGGCGAGCGTGGCGGGCAGCTGGGTCTCGAACGTGGCCGTGAAGCCGACCACATCGTAGCTGCCCAGCGCGATCTGATCGAGGCAGCGCTCCAGACAGACGCCAGCGCGCACGATGTCTTCGCGCAGCGAGCGCTTGACGTCGGCCGGGTAGACGCCGATCGCTGCCGCGGCCTGCTCGGCGTGCCGGTGCACCAGCCCGTCGAGGTTGATCTGGTCGAAGTACCGTCGCGTGATGCGCTCGAGCAGCGCGTCGACGTCGACCTCGGCGTCGGGGTACAGCCAGGGCACGAACAGGAAGCTGCCGTAGTGGTCGAGGAAGTTGCCGTCGGTCTCGGTTCGCGGGAACAGGACGTTGCCGTACAGGGTGTCGGTGGCAAGCCCCGCGGCCTCCAGCAGCGGCCGCAGCGTGCCCAGCGCCAGGCAGGACACGCCAGGGTTCATCCACGGCATGGTCACCAGGAGCACGCGCGGCTCCGCGGCGGAGCCGGCGATGGCGCCGCCCTGGCTCATGGCGCGGCCGTCTCCGAGGCCGCGACGCGGAGGCGGACCCGGCTGTTGACGGTCTGCGCCAGGGGCGGCGCTGGGGCAGGCTGGTTCATCGCCAGCACTTCATCGAGCGAGGGCTGCTGCTCGAATGCGCGCGGGAGCAGCGCCAGGTGTTCGTCCTTGGCCTCGTCGCTGTAGATGAGGCCGCGGTCGTGCCAGGTCGCCAGCTGGGTGCGCAGGAAGCCCGCGTCGATATGGGGGAACCGCCGCTGGATGTGCGCGAAGGGGCGGTGCGCGTCGAGATAGCCGTAGAGCTCGGCCGTGGTGCCCGCCAGGATCTCGATCAGGGGGCGCGGGCCGCGCACGTCGGTGACGATCAGATGGTCGCCACGATCGATGTAGTAGCGCTGGCTGGGCTTGTACTCGCGTCGCCAGCGGTTGACCACCCGGACGAACTCGCGCTGTGCCGCGATCAGCTCGGCGTCCTGCTTGAGCGGGTGGTCATAGTCGAACCGATAGGCGATCTTGGCCAGGTCCTCGTCAGCGACCATGGGGAAGACCACCTTGTGATAGGGCTTGGGGCGGATGTTCTCGAGGCCGTGTTTGCTGGCCTCGACGAAGTACGGACTGAACCGCTCCAGCTCGGTGATGACGACCGAGGACGGCGGCGGCAGGTGGGTCAGCGAGGGCACCAGCCTGGTCATGGCCCGGTACGCCGCCGGGGTCTCGCCGGGGTTGCGCACCAGCATGTTGTAGATGAGGTCGATCCCGGCCTCGGACGCCCACTTGATGAACTGCACCTGGCCGAGGCCGGTGTTGCCCTTGTCCATGAGTTCGAGGATCTCGTCCGAGAACGACTCGATCCCAGGCTGCACCGCGCGCACCCCTGACATCGCCAGCAGCATGAGCTGGGCCCGGCGCATGTTCGACTTGACCTCGAAGAACAGGCGCAGCGGCCGCTCGGGCTGCTTCTCGAAGCGGACCAGCTCGGGGAACAGCGTCTTGAAGTAGCGGGTGTCGAGGATGTCGTCGGTCGGGTGCATGTAGCCGGCCGTGGGGTAGCGCCGGTACAGCGTCGTCAGCTCCTGGTACAGCTTCTCCGGCGACTTGGAGCGGAAGGCCAGCTCGCGCTCCGACAGGCCGCAGAAGGTGCACAGATGCTTCTGACCCCACCAGCAGCCGCGCGAGGTCTCGAAGTAGATGGTGGGCGCAAGCTCGGCCCACTCGCTGGCCGCCTGCTGCGCGAAGTACGAGTCGTGGTTCGGGATCGGCAGGCTGTCCAGCTCCTGGCGCAGCGGGGGCACCGGGGTCTTCCGGATGGTGCCGCTGGCGTCGCGGTAGACGATGCCGCCCACGTCGGCGAGGTCGCCGTCGCCGCGCAACGCGCGGACGAAGTCGACGATGATGTCGTCAGCTTCGGTGTAGCAGACTGCGTCGAGCTCAGGGAACACCGCCATGAAGCCGTCGGCCTGCTCGGCCACACAGCCCGAGCCGCCGAAGATGATCTTCACGTTGGGGTTGCGCGCCTTGAGGCGGCGCGCCAGCGCGAGCGAGGCTGGCAGCTGGGTGAAGAAGGTGATCGAGAAGCCAACGATGTCGTAGCGCGAGTCGGCCGCGACAGCCTCGCAGCGGTCGAGGCAGATCCCGGCGTTGGCGATCTCGCTGCCGACGTGGGCCAGCACCTGCTCCGCCGAGATGTGGCGCTGCTCGCCGTCGACGCCATCGGGGGTGTTGAGGCCGTGCATGGTGCGCTCGACGGTGTAGTCGTGCAGCATGAAGTCGAGGAAAGGCTTCTGATAGGCGGCGATGTCCTCGGCGAGGTAGGCCCCGAACAGGAGCCCTGCGTAGTTGGTCAGGAAGCGTAGTCCGCCATCAAAGTCCCACAGCGGCGTGCGCGGATAGCGCAGGGAGCCATGCAGGAAGTCGACCCCGATGCCCTGCTGGCCGAGGATCTCGCCGAGCAGCCCCAGCGCCAGCGAGGTGCTGTTGGGGTGCACGTACGGCATCGCCACCAGCAGCACGCGCGGCGCGGTCGCTTCTGTGCTCACTGGATGACCTCGAGGCCGATTCGCTTGAGCGCCGGCAAGCGCACGGCCTTGCCGGGGACCGGTCGTGGGGCGACCCGGGTCGCGGGGCCACGGCGGGGAATCAACGCCAGGTGCCTGGACTCGCCGCTGGCGTCGGGCGGGCTGGCGTAGACCAGCCCCCAGTGCTGCCAGCGCTCGAGCAGCCCAACCAGCAAGGAGTCCTGCACGGCCTCGAAGTGGGCCCGGATCGCGGTCAGGCTCCGGTAGCGATCCAGGTAGCGGAACAGCTCGGCCTGCACCCCGCGCAGGAGGTGCACGCGCTCGCCGTCGCGGTGGTCGATCACGACCAGCTCGGGCCCGCGATCGAGGTAGTAGGCCATGCCCTCCTTGAAGGTGGCGCGCCAGGCGTCCACGGTCGCACACAGCTCGCGGTAGCTGTCCAGGAGCTCGGTGTCCTGCTTGATCGGGTGGTCGTACTCGAAGTGGTAGACCAGCCGCTCGAGATCCACGGTGCCGCCCAGGCGGTCCGGGAAGATGGTGTCGTAGAAGCGATGCGGGCGGATGTTCTGGAGGCCGTAGCGCTCGGGATTGCGGAAGTAGGGGCTGAAGCGCTCGAGCTGGACCAGCACGACCGCGTTGGGCGGGGGCAGGTGAAACAGCTGTCGGATGAGCGCGATCATCTCCCGGTAGGCGGACGCGGTCTCGCCCGGGTTGCGCACCAGGATGCTGTAGTTGGTCATGATGCCCGCCTGCATCGCCCACTTGACGAACTGCACCTGGCCCAGGCCGGTGCACCCCTTGTCCATCAGCTCCAGCACCTCGTCGGAGAAGGACTCGATGCCCGGCTGCACGGTGCGAATGCCGGCGCGTGCGAGCACCTCGACCTGCTCGGGCTGCAGGTTCGACTTGATCTCGTAGAAGATCTGCAGTGGGCGACCCGGCTCGCGCGGCAGCTCGGCCAGGCGCGGCATCAGCTTCTCGAAGTACGGCATGGCGATGATGTTGTCGGTCGCCATCAGGTAGTGTGCGCGGGGATAGTCGCGATATAGACTGGCAATCTCGTCGAAGGCGCGCTCGGGCGACTTGGCCCGGAACGCCAGGCCGTCCCCGTTGAGACCACAGAAGCTGCACAGGTGCTTCTGGCCCCACCAGCACCCGCGCGAGGTCTCGAACAGGAGCTTGGCTGGCGTCCCGCGCCACTCGCTGGCATCGAGCTGCTCGAAGTAGTCGTCGTAGCGTGTGAAGGGCAGCACGTCGAGGTCGCGGCACAGCGGCGCCGAAGGCGTCCGATGGACCCCGTTGCTGTCGCGGTAGACGATGCCGGTGACGTCCTCCAGCTTGCCGTCGCCGCCGAGCGCGCGACACAGCGGACCGATCGCGAACTCGCCCTCGCCCGCGCACACCGCATCGATCAGCGGGAACGACCGCACCAGGCCCAGCGCCTGCTCCTCCTGGCAGCCGGCTCCGCCAAGCACCACGCGGAGCGCTGGTCGCCGCGCCTTGATGCGCTCGATGATGGCGAGCGTGGCCGGGAGCTGGCTGTCGAAGGTGACCGAGAACCCGATGGTCGGGCAGCCGGAGTCGAGGATGACCTCGCTGATGCGGTCGATGCAGGTGCCGGCCCGTGCGATCTCGTGGTCGAGCATGGCGGTCGGGATGGCGCGCCGGGTGTCGGCCTGATCGGCGCGAAGGCCGCCCATGCTGACGTCCTCGACATAGCGATCGAGGATGGCCTCGCGCGCCGCCTCGGGCGATGGTCCGCCGGCCAGCCAGGGCGCGAACAGGAAGCAGCCGTAACGATCGAGGAAGCCGCTGTCAACCTCCGTCCTCGGGTAGAGCAGCGAGGCGTACAGGTTGCGCGCCGTCAGCCCCTCGCGCTCCAGGACGCCCTTGAGCAGGCCGAGGGCCAGCGCCGGCTCTCCAGGATGGCGCCAGGGACTCGCGATCAAGAGGACGGATGCGCTCATCGGTTTGGCGACAGAGGAGAAATGCTACCATGCTACGCGACCTTGAGAAGGGAGATCCCCCGGCGATGCTCCTCTCGCGAAGCGTTGGTCTGGACCTGGGGCGGTCTCCCGTGCGGGTGCCTTATCGACGAATCCTGGCGCGCTGGCTCGAGGCCGACTACCAGCCCGCGGCCTGCCGCGCCGCCCTCGAGGCCGTCATCGCCGAACTCCAGCTGCCGGACCGCTTCTTCGATCTCGAGGCCTTCCGACATGGGGGGGTCGTGGGCACCGATGCGCTCCTGCTCGAGGCCTATGCCCAGGCCGGGTGGGAGCTCCAGCTGGTCAGCCGAGAGCCAGCCCTGAAGCGGGCGCTGGAGCTGCCGGCGTCCCGCGTGCCTGCCGTCGGTGCCCTCATCCGGGCCCTGGTGGGGCCCGGCGGCGATCCCTCCCTGCTGGCCGCCGAGCTCGCGGAGTTGCTGGGGCCGGGGCTGCCCGCGCTGGCGCCGCCGGCCGCGGCCCCGCGCTGGCCCGAGATCGGAAGGCCTGGAATCTATCGACGGGAGCATGCCAGTCTGGTCATCAGCTCGCGCACCAGCTGCCTCGTCGTTGATCCGCTCGCGCTGGCGGTGGGGCGCTTCCCGGCGGCCCTGTCCCAGTCACCCACCAACCTTGGCCTGCGGCGCCCCGACGCCATCCTCATCACGCACGTGCACGGCGATCACTGGCATCTGCCCTCGGTCTTGCGCTACGCAACCGACCGCGACGTGCCCGTCGTGGTACCGCAGGTACCCGCCGTCTCGATCCTGACCCAGGAAGACCCCGCCGAGGTGCTGGGACTGGTTGGTCAGTGCGTTCGCGCCGATGGCTGGGACTCCTCGTTCGCGGCGGGTGACATCGAGGTCGACATCTTGCCCTTCTTCGGTGAACAGCCCACCCACGATCCACCCGGCCCCGACCCAGCCATCCGCAACTGGGGCAACTGCTATCGCGTGAACACCCCTGAGTTCTCCGTGCTGGTGCTGGTCGACAGCGGCGCCGACCCCGCAGGTGACATGCTCGACGTGGTCGAGCAGTCGGTGCGGGCGCGCGGGCCAGTGGATGTGGTGCTGTCCTGCATGCAGGACTTCCCGTCGCCGTTCTTCGCCGGGGTCGCCCATGAGTTCATCACCTTGCCCTTCGCGCAGCAGCGCCACCTGTTTCAGGTCATGCGCCGGGGCCAGCTGCCCTCGGCGACCGCCGGCCCCCTGGGGGCGGTGCAGCTCTGTGCTCGCGCCCAGGCGGCCCACTATCTGACCTACGCCAACGGCTTCTCGGGGCTGGGCGTGCCCAATGGTCTCGACTGGGGCGCCGGCGCGCCCGAGCCAGGCGCCATCGTCATCCTGGGCCAGCTGCTGGCCGGTCAGGGCGTACGCACGCAGGCGCGGAGCTGGAACCCGGGTGACATCGCGCTGCTGGACGCCGGCCGGCTGGACATCGTGCCATACTCCCAGTAGTTGATTGAAAGCGTTGATTCGGCGCTACAATTCGCTCTCGCGTTGCGTCCGGCCAAGGAAGGTCCAGGCCCGCAGGTACGGACAAAGAGCCCCAGACTCGAGCGTCTCGCCCCAGGTTCCCAGGAGTCAGTGAGCATGCATTCGCGTGTCTTCGAGCCACGACAGCTCACCGTACTCACCACGAGCAAGTGCACAGCGGCCTGCCGCCACTGCTGCATGAACTCCAGCCCGGAGCGCAGCGAGACCCTGAGCTGGGAGCAGATCAAGGACGTCCTCGAGCAGGCCTTCCACGAGTGCAGGCAGCTGCAGGTCGTCATCTTCGCTGGCGGCGAGCCCATGCTGCTGGGCGATACCCTGCTCGAGGCCATCAAGCTGTGCAAGCAGCGCGGCGCGCTGACCCGCATCGTCACCAACGCTTACTGGGCCACCACGCGCGCGCATGCTCGCTTCAAGCTGCAGGAGCTCAAGGACGCCGGCCTCGACGAGGTCAACGTCTCCACCGACGACTACCATCTGCCCTTCATCCCGCTCGACGCGGTCAAGCACGCCTACGAGGAGGCGCTGGCGCTGGAGTTCTCGGCGGTGGTGCTGGCCAACTGTTTCGGACCCGAGACCACCCTGACGCCCGAGCGCGTCAAGGCAGAGGTTGGTGATCCGCCCGACATGCAGCTCCGCTTCAGCGACGATGGCGATCTCATCCAGAAGCGGGCGCACCGCGGCAAGAGCCTCATCTTGCTGTCGAACTCGCGTGTGCAGCGGCTGGGCCGTGGCAACCAGCAGCTGTCCGCGTCGGAGCTCGGCCCCACCAATCCGGATCTCGACCAGCTCGGGGAGCAGGTCGGCGGCTGTCCCTGGGCCATCAAGTCGGCGGCCATCTCGGCCAAGGGCCACTTCGTGAGCTGCTGCGGCTTCGAGGTCGAGGACAACCCCATCCTCGACTACGGCGATCTGGCCAAGACCCCCCTCGCCGAGCTGCTCGACAAGGCCGACAACGATCTCGTCACCAACATGATCGCCATCATCGGGCCCATCCGGATCATGCGCATGCTGCAGCAGATCTGCCCCGACGAGGTGTCCTTCCCGGGCAGTTATCGCTCGTTCTGCGAGGTCTGCAGCGATCTGGTGTCGCTCAAGCAGAACCGTGAGGCACTGTATCGTCACATGGACCGGTTCGCTGAGCTCGTCCTCGACGCGCGCCAGTACCTCGGCGAGCTCAAGGCCAAGGGCGCGCTGGACTTCCCGCCCCTGAAGATCACCCCCAGCGCCGCGCCTGGAGGTCCCCGGTGAACGCCGTCGCGGAGCCGACCAGCGTCGACGACAGCCTGTCGAACCGTGACCTCGCGGTGCTGCGCGGACTTCCCGCGCTCGTCCTGCGCGAGGGCTACATCGACAACCTCCTGCTCTACGGGGTCGGGCACGTGTCGTTCGACGCGGTCCGCAAGGATCTCGCCGCGCTGCCGCCGGGCCTGCGCATGCTGACCTCGCTGTTCTTCCTCAACGGCGAGGAGTCGCCGGACGAGGTCGCGCGTGTGTTCGCGAGCCATGAGGTGCAGGCGCTGCTCCGTCTCGGCATCCTGCTCGAGAAGGCCGGTCGGCTGCACACCGATGGCCTCATCCTGCTGCCGGTGCTCGGCCACGTCATGTTCGTGCCGCGCCCGATCGCCGATCCCACGGTCTACTTCGGCGAGGACTCGGTGGCGCTGGCGGTGCGGCTGAGCCCGCGTCGCGGCAGCCGCTGTCTCGATCTATGCTCGGGGCCGGGCATCCAGGCCCTGCGCTCGGCTGCCGCTGGCGGTCAGGTGGTGGCGGTCGAGATCAACACCGTCGCCGCTGCCTGCAATGAGCTCAACATCGCGCTCAACTCGCTGGATCGCCAGATCGAGCTCCGGCGCGGAGATCTCTACGCGGTGCTGCGGCCCGGCGAGCGCTTCGACTTCGTGTCCGCCAATCCGCCCCTGCTGCCCTTCGTGCCTGATCTGCCCTATCCATTCGTGGGCCACGGTGGCGCAGACGGCATGCGCGTGACCTGGCGCATCCTCGACCAGCTGCCCGAGGTGCTGGCCGACGGCGGCACCGCGCAGGTCATCGGGACCTGCACTGGTGACGACGCCGGGCCCCATTCGCGCATCGAGCTCGAGCGCTACGCCAGCGCGCACGGCCTGCAGGTTGTGATGACCGTGCCGGCGCGTGGCAAGCTGGCGCTGGGCTCGCGCTCCTTCGAGTGGCTGGCCGAGAGCTGCGCCAACGCGACCGGCCTCGCCCTCGACATGGTGAAGCAGCGCTTCGCCAGCCACCTGGCGGCGCTCGGCGCCGACCAGCTCTACGCCTACTACTTGACCGTCACCAAGGGGTCGCCGAGGCCGGGGTTCGTCATGACCCAGCAGTTTCGGCAGCCCGGCGGTGGGTTCTGGTTCCGCTAGGAGACGTCATGGCCAAGGTGCTTCTCGTCTCGATGCCCTGGATGACACCCAACATCTCCAGCATTGCGCTGGGTACGCTGCGCCCCATCCTGGAGGCCGCGGGGATCGAGACCGACACGCTGTATGGGTCGGTGCTGTTCCCGCGCACGGGCGCCGACAACGGCTTCCTCGAGCGCCACGGGCAGTTCCTGTTCGCTCCCTACATGGAACCAGGACGGGAGCTCGAGCCGCTGATCGACGGCGTGCTGGCGCGCATCTTCGACGACTTCAATCGCAACTGCTTCTCGACCGGCTCGCTCACGTGGGCCGACCTCGGCTTCGAGGAGGCAGGGGTGCGCGAGATGGTGCGCACCGAGATCGAGCACGCCGGCGTGTGCCTCGACCGCTGCTTCGAGCGCGCCATGGCCGAGGACTATGACGTCATCGGGTTCTCCCTGACCTTCGAGACCCAGGTGCCGGCGGCGCTGGCGCTGGCACGCCGACTGCGCGAGGCCCGGCCAGGCGTCAAGCTGGTGCTGGGTGGTGCGGCCTGTGCGGGCGAGCAGGCTGATGGCCTGCTGACCTCGTTCAGGGTGCTCGACGTGGTCTGCCACAGCGAAGGCGAGGACGTCATCGTGCCCCTGGTGCAGGCGCTGTCTGGCCAGGGGCGACTGGAGGACGTGCGCGGCATTGTCTATCGCGACGCCTCGGGGCAGGTGGTCCACAATCCGCCGCCGCCGCTGATCGGGGATCTCGATCGGGTGCCAAGGCCCAGCTATGGCGACTTCGTGCAGCAGATCCAGCGCAGCGAGTGGGCAGATCTGCCGCTCAAGCTGTTCTTCGAGACCTCGCGCGGCTGCTGGTGGGGACAGAAGCACCTGTGCACCTTCTGCGGCCTGAACGGCGAAGGGCTGGTGTTCCGCGCCAAGACGGGCCAGCGCGCGTTCGAGGAGATTCGCGACCTCTACCAGGGCGCTCCAGCCGGTGCGCTGCTGCAGGCGACCGACAACATCCTGCACGTGAAGTACTTCGAGACCCTGCTGCCCAAGCTGGCGCTGATGCCTCGCATCGCTGACAAGCCGCTCAAGATCTTCTTCGAGGTGAAGTCCAACATGCGCCCGGAGCAGGTGGCGTTGATGGCGGCGGCGGGCTTCGACGGCGCGCAGCCTGGCATCGAGTCGTTCCATGACGAAGTGCTCGCGCTGATGGACAAGGGCTGCACCGGCCTCAATCAGGTGCAGTTCATCAAGTGGATGGATCAGGAGCGCATCACGCCCATCTACAACATCCTGTTCGGCAGCCCGGGCGAGCAGGCGTCCTGGTACCACGAGATGCTGGAGCTGCTGCCCTTCCTCACGCACCTCTCGCCACCGGTCGGGGTCACCCAGCTCGAACTGATGCGCTTTTCACCCTACTTCGAGCGGCCCGACAGCTTCGGCATCACCAACATCCGGCCCAAGGCCTATTACGCCGACCTCTATCGTGAGCCCGGCGTCGACGTGATGCGGATGTCGTACGAGTTCGACTTCGACCACCCCATCAAGCAAGACCGCGTGCTCGAGGCAGCGCACCGCCAGTTCTCGATGGAGATCGCCCGCTGGCAGCGCGACTTCAAGCTGGGCCGGCTCTTCTACGCCGATCGTGGCGATCACCTCGTGATCGTCGACCGGCGCGACTCCGGCGCCGAGCACGTCGAGGTGCTGTCGGGGGCGGCCGCCGACGTGTACCGCTATCTCGACACCGCGCGTCCGTTCGCGCACATCACGCGGCGCTTCCCCGAGCTCGATCCGTCGTTCGTCCGTGGGCTGCTGGAGCGCTGGCGCCATCGGCGCTGGGCCTATGGCTCACCATCCGACCATCACATCGCGGTCATCCCGCGCCACTACGAGCAGGTGCGCGACGTGGCCGCCATCGTGGCCGCCGCCGCCCCGCGCAAGGAGGCTGGGCGCCCGCCCCAGCCCCGTGTCGGCCCGGTCCGCCTCGCGGTCGTCGCCCCTGGCTAGCCCCCTGCTAGCCCCAATGCCGATCACTTAGCCGGAAGCCGGCGCACTCGCTGAGGTTCTTGTTTCGGTCGCCATCGAGGATCACGATGGCGTCATGCCGCGAGTTGCCGACCGTGTTCTCACCCCGCAGCCGCACGAC
>JADYYK010000038.1 GCA_020853705.1 Deltaproteobacteria bacterium
GGGATCCACCCGCAGGTCGTGCCCGACCTGACCCCGGCCGAGACCGCCCGCCTCGCCGACCTGCCCGCCGCGCTGACCGCCGCGCGCGCCATCGCCGTCGGCGAGTGCGGCCTCGACGGCGCCACCGCCGACCCCGCCGCGCAGGAGCGCCTGCTTCTGGCCCAGGTCGCCATCGCGCGCGACCTCCGGCTGCCCCTCATCATTCATGTCCTGCGCGCCCATGACCGCGCCCCCGCGCTGCTGCGCGCCGCCCGCGCGCACGAGGTCGGCGGCGTCATGCACAGCTACTCGGGCGGCGCCGCCCTGGTCCCGATCTATCGCGACCTCGGCTTCGCCTTCTCCTTCACCGGCGCGGTGACCTGGCCGGGGTCGCGCCGCCCCCTCGAGGCCGCGCGCGCGGTGCCCGACGACCTCCTGCTGGTCGAGACCGACGCCCCCGATCAGACCCCGGTGCCGCACCGCCCCGGGCGCAGTGAACCGGCCCAGCTGCCCGCCATCATCGCCGCCCTGGCCGCGGCCCGCGGAACCACACCCGAAACCCTCGCGGCCCTGACCACGGCCAACGCGCGCCGGCTTTTCAGGCTATAGATCCTCCGTGGACGCATCAGCACCTCCGCCGCAGACGCACCGCCGCTTCGATCGCACCGCGCGCCTGCTCGGTGACGCAGGCCTGCTGCGCCTTGCGCGCTCGACGGTCACCATCTTCGGCGTCGGCGGCGTCGGCTCGTTCGCCGCCGAGGGGCTGGCCCGCAGCGGCGTCGGGCGCATCATCCTGGTCGACTTCGATCGCATCTGCGTGTCCAACGTGAACCGCCAGGTGCACGCCCTCAAGAGCACTCTCGGCAAGTCCAAGGTCACCGTGATGGCCGACCGCATCCGCGCCATCAACCCCGACGCCGAGGTGGTCGAGCGCATCGAGTTCTACTCGCCCGAGCGCTCGCAGTTCCTGCTCACGCCGGAGCCCGACGTCGTCATCGACGCCATCGACAACATCAAGGCCAAGCTGCACCTCATCGCCACCTGCGTGCGCGAGCGGCTGCGCCTGGTGTCGTCGATGGGCGCCGCCGCGCGCACCGATCCCACCCGCGTGCGCCAGGCCGATCTTTCGGAGACCCACACCGATCCCTTCGCGCGCGAGATCCGCAAGCTCCTGCGCAAGAAGCACGGCATCACCAGCGACGCGCCCATCGGCGTGACCGCGATCTACTCCGAGGAGACCCCGCTCGAACCCTTCGAGCTGGCCTATGACACCGATGGCTTCCGCTGCGTTTGCCCGGGCGGTGAAAATGGTCTCAACGACTGCGAGCACAAGAACCGCATCGAGGGCTCATCCGCGTTCGTGCCCTCGGTGTTCGGCATGACCGCCGCGGCCGCCGCGGTGCGCATCCTGCTCAGGGCACCCTGACTCCGACCCGGCCAGCCTCATGGCACGACGCCCGGGGGCGAGGAGAAGCTGCCGCCGCGCTCGACGACCTCATGGCGTTGCGCCTCGGCCGCGAGGTCGGCGCTGAGGTAGCGCGTGGCTTGAAGGTCCTGCTTCTCGCCGTCGGTCAGGACTCGAACCAGCAGGGCCTCGCGACATCATGGTCTTCATATCTCCCCTGGGAGGTGTGGTTGCGCTGGAACTCGCCTCATGCCCCACCTCGTGGCGGTCGGATACCGAGGAGGTCCATGATGCCGTTCACGAAGGTCAGCGGGTGGGGTGGGCACCCGGGCACGTACAGGCTGGGGGTGAATCGCGTGGCGAAGGAGCGGTCCACCGAGGGGGCATCCGCATACAGACCGCCCGAGATCGCGCAGGCGCCGACCGCGATGATGAACTTGGGCTCCGGGATGCCGGCGTACCCGGTCTCCAGGGCCTGGTTCATGTTGCGGGTGAGGGGGCCGCTCAGGACCAGCGCGTCCGCGTGCCTCGGCGAGGCCACGAACTCGATACCGTAACGACCCAGGTCGAAGTTGACGTTGCCGACCGCGTTGAGCTCGAGCTCGCAGCCGTTGCACCCGCCGGCGGAGACCGAGCGCAGCTTCAGCGACCGGCCGAACCGGCGGTGCAGCGCCTCGGACACCGCGACCGGGCTGGCTTCAGCCTTGCCCGGGCCCACCACCAGGCCGTCGAGGGTCCCCGAGGCCATCCTGTAGTCGGGCCCGAAGTGGAGCTTCTGGTCCGGGCAGGCCAGCACACACTCGTTGCAAAACACGCAGCGACCGAGGTCGAGCCTCGGCTCCGGCCCCGCGATCGCCGCCGTGGGACAGACGTCCCGGCAGGCCTGGCACCCGGCCTCGCAGGGGGGCTCGCCGATGACGGGCCGTCCGCGGAACCCGACGAGCGTGACGTCGCGCAGGTCGGGGATGTACTGGCTGCCCTGCGAGAGACGCACCTTGAGCGCGTTGAACATGGTGCTCCGTTCCGATTAGAGGTCGTTGCCGCAGTACGAGAGGTCAAAGCTCTTGTTGCAGATCGGAAAGTCCGAGATCTCGTTGCTGCGGACGCTGAGCGCGAGGCCGAACCAGTTGCGCAAGGATGGATCCTGGACCCTGTAGTGGCGCAGCGCGCCCGCGGCATCTGTCTCGAGGCAATGCACGACCTCGCCCCGCCAGCCTTCCTGAACCGAGATGGCGAGCCGGTCCGGCGCGAGCTCTCCGCGCTGCGCCGGCGCCGCGGCCGGGGTGGTCTGGCCGGCGATGGCGGCGTCGAGCCAGGCCAGCGACTCGTCGATCTCGCGGATCCTGAGCGACGCCCGGGCCCAGCAGTCGCCGCTGGTCTCGACGACCATCTGGATCGGCAGCTGGGTGCCGAGCTCCCCGCGCAGCCGCGTGCGCGCGTCGATCTCGACCCCCGACGCCCTGGCCGCCATGCCCACCAGACCGAGCTCGAGCGCCTGGCCGGTCGACACGACCCCGACCCCACGGAGACGGTGACCGACGCTGCGCGCCTGGCAGAAGTGTCGATTGATGATCGCGATGTCCCGCCGGATCAAGGCGAGGTTGCTCGTCAGCGCTGCGACCGTGCGACCGTCGACGCCGAGCCGGACTCCTCCGGGCCGGATCCAGCCGTGACCGAGCCTGCTCCCACACAGCAGCATCGAGGTGTTGATGGCGGTCGTGCGCAGGCGGCCATAGGTCGAGGCGCCCTGCATGAACGCGATGTCAGCGCACATCCCCGACAGGCCGGCGAGGTGCATGGCGATGCGCTCCAGCTCGAGACCGACGCCGCGCCAGGTCTCGGTCGCGAGGTCGGGCGGCCGGTCCGTCAGGGCCTCGAGGGCATCACAGTAGGCCCACGCGTGGGCCACGCTGGTGTCGCCCGCCAGGGTCTCGACCAGGGGGGCGAGCGCCAGCGGGCTGCCCCTGAGCAGCAGCGCTTCGGCGCCTCGGTGCTGGTAGCCGAGCTGGATCTCGAGGTGGTGGACGATCTCGCCCAGGCACATGAAGCGAAAGTGGCCGGGCTCGATCACTCCGGCGTGGATCGGACCGACGGCGACCTCGTGAACCTCCTTGCCCTCGATCTTGTAGAACGGATAGTCGGACGGCCTGGCGGCGCCTCCGGCCGGATAGCGGACCGGCTTGAGCCAGGGGTGATCATGGGGCTTGGCGCCGTGTTGCTCGAAAAGCTCGCGTTCGAAGATGTGAAACGCCGGGACATCCCGCGTCAGTGAGTGAAACCCATGCTCGCGCAAGATCGAGGCTCGCGACACCATGAGCCCGTCGGCCGCGTCGAACACCGCCGTGAGCACCACCTCGGCAGGATCGTCGCTGGGACGACCATAGAAGCTGACCAGGCGGGCCCCCGCAGCAACGCGCTGGCGCAGCTCCTTGAAGAAGTCGCTGGGCGGGCGAGCCAGGTCCGGCGTGGCGAGACACAGACGCGACGCGTTCACCGGGGCCCCAGCGACGCCGCCACCTGCTGGAGCAGGGAGCTGAGAGAGGGGGGGACGTAGAGCCCGATGACGATCAGCAGGCTGAGGAAGGCGATCTTGGGGAGCATGGGGAAGAAGGACTGGTCGGCAGGCCGGTCGCCGCCCTTGGGGGCTCCCCAGATCATCGGGAAGACCGAGCGCCCTGTGGCCGCGAAGGTGATCGTCAGGATGGCGCAGAAGGCCACGAAGACGAAGGTCTGGTGGCCCTTGACCAGGCCGCTCATGATGATGAGTTCGCCCAGGAAGCTGCCGAACGGAGGGAAGCCGAGCAGCGCGAAGATGCCGATGGCGAAGAACAGCCCGCTGTACGGCATGTCCTTGATCAACCCCGAGACCTGACGCATGTCCTGGGTCTTGTAGTGCGAGCGGACCTTGCCGGCGGTGAGGAACAGGATGGCCTTGATGAATGCGTTGCTGACCACGTAGAGGACGACGCCGTAGGCGGCGGCCGGCCCGACGCCCAGTCCGACCGCGATCACGCCGGCATGGTTGATCGAGGCGTAGGCGATGAGCCGCTTGTAGTCCCTGGTGGCGAGGATGCTGAACGAGGACACGGCCATCGAGGCCAGCCCAAGGAAGGTCAGCGCCGACCCCACGAGTGCTCGATCGGCCGGCCCGGTGATCTGGAGGACCCGAAACAGGGCCAGCGCCCCGGCATTGAACTGAACCGTCGCGAGCATCGCGGTCACCGGGGGCGGCGCCGCGTCATAGGTCTCGGGCAACCAGGCATACATGGGTGCCAGCCCGAGCTTGGTGCCGTAGCCGACGACGATGAGCACAAAGCCGAGGCGACGCCACACGTCCGACGGCCCCTGGCCCACCAGGGTGAGCTGGTCGAGGAAGAACCGGACGTCGTGTCCGCTCGAGAGGCTCATGCTGCGCGCCAGGCAAGCGAAGCCGAGCAGGGCCAGCGCCAGTCCGACCGACGAGAACAGGAAGTACTTCCACGACGCCGCCAGCGCCCTGGTGCCGCCGCCATGGCGCACCAGCGGGACCGCGACCAGCGTCGTCAGCTCGAGACACACCCAGATGACCAGCATGTGGTTGGCCAAGACGGCGAGGTTGCTGGCGGTGACGAAGGCGAGCGACAGGGCCGAGAAGCGCCCCATGCCAGCGCCCAGCTCGGGGTGGCTGCGCACCCGTCCCCAGACGTAGCTGGCGATGCCCAGGAAGAGGACGTTGATGAGCAGCAGGAACACCGTCGACGTGGCGTCGAGCACGAAGTAGCCATCGAGAAAGTACAGCGTGGGCGCCGAGGCGAGCGTCACCGCGACCAGCGTTGCTACCATGTTGACGATCGCCACCCCGAGCAGGATCCAGGTCGCCCGCGTCCCCACCGGGCTGACGGCCGCGATGGGAGCGGCGACCGCCGGCAGCAGGATGAGCAACAGGCCGATCACAGGCTGGACTCCTCAGGTGGCGCTGGCTTTTCCAGCGCCGCGGCGTCGAGCCGCTGCATGAAGCCCGCGAGCGTGAACAGCGTGAGCGGGAACAGCAGCGTGAGCCCGATCTGGATGAGGAGGGGTGGGTGATGCTCGGGCGGCAGCAGCTCGAATAGAGCGATCGCGTTCTCGAGCCGCAAGGCACCCACGATCTGACTGAACGGCGAGTTCTGGGTGGCGAGGACGAAGAACCCGAGCAGCACCCCGGAGGCCGCGACCGCGACCCCGATTGTGCTGTGGGGGTGGTTCACGGACATCGCGCGACCGAAGCGGAAGCCGATGACCACGAGCACGCCGACCATCAACCACGAGGCCAGGTTGGCAGGGATGACATCGTTGCGCGCGGTCGTCGTCTGGCGCCCGAGGATGCGCCAGAAGATCCAGGGCACCAGGAGGCCGCGAACGAAGAAGAGGTCCGCCAGCAGGAAGCCTGTCGATACCGACGCGGCAGACCCGTGCTCCAGCACCATGGAGCCCATGAGGACACCCTGCAGCGCGAGGCCGAGCAGGCTGGCCCGCCAGGTGGCCATCAGCAAGGGCAGGATCAGGACCAGCAGAAACGAGATGAGGAGCGAGGTCATCCGGGTGCGCCGCCCGTCCATGTGCCCGCCAGGAGCGACACCAGCGCGGCGCCCATGGCCACCAGGATGAGCTGGGGCACGGCCTTGAGCCTGAGCCTCGCCACCAGGGACTCGATGGAGCCGACCAGGACGGCGACGACGGCGACGAGGACCAGGTTTGCGCCCGCATAGCGCAGCGCGCCGTCCGAGGGTGCCAGCGGGTTGAGCAGCGTGGCGATCAGCGCGGCGCAGCTCGTCAGCTTGATGGCGGAGCCGTAGTGGAGGGCGGCCAGCTCCGGGCCGCTGTGGTCGAGGATCATGACCTCGTGGATCATCGTGAGCTCGAGATGCGTTGCGGGATCGTCGACAGGAGATCGCGCCGCCTCGACCTGGAGGATGACCAGCAAGGCCGCGACCGACATGGCGCGCACCACGACGTCCCCCGGGGTCTGCACTGCGACGTGGAGCAGGCCAGCAAACGACGTCTGGCCGGTGGCCATCGCCAGGGTCCCGAGGGTGAGGAACAGGACTGGCTCTGCGAGCGCGGCGTAGGTCGCCTCCCGGCTCGCCCCCATGCCCTCGAAGGAGCTGGCGGTATCGAGCGCAGACAGCATGAGGAGCGCGCGCCCGAGCCCCCACAGGTAGGCGACGACCACGAAGTCGTACGGGAACCGGAAGGTCGCCACGCCGAACAGGGGCGTCAGGAGCCCCCCCACCAGGGCGGTGGCCAGGACCACCAGCGGGCCAACGCGAAACACGGCGGTGGTGGCCACGGAGTAGACCGATTGCTTGCGGACCAGGCGGGCGAGCTCGAAGTAGGGCTGCAGCAGCGGTGGGCCGCGGCGACCTGTCCACAGCGCCCGGGTCCGGTTCATCAGGCCCAGGACGAGGATGGGCAGTACGAGCACGGCCAGCACGTGCGAAGCGATCACGGCCGCCCTCATCGCAGGGACCCGGTCCCGAACAGCAGCAACCCGATCATGGTCACCAGCACCACGAGCCCGATGCCGAAAGAGAACCGCGGCTCTTCGGGGATGCGCTTCGCCATGCGCGCGACGGTCTTGTCGCCGTTGCCGAGGATCTCGAACATCCGCCGCTCGACGGCATCGGCGCAGTGCGTGTTGAGGTGACCCGTGCCTGCCGGGAAGCAGGTCTCCGGCAGCTTCTTGCGCTCGCGGTGCGGCAGGAAGGTCTCGAAGATGCTTGCGAAGTGGCGGCTGAACGAGGTCCCCGTGTACTGCATACGCGGAGAGACCGCCGGGTACCCGCAGCCCCAGGTGCCGACGGACGCCGGCTGTGGTCTGCCGACCAGCCAGCGCCGGAGGACGGCGAGCACCAGCACCAGGGCGACCACCAGGACGCCGATCTGCGTGATGGGCCACAGGCCATCCGCGACCTTCATGAACGCCACCGCGTGGGCCTGCGGTTGCAGCTCGAGGAACAGCGTCGCCGGCTGGTTGACGATCGAAAGGCCCACCACGGGCAAGAGGCCGAGCGCGACCATGCCGACCGCGTGGACCGCCATGGGCAGGAGCATCGGCGCCTTGACCTCGCCACTCGAATGAATGGCCGGATCCCGGGGGGCGCCCAGGAACGTGATGCCATGGGCGCGCACCATCGAAAGCGCGGAGACGCCACCCACGAAGGCGAGGAGCGCGCCGACGACCACCAGGAGGCCGCGCTCCATCCCTGCCGGCGCCGCCTGGCTGAAGAGGCCCGAGTAGATCAGGAACTCGCTCACGAAGCCGTTGAGCGGAGGCAGGGCGGAGATCGCCAGACCGCCAAGCAGGAAGAAGCCCCCCGTCCAGGGCATCTTGCGTGACAGTCCTCCCAGCCGCTCCAGGTCGATCGTGTGTGTCGAGGTGTAGACGGCGCCGGCCGCATAGAAGAGCAGACACTTGAAGAGCGCATGGTTGAGGAGGTGCAAGATGCCGCCTCCGAACCCCAGCGCGATCAGCGCTGGCTGGTGCCAGCACAGCCCGAGGTAGCCCACGCCGAACCCGATGCCGGCGATGCCCACATTCTCCGTCGACGAATAGCCGAGCAGTCGCTTGAGATCGCGCTGCGCGCTCGTGTAGAGCACCCCGGCGACAGCGGACAGAGTCGAGAACCCGATCAGATACCAGCCCATCCACGGCTCGGGATCGCCCATCAGGAGGGTGAAGCGCAGCAACCCGTACAGGCCGGCCTTGTGGATCACGCCCGACATCAGGGCTGACACGTGGGCGGGCGCCGCGGAGTGGGCGCGGGGCAGCCAGGTATGGAACGGGAAGAACGCCGACTTCAGGCCGAACGAGGTGATGAGCAGGACGAAGGTGACGTCACGCAGCGAGCTCGGTGTGTGCAGCAGGGTCGCGAAGGACAGGAAGTCCATCGAGCCGGTCTGGCTGTACATCACCATGAAGGCCGCGACCAGGAAGAACATGCCGACGTGGGTCGACACCAGGTAGTTGAAACCTGCGAAGCGGATCTTCTGGTTGCGGTACTCCCAGATCACGAGCAGCCAGGCCGCGAGCGCCGCGATCTCCCACCCCAGGAGGAACGGCATCGCGCTCTCGAACGTGTAGATCATGATGAACGACAACGAGACGACGTTGAGGAGCGCGAACTGGACCCCGGCATTGCGGGTCTTGAAGTTGGGCCTGAGATATCCGAAGGCGTAGATGGTCCCCAGCAGCGTGAGCGGCAGCGACCACGCCAGGAAGAACGCGCTCAGCGCGTCCATCTGGAACGCCACCGTCTCGACAGGGTACGACCACGCGTAGACGCTGCGCGCCTCACCGCCGCGGACCAGCATGGGGATCGCCTGTGCGAGCACGCAGGCCGAGGCCACACCTTGCGACGCGATGCTGGCCCAGCCGCGGTGGACATTGTTGCGCAGAGCAATGGCGAGGACCACACCACTCAGCAGCGCAAGAGCGGCGATGAGGACGAGGATCATGGCAGGGGTTCGGGGGACAGGCTCAGGACACGAGAGTGCACAGGCCCCCGCGGAGTGCGACTCCTGTGCCAGGCCACTCGCGCCAATCATCCCGGCCACCAGTCGCTCGAAACGGCAGGGAATCGGGCAGCTCGGCCGCCGACCTCGCGGTGCGCCTCGGAGGCCCGCGTGGCGCCATGATGCGAACGGCGCACTCTCTGGTGGACCTCACTGGATCGAGAGGTGCCAATACCGCACTATCTCGTGCAGAGGCCCCGGTGTAATGTGCGAAAAGCGCGCTTTCGATGGTCATGGCGCGCCAGCGCGCTGGCGTGAAACTCGAAGCTACGCCTTCATGGTCCCGGCGCGGTTCTTGCTGTCGAGAGCGAGTTCGTGAGCGATTCGCGAGAGAGGCCTGGAGACCGACCGCTCATCGAGGCGGTAGCGGCGGGTATTGCCCACGAGGTGCGGAATCCGCTGAACGCGCTGCAGATCAACGTCGGCATCCTCGAGCAGGAGCTCGCTGCGCTGGTCCCCGATCAGAAAGCCCACGTGTACCTGGTGCTGGCGAAGATCTCCAGCGAGCTGACCAGCCTCGACAACTTCGTGTCCGAGTTCCTGCGCTATGCGCGGCCCCCACGGCTCAAGCTCGAGGCCGTCAACATCCGGCCGCTCCTCAACGATCTCGCGATGTTCATCTCGCCCGAGTGTGCCAAGAAGGGGGTCGCCCTGACGCTGTCCCTTGACGCTGGCCCGGTCGTCGTCGTGGTCGACAACTTCCAGCTCAAGCATGCGGTCCTGAACCTGGTCCTGAACGCGCTCCAGGCGACGCCGCCCGGCGGCAAGATCAGCCTGAGTACGGGCGGCGATCAAGGCCAGCTCCTGATCGTGGTGCGCGACACCGGAGAGGGCATCACAGAGTCAGCGCTGGCCCACGTCTTTGACGTGTTCTTCACCATGCGTGAAGGTGGCACCGGCCTGGGCCTGCCGATCACGCGCCGGATCATCGAGGAGCATGGTGGCACGCTCGAGCTGAGCACCCGGGCCGGGGCAGGCACGACCGCCACCATCAGTCTGCCCACGAAGCCCAGGGCTTGACGTGCGCACGCTGCTGCTGGTCGAGGATCACGCCGAGAGCCGGGCCAGCCTCGCGTATGTTCTGCAGCGAAATGGCTACAAGGTGTTCGAGGCGCCCAACGGACGCACTGCGATCGCCATCGCGCGACGGGAGAAGCTGCACGGACTCATCCTCGACCTCAAGCTCCCCGACATGGAGGGCCTTGCCGTTCTCGACGTGGTTCTCGAGCAGACACCCGGGCTCCCGGCGATCGTCGTGACCGGATTCGGGACGGTGGACGGGGCGGTCGAGGCCATGAAGCGAGGCGCTTGCGACTTCCTCAACAAGCCGATCCAGGTCGAGGATCTGCTCACGCTCCTGGCCCGAAGCATCGCCCTCGCTGGCGAGCGCGGCGCCGTCACGACCCCGCGCTCGGAGGCCGTCGCGCAGATGGAGAGCCTGGGGATCATCGGCCACTCGCGCCCCATGCTGGACCTGTTCGACTCCATGAAGCGGGTCGCACCTCACCAGACGACGGTGCTGATCCTGGGCGAGAGTGGCACCGGAAAGGAACTCGTCGCTCGCGCCTTTCACGCGCTGGGACCGCGTGCAGCGGGTCCCTTCGTGCCGATCAACTGCGCGACCCTCTCGGAGCAGATCCTCGAGAGCGAGCTGTTCGGGCACGAGCGCGGCGCGTTCACCAGCGCCGACCGCGCCAAGGAGGGCGTCATGGAGTCGGCCAACCACGGCACGCTGTTCCTCGACGAGGTCAACGAGATCGGCCTCGCCTGCCAGGCCAAGCTGCTCCGCGCGCTCGAGCGCCGGGAGTTTCGCCGCGTCGGCGGCACCAAGAAGATCAAGGTCGACGTCAACGTGGTGGCAGCCAGCAACGCAGATCTCGAGGAGTGGGTCGAAAAAAGCCGCTTTCGTGCGGATCTCTACTACCGTCTCAAGGTCGTGACCATCATGGTCCCGGCGCTGCGTGACCGTGCGGATGCCATCCCGATCCTGGCTGGCCGTTTCCTCGATGACGCCGCCAAGCACGCCGGCATGGTGCCCAAGCGCCTGTCACCGGAGGTGCAGCTTCAGCTCGCGCGATATTCCTGGCCGGGCAACGTCCGCGAGCTCCGCAACTGCATGGAGAGCCTGACGCTCATGGTCCCCAAGCCGGTCGTCGAGATCGGGGATCTGCCGCCGAACGTACGCCAGGCCTCGTCGTCCGAAATCCGGTTGCATGTGGGCATGCGGCTGGAGGATGTCGAGCGCGAGGTCATCCGCCGCAACCTCGAGAGCTATCCCACCATCAAGGACACGGCGCGCGCCCTGGGCATGGGCCTGCGAACGCTGCACGAGAAGCTCCGCAAGCATGGGCTGCGACGCAAGCGCTCGCCCAGCTGACCTCCAGGCCGCGGAGCTTGGCGAGTAGCTTGCATCCGCGCTCGGTGTGACGGTCGCCGCCCATATGAGGAGTCCAGTGCTCTCCCTCTTGCCCACGGCCACCATCGAGGCTGCCCGGGACCAGATGGTGATCAGCGCGGTCTCCTCGCTGGCCATCCTGGGCCCAGCGGGCAATCTGGTCGGGGTGCTGTCACGCGGGGATCTGCTGAGACTGGGCCGAGCCGGCGCGCGTACCGACTCCGCCGCACGGCCGGCGCTGGCCCTTGGCCCCGAAGGAGTGCAGACCCGCATGCACCGTGAGGTCGTCACGGTCGGGGTCGCCGGCACCATGGTCGAGGTCGCCCGGTTGCTGGCGTCCAACCACATTCACCGCGTCTTCGTGCTGGACGGCGCCCGGCTGGTGGGCGTGATCGGATGCCAGGACGTGATGCGCGCGGTGGCGGCGCGACGAGTCACGGCGCCGGTATCCCTCTACATGTCTGCACCGGTTCATGCGTGTGGTCTGGACGAGCCGCTCGGGTTGGTGATCGATCGACTCGGCGAACTCCAGATCCACGGACTGGTGGTGATCGATGGCGAGCGGCCAGTTGGTGTGTTCACGCAGCGCGAGGCGCTCGCGGTGCATGCTCGACCCGCCGAGACGCAGATCGAGGAGGTCATGAGCTATGGCAACGTGCGGGTCCAGGCCAGCGCCCCGATGCACGAGGCTGCGGCGCTTGCGCTGACCCGGCGAGCCCGCCAGGTGCTGGCGCTCGACGGACGTCAGCTCCGTGGCATCTTGACCGGCATCGACTTCGCGCTCGCGCTGGCGCGAGCGGGGGTGCCCGCCGCAGGGTTCTAGACCGGTTGCCCCCGAGGTGCGTCTTTCTTGGCATGTCGAGCCCCGCTGGTCGTCGTATCTCTCTGAAACTCATGGGTCTGTGGCTGGGGCTGTCGATGCCCGGCTTCCTCGGCTGCTCCAACCGGGCAGCCCAGCGCAGCGCCACCGAGGCCGAGCCCACGCGGGCGGACTCGGTCCGCGGTCAGGTCGGCGCCAGCCCGCCGTCACCCAGCCTGGCCAACGCGGTCGCCAAGAGCCCTGCCGAGTCGCGCCGCGGCTATGCCATCGCCGACGACGGCGACGGCGCCGCCATGCCGTCCGACGACTACGGCGGGGCGGACAAGCGCGAGGAGAGCAACCAGGAGAGCGTGCAGCGCTCCTCCAGCTCGCCCAGCCCGACCGCTGGCGACAGCACCGGCAAGGGCGGCAAGAAGAACAAGGACGGCAGCCGCGATCCCGAGCCCGTCACCAGCTGGAAGCAGGCCACCTCGCACGCCAACGATGCCCGCCTGATGATCGGCGACAAGGAGGGGCTGGTCCTGACGGCGTCGCAGTTCAAGGTCGAGGTCGACGGCGTGCGCGCGCGCGTGCTGGCCGACTACTACTTCACGAACGACGACGCGCGCACCTACGAGGGCACCTTCCAGCTGCGCCTGCCCGACGGCGCGTCGCCCTACTTCTTCGCCTTCGGCGAGACCCGCGTCGCCGCCAAGCAGCCCGTGCTGCTGGTCGCCGCCGACGCCGCGCGCACCGCCAGCACGCAGCCGGTCCAGATCATGGCCGAGCGCGCGCCGACCTGGGAAAACCCCCGCGAGGCGCGCATGGTCCCGCGCGAGAAGGCGGCCTACGCCTACACCGAGACCATCCGCAAGCGCGTCGATCCCGCGCTGATGGAGTGGGCCGGCGCCGGGGTCTTCAGCGCGCGCGTGTTCCCGCTGACCGGCAACAAGGTGCACCGCGTCGTGTTCGGCTATGACGTCGACGTCGCGCGCGTCGGGGCCGACCTCGAGTACCGCCTCGATCTGCCCGAGCGCCCGAACGACTCCACCGTGGTCGACCTGGCCATCGCCGACGGGCTGCCGACCCCGACGCTGACCCCGGCCGCGACCGCGACCCACGCCAGGAAGTATGCGTACTACCGCTTCGAGCGCCCCAAGGCCGGCGTCACCGTGCGCTGGAAGCAGCCCGGCGCGGTCGCCATCACTGGCAGCGACGCCACCGGCGCCTACTTCGCGGTGTCGGCGCGGCCCACGCTGCCCGCCGCGCCTGCGGCCGCGGTCGGCAAGCGCGCCGTCTTCATGATCGACACCTCGCTGTCGTCGAACCCCGAGCGCTTCGCCATCTGGCTCGACCTGGTCACCGCGGTGCTCGACGAGAACCGCGGCGAGCTCGGCGAGTTCGCGGTCGAGCTGTTCGATCTGTCCCCGCGCTGGTGGCGCCCTGGCTTCAGCGCCAACACGCCCGAGAACGTGGCCGCGCTGCGCGCCAGCCTCGGCCAGCTGTCGCTCGAGGGCGCCACCGACCTCGGCGCCGCGCTGCGCGAGGCCAACGCGCCGGCCTGGGCCAAGGGCCAGACCGCGACCTGGGATCTGTTCCTGCTGTCGGACGGCGCCGCCACCTGGGGCGAGTCGGACGGCTGGGCGCTGGCCTCGGGCCTGCGCGGCCACGGCGCGCTGTTCGCATACTCGACCGGCATGGCGGGCACCGATCGCCCCATGCTCGATCAGCTGGCGCGCGAGAGCGGCGGCGCGGTGTTCTCGGTCGCCGGCGCCGCCGAGGTCAAGGCCGCGGCGCGCGCGCACCGGGCGCGGCCCTGGCAGCTCGAGGGCGTCGCCATCAAGGGCGGCGACGACCTGCTGGTGGCGGGGCGGCCGACCGCGCTGTTCGCCGGCCAGGAGCTGCACGTGGTCGGGCGCGGCGCGCTCGACAAGGAGGCCACGCTGATCCTGAAGCTGCGCCAGGGCGACGTCACCCGTGAGGTCGAGCTGGCGGCCGGCGTGGTGTCGTCGTCGCTGGCCGGGCGCGCGTATGGCCAGGTCGCCGTCGGCGAGCTGGAGTCGCTGGCGCCCGAGACCGAGAAGACCGCGATGGCCTACGCCAACCACTTCCGTGTCACCGGGCAGTCGTCGTCGCTGCTGATGCTGGAGACCGAGCAGGACTACCAGCGCTTTGGCCTCGAGCCCCAGGCCGACGCCGCCGTCGTGGTGGCCAGGCCGGCCGCGCGCGAGGCCCGCGTCGCGCTGGCCGAGATCGGCGCCTCGCTGGGTGACCCCAAGGTCGCCTTCCTGGCCTGGGTCGAGCGCATGCGCACCACCCCGGGCATCAACCTCCAGCTGCCCGCCGACGTGCTGGCCGCGCTGAAGGCGCTGCCGCGCGAGGCCTTCACCATCACGGTGCCCGCGCTGCCCATCGCGGGCGAGCGCTCGCCGGCTGCCATCGCCGAGCTCCTGCGCACGCACACCCTGGACTATGACGCGCTGACCGCCGAGGCCGCCGCGCGCCGCAAGCGTGGCCACGCTGGCGACGCCCTGCGCGTGCTGTCGTCGCTGGTCGAGGAGAACCCTGGTGACGCCGTGCTGGCGCGCGACGTGGCCTTCTCGGCCATGGAGTGGGGCCTGGGTGGCCAGGCCGTGCACCTTTTGCGTCGGGTCGCCGCCGCGCGGCCCTACGAGCCCGAGACCTACCGCGCCATGGCTGGCGCGCTGGCCGAGCTCGGCCGCAACGATCTGGCGATGGCCTACTACGAGGTCGGCCTGGCCGGCGCGTGGGACGGTCGCTTCGGTGAGTTCACGCGCATCCTGGCCATGGACTACCAGCAGTTCCTGCGCAAGGCCGGGCGCGGCGAGGCCGCCCTGGGCCTCGCGCCGCTGGTCAAGGCGCGCCTGGGCGCGGTGCGCCAGGTGGTCGGCGTGCAGCGCGCCGACGTGGTCGTCATGATCACCTGGAACACCGACGCCACCGACGTGGACCTGCACGTGCGTGAGCCCAGCGGCGAGGAGGTCTACTACGGCAACCGCAACTCGCGCCTCGGCGGCGAGCTGACCCAGGACGTGACCCAGGGCTTCGGTCCCGAGATGTACGTGCTGAAGAGCGCGCCCGCCGGCGACTACTCGGTGCGCGCCAAGTACTTCGCCAGCGATCGCAACCGGGCCAGCGCGCGCAGCAAGGTCTACGCCACCGTGATCCGCAACTTCGGCAGCGAAAGCGAGCGCAGCGAGCGCAAGGTCGTCACCCTGGAGACCGGCAAGGAGATGCACGCCCTGACCCGCTTCAAGATCGCGGGCGGCGCGGTCGGCGCGGCGCAAGCGGTCGAGGCCATCGCGCGCTGAATCGAGGCCAGCCGCGCCCCAGGTCGTACCAAGGCGTACTAGGGCGCCAGCAGGCCGCGGCACACGTAGCTCGTCCCCAGCACGCTGGCGCTCGCGTAGTAGGCGATCGGGGTCGCCGCCACGGCCGGTCCGGGCAGCCACACCAGCTCGACGCCGTGGGGATCCTGGGTCCAGTAGTGGTCCGGGGCGCCGAACCCGAGGGGCGCCCAGGGCGCGCTCTGCTGGATGCGCACGCGGTACGAGCCGACCGCGGCCGCCACGTCACGCACCTGGTAGTCGAGGTAGAGATCGGTGGCGCTCTGGAGCAGGCGGAAGTGCTCCACCTTGGAGGCGTTCGGAATGCTGTGCCGGGACGTCAGCACCCCGGCGGCGCTCTCGGAGAAGAACTCGATGGTGTTGTCGTTCGGCGTCAGCGGGTTGACGCGGGCGACCGCCCAGATGATGGTGCCGCTCTGCGGGATGCGCTCGCCGCGCAGGGTCTCGCGCCGGCCGTGCGAGACGCCGAGGCTGGTCAGTAGCTCGAAGTGCGCGGTGTTGTTGGCCCCGGCCGGAGCTGGCGCCATGGCCCCGCCGCCGGCCAGGACGCCGCGGTACAGGCCGCAGGACAGCGGGCCGCGGCACGCCGACAGGATCACCACGCCGGGCAGCGTCGGATGCATCTGGCTGTACACGTCGGTGAGCCCCTCGTTGCCGGCGAACCAGTCCACCGGCGCCAGCACGCCGTCGCCGAGGCCGCCATAGCACTTGGAGCCGCTGCGCGCCGGGTTGCCGCACAGGCCGCCGAACGACTGGTAGGACACCCCGTCGGGGAAGCCGCCGCCTGGATAGCTGAACGGCGTGGTGCCGGGCAGCGCGGGCGGCTCATCCACGGCTGCGAAGCCGGCGCCGAGCAGGTCGACGTCGAACTGGGTCGCCGCGGCGCCGACGGGGCGGAAGGCGGCGTGCACGCCGCTCGGTCCGTTGAACAAGATCCCCATCACGTTGCCGGCCAGGGTGGTGTGCAGGAACTCGGGGCCGTTGATGCCGGCGTTGCCGACATAGTTGGTCGCGATGCGCACCGGGGCGCCGTTGGCGGTGCCGTCGTTGCCGTCGATGACCGCGACGCTGATGTTGTGCGGGGTCGGTGTGGCCAGGTTGGCCAGGTCGGTGTCGCCGACGTTGGTGACATAGAGGAGGTTGGGCGGGAAGTCGGGGTCGAGCGTGATCTCGAAGTCGCCCACGAAGGGCAGGTCGAGCAGCGGGGTGCACACTGCGCTGGCGGGGTGAGGGCAGGCGAGCAGGGCGAGGGTGGCGAGGGCGGCGCGGGGCAGGGCTGTCTTGATCGTCATGGCGCAGCGGCAAAGCACGCCGCGTGCCGCGGCCAAGCCCGCGACGTCACGGCGGTCCACTGTCGGGTCGGCCCCACATTGTCGGGCCTCGCCTGCAGCTCAGTAGCGCCAGCCCAGCACGCCGAGGCCGATCACGTTGAGCACCACCGCGACGGCGTAGATGGCCGCGACCGCGACCAGCTTGCGACGCAGGGTGCTGAGGCCGGTGACCAGGATGACGGCGACATAGAAGTGGAAGTAGCCCAGCAGGAAGATCAGCCACACCCCCGCCGGCGACGCGGTCCAGAAGCTGTACTCCCACACCAGCAGGCCGCCGGCGTTGAGCACCAGCTCGACCGCGACGCACAGCGCCGAGTAGCCCGCGGCCAGCACCCAGGCCTCGGGCACCCCGAGCAGGCGGCGCGGCTCGCGGCTGCGCGAGTTCTGGAAGATGATGCCGGCGAGGGCGAACATGAACATGATCTCGATGTTCCAGCCCACCATGGTGCGCAGCGCCGACGGCCCGGGCGCCGTCCACAGCGCCGAGCGCTGCGTGAGGTTCAGGATCCAGCCGTTGATGGACTCGTTGCAGAAGTCCATCCCGAACAGGGTCAGCCCGGCGATGACGACGTCCCAGTTGCCGCTCCGGCGGGCGCGCGCGATCTCGGTGGTGTAGACGTGGAACACCAGCGCCAGCAGCGGGATGACGTACCACTGCAGGGTGTGTGGATCGCGCAGGTGCTCGAGCGCCTGCAGTGAAGCAGTGGTCATGTGACCAGCATGGGCCGGCGCGAGCGGGGCGACTTGACGGCGCGCAACTCTGCTAGAACTGCGTCGTGGCCATGGAGTTACCCGTCCTGCGTCGAGTGCTGGTGCGCGAACGTGCGGGCTACCTGATCGCGGGGCCGCTGCTGATCGCGGTCGCGCTGGCGCTGGACCTCGCGGAGTACTCGTGGTTTCAGCGCAAGATCAACCTGAAGCCGCCACCCGCGGCGGTGGTCTGGGGCTTTCTTGTGGTGGCGCTGGCGGTCGGCGTGGTCGCGCTGTGGCTGCTGCGGCGCGGCCTGCGCCCGGTCGATGCCCACCCGCTGTGGCGCCTGCTCACCGAGCACCCCACCGACGTGGTGCGCGTGCACAAGGTCGGCACCACCGACTACCAGGCCGCGGGCATGACGCTGAACCGGCAGACGCTGGTGGTGGTCACCGCGCGCGACCCCGCCCAGAGCGCCAAGGTCGAGACCTTCGCGGCGTGGGGCGACGAGCTCATGCCCGAGCTCGAGCGCCACGTGGCGGAGGCGCGCTCAGCCGCACAGGGTCGATGAGGTGCTTCGAGCGGTCACCGGCGCTGTCGACCCTGGCGCCGTAGCGCGTGCGCCGTGCGATGCCGAGAGCTGCACCGTCGCGATGACGCTGTGTGCTGCCTGTCGCAGCGCGGGTCGCGCGACGCGAGTACCTTGATGGCATGTGGCTGCGAAGGTTCGGGCTCATGGCGATGCTGGGATTGGCCTGTCAGCTCGCGGAGCCGACCCCGGCGCGAGCCTGTTCTCCGCTGCGACCGACGCCGCCGACCTGGGTGATGCCGCCTACCGGCTCGACGGACGTTCCGACCAACAGCCGGATCGTGCTCGAGTACAGCTTCTCGAGCGCAATCACCCCGGGCACCGAGGTTCGCGTGCTCGGCGGGGCAGCCATTGCGGTCGCGATCAGCGATCGGTTGCTCGGCAACGCCGCCTATCGCACCGTTCGCATCCTGACGCCCACGGTCGCGCTGGCCCCGCGCACGACCTACGAGGTCGCCGTGCCGGCCGCCTGTGATGTGGGAGGAGCGACCGACGCCGGCTGTCCGTCCAGCCTGGTGGTGATGTCCACGTTCACCACGGGTGACGGTCCCGACACCACGCCCCCCCAGTTCGCAGGAGTACAGAGCATCACCACCCGTGCCGTCGAGCAACCCTGTGACAGCTGCAGCAACGGCTACCGTGCCATCTTCCACAGTCCGCAATGGACCCCCGCGACCGACGTCGGCAGCCCGGCAGGCGCGCTGCTCTACAACATCTATGCGGGCGACGGCACGCTGCTCAAGCAGCTGGCGACCTCCGCCTCGGGTGTGCAGACCTGCGAACGGCTCATGTGCCTGAGCATCGGCCCGCCGATCGCCGATTTCGAGGCGCCGGCCAGCGGCTACATCGTCCGTGCTGTCGATCTGGCCGGCAACGAGGAGCAGAACTCTCGGGTCGTGAAGGTGACCACCACCTGCGCGGCCCCGGGGACACCGGGCACGGGTTGCGCCGTCGGTCAGCACGCGGAGTCGTCGGGCGCGGCCGGCTGGGTGCTCCTCGGTCTGCTCGGGCTGGCCCTCGCGGTGCGACCTCGCGCCCGAGCTCGGCGCGCCAGGGCAGCGGACTGACCTGGTCCACCTGGGGCGGACCACCTGGCCCGCTGGTGCGGGCTGGAGCTGGCAGGGCCGGGCACGACCCGGCACGGCGGGGCAGGCGGTGGCTGGCATCGGGGCTGCAGCGCGGCGGTGCACTCACTCAGCCCTGGAGACGCCCATGCGATTCGCTTCGTGTTCCCTGATCCTCATCTCGATGCTGGCGCTGGCGCCGCTCGGCTGCGAGTCGGACCCCATGGTCGGCGTCGACGAGGCCGCGCTGACGCAGCCGACGCGCGTCATCATCAATGACGACGGACGCTTCACCGCGCTGGAGGGCTCGGAGTGTCTGTCGTACTTCCCGGGCGGTGACAAGCACTCCAGCGGGGCCTGGGTCGCGCCGAGCTGGGTCGGCGACGCCACCGTGATCTACAACGGCTTCTCGCACCGCTACCTGTCGAGCGACCACCATGTGCGCCGCGTGCAGGGCGACATCACCGGGGTCTCGTTCGGGGCCGACCACGTGCTGCGCTGGACCTTCAACGGCACCCTCGACGACAACGATCTCGGCGACGGTGGCATGGAGCTCTGCTACTTCTACACCGTGATCGGCTGGGATCCAGCCGACGTGCAGGCGCGCTCGCAGGTCGGTTTCGGCGGCATCGACCTCGACTACGACGGTGCCACCACGTGGATGGGCTGGCGCAACGTGATGTCGGCGCAGAACCAGCTGCCCGACTGTCCCTTCGCGGCCAGCGAGCCGGTGGCGGTGCTGCCCCGCGGCAGCACGCACCAGTATCGCGACGGCCTCGGCGGCATGACCGATCACCACCTGTTCCAGATCGCCTACAGCCAGACCCAGGATCAGAACCCCGGCAACTGCGTCACCTTCAGCACCAGCAGCGTGTTGCGCGACAAGAACGCGGACGATGACGCCTTCGCGGCCGGGCGCGCCTCGCTGCTGGGCGGCCTCGGCGTCGCCATCCGTGCCAGCGATTTCGTGCTGACCTCGCGCGCGCCCAACTACAACCAGCCCTTCCCGACCGCGACCGGCGCCGAGCGCGTCGAGCACATCGTGGTGCAGGGGCTGCCGTACTCGTACGCCATCCCGATGCTCACCGGCTGGGAGCTTTACTACAAGAGCGGCAGCACCCCGCAGGCGCTGTCGGGCGACCAGCACGTGACCCGGATGGGCGCGTCGATCCGCAACCTGCGCTACGACCGCGTCAAGGGCGCGCTGGAGTACGACTTCTTCTCCGTGCTGGGCGACCAGAACATGGTCCCCGGCCACGAGTCGCGCCGCAACGTCGCCATCCTGGGGCTGACCCGGACGCCGGCCACGGTGTGCTGCTTCGAGCTGTCGCCGACGGTGTCGACGCTGGCGCCGTAGCGCGTGGGCAGCGCGCGCGGCGGCGCCTCAGTCCGCGCCGCCGCCGCTGTACATGGCGTCGATCACGCTGGCGTACTTCTTGTCGACCTCCTTGCGCTTGACCTTCAGGGTGGGGGTCAGCTCGCCGCCGTCGACCGAGAACTCGGTGGGCAGGATGGCGAACTTCTTGATGCGCTCGTACTGGGCGAACCTGGCGTTGGCGGCGTCGACGGCGGCCTGCACGGCGGCGCGCACCTCGGGCTTGCCGGCGAGGTCGGCCACGCCGCCGCTGCCCAGCCCCTTGTCGGCGGCCAGCGCCTTGAGGGTGTCGGGGTCGAGGCAGATCAGCGCGGTCACGAACGGGCGCTTGTCAGCATGTAAATGACAATAGGAGACCAGCGGGTGGTTCTTGACCTCGTTCTCGAGGTTCGACGGCGTGATGTTCTTGCCGCCCGCGGTGACCAGGATGTTCTTCTTGCGGTCGGTGATCTTGAGGAAGCCATCGGCGTCGATGACGCCGATGTCGCCGGTGTGGAACCAGCCGCCCTCCATGGCCTCGGCGGTGGCGGCGGGATCCTTGTAGTAGCCCATGAAGATGTTGGGGCCGCGGGCCAGGACCTCGCCGTCGGGGGCGATCTTCAGCTCGACGCACGGGATGGGGCGCCCGACGGTGCCGTAGCGCAGCGCGCCGGGGCGGTTGAAGGTCAGGATGGCGGTGGTCTCGGTCAGGCCGTAGGCCTCGTAGGTCGGCATGCCGCAGGCCTCGAAGAACTCGAGGATCTCGGTGGCGATGGGGGCGGCGCCGCTGATGAAGAAGCCGCAGCGGCCGCCGAAGCGGTCGCGCAGCGGGCCGGCGATCCGCCTTTCGAACACGGCGGCGAGGGCGCGCGTGCGCAGATCCAGCGGCTCGCCCGCCTGGCGCAGCTTGTGGGCGCGCAGGCCGGCGGCGAAGGCGGCGTTGGCGAGCTTGCCCTTGAGGCCGCTGGCCTTGGCCAGCTCGCCCTGCACGCGGGCGTAGACCTTCTCGAAGATGCGCGGCACCGAGCCGAAGCGCGTCGGCTTGGCCTGCGCCAGGTCGTCGAGCAGGGTCTCCATCGAGCGCGCGAAGGTGGTGGCGTAGCCCTGCTGGATGCGCCCGTAGTGCGCCAGACAGCGCTCGGCGGCGTGCGCCATGGGCAGGAAGCTGACGGTGCCGCCCGCGCGGGTGACGTCGTCCTTGGGCAGAAGCTCGGCCACCGCCTTCTGCAGCTCGCACACGTTGCCGTGCGACAGCATGGCGCCCTTGGGGTTGCCGGTGGTGCCGCTGGTATAGATGAGGAGGGCGAGGTCCTCGGGGCGCGCGGCGTCACAGGCGCGCGCGAAGGCGTCGGGCGCCTTGCGGGCCGCGGCGACGCCCCGGGCCAGGAGGTCGCTGTAGGCCAGCACGCGGGGATCCAGCGCCTGCGCCTCGGCGTCGTGATCCCAGACGATGATGTGGGTGACGCGGGGCAGCTTGGCCGCCAGCAGCGGGCCCAGGCGGGCGCGCAGGAAGGCGGCGTTCTCGACGAAGATCACCCGCGCCTCGGAGTGGTCGAGGACGTAGTGCATCGACCCGATCCCCTCCGGCTGCAGGGTCGGGTACAGGCCCACGGTGACCGCGCCGGCGCACAGCGCGCCGACGTCGCACAGCGCCCACTCGGCGCGGGTGCTGCCCAGGATGGCGACCACGTCGCCGCGCTGGACGCCGAGGTCGATGAGGCCGAGCGCGATGTCGCGCACGCGCGCCTCGTAGTCGGCCCAGGTGAAGTGCTTCCAGCGCCCGTCGACGAAGGAGGTGTAGGCGCGCTGGCTCGGGCTGTCCTTGACCCGGCTGCGCAGCATGTCTGGGATTCCGGCCATGGTGGGGATCCAGCCACGACGAGGCCGCCGCGCACAACCGGTTTGTGTCGTGACGATGTCAGAGAGGCGCGCTATCGTCCGGGCGTGCCACCGAGGAAGAAGAAGACAGCCGCAGGCAGCGTCGGTCTCGACGCCCTGGCGGTCGCAGCGGCCGGCGTCCGGCCGCCCGAGGAGGTCAGCGCGCTGGCGACCGCGATCGCGGCCGACGGCGGCGCCGTGCTGGCGACCTACCGCGAGCCGTTCGCGGGCAAGTGGCTGCTCCTGGCGTCGCTGCCCATCGCCAAGGTCGAGCCGACGCCCTACCAGCGCGAGCTGTCCAAGACCCACGCCGACAAGCTGACCGCGGTCATCCCCAAGGTCGGGCTGTTCCTGGATCCGCTGATCGCGATGCGCCGCGACGACGGCGCCGGCTACTGGACGCCCAACGGCATGCACCGGCTGGCGGCGATGAACAAGCTCGGGGTCTCGGCCATCATCGCGCTGGTGGTGCCGGACGCGCAGATCGCGTACCGCATCCTGGCGCTCAACACCGAGAAGGCGCACAACCTCAAGGACAAGTCGCTGGAGGTCATCCGCATGGCGCGCGGGCTGGCGGCGCGCCCGGACGCGGCGAAGCTGCCCGAGACCACCTGGGCCTTCGAGTTCGAGGAGCCGGCGTACCTGACCGTGGGCGTGTGCTACGAGCAGCGCCCGCGCTTCTCGGGCGGGGCCTATCTGCCGATCCTCAAGCGCTGCGACGCGTTCGCCGAGGACGGCATCGCGAAGTCGATCGTGGCGCGCGAGAAGCTGGCCGCGCGCGTGCTGGAGCTCGACGACGCCGTCAACGAGGCGGTGGCGCGGCTCAAGGAGGCCGGGCTGGTCAGCGCCTACCTCAAGCCCGTCGGGGTCGCGCGCTGTAACCCGCTGCGCTTCGTCAAGCCGGCCAAGCCGGGGCAGAAGTCGCCGCGTGCGGTGATGGCGGCCACACTCGACAAGATGATCGACAGCGCCAGGAAGCTGGACGCCAAGAAGATCAGGCCGCAGGACCTGGCATCCACGGGCGGTGCGCCGCCGGAGGCAGAGTAGATGATGATGCGTGAGCGTGAGCGTGAGCGTGAGCGTGTGCGTGTGCGGACGGCGCTGCGGGTGGTGGTGGCGGCGGGGGCGGCGCTGCTCCTGGTGGCTGGGTGCGGGGGCAAGAAGAAGAAGGGCGGTGCTGCGGGCGGACCGTCGCCGAGCGCGGCGGCGGGCGGCAAGGCGGCGGCGGGCGGCGCGGCGGCGATGCCGGCGCGCAAGGTCAGCGACACCGGGCCGCTGTGGGCGCTGGCGCCGGAGGGGGCGAGCTTCGGCTTCGTGGTCGCCGACGGCGTGCTGGGGCGCGTGCATGGTGATCTGCGTGCGGTGATCGATCTGGCGGCCAGCCACCCGGTCGGCAAGCAGCTGGTCGACAAGATGATGGCAGAGATGCAGAAGGACGCGCCCTTCAACGTGCTGGACGCCGGCGCGCTGGGCAAGGCCGGCATCGATCTGAAGGGCGGCGTGGCGCTGTTCGGCACCGTGATCGAGGACGGGGTCGACAAGAAGCAGCGCAACGTGGTGGTGGTGCTGCCGGTGGGCGACCGCGCGGCGTTCCGCACCCTGAGCAAGGCGCGCCAGGTCACCGAGGCCGGCGTCGAGTTCGACGTGCTGGGTGACAAGGGCGATGACGATGGCGATCCCGGCTACTGCGCGCCGGCGGCTGGACGCTACATCTGCGCGAGCAGCCCGGCGGCCTGGACCGCGGCCAGCAAGGGTGGCCCGGCGGGCGGGGGGCCGCTGGCCAGGGCGGCGACGTCGGTGCCCGCGAGCGCGCGCGGCGACGTCGAGTTCCACATCGACCTCGGCAAGCTGCCCGCGAAGAGCGCCGAGAAGCTGGCCAAGGTGGCGCCCGTGGTGCGCGAGCTGACGGCGTTCCGCGCCACCGCGGTGGTCGAGGCCTCGGGCTACAGCTTCAGCTGGCACCTGGCGGGCAAGCCGGGGCCGATGGCGGGGCTGGCCAGCTCGGTGCCGGCGCCCAAGGTCTTCAAGCTGGGCGGCGCGCTGAGCGGGGTCATGCGGATGCACGTGGATCCGGACCTCCTGATGATGCGGCTGCCGCCGGACGTGCCGCCGCCGCTGCGCAGCGGGCTGTTCGAGCAGCTGGAGGGCGACTTCGCCTTCGTCAGCGGGCCGGGCGCCAGCAGCGCGTCGCTGCTGGTGGCGGTCAAGGACGCCAAGGAGGTGCTGGCCGCGGTGCGCCTGATGTGCACCGGGGCGGCGGCCAAGGGGCTGGCGGTCGACAAGACCGGGACCGGCTGCGTGGTCAAGCTGCCCGGCATGATGGTGCCCGGGTTCGACAAGGTCGAGGCGCGCGCGGCCGACGGCCTGCTGGCGCTGACCATGGGCAAGCTGCCGGGGGCGGGCGACCCGAGCGCGCTGGCGGGCAGCCCGGAGGCGCGCGCCGCGCTGAGCGGGCCGGCGACCTTCAGCGCCTGGGGGCGCGGCTTCGATCTGGCGGGCACCCTGCCGGCGGGCGCCATGGGCATGATGAAGATGCTGATGCCGCGCGACGTCGCGGCGGCGCTGGACTTCGCCTCGGTGCTGGGGCTGGCGATGTACGAGTACGCCGCCACCGCGGTGCTGGCTGACGACGGGGTGCACTTGACGTTCAGGGTCACCACCTTCGGCGGCGAGCCGCCGGCGGCGCAGGCGGCCTACAAGGCGGCGGTGGCGCTGCGCATCAAGGGCGACGACGCCGGCTACAAGGCGGCGCTGGCGGCGGCCGAGAAGGCGCACCCCGGCACCCTGGTGGCCAGGCAGGCCGCGCTGGTGCGCGAGGGCTACATGGCGCTGGGGCCGGGCACCGGGGTGCTGTCGGCGGTCGCCATCCCGGCCTTCATGAAGTACCTGAAGAAGTCGAAGCGCGCGGCGGCCATGGGGCCGGGTGGGCCCTGACATGCAGCGCACCCTGTTCGCCGAGGAGCACGCGCTGTTCCGCGCCGCGTTCGCGAAGTTCGTCGAGCGCGAGATCAAGCCGCACCAGGAGCGCTGGTGTGACGAGGGCATGGTCGACCGCGAGCTGTGGCGCAAGGCCGGGCAGGCCGGCTTTCTGTGCATGTGGGTGCCGCCGGAGTATGGCGGCATGGGGGCTGACTTCCTGTACTCGGTGATCGTGGCCGAGGAGCTCGGCAAGTCGGGCGAGTCGGGCTTCGCGGCGGCGCTGCACTCGGACATCGTGGTGCCCTACCTGATGAACTTCGGCGACGAGGCGCAGCGCCAGCGCTGGCTGCCGAGGTGTGTCAGCGGGGAGATCGTGACCGCGATCGCGATGACCGAGCCAGGGGCGGGCTCGGACCTGGCCGGGATCCGGGCCACCGCGCGGCGCGACGGCGACGACTATGTGCTGAGCGGCAGCAAGACCTTCATCTCGAACGGGCAGCTGTGTGACCTGGTCATCGTGGCGGCCAAGACCGATCCCGATCCGGCCAAGGCGCACCAGGCCATCTCGCTGTTCGTGGTCGAGGCCGGCACACCGGGCTTCGTGAAGGGCAAGAAGCTGAAGAAGATCGGCCTGGCGGCGCAGGACACCAGCGAGATGGCGTTCGACGACTGCCGCATCCCGGCCGCCAACCGGCTGGGCCCCGAGGGCAGCGGCTTCAAGTCGCTGATGAAGAACCTGGCCCAGGAGCGCCTGATGGTCGCGGTGCGCTGCCAGGCCGCGGCCGAGCAGGTGCTGAGCGACACGCTGTCGTACGTGAAGCAGCGCGAGGCCTTCGGCAAGCCCATCGGCAAGCTGCAGAACACCCAGTTCGTGCTGGCCGAGTGCGCCACCAAGGTCGAGGTCGGGCGCGCCTTCCTGGATCGGGTCATCGCGGAGCACGCGCGCGGCGTCGAGCAGGTCAAGGAGTGCTCGATGGCCAAGCTGTGGCAGAGCGACATGCTGTGCGAGGTGGTCGACGCCTGTCTGCAGCTGTTCGGCGGCTATGGCTACATGCTGGAGTACCCGGTGGCGCGGGCCTTCGTGGACGCCCGGGTGCAGAAGATCTTCGCGGGGTCGAACGAGATCATGAAGCTCATCATCGCGAGGCAGCTCGGGCTGTGACGGCCGGCGGGTGACCAGGTGAGCTGGCAGGAGCTATCGACCGAGCTGGAGCGGGCGGCGCTGCGCGCGCTGGCCTGGGCCTGGCACGAGGCGAACGCGACATACTTCAAGCAAAGGTTGAAGGTTCCGGTGTTCGCGCTGAGCGACGCGCCGGCGCGGCTGGGTCTGTGGCGCCTCGGCTCGCGGACGCTGGAGCTCCAGCGCCGGCTGGTGGCGGACGGCGGCTGGGGCCAGGTGCTGGAGGTGCTGCGCCACGAGATGGCGCACCAGTATGTGCACGAGGTGCTCGGCGTGGTGGAGGAGTCGGCGCATGGGCCGGCGTTCCAGGAGGTGTGCGCGCGGCTGGGGATCGATGCGGCGGCGAGCGGGATGCCGGCCGGCGGCGGAGGTGGTGGTGGTGCAGGTGTGGGGGCAGGCGGAGGTGGTGGAGGTGGAGCGGGTGTGGGGGCCGGCGGAGGCGGCGGTGCGGGTGAGGCGGACGCCAGGGTACGGGCCAAGATCAGCAAGCTGTTCGCGCTGGCCGGGAGCCCGAACCAGCACGAGGCGGCGCTGGCCATGGCCGAGGCACAGCGGCTGATGCTGAAGCACAACCTGGAGACGGTCGAGCGCGGCGGCATCCCCACGGGCTATGGCTTCCTGCACCTGGGCAAGCCGTCGCGCCGGGTCGAGGAGAGCCAGCGCCAGCTGGCCGCGCTGTTGATCGAGCACTTCTTCGTGCGGGTGATCTGGGTCCGGGTCTGGGACGTGCGCGCCGGCAAGGCGGGCACCGTGATGGAGGCCATCGGGACGCCGCACAACCTCGAGATGGCGTCGTGGGTGCACGCCTTCATGAACCGCATGGCGGAGCAGCTGTGGGTCGAGTACCGCGCCGAGCGCAAGGCGCACGGGCGCGAGCGCAGGACGTTCCAGGCCGGCGTGATGCTGGGCTTCCAGCACAAGCTGCGGCTGCAGGCGCTCGAGCACCAGGAGGAGGGGCTGGTCTGGGTCAAGGATCCCGACCTGGAGAGCTACTACCGGCGACGCCACCCCCATGTGCGCACGACGCGGACGGTGGGTAACCCGCGCACCGGGGCGCACGCGGATGGCCGCAGCGCGGGCGGGCGGATCGTGCTGCACAAGCCGGTGGGCGGCGGCGCTGCCAGCGGGGGCGGGGGCGGGAGATTGCTGGGGCGGTGAAGCCGGACGAGCCGAGCACGAGCACGAGCACGAGCACGAGCACGAGCACGAGCACGAGCACGAGCACGAGCACGAGCACCGAGGATGGCTCGGGGCACGGTGGGGCGAGGGCGGTCACCGCGGGCTGGGTCAAGCCGATCGAGGGCGTGAGGATCAACTGGCCGCGGCGCATCGCGGTGATCTGGCTGGTGTGGTTCGCGTGGCTGCTGGCGTTGACGACGGCGCCGATGACACTCCTGGGGGCCGGGCTGGCGGATCTGGTGCTGCGCGGCGGGCGGGGGCTGCGCTGGTGCCGGGTGCGGGCGCTGCTGGCGCTGGGCTGGGTGCTGACCTGCGAGGTCGGCGGGGTGATGCTGGCGACCTGGATGTGGCTCGCGCGCTGGCTGCTGTTCCCCGGGCGTGAGCGCTGGCTGGAGGCCAACGCGACCTTGCAGCGCTGGTGGACCGGGGCGCTGTGGCGCGGGGCGGTGCGGATCTTCTCGATGCGGGTCGAGGCCGAGGGGCTGGAGGCGGCGGCGCAGGGGCCGTATGCGCTCATGGTGCGCCACGCCAGCACGGTCGACACGGTGCTGGCGGCGGCGCTGCTGGCCAACCCGCGCCGGCTGCGCTACCGGTACGTCCTCAAGCGCGAGCTCTTGTGGGATCCGTGCCTCGACATCGTGGGCAACCGGCTGCCCAACCTGTTCGCGCAGCGCGGCGGGGACGAGGCGGCGCGCGAGCGTGAGGTCGCGGCGGTGGCGCGGCTGGCGGACGGGATGGGGCCGCGCGATGCGGTGCTGATCTACCCCGAGGGCACGCGCTTCTCGCCGGGCAAGCTGCGCCAGTCAGTGCAGCGGCTGCGCGGCGGGGGCGACCAGCAGCTGGCCGAGCGCGCGGCGCGCATGCGGCAGGTGTTGCCGCCGCGGCCGGGTGGCCCGCTGGCGCTGCTCGGGGTGACGCCGGCGCTCGACGTGGTGATCCTGGCCCACACCGGGCTGGAGGGCGCGACCAGCCTGCGTGAGCTGTGGGCCGGCGGGCTGGTCGGGGCCACAGTGCGCGTGAAGCTGTGGCGCATCCCGGCGGCCGAGGTGCCAGCCGAGGCGGACGCGCGCCTCCACTGGCTGTATGACCGCTGGCTCGAGGTCGATCAGTGGATCCAGACCGTCCAGGCGAACAGCAGCTGGGCCGCGAAGTAGAGCGGCAGGCCCCACAGGCGGTGGCTGAGGGCCGGGCGCACGAAGCGGTTCAGCGCCACCGAGAGATCCGAGAAGTAGAAGGCGACGGCGGCCAGCGGCAGCACCAGATCGGGGTGGCGACCGTGGCTGGCCACCGCGAGGGTCACCATCACGGACAGCACGCCGATGTAGACCGCGACCGCGCCGCGCAGCCTGGCCGGGGCGCGGGTGACGATCCAGCGCCCGATGGGGATGCCGGCGGCCAGCAGCGGCAGCCCGGCCCCGAGCGCCCACGGCAGCGACAGGCCGCGGATGATGAAGGCGACGCAGAAGGCCAGGTGGCCGGCCAGGAAGGTCAGGATGCCGACCTTGAAGACGCGCTGCGACTTCGGGATGAGCAGGATGTCGCCCGCGAAGGACAGCAGCAGGGCGATCAGGATGGCGGTGCCATAGCCGGTCTCGTGGGCGTGGCGGGTGGCGGCGGCGAGCACGAAGCCGGTCGAGGCCAGCGGCTTGCCGACCCAGATGAGGACGCGCTGCTTGCGCCACTCGCCGAACAGGTTGAGCGCCAGCGCGGCGGAGGTCAGGACGATCCAGGGCAACACGCGGGCATGGTACAGCGTCGGGGATGAAACCCACGGTCGTGATGTTGCCGGGCGCGGGGGGGCGTCGCGCGCTGCTCGCGGAGGTCGCGGCGCGGCTGCCCGGGCGCACGGTCACGGTGTGCGGCTACCCGGGGCTGGACGGCGTGGCGGCGGCACCCGAGCTCAGCACGCTGGACGACCTCATGCAGCGCCTGCTGGCCGGGCTGCCGGAGCGCTTCGACCTGGTGGCCAAGTCGATGGGCAGCGTGCTGGCGCTGCGCCTGGTGCTCGCGGCACCGCAGCGGGTGCGGCGGCTGGTGCTGCTGGCGACCACGGGGGGCCTCGATGTCGCGGCCGAGGGCGCGGCGGAGTGGCGCGAGGCGTTCGTGCGTGCGTACCCGGAGGCGCCGCGCTGGTTCGTGGACGACCGCAGCGATGTCGAGGCCGAGCTCGGGCGCGTGCAGCAGCCGACCTTGCTGCTGTTCGGCGAGGCCGACGAGCTGGCGCCCGTGGCGGTGGGCCGGAGGCTGCTGGCTGGGTTGCCGCGGGCGCGGCTGGAGGTGCTCGCGGCGGCGACGCACGACCTCGAGGGCGAGCAGCCCGACCTGGTGGCGGCGCTGATCGAGGCTCATCTGGAGGGCGCGTGATGGTTGTGGTAGACGTCGCGGATGCGGTCGCGAGCGCTGCGCCTCGGTGTCGTCGTGCTGGTCGCTGGCGGCCTCGGGCTGCTGGCGGGCTGCGGTGACGACGGCGGCGACGGGGCCGGGGACGGCGCGCCCGGCGAGGTGGATGGCGCCGCGGCGGGCGTGGACGGCGGGGCGGTGGGGGCGGACGGCGGCATGAGCGGGCGCTGTCCGGTCGGCATGACCGACACCGGCAGCGTGTGCATGGATCTGCACGAGGCTCCCAACCAGGCCGGCGCGGTGCCGCTGGTGATGTACACCTTCGACGAGGCCGAGGCCTGGTGCGGCGCGCGCGGCAAGCGGCTGTGCTTCGACGACGAGTGGACGGCGGCGTGCGCCGGGCCAGCGCTGCAGGCCTATCCGTACGGGACCACGCGGGTGCCCGGGCGCTGCAACGACGACAAGGTGTGGCGGGTCTATGCCCAGAGTCGGCTCAATGGCTGGCCCTCGGGGGTGTCGACGCCGGCGGTCGATTCGCTGCAGGCGCTGCTGGCGGCGGCGCGGGCGCGGGGCGTGGCGGCGGCCGACGCCGCGACCCACATCGAGGAGCTGTACCAGGGCGAGGCGGCGGGGCTGAATCCGCTGTGTGTAGGGGCGGCGGGCGCCTTCGATCTGGTCGGCAACGTCGAGGAGTGGACGCGCCGTCGCAGCGGCGGCATGACCTCGTTCCATGGCGCGCTCAAGGGGCGCTACTGGGCAGAGTCGCGCACCTGCCAGTCGACGGTGACCACCCACGGCGACAGCTTCCGCTTCTACGAGATCGGCTTCCGCTGCTGCCAGCCGCGCTGAGCGGCTGCGTCAGAGTGGGGTAAAAGCGCGCCGAGAGAGAGGTCGCGTGGTGGGCACGGTCGTCTGCAGTGGCCATGAAGGCGACACATGCGGTTGCGATGGCACTGACGATGGCGACGCTCGCGGTGGGAGGCTGTAGCCGGCCGACGCGCACGAGCACGAGCACGAGCACGAGCACGA
>JADYYK010000039.1 GCA_020853705.1 Deltaproteobacteria bacterium
AGGTCGGCCCCGAGACCATGCGGATCGGCGCCCGCGGCGCGGCCACCGGGGCGCGCGCGGGGGGCGGCAGACCGGGCAGCGGGCGCGGGGTCGGGGTCTCCTCGACCGGCTGCTGGCCCAGGCGTCCGGCGGCGCGCTCGCCCAGCGCGGCCACGCGGCGCGGCGGGGTCACGCCATAGTGCTCCTTCAGGTAGTAGGCGATCTGGATCTCGGGCGCCACGCGCGGGATGGGCGCCCGCCCGGCGACCTCGGCGATCTCGTCCAGCGCCTCCAGGTCGTGGGGGTCGCGCATCGCCACCAGCAGGTGGCGGTCGCGCACGTCGAAGGGCAGGCAGATGACCCGGGTGCACAGATCCCGCGGCAGCAGGCGCAGCGCGGCGTCGCGCGCGCGGTCGAGCTCGCGCCGCGTGACCGCCGGCACACCCAGCTCGAGGGCCAGGTAGCGCGCCAGCAGCTCGACGTCGATGGCGCCGATCTCGACCAGCACGGTGCCCAGGCGACCACCGATCTTGGCCTGGGTCGCGATCCCCTCGTCGAGCTGCGCCTGGGTCAGCTTGCCGTCGCGGATGAGCATCTCGCCGAGGCGCATGGTGGTCTGGCTACTTTAGTGCTAAGAGGGGGCTCGTGTCACGGCACCACCGTCTGCTTGGTCTGGTCGGTCCGCGCTTTGCCGCTGTGCTGGCGGTCGCCGTCCCGCTCGCCCTGGCCGCCCCCATGGCCGGATGCAAGAAGCGCGCGGGCAGGCCGGCCGCCCACCGCGACGACGGCGCCGCCCGGGGCAGACAGCCCGCTCCCACCCTGACCTTCATGGAGGACGACTACCAGGCCGCGCGCGACCGCGCCCGCCGCGAGGGCAAGGCGCTGTTCGTCGATGCCTGGGCGCACTGGTGCCACACCTGCCTGTCGATGCAGCACTATGTGCTGTCGCAGCCGGCCCTGGCGCCGCTGGCCGAGCGCGCGGTCTTCGTCGCCATCGACACCGAGAAGCCGGGCGCCGCCCCCTTCCTGGCCCGCTTCCCGGTCGAGGCCTACCCGACCTTCTTCGTCATCGACCCCGAGGCCGAAGCCGTGGTCGGGCGCTGGCTGGGCAGCGCCACCGTCGAGCAGATGAAGACCTTCGTCGAGGCCAGCGCCGCGCTGGCGGCCGGCGACGTCGCGGGCGAGGCCGGCGACGGCGGTAGCAGCAACGACCCCGCCGCCGAGCTGGCGCGCGGCATGGGCCTGTCCACCCGCAAGGACTTCGCCGGCGCGGTGGCCGCCTACCGCCACGCCCTCGAGCTGGCGCCGCGCGCCTGGCCGCGCCGCACCGAGGTCCTGATCTCGCTGATCCAGGCGCTGTTCAAGGCCGGCGACCACCCGGCCTGTGTCGACCTCGCGCTCAAGGAGGGCGTCGCCCTGGGGATCTCGTCGCTGTCGGCCGACTTCACCAGCTATGCGCTGGAGTGCGCCGACGGGCTGCCCGACGACGACGCCCGCAAGGCCCAGGTGCGCAGCGAGGCGGCGACCCGCCTGGCCCGGCTGACCTCCGACCCGCGCGCGCCGCTCAGCGCCGACGATCGCGGCGACGCCTTCGCCATCCTGGCCGAGGCCCGCAGCGCGCTGGGCGACGCCACCGGCGCGCGGCGCGCCCACGAGGCCCGCGTCGAGCTGCTCGAGCTGGCCGCCAGCCAGGCTCCCGACCCCGAGGCGGCGTCGACCTACAACAACGCGCTGGCCGATTCCTACATCGAGCTCGGGCGCGGTGAGCAGGCCGTCGCCATGCTGGAGAAGTCGGAGGCGGCGCTGCCCGGCCACTATGATCCGCCGGCGCGCCTGGCCCGGGTCTACTTCAAGCTGGGTCGTCACATCGAGGCCCGCGCCGCCATCGATCGCACCCTGGCGCTGGCCTACGGTCCGCGCCGGCTGGGCTACCTCAAGCTCAAGGGTGAGATCCTGCTGGCGCTGGGGGACAAGGCCGCGGCGATGGCGGTGCTGCGTGACGAGGTCGCGGGCTATGCCGCGCTGCCGGCGGGCCAGAAGCGCCCGACCGCCGAGGCCGCCGCGCAGAAGCGCCTGGCCGACGCCGAGGCCGCGGCCTCGACAAAGGACCGGCCCGGTCAGAAGTAGTGTCTGTGCCGTCTGCACGTGTGAAAACGTGAACCTCGGGTCACGGCCCCGCTACGCAAGGCCGCGTGAATTCTTGCCCACATTGTGGCATCGGGTTTGAATTAGCCCCTCGCGCGATGTCACCACGCCTGCAAACGATCGGGATCACAGCGCTCTTGCTGGGGCTTTTCACCGCAACCTCGCGTGGGCAGGAGCTTGCCGCCGGGCCTGGCGACGCCGCCAGCTCGCCGCTGGGGATCGGGGTCCGGGTCGGTGGTGGCGGGGTGGTCGACCGGCCTTCGGTGGACGGGCTGTGCTATGGCGTCTTCGGCCACCTCGGCCTCGGCCCTCGGCTGTTCGGCGAGATCGCGCTCGATCGCTGCCCGTCCAGCCCGAGCGACGCCGCCGGCATGCGCGAGCAGGGCACCCAGATCTCGGCCGCGCTGGGGCTGCGCTTCTGGCGCGGCGCCTGGCTGTCGCCGTTCCTGCAGCTCGGCGTGGGCGGTGAGGTAGCTTCAGTTCAGCGCCCCGACCAGCCCGACGATGACGGCATCTTTCCCCTGGCGTTCGTGGGTGCGGGTAGCGACCTCCGCCTGTCCAGGCACCTCGTGCTGGGCCTGAACCTGCGCTGGCAGCTCCAGGCCAGCTTCGCCGACAGCACCGCGCAGCCCGATGTCGCGAGCGACAAGACGGCCCAGCTTTTCTTGCGCTGGGATCTGTAGCGCTCCGAAATCACAGGCAAAAAAACAGTACAAAGAAACTCGCGCCCCGCACCGGGTTGGGTAGAATGCCGCTCGGGAGGTCTTGCGATGGCCGAGAAGCCGGAACGCTCGAGGAAGGTGGCCCGCGGGGTGGTGGCACCCCTGGCGGCAAAGAACAAGGACGCTGGTTCCGAGCCCAAGGACGGCGACGAGGACGAGGACGCCGGCGAGGGCGAGGGCGGGGCAGAGGCCAAGGCCGACGCCAAGCATGCTGACGCCAAGCATGCCGACGCCAAGCATGCCGAGGCCAAGCACCCCGACGCCAAGCACCCCGACGCCAAGCATGCCGACGCCAAGCACCCCGACGCCGCCAAGCCCGTCGAGGCCGCCAAGCCCGCCGAGGCTGCCAAGCCCGTCGAGGCCGCCAAGCCCGTCGAGGCCGCCAAGCCAGCGCCAGCGCCAGCGCCAGCGCCAGCGCCAGCGCCAGCGCCGGCGCCCGCCCCCGCGCCGGTGGCCGCCGCCAAGCCCGCTCCGCCGCCCGCCGCCGACGAGAACCCCGACGCGCCGGCGCCGCCGCCTGGCCCCGCCGGCCCCGGCGACCACCGCACCCTGATCGGCAGCGAGGGTGGTCAGGACCGCTTCATCGAGATCCGCCGCGAGGGCGCCAAGCTGTACATCCGCGAGGGCAAGGTCGGCGTGGTCGGTGTGCGCAAGGTGACCGAGTACCCCGACGAGGGGCGCGCGGGTCACGCCTTCGCCATCATGGTCTCCGAGAGCACCCACCGCGGCTACCGCCAGGTTCGCTGAGGTCGCTACCCGGGCGCGTCGCCGCCCGGGCCCTTCCGTACCAGCTTCGCCAGCAGCTCGGTGTCCTCGGTCGCTCCCGCTCCGGCGCCTGTCGCCTTGTCGCGCAGCTCGCCGAAGCGCTGCGCGCCGAGCACCACGAACAGCCCCTCTGACCGCGAGTACGGCTTGCCGTCGGGGCCGAGCAGGTGCCCGCGCATGTGCACCTTGCGCCCCTCCGAGCGCTCGACCCAGGCCTCGAGCAGCACCTCGGCGCCCAGCGGCAGCAGGGTCTTGAACTCGACCGTGATGCGCGCGGCGACCACGGCGTGGCCCGAGATCCAGGCTCCGTAGCCCATGGCCTCGTCGAGCACCGCGGCCATGGCGCCGCCATGAGCGTGGCCGGGCGGGCCCTCGGTGCCGGGGCCGAACCAGACCTTGCCCATCAGGGCGCCATCGGCGTCGCGCCGGAAGTAGCGCACCCGCAGGCGCTGGCCGCTGTCATCCTTGGACACGAAGCGGGCCCCGGTCGAGGCCGGCAGGATGCCGAGCAGCGGGCTCCAGCCCGGCTCCATGGTGAACTGCGGCTCGGGGCCGGCCGGCGGAGGCTGCTCGCTCATGCAACGCTCATAGCACACCGCGCGGCGAGTGGACCGTGGCCTCGGCAACCTGCTAGCTTGCGCGGGTGAAGAGAGTACGGGTCGGCATCATCTTCGGAGGACGCTCCGGCGAGCACGAGATCTCCCTGATGTCGGCGCGTTCGATCGTCGATGCCCTCGATCGCGAGCGCTACGAGGCGGTGCTCATCGGCATCGACCCCGAGGGGCGCTGGCACCTCGAGGACGCCGGGCGCGCGCTGCTGGGCGGGCCGGGCGCGCCGCTCGAGCTCGACACCGCGGCGCCCGAGCTGGCGATGCAGCCGGGGGGCGGCGCGCTGCTGCCCGCGGGAGCGCCGGGGGCGGCGCCGATCGACGTCTTCTTCCCGGTGCTGCACGGCACCTATGGTGAGGACGGCACCGTGCAGGGGCTGCTCGAGATGGCCGGGCTGCCCTACGTCGGCAGCGGCGTGCTGGGGTCGGCCATCGGCATGGACAAGGACGTCGCCAAGCGCCTGCTGCGTGACGCCGGGCTGCTGGTGGCGGACTACCGGGTGGTGCAGGCGCGGCAGTGGGCGCGGCCGGGCGCCGCGGCGGCGCTGGAGGCCGAGGTGGCGGCTCGCCTGGGCTGGCCCTGCTTCGTCAAGCCGGCCAACGCCGGGTCGTCGGTCGGTGTGCACAAGGTCAAGACCGCGGCGGCGCTGGCGGCCGCGGTGACCGACGCGCTGCGCTACGATCGCAAGGTGCTGGTCGAGCGCGCCGTCGTCGGCGCGCGCGAGATCGAGGTCGCGGTGCTGGGCAACGACGCGCCCGAGGCCTCGGTGCCCGGCGAGGTGGTGCCCAACGCCGAGTTCTACTCGTACCAGGCCAAGTACATCGACGCCGACGGGGCGCGCCTGGTCATCCCGGCGGCGCTGACGCCGGAGCAGGCCGCCGAGGCGCGGGCGCTGGCGGTGCGCGCGTTCCAGGCGCTCGAGCTCGCCGGCATGGCCCGGGTCGACTTCCTGATGGAGCAGGGCAGCGGCACGCTGTACCTGAACGAGGTCAACACCATCCCCGGCTTCACCAAGATCAGCATGTACCCCAAGATGTGGGAGCACAGCGGCCTCGGCTATCGCGACCTGGTCAGCAGGCTGATCGAGCTGGCGCTGGAGCGTCACGCGGCGCGCAGCGCGCTGTCGACGCGCTACCTGCCCGAGACGTAGCGACGGTGCTGGGGCCCCGACCGGGGCCGCTTGACGCCCAGGTCGAATTGGTTTAACCAGTTAGCCAATGGCCTCGAGACCCGGCTTCGTGCCCGCCCGGCTGACCCCGAAGGAGTCGGCGTCGGACAGCTGTGCGCGCGCCATCCGCGCCGCCATCCTGAACGGCGAGCTCAGCCCGGGGGAGCGGCTGCCGCCCGAGCGCACGCTGTCGGCGCGCTTCGGGACCAGCCGGCTGACGCTGCGCGCCGGGCTGTCGCAGCTGGCGGCGGCGGGGCTGCTCAGCGTGCGCCAGGGCTCGGGCTATGTGGTGCAGGACTTCCACCGGAGCGGGGGCACCGACCTGCTGGGCGGGCTGGCGGCGCTGGCGCGGCAGCGCGGACGGCTGGCCGAGACCGCGGCGGAGCTTCTGCGCGTGCGTCGCCACCTGGCCAGCGCGGCGTTCGAGCGGCTGCTCGAGACCTGGCGGCCGGCGAGCGCGCGCAGGGTGGCGCCGCGGCTGGCGGCGTTCGCGGACGCGGTGGCGGCCCACGGGCGAGCGCGAAAGGCGGGTGACGCGGCGGCGCTGGCGGCGGCCCACGCGGCGGTGGCCAGCGCGGATCTCGAGCTGGTGGCGGCCATCATCGCCGAGGCCGACAGCCCGGTGCTCGGGCTGTGCATGAACCCGATCGCGCGGGTGCTCGGCGAGATGGGCGAGCTGACCGCGGCGATGTACGCCGAGCCCGAGGGCAACCTGGCCGGCTTTCGCGCCATCCTGGCCGGGCTGGAGGCCCGGCATCCGGGGCTGCCGGCGCTGGTGGTGGCGGAGCTGACCAAGCGCGATGAAGCGACGCTGAGGCGACTGCGTGGTGGCAAGGGAAAGAGGACGTAGATGATGACGAGCGCGATGAGGGGCCAGGACACGAGCCCGAGCCCGAGCCCGAGCACGGGCACGGGCACGAGCACGAGCACGAGCACGAGCCCGAGCCCGAGCACGAGCACGAGCCCGAGCCCGAGCACGAGCCCGAGCCCGAGCCCGAGCCCGAGCCCGAG
>JADYYK010000040.1 GCA_020853705.1 Deltaproteobacteria bacterium
CGACATCTTGCTGCAGCCCTGCTGGCACCACGACGACGACGGTGGCGCTGTCGCCTGCGCGCAGCGTGGTCGGCCCAGGCAACGTCACCGCCAGCGGCGCGACCTCCAGCTCGAAGCCGCCCGCGGGGGCGCCCGCCGCGGTCTCGCAGCGCAGCGCGAGGGGGCCCGGGCTGCGCAGCAGCAGCGCTGGCGCCGCGGCGGCGCTGCCGTCGGCCGGCCCACAGCGGCAGCCGGCGGGCGCCAGCAGGGTGCCGCCGACCACGTGGGCCAGCGCGGCGTCAGCACCGCCAGCCAGGCCGCGCGGGGGCAGGGCGCGCGCGACACCCAGGGTCAGGCGGCGCGCGGACGACGGCGCGCTCTCGAAGCGGTCGGCGTCCACGGCCGACACCCGGACCCAGTAGCTGCCCTCGGGCAGGCCCTGGGCCTCGAAGCTGGTGACGTCGGCAGGCACCTCGACGCGGGACTCGATGTCGGCGCCGCCGGGATCGCGCGACAGCTCGACGCGATAGCGCGCCGCGACGGCCACCGGCTGCCAGCTCAGCGTCACCGGGGTGGCGCCCAGCAGCACCGTGGCGACGTCGGCGGCGTCGGTCCACTGTGGCGCCGCCGGCAGCGCGCGCGGCGTGCCCGGCGCCTTGCCGGGCTCGACCGCGACGCCCATGCCGGGGGCGACCGCGACCGGCCTGGTCTTCTTGAGCTTCGGCGGCTTCGCGGCCGCCGCACCCGCACCCGCACCCGCGCCGCCCGCCGCCGCGCCCACGCTGGCCAGGGCGCCCAGCTTGCCGGCCACCGAGACCGCGTCGCCCTCCAGGTTGGAGACCCGGGTGGCGCCGGTGTCGTCGACCTCGAACACCACCGCGCCGCGCCCGACCCCGGCCGCCGCCGACGGCGTCTCCAGCTGGAAGCCGCCCTCGCCGGCCAGCTCGCCGAGGCGCGTCTTCAAGGTGCCGCGCTCGAGCACCGCGTCCTGGGTGTCGCGCCGCGCCCTGGCGCCGGTGTCACCATAGATGATGACCACGGTGTTCTCGCGCAGGTAGACCCGCGAGTCATCGCGGAAGGTGATCTCCGCCGAGGCCCGGTCCTGCGAGTTGACGCGCCACAGCCGGAACAGCGGCAGCCCGCGCGCGGCCTCGCGCCAGGCCTCGGTCTCGGGCGGCCGCGCGCGCACCGGGCCGGCGGCGCCGGTCAGCTTGGCGTCGGGTGTCGGCAGCAGCACCGGCAGGCGCAGCGCTTGCCCCTTGACCAGCCTGTGCGGCAGCGGCCCCAGCGCGTTGTACTTGTGGATGAGGTCGTAGCGCTCGCCGTCGCCATACACGCGCTTGCCGATCTTGTTGCAGGTGTCGCCGGCGCGCACGACATAGGTGAAGGTCGGCTCGACGACTGGCTCGTCCGCGCGCGCGCGCGTGGCGCCCGCCGCCACCACCGCCGCCAGCAGCAGGCCAGCGCCCCCCGGCCGCCTCACTGGGTACCCCCCGGGCGTCGGCGTCGTCGCGCCGTCTTGACCGCGCGCACCAGCTTGGGCACCAGCGTCTCCGGCGTCACCGGGGACGGCACCACCTCGGCCGCGCCCGCGCGCAGAAGCTCCACGATGCGCTCCATGTCCCCCTTGATCCCCGCCGCCAGCACCGGCACCCCGCGTCGCGCGAGGCGGGCCACCGTCTCGGCGTCGGCGTCGGGCGCGAAGATGGCCACCACGCCGCGCGCGTCCGGCCCGTCCAGCGCGGCCTCGTCGCGCGCCAGCATGAGCTGCAGCCCGTTGGCCGCGCAGGCCACGGTCAGCCCGCGCTGCGCCTCCACGCCGAGGAGCGCCACCAGCTCGGTGACGCCGGGCGCCAGCACCTGTGGCTCCAGGATCGACGGCTGCGCGGGGCTGGCCGCGATCATGCGTGACTCGCGGGTGCGCGCCAGGTTGCTGGTGCGTACGTCCCCGGTCGCGGCCAGCGCCTGCAGCCGGCGCAGCACCTCGGCGGCGCTGGGGCGGCGCGCGGCGTCCTTGTTCAGCATCTCGGTGACCAGCGCGGCCAGCGCGTCGGGCGTGTCGGGCGCCTTGGCGCGCACCTCGGGCACCGGCATGTAGAGGTGCATCGAGAGCACCTCCGCGGGCGCGTTGGCCACGAAGGGCGGCTCGCCGGCCAGCATCTCGTACAGCACACAGCCCAGCGAGTAGATGTCGGTGGGCGGGCCGACCCGCTCGCCGCGCGCCTGCTCGGGCGACAGATAGTTGGGCGTACCCGCCACCAGCCCGGTGCGCGTCAGCCGGCCCATGCCGGGCCCCTCGGCGCCGGCGATGAAGGCCAGCCCGAAGTCGACCACCACCACGCGCTCGGGCGCACCCGGGCCGGTCGCCGGCTCGAGCATGATGTTCTCGGGCTTCAGATCGCGGTGCACCAGCTGGATCTCGTGCGCCACCGTGAGGACGTCGGCGACCCTGGTGGCGATGGCGACCGCGCGCGCCCAGGGCAGCGGCGGCAGCCCGAAATCGCACAGCTCGCGCAGCTCGCGCCCGGTCAGCATCTCCATGACCAGGTACAGCAGGCCCTCGTGCTCGCCGAAGTCGTGCACCTGCACGGCATTCTCGTGCGACAGCCGCGAGCTGACCCGGGCCTCGCGCTCGAAGCGCGCGCGATAGGCTGCGTTCAGCGACAGATCGCCGCGCAGCACCTTGATGGCGACCGGTCGCCCCAGGGTGGCGTGGGTGGCCTCGTAGACCCGCCCCATGCCGCCCTGTCCGAGCAGACGCACGATCTGGTAGCGCCCGCCGATCAGCTCGCCGGGGGCCAGCTCGTTGCCGAGATCGCTCTCCTCGTCAGGCCCGTCAGGCCCGTCAGGCCCCTGAGCGTCGTCGGGCTGGTCGGCGCTCACGGCGTGACCTCGAACAGCGCCACCGCGCCCGAGCGTCCGGTCAGCTCGCGGGTGCCGGCGTCGGCATACTCGAAGTCGTCGCCCGCGGCGCTGCGCGTCGCCAGCGTGCACAGGATCTGGTTGGGACGCGCGATGGCCTCGACGCGCGCGGCCACGTTCACGGTGTCGCCGATGGCGGTGTACTCCATGCGGGTCTCCGACCCGATGTTACCGACGATGGCCTCGCCGGTGTTGATCCCGATGGCCAGGCGGACATCGACCTTGTACTTGTCGGCCCACTCGGCCTGCCCGGCCTCCAGCCAGCGCAGCATGTCCTGCGCCGCCGCCAGCGCGCGCGCGGCGTGGTCGGGCTGCTCGCGCGGGGCGCCCCACATGGCCATCAGGCAGTCGCCGATGAACTTGTCGACGGTGCCGCCGTGGCGAAAGGTGATCTCGGTCAGGATGGTGAACAGCTGGTTCAGCATCGCGACCACGTCCTCGGCCGGCAGCTTCTCGGCCATCGGCGTGAAGGCCACCACGTCGGCGAACAGGATGGTCACCGGGGTGCGCACGCCGCCCAGCTTCATGACCGCCTCGCGACGCACAATCTGATCGACCAGCTCGCGGTCGAGGTAGCGGCCCAGATCGGCGCGGATGGCGGCGTCCTTCAGCGCCTGGGCCTCGCTGGCCTCGAGGTCGACCGAGGCGTTCGACAGCGCCACCGCCAGCTGCCCCAGCTCGTCTTGACGGCGGAGGTCCAGGCGCTTGCCGAACTTGCGCGCCGCCAGCTCGCCCGCGAAGGCCACCAGCGGGCGCACCGGCGCGGTGACCCGGCGCGCGAACAGCAGCGCCGCCAGCACCGCCAGCAGGGCCGCCGCTGCCACCGCCAGGATGACCACGCGGCGCATCTCGCTGAGCGGCGCATAGACCCGCGTGCGCGGCACCTGCGCCACCACCGCCAGCGGACGCCCGGTCAGGGGCCGCAGGGACCCGAACATGGCGCGCCCATCGGCACCGCGATACTCGCCGGTCTTGCCGACGCGGTTCCTGGCCGCGCCGCCCGCCAGCCCCGACAAGATCCCCTCGCCGGCGGCCGGTGTCAGCGCCAGGGCGCGCTCGCGATCCGGGTGCGCGATGACGCGCAGCTGATCGTCCACGACATACACCGCGTCGGTCTCGCCGGCGAAGCGCGCCGCCGCGATGGCCTCGACGCGCGCCTGCACGTCGTCCAGCGCGACCCGGCTGGCGACATAGCCGGTGACCCGCCCGGCGGCGCGGATGGGCACCACCACCAGCAGGCGCACGGCGCGGTCCGCGCTGGTCTCGCCGATGGCCAGGCCGCGCTCGCTGGCGCTGGCCAGCAGCGCCGCCGGCAGCGTGGCCGGCAGGGCAGGGGCGCCCGCCTCGGCCAGGGTGTCGATGCTGGCGCCGTCCACCGCGTAGACCCCGGCGTGGTCCAGCGCCGCGCTGGCGGCGACCAGGTGGCGCGCCAGCGCGATCCGCGCGTCCGGCGTCAGCGCAGCGTCGGTCAGCGTGCGCCCGACCGCGTCGAGGCCGTTCTGCGCCTCCGCGAAGCCGGCCTCCAGCACGCCGGCGACCTCGTCGGTGCTGGCGCGCTGCAGATCACGCAGCGACTCGACCAGCGCCTCGCTCTTGACGTCGAGCGCGAACCAGCCGATGGCCACCGCGGGCGCCGCCGCCAGCGGCGCCGCCAGCAGCGCGAGCTGGATCCAGATCGGGATGCGCACCCGCGGCAGCGTCGCCCCCGACATGTTGACTCAGAAGGAGAAGGAGCCCGAGACCGGCAGCCCGTTGACGCCCGCGGTCGGGGTCACCGCGGTGACGTCCACCGGGATGGCGGCGGCGGTGTTGTCGAGCGGCACCAGGCCGTTGCCGACCCCGGCCGACGAGAACCACAGGCTGACCACCGACTGGCTCCAGCCGCTGGGCAGGAAGCGCAGGCGCGACAGGCGCAGCTCGGGGTCGTCGAGCAGGCGATAGGTCAGGAGGACCTGCGAACTGCCGCGGATCTCGTCGGCGCCGGCGACCGCGAAGTTGTCGAGCTTGTTGTTCCCGTTCTTGTCGTCATAGAGGACGATGACGCCGACCGAGGTCGCGGCGTTGCCATAGTCGATGCGCTCGACACCCAGCGGCGGCGCGCTGCGCGACAGGTCGAAGCTGCGGTTGGCATCGCCCGGGTTCCAGGCCGTGGTGCCCAGGGCGACATCGTTGGTGTCGCCCGCGGTGTTGGGCGGCACGATGAAGTCGTCGGCGCGGCCCTCGAGGTGGCGCAGCAGGAAGGCCAGCGCGACGCGCGGCTTGCTGATCGGGGTCAGCGCGGTGGTGCCGAACATGAGGGGCAGCTCGGCGGTGCCGGCCAGCGTCATGGTGCTGACGTTGGCGGGGGTGTAGCGCTCGAAGCGGATGGTGACCCCGCCGGTGTTCATGATCAGGCGGATGCCCTGCAGCATGTAGTCGACCACGTTGTTGAGCGGCAACATGAACTGGGTGTCGCTGGCGGTCCAGGTCACCTGCACGTTGGTCATGCCGCCGGGCACGATGGTGCGCCCGTTGAGCACGATGGCCTGACCGAGCGACCAGACCTCGGGATCGAGCGAGAAGGTGCCGCTGATGCGCCCGCGATTGATGACCACGCCGGCGTCGTTGGTCTGCACCGTCTCGGTGGGGCGCACGGTCTGGCGGGTGCCGCCGTCGTCGCGGAAGTCGAGCTCGACCACGTGCCAGTTGCCGAGCAGCGCCGCCGAGGCGTCGGGCTCGGTGGAAGCGTCGGGCAGGGCCGCGTCGACGTCGGGCTTGACGTCGTCGTCGTCACCACAGCCGGCCAGGTGGGCGGTCAGGGCGAGCCAGGCGCAGCCCAAGGCAAGTCTTCTCATGCCGCCAAGGTAGCACGCGATGGCGTGTTATCGTGGCGGCGATGTCAGAGCCGACCGAGCTGTTTTTGCGCGCCTGCATGGGCCTTCCTGTGACCCGTACCCCAGTCTGGATGATGCGCCAGGCCGGGCGCTACTTGCCGCAGTACCGCGCCGTGCGCGGCAAGGTCAGCTTCCTCGAGCTGTGCAAGACGCCCGACCTGGCCTGCGAGGTCACCCTGCAGCCCATCCGCGAGCTGGGCGTCGACGCCGCCATCCTGTTCAGCGACATCCTGGTCCCGGTCGAGGCCATGGGCATGGCGCTGCGCTTCACCGAGGAGCACGGCCCCGAGCTGCCCGCGCCGCTGCGCACGGCGGCCGACGTGGACAAGCTGCGCGTGGTCGACGCTGACGACGAGCTCGGCTTCGTGATGGCGGCGGTGCGCAAGATCAGCGCGGCGCTGCCGGCCGGGGTGCCGCTGATCGGCTTCTCGGGCGCGCCGTTCACGCTGGCGACCTACATGGTCGAGGGCGGCACCTCGAAGAACTTCATCGAGACCAAGAAGATGATGTGGGGCGATCCGGCCACGGCGCGGCGGCTGATGGACCGCATCGCGGACCAGGTCATCGGCTACATGGTGGCGCAGGCGCGCGCCGGCTGCCGGGCCCTGCAGCTGTTCGATACCTGGGCCGGCATCCTGGCGCCCAGCGACTTCGACCTGTGGGCGCGGCCGTTCGCGATGCGCGTGCTGGCCGAGGTGCGCGCGGCGGCGCCGGGTGTGCCGCTGGTGTACTTCGTCAATGGCTCGGGCGCCATCCTGGAGCGGCTGCGCGGCATGGGCGCCGACATGATCGGCATCGACTGGAAGCAGGATCTGGCCGAGGCGCGCGCCCGGCTGGGCCCGGCGCTGGCGGTGCAGGGCAACCTGGATCCGGTGGCGCTGTTCGCGCCAGTGGCGGAGGTCGAGGCGCGCGTGAAGGCGATCCTGGAGGCCAACCGCAAGCAACCCGGCCATGTCTTCAACCTGGGCCACGGCGTGCTGCCGGGGACGCCGGTGGAGTCGGTCAAGGCGATGGTGGCCGCGGTGAAGCAGTACGGGTGATGACGCGGAGCGCAGCTGTCCTGGTCGTGGTCGCGGCTCTGGCGCTCGGCTGTGGGCCGCGCAAGGCAGCTGGGCCGAGCGGCGACGCCAGCACCAGGACGAGTACGAGTACGAGTCCGAGCCCGAACACGAGTCCGAGTCCTGGCACGCCGCCCATCGCGGACGGCCAGAGCGTGGTCGCGCTGGATGTCCCCGAGGTCGCGGTGGCGGGCAGCGGCGTGGTGACCCAGAACCCGATCGAGCCAGATCCATGCACGCTCGACGCGGACGCGCGCTTCGCCGTGGTGGCGGATGCGCCGGCGCCGGCGGCAGCAGCGCCCGGGGCCGACGCCGACGTCCCCGTGCTGGCGGTGCGCTGCGGGCGCCTCATCCCCCACGCGCAGGTGGTCATCGGCAGCGGCGCCGAGGTCGAGCTCGTGCACCGCGACGGCGACGTGCGCCACGAGCTCACGGTGGAGCGGCTGGCCGACGAGTCCGGCGTCGGCGCGCGGCCCATCGCGCGGGTGCCGCTGCCGCTGCGGGGGGCCCGCGTCCTCATCAAGCTGCCGGGCGCCGGCCTGTACCGCGTGAGCGGGGCCGCCCAGGGCGAGCTGGCGCACATCCTGGTCAGCGGCCACCCCTGGGCCACCGTGATCAGCGGCGCGCGGGTGCGCTTCGCCCCGCTGCCCGGCGCGCCGCGCAGCTATGACGTCGTGGTCATCGAGGTCGGCGCCCACCCCCCGGTGCGCCTGCACCAGGACGTCACCGCGCAGCCGCTGGCCGTCAGCGACGATCCCGGCGACTAGTGCCTGCCGTCAACGATTCCGCCCGCGAACTTTCCGAAGGGGAGCACTAGATGCGCCTCGACGCCGCCCTCGACGAGGCCATCGCCGCCGCCGCCGTGGCCGCGCTGCCCGCCAGCGCGACCAGCCTGAACCACTTGCTCGCCGGCATCTCCAGCGTGTCCGATCGCTACGTCACCGAGCGCGAGCGCCTGGCCGATCCGCGCCCCGACACCCCGGCCGAACGCGCCGCCCGCGCCCTCTTCTTCCTGCCCGCCGACCTGGTGAAGATCCACGTCCCGCTCGCCGAGCTCGACGCCGCCCAGGCCATCCCCGCCGGCCCGCTCGACATCCTCGACCTCGGCTGTGGCCTCGGCACCCTGACCATCGGCCTCCTGGCCTGGCTCGGCCCGCGCGCCGCCGAGGCCTGCATCACCCTGTCCGACCACGACCCCGCGGCCCTCGCGCTGGCCGCCACCCTGGTCGCCGCCGCCGCCGCGCACCTCGCCATCCCGGTCACCATCACCACCCGGGCCATCGACCTGCACGCCCCGACACCGACACCGACACCGACACCGACACCGACACCGACACCGACACCGACGTCTCGGCCGCCCGCCTTCATCCTGCTCGGCACCACCCTCAACGAGCTCCACCTGGCTCGCCCCGACCCCGCGCGCACCACTGCCCGCGCCGCCCTGGTCAGCCACCTGGTCTGCAGCCTCGCCCCCGACGGCGCCCTCATCATCATCGAGCCCGCCCTGCGCGAGACCGCCCGCGCCCTCGAGCAGACCCGCGACGCCGTCCTCGCCGCCGCCACGCCCGACGCCCCGGTCCATGTCTTCGCCCCGTGCACCCACGCCGCGCCGTGCTCGGCCCTGCCGGACCCGCGCGACTTCTGCCACGAGGACCGCCCCTTCAACCCGCCGCCGCGCCTGGCCCGCCTGATCTCGCAGTCCAGCCTGCGCTCGCACGGCCTCAAGTTCGCCTACCTCACGCTGCGTCGCGCCCCCGGCCGCCTGTCCAGCGGCGCCCGCGTGGTGTCGGCTCCGCTCTCCTCCAAGGGCAAGACCGAGTGGTTCACCTGCGCCGCGACCGGCCGCGCCACCCTGCGCATCCTGACCCGCCAGCGGGACGACACCTCCCGCGACCTGCTGCGCAGCCTCGACCGTGGTGACCAGCTCGAGTTCCCGCCAGGCCCCGACCCGACATCCGCCAGCGAAGCCCCTGGCGCGGCCCCCGCCCCGGCGAAGGCCCCCGTCCGCCGCCCCCGCCTGCCGCTCGACCGTGGTGCGTAGTCCTGAATACTCTCCGCCAGCTCGGCGGTGGAGCAGTAGTGGACACCACGCGATATACATGGGAAAGTAGTTCGATTTCTTCGTGCCCAGCAGGTGAGGGATGGGGGCGAAGCCGAACCCGAGGCCAGGAGCCGCGTGCCGTCTCTAGCGAAGGTCCGATCCTTCGGTGCCACTGATGTGGGGGTTGTGCGCGAGCACAACGAGGACTCCCACTACGTCGACCCCGACGGCGGCTTTTTCGTCCTGGCCGACGGCATGGGCGGCCACGCCGCCGGCGAGGTCGCCAGCTCGATGGCCGTCAACGAGGTCCGCCTGGCCCTCGACGCCGCCCGCGAGAAGGTCGCCGGCTTCGCCGAGCATGCCGACGACGACGGCCGCAAGCAGCTGGTCGAGCTGCTCGAGGAGGCCGTGCGACGGGCTCACTCCGCGGTCTACGAGCGCGGCCTGCGCGAGACCGACAAGAAGGGCATGGGCACCACCCTCGACGTGGTCCTGGTCGCCGGCGCCGAGGCCTTCGTCGCCCACGTCGGCGACAGCCGCACCTACCTGTTCCGCCGCGGCCGCGTGGCCCGGCTGACCACCGACCACACCGTGGCCGAGGTCCTGGTCCTCGAGGGCAAGCTGTCCGCCGAGGAGGCCCGGGTCTCGCCGCTGCGCACCGTGCTGGTCAACGCCCTCGGCGTCTCGGCCGATGTCGGCGTCGAGCTGGCCCACCTGCGCCTGCGCGCGGGCGATCGGCTGCTGCTGTGCAGCGACGGCCTGCACGACTACTTCCCGGTCGATGGCGAGCTCGGCCGCATCGTCGACAAGATGGGCGAGCCCACCCAGCTGGTGCAGCTGGTCGAGATCGCCAAGGATCGCGGCGGCCACGACAACATCACCGGCGTCGTGGTCGAGGTCCAGGAGATCATCGGCGACGCCCCCGAGGCCCCGATCCCGGCCAACGACGCCGAGAGCGGCCCCACCGAGCTGTTCGGTGAGTCGGAGTCGACGCAGCCCATCTCCATCGAAGGCGTCGCCAACCTGCCGCCCATCGCTCCCGCCGACGAGACCCTGGCGCCCAACATCCGCGCCCCCGCCACCGTCGGGCAGCTGGTCAACATCGACCCCGACGCCATGGCGGACGGCCCGACCCAGCCCGGCGAACTGCCCAAGGAGACGCCGGCCAAGACCGACGCCGACGCCGGGGCGGACGCAGCCAAGGCCGACCCGCCCAAGGCGTCCAACTCCTGACGCGGTCCCGGCGCCGAGGGCCTGAATGCCCTTGCGTCGCCCCCGTCACAGTCTTGTAATCTTCCCCGCAGGAGGAATCATGTTCCGCCGTCTCGCGCTCCCTGTCCTGGCGCTCGCCACCATCGCCACGCCCCGCATCGCCGCCGCCGGCGATCCCGAGTTCGTGATGAAGCTGGCCACCGTCGCCCCCGAGGGCACGCCGTGGTCGGAGGCCCTGGAGAAGTTCAAGAAACAGGTCTGGGCGGCCTCGAAGGAGCGCCTCAAGGTCAAGGTCTACTACGGCGCCACCCTGGGCGACGAGAACGAGACCGTGCTGTCGACCAAGCGCGGCCAGATCCAGGCCGTCGGCGCCTCCACCGGCGCGCTGGCCTCGGTGGTCACCGAGCTCAACATGGTGGAGCTGCCCTTCCTCTTCAAGACCGAGGCCGAGGCCGACACCGTGCTCGACACCATCCTGCAGGTGCCGATGGAGAAGTACTTCCGCGCCAAGGGGCTGGTGCTGGGCTTCTGGTCGGAGAACGGCTACCGCTCGTTCGGCACCAAGGACGGCTTCGTGACCTCGCCGGCCAAGCTCAAGGGCAAGAAGATGCGCGCCCAGGAGAGCCCGGTGCACACCGCGATGTACAAGATCTATGGCGCCTCGGCGCAGCCCATCCCGACCACCGAGGTGTTCCAGGCCACCAAGACCGGCGTGGTCGACGGCTGGGACCAGACCGCGCTCTACGCCGCCGCGGCGTCGTGGCACAAGACGGTCAAGTTCTACACCGTCTCGAACCACATCTATCAGCCCGCGGCCATCGTCTTCAACGCCGCCTGGTTCGACAAGCTGCCCTCCGACCTGCAGGCGATCCTGCTCGGCGCGCGCAAGGACTTCCAGGCCCAGAGCCGCAAGGCGGTGCGCAAGCTCAACAAGGCCATCATCAAGAACCTGGAGGGTGACGGCGTGAAGGTCTACACCCTGACCGCCGCCGAGCGCGCCACCTTCCTGCCCGGCGCCCAGAAGGTCCGCCAGGCCTGGAAGGCCAAGCAGAACCCGGAGGTCCAGGCGCTGCTGGGTCAGGTCGAGAAGAAGCTCGGGCTCAAGTAGGCCATGCGATGAGCGTCGCGCCGCCGACCAAGCTCGTCGATCGCATCGACCTGGCGCTGTACAAGGCGGAGCGCGTGCTGTGCATCGCGGTGCTCGCCGCCATGGTGTCGCTGGTCGGCCTCGAGGTCATCCAGCGCATCTTCACCCGGCCGGGCGGCAACCCCTCCAAGATGGAGGAGCTCATGCTGCGCCTCTTGCGCCATCCCAGCGGCAGCTGGGCGCGCGAGTGGGGCGCGCCGGTGCTGCTCGTCATCCTGGGCTTTGGCGTGGTCTATGCGGCGCTGCGCCAGCGCACGCTGAAGGACGGCGAGTCCCAGCCGCGGCGCGGGGTGGCGGCGCTGATCGCGGGCGCGGTCACCGCCGTGGCCGGCGCCCTGCTGTACCTGCTGGCCGCCAAGGTGCCCAGCTTCTCGTGGCCGCACGGCCTGGCGCTGGCGCTGATGGTGTGGGTCGGCTTCCTGGGCGCGTCGCTGGCGACCTATGACCGGCGCCACCTGGCGCTGGAGATGGGCAGCAAGCTCTGGCCCAAGAAGTGGCTGCCCGCGATCGGCGGGCTGTCGCGGCTGGTGACCACGGCGTTCTGCGTGTTCTTCGCCTACCTGGCCTGGAAGTCGATGCTGGCACACAAGGCCGACGACGATCGCTTCCTGTTCGGTGTGCAGCTGTTCGACATCCCCGAGGAGCCCTGGCGCATGCCCGAGTGGATCGCCTACGCGGCCATCCCGTATGCGTTCTTCGTCATGAGCCTGCGCTTCATCAAGCAGGCCGTGCTGGTCTTCGGCGGCACCAACCTGGAGGCCGGCAGCGAGCTGCCCCAGGCGCTGATGGAAGAGGCCGGCATGACCAGCTCGCCTGGCGATGAGCCCGCCGAGCCGTCCGGCTCCGGTCCTGGCCCCGCCGCCGAGAAGGCGGGCGACAAGTGATCCACGGCATCGAGCTCATCGTCGCCATCCTCGGCCTGGCCCTGCTGGGCGTGCCGCTGTTCGTCATCGTCGGCGCCGGCACCGTGCTGTCGTACAAGCTGTTCCTGCGCGGCGACGAGTCGGACATCAACGCCCTTTTGCAGATCGTGCAGGACATGGAGGGGCTGGCCAAGAAGGACGCCTTCCTGGCGGTGCCCTTCTTCATCGCGGCCGGCGCCATCATGACCTCGGGGGGGATCGCCAAGCGCCTGGTCGGGGTCGCGCGCGCGCTGGTGGGCTGGCTGCCCGGCGGCCTGGGCATCGCCTCTGTGTTCGCGTGCATGTTCTTCGCGGCCATCTCGGGGTCGTCGCCGGTGACGCTGATCGCGGTCGGCTCGGTGATGTTCCCGGCCATGGTGGCCTCGAAGTACCCGGAGAACTTCTCCATCGGCCTGCTGACCACGGCGGGCAGCCTGGGCTGCCTGGTGCCGCCGTCGATCTCGCTCTTGATCTACTCGATCTCGGTCAGCGGCGTGAAGGGCGGTGTGGCGCCCGACACCATGTTCCTGGCCGGGCGACTGCCGGCGCTGATGATGGCGCTGCTCTTGTGCGGGTACTCCTTCGTCGTCGGCCTCAAGCTGCCGAAATCGTCGCGGCAGCCGTTCTCGCTGGCCGAGCTGTGGCGCTCGACCAAGGACGCCGCGTGGGCGCTGGTGCTGCCGGTGCTGATCCTGGGCGGCATCGACTCCGGCCTGTTCACGCCGACCGAGGCCAGCGCGATGGCCTGCCTCTACAGCGGCTTCGTCACCGTGTTCATCTACCGCGAGCTCGACCTGCGCAAGCTGTTCGGCGTGCTGGCCGAGTCGGCCGTCCTGATGGGCAGCCTGATCCTCATCATCGTGCTGGCGTTCGGCCTGAACCGCCTGCTCACGCTGGCGGGCGCCAACGACTGGCTCAAGACCACGCTGCTCGGGTGGGACCTGTCGCCCGCGATGTTCCTCATCGTGGTCAACTTCATCCTCATCCTGCTCGGCGCGCTGATGGACTCGATCTCGGCGACGCTGATCTTCGCGCCGCTGCTGGCGCCGATCGCGCTCGAGCACGGCATCGACCCCATCCACTTCGGCATCATCTTCGTGGTCAACATGGAGATCGGCTACCTGGCGCCGCCGGTCGCGACCAACCTGTTCGTGGCCAGCGCGGTGTTCAAGAAGCCGTTCGGTCAGGTCACCAAGGCGGTGCTGCCGACGCTGGGCCTGGCCATCCTCGGCCTCGGCCTGGTCATGTTCGTGCCCACCCTCTCCAAGGGCCTCATCAACCGCAAGAACCACCAGCCCTTCGTCGAGTCGTTCCCGTGGTCCAAGCCGTCCAAGAAGAAGGTCGCGGTCGCCGCCGACGGCAGCGGTGGGCCCGGTGTGGCCGCCGCGGGCGGCGGCCCGGCCGCGGGCGGTGACGACGCCGATGGCGCCGGCGCCCCGGCGGCAGGCGGCAACAGCCTGCTGGCGCGCGCGCTGGCGGACACCGCTGACGACGACGACGAGGACGACGACGAGGACGGCGAGGCCGACGGCGACGCCGGGACACCCGAGCCGGGGTCACCCGACGGCGGCGTGGTGGCAGCGCCGCCGGAGTAGAGACCGGACAAACAGGCGGCAGGCGACAGGCGACAGGCAACGGGGAATGCCAGCGCGCCCTGCTTTTTCCGGCATTTCTTGTGGCCTGTGACCTGTTCTTCTCTGTCAGCTATCGGGCGCAGCCCCGCTGGCCCTTTGCTTCGCGCGGCGGCGGGCGTCCTCCAGCCAGATCGGCGTCGTGGGCCGGTCGGCCACGCGGGCCGGGGGTAAGCGGTAGACCATGCGGACGCGGTCGTGGCCGTCGAGGTCGATGGCCTCGGCCATGCGCGGGGACAGGTCGAGGATGGCCTGCCAAGGGCGGTCCTTGGCGCCGTAGGGGCCGCGATCGCCGACGATGCAGATGGCGGTGCCGGGGCGCTCCAGGTTGCTGACCACGATGGGCGTGCCGCAGGGCAGCCACAGGTGGGCGCACACCATGTCGTCGGGCGCCATGGGCCGGTGCAGGCAGGCCAGGTCGCCGCCCATCCAGGGGTCGCCGGGGTCGCCGAAGCGCGTGGCGATGCCCTCGTCAGCGTCGATGCCCAGGCTGAGACGCATGACCAGCATGAGCAGGCTCTGCAGCTCGGCGAACGACATTCGCGAAGCAGCTTCACGTGGTTTTCCGCGTGATTGAAGCCCTTTTTTACAACTCGTTTGATCTCAAAGGGTTGCCAGCACGAGATCGGGCACTTTTGGGCCTGTCGCGACGCTGTCACGCGCGGCGCGGGTGATGCGCGCCTCGGCGACCGCCACGGCGTCGGCCGAGGCGTCACCGCACACGAAGCCGAAACCCAGCCGCTGCGCCACCACAGCGGTGGTCCCGCTGCCCACGAAGACGTCGCCGACGCGGCCCCCGGGCGGGCAGGTGGCGCCGAGCAGGCGCGTCAGCAGCCGCTCGGGCTTCTGGCTGGGCCAGCCGGTGCGCTCGCGATCGCTGCGGTTCAGCGTCTCGATGTCGGTCCAGACATCCTCGGGCACCTTGCCGGCGGCGACCGGGTAGCGGTACACGCGGCCGGTCTTGCGATCGGTCTTCTCCTGGATGGGCGCGCCGGCCTCGTCGAGCTTGACCCGCATGTGCGAGCCGGGGCGCCGCGGCACCCGCACGGCGTCGGGGAAGAAGGCGTAGCGCGGGCTGCGCGCGAACCACAGGATGGTGTCGTGCTTGCGGCCGAAGGCGCGCGGGCCCTTGCCGCCCACCGAGTAGGCCCAGACGATCTCGTTGACCATGAGGCCGCGCGCGGGCAAAAAGATCCGCTCCAGCTCGACGCGGGCGTGGTGCACGGCGCGGTAGTCGAGGTGGAGGAGCAGCGACCCGGTGTCGGCCAGCGCGCGGTGCGCCAGGCGCAGCCGCTCGGCCAGCCAGGGCAGGAAGTCGCCCAGCGGCGCGCGGTCGTCGTAGGCGCCGGCGCGCCCGCGCTGGGTGCGCCCGGTGGCGAACGGCGGATCGATGTAGATCACGTCCAGCGACCCCGGCGCCTGCGCGGCCAGCACGTCGCGGGCGTCCCCGCGCACGAGCAGGTTGGGCGGCAGCGCCGGGCTGCCGAAGCTGACGCGCCGGGACCGGGGCAGCGCCAGCGAGAGCTGCGCAGACGTGGCCACGGTCACGCGGCGCGCGAGGCCGGGGCCGGCAGCGGTGGCTCGCCGCGCATGGCCTTGACCCCGTAGGCCAGCAGCGTCATCGCCAGCAGCACCAGCAGGCCCGCGACCGCCGCGTTGATCAGCGAGATGGTGCTGTCGCGGTGCTCCAGCGCGGTGATGATCTGCGAGCCCAGCGCCCACAGCGTGATGACGAAGACGAACACCATCGGCAGCAGCGTGTACCAGTACTTCTTGCCCGACCGCTTCAGCCACACCGTGATGCCCAGCAGCGACAGCGCCGCCAGCAGCTGGTTCGAGGTCCCGAACAGGGTCCAGAACTTGAGGTACGACCCGGTGCCGGCGCTCAGCAGGAACAGCGCCGGCACGCCACAGGTCAGCGCGGTCGCCAGCAGCGCGCCGGCGCGTCCGTTCCAGCCGAAGACCTCCTGCAGGATGTAGCGCCCGAGGCGCGTCGACACGTCCAGGGTGTCGAACACGAAGGTCGAGAACGCCATCGCCCCGAAGGTGGTCGCCAGCAGCAGCTGGTCCTTGCCCAGCACCACCGACACGAAGGCGCCCAGGCCGCTGCCATAGATCGCGCCCGGCCCCTTGCCCTTGGTGTCGACCGCGATCATCACGGTGGCCAGCGCGATCAGCGCCACGAAGGCCTCCAGCAGCATGGCGCCATAGCCGACCTGCTTGCAGTGGGTCTCGCGCTGGATCTGCTTCGAGGTGGTGCCCGAGCACACCAGGCCGTGGAAGCCCGAGCAGGCCCCGCACGCGATGGTCACGAACAGGAACGGGAACAGGTGCACCGGCCCGTTCCTGGTCATCGCGGTCAGCCCCTTGAAGGCCGGCTGGTGGATGTCGAAGCCGCCGAAGAACATGCCGATGATGCCGAACGCCAGCGCCAGGTACAGCACGAAGCCGCCGAGATACCCGCGCGGCTGCAGCAGCGCCCACACCGGGGTCAAGGAGGCCACGAAGCAGTAGCCCAGGATGATGAGGCCCCAGGTGCGCACCGGCAGGATCAGCACCGTGGACAGCCGGGTGCCGGCATACACGCACACCAGCGTCAGCGGCACGAAGATCAGCGTCTGCAGGAGCAGTTTCGGCTTGAGGAACCTCTCCACCAGCCCCATGACGACGGACAGCGACAGGTACAGCACCGAGGCCGCCGCCACCGCGCCGCCGGGGTTGAAGCGGAAGGTCAGCCCCTTCATGTCGGCGTCGCCCGACACGAAGGTCGCCGCGGTGACGTCGGTGAAGGCCACGATGACATAGACCAGCGCCAGCCAGATGAAGGCCATCAGCGCCAGCGAGGCGCGCGGCCCCAGGTTGGCCTTGACCACCTCGGCGATGGACTTGCCGTCGTGGCGCACCGAGGCGATCAGCGTGGAGAAGTCGTGCACCGCGCCGATGAAGACCACGCCGACGCTGATCCACAGGATGGCGGGCAGCCAGCCGAACATGGTGCAGGCCAGGATGGGCCCCGCGATCGGCCCGGCGGCGGCGATGGCCGAGAAGTGCTGGCCCAGCAGGTAGAACGGCCGGGTGGGCACGAAATCGACCCCGTCGTTGTGACGCTCGCTGGGGGTCTGGGCCTTGGGATCCAGCGAATACTGCCGCGCCACGAAGCTGCCATAGAAGGTGTAGCCCAGCCCGAGGATGGCCATGACGGCGACGGCGAGCAGCGGCAGGCTCATGGTGCCGCCAGCTTTCGCCCGGGGCGCCCGGGCTGTCAAGGCTGCCGCCGGGGTTGCCAGCGCCGCCTGGGCACGGTATGCACGCCGGGATGCGCGTGCGGGTGCTGTTCCATGCCAACTGCTTCGACGGGGCCGCCTCGGCCGCGCTGTTCACGGCGTTCTATCGCGAGCGCATCGACCCCAGCGCAGAGTTTGCGTACACCGGCATGCACCACACCATGGGCGATCCGTTCCCGCCCGGGTGCATGGACGGCGCCGAGAACGTCTGCGTCGACTTCCGCTACAACGCCTCGCCCAAGCTGACCTGGTGGTTCGACCACCACGTCAGCGCCTTCATGAGCCCGGCCGACGAGGCGACCTTCCACTCCCGGCCCAAGGACCGCTTCTTCTTCGACCCGCAGTCGCGCTCGTGCACCAAGTTCCTGGTCGAGCGCGCCAGCACCGTGCACGGCTGGGACGCCTCGCGCTTCGCGGAGCTGGTGTACTGGGCCGACATCATCGACGGCGCGCAGTTCCCCAGCGCCAAGGCCGCGGTCGAGATGGCCGAGCCGGCGCTGCGCCTGATGACCTGGATCGAGAACAACAAGGATCCCGCGCTGGCCGAGCGCTACATCGCCGACCTCCTGCGCCTGCCGCTGGCCGAGATCGTGGCGCTGCCCTACGTCGCCGAGCCGGTGGCGCGCCTGCTGGCCAGCAACCAGGGCGCGGTCGACATCTGGCGCAAGCGCGCCCGGGCCCAGGACGGCGTGGTCTTCGCCGACGTGTCCGAGGACGCCGTCGAGTCGGCCAACAAGTTCATCCCGTACTTCCTGCACCCCGAGTGTCGCTACGCGGTCTCGGTCAGCAAGACGGCGACCCGCTCCAAGGTGTCGATCGGGTCGAACCCGTGGTCGGACATCCCGCGCTCGGTCAACATCGCGCAGATCTGCGAGCGCTACGGCGGCGGCGGCCACCCGGTGGTCGGCGCGGTCTCGCTGGGCGGCGGCGACATCGTGCGCGCGCGAGAGATCGCCGGCGAGGTCGTCGAGGAGCTCAGGCGCGCGGCGCTGGCCGAAGTGAGCAGCGCCGCGGGGCGCCCGCGCGGCGGATGAGCCAGCTCTACACCGTGGTCCTGCCCGAGGTGCCGGCGGCCGAGCGCATCGTCGCGGCGGCCCGACGGGTCGGGATTGCGGTGGGTGACGGCAGCGCGACCGCGGGGCTGGCGCTGGTGCGCGATCCCGGCGGCGGGCCCTCGGTCGAGGTCAGCTACGGGCCGCTCGACGACGCCAGCGCGCGCCTGCACACCGGCGCGGCCTGGGGCGTGCGCGTGCGCGTGGGTGATCCGCACGGCACCTGGGGCGACTGGCAGCAGGCCAAGCTGGTGCTGCTGTTCCTCGACGTGCTCGACGGTCGGCTGTCGGTGCCGGGTGAGGACGTGCGCACCGTGATGACGACGCTGCGCATGCGCGCGGCCCGGCCGCCGACCGGGATGGTCGATGTGCGCACCGGGGACTCGGGGTCGTTGCGCCAGCTGATGGTGGGCGAGTCGGGGCCGGCGGGGGCGGTGGCGCGGCTGCGCCGGCTCAAGGTGGTGGCGGCCTTCGCGGCGGCGGCGGCGCTGGTGGCGGTGGCGGGGCTGCTGCTGGTCAAGGGCGGGCGGGCCGCGGGGCGGGCCGCGGCGGTGTGCGCGGGCTTCGCCCTGGTGCTGGCGGGCCTGGGCCTTTACTGGGCCCGCAAGCGCGGCGCGAGCAAGCAGCAGGACTGACGTTTCAGCGGTTGTGCGCGGCGGAGATTCGGGTATTTTCCCCCGATGCCGACCAGCGCCCTGACCGAGGACAACTTCGAGGCCACCGTGAACAAGGATGGCATGGTGGTGATCGACTGGTGGGCGCCCTGGTGCGGCCCCTGTCGGACCTTCGCCCCGGTCTATGACCAGGCCTCCGACAAGCACCCGGAGATCACCTTCGCCAAGGTCAACACCGAGGAGCAGCCCGGGCTGGCCGGCGCCTTCGAGATCTCGGCCATCCCGACCCTGATGGTGTTCCGCGACGGCATCCTGCTGTTCCAGGAGGCCGGTGCGCTGCCCGCCAGCGCGCTCGAGCAGCTCATCACCGAGGTCGCCAAGATCGACATGGCCGAGGTGCGCGCCGAGATCGAGCGCCAGGAGGCCGAGGGCGGCGGCCACGAGCACGGGCCGGGCTGCAACCACGACCACAGCCATGACCACGGCCACGGTCATGACCACGGCCATGACCATGCCGGTCATGACCACGCTGGTCACGATCACGGCGGCGAAGAGAAGAAGTAGCCCGGGTCAGGCCTCGGCGCCGCGCGGGGTCTCCAGCAGCTGGCGGCAGCGCGCGGGGGTCATCAGTGGCGCGAGCAGCGGGTGCACGATGAGCTCGACCGGGGCGACCTGGGCGCGATCGACCGGCCACCAGCTGCCCAGCTTGGGCTCGAGCACCGCCCAGGCGGCCTTGGCGTCGCCACGACGGGCCAGCGCCAGCGCGGTGTAGACCGCCTGCTCGAAGCCGAACTTGGGGTTCTTGGCGTCGTAGCGCGCGATGATGCCGTCGTCGACGTTGAAGGCCACCGCGAGGGCGAAGCAGTGGCGGGCCAGGTCGTCGGGCTTGCCCTTGAAGCGCTTGGTGGTGCTCGACTCGACGACGGCCGCCTCGTAGCGGGCGCGGTTCTCGGGGTCGGCCTTGGCGCTCAGCGCGGGCGAGTCCTGCAGCAGGACGGCGTCGCGGCGAGCCTCCATGCCCTTGCGCACGGTGGCGGCGGCGGCCTGGATGATGGCGGGGGTGCCGAGCTCGCGCGCGGCGCGGCGCAGCAGGGCGCACATGTCGTCGAACACGTTGCCGGCGTAGACCGCGTCGGGCTTCGCGATCAGCGCGGCGGCGTGCGGCACCAGGTCGGCCCAGCGGCCCATGAAGCCGAGCAGCGCGGCGGCCGCGGCGCCGGCGGCGACGTCGCCGGCCTGGGCGAAGCCGAGCAGCGCCTCCAGCGCGGCGTCGGGCTGGCCTTGCAGCGCGGCGGCGACCGCCTGCTTGGTGTTCTCGAGCTTGCTGCCCGGGGCGAGCGGCGGCTTCTTCTGGGCCGGGGCGGGGGTCCAGCGCTTCACCACCGTGGGCGGGCGCTTCGCCGCCGGCCAGAGCTGCAGGCGGATCTTCTCCGGCCCCTTGGCCAGGCCGCTGTGGCTGGCGCGCACGCGGTAGCTCCCGGGCGGCAGCGCCAGCCGCCTGGCGTCGGGCAGGTAGTCGGTGCAGCCCATGATGACCAGCTGGCCCGAGTCGACCGCGAGGCTGGCCTCGGTGACATGGTCGAACCCGGCGGCGTCGTCCCCGGGCGCGGCCGCCAGCGGGATCGCGGTCACCAGCACCTGCTCGTCGCGCTCGGCGCCGATGCCGATGATGGTGCGCGCGCTGGCCACGCGATCGTCGGTCGCCTGCGCGGTCCAGGCCTCGGTGAGATCACCCGTGCTGGCGCTGTCGAGCAGGTGGATCTGGCGGTAGTCGGCCAGCAGGCGCAGCTTCAGGGGGCCCGTCGTGGCCTTGGCGCGCGCGGTCGTGTTCGCCTTCGCGGCCGGCTTCGCCTTCGCGGCCGGCTTCGCCTTCGCCGCCGGCTTCGCCTTCGCCGCCGGCTTCGCCTTCGCCGCCGGCTTCGCCTTCGCAGCCGGCTTCGCCTTCGCCTTTGTCTTGGGCTTCGCGGTCGGTCTCTTCATCTGGACGCTCGTCAGTGTGGGTGCTTCTTGGGGGCCAGGCGCGCCTCGACCGCGGCCATGCGCTCGCGCAGCTTCTTCATCTCGCGATCCAGCCGCTCGGTCTCGTCCTTGCACAGACGTAGCCCCTCCTCGCGGGAGCGGCCGTCGCGCAGATCGCGGATGACGTCGCGGCAGCGCCGCTTGACGCGGCCGTCGAGGTCGCGGTCGGCGCAGCGCGCCAGCGCCGGGATGGCGCGGGCGTCCCCCAGCGTGGCCAGCGCCCCGATGGTCGTCATCTGCACGCGGAAGTCGGGATCCTCGAGCAAGAGCTCGAGCACCTCGCGCGCGGCGCGGGTGTCACCCTCGCGGCCCTCGGCGTGGCGCGCCAGCCCGTCGACCGCCGCACGTCGCGCGAACGACGAGTGCAGGTGGCCATACCGGGTCCACTCGGTCAGCACGCTGAGCGCGCGTGGATCGCGCAGCTCGCTGAGGCCGCGCAGCGCGTGCTGCCGGATGACGTCCTGGAACGAGTCGCGCATCAGCGGCCCGTCGTGCGCCGTCAGCGCGTCCCACGCCGCGGCGGCGCGGGTGCGCGCCAGCGCGCTGGCCGCCTCGGCCTCGACGAAGTAGCTCTCGTCGCCGGTCTCCAGCAGGGTCACCAGCGAGGCCGCCACCACGTCGTCGAACTTGAACGCCCCCAGCGCGCGCACCACCGCGCGCCGCGCCTTGGGGTGGTCGGTGGCCAGGCCCGCCAGCAGCGCCGTGCGCGCCGCCTCGTTGCGGATCTGCGCCAGCGCCGCGGCCGCCGCCGCGCGCACCGCGTAGTGCTTGTCCTTGAGCACCGCGCGCCCCAGCGCCGCGATGGTGTCGGCGTCGGAGTGCTTGCCCAGCGCGCTGGCAGCTGCCGCGCGATCAATGGCCTCGACCACGTCGGGCGCCGCCGACAGCTGGTGCCGCCACATCGGCAGCGGCTTGTCGGTGTCGATCGACTTCAGCAGGTGATCGCCGGGGTCGAAGATGGCGATGTGCGGCCGGGCGTCGAGCGGGAAGAAGAAGGCCTCCTGCTCGTCGCGCACCTCGAGCGGGAAGCGGTGCGGCTTGCCGGCGACCACGAACAGCACCTCGGTGGGCAGCCGGAACAGCACCGGGCCGCTGACGGCGTCGACCTTCTGGCCCTGCTTGACCGAGACGCGCGCGATCTTCTTGTCCTCGTCCCAGCCCAGCTCGACCTTCAGCTCGGGGTGGCCGGCGCGCATGACCCACTGGTCGAAGAACCAGTCCAGGTTGCGCCCGGTGGCGTCCTCGGTGGCGCGCGCCAGGTCACGCGTCTCCACCGAGCCCTGCTGGTGCTTCTGCACATAGTGGTGGATGGCGCGCTTGAACATGTCCTCGCCCAGCGTGCGCCGCAGCATGTGCAGGACGCAGGCGCCCTTCTCGTACAGGTGGTGATCGAATAGATCGATCGGCACCTCGAACATGTTGGTCGCGATGGGGCGGCGATACTGGTCACGGTCCTCGCGCAGGTACTGGTCCTGGAACTCGGCGCGCTCGAAGGCCGCCTCGTCGCGCCCCTTCCAGCGCTCGGTCCACAGGTACTCGGCGTAGGTCGCGAAGCCCTCGTTGAGCCAGCCCTGGCCCCAGTCGCGGCAGGTCAGGAGATCGCCGAACCACTGGTGCGCCAGCTCGTGCGCCACCAGCGAGTCGACGTCGTAGTCGATGGCCGCGCGCTCGTCGTACAGCACGTTGTCGGTCAGCGTGGTCGCGGTGGTGTTCTCCATGCCGCCGAAGATGAACTCGGAGGCGAACACCTGGGCGTACTTGCCGTAGGGGTAGGGCACCCCGGTGAACTCGCTGAACAGCGCCAGCATCTCGGGCGTGCGCGCCAGCGTGCGCAGGGTCTCCTCCTCGCGCCCGCGCGGGGCGTAGTAGAGGATCTCGGGGCCCGCGGGCGCGGCGGCCTTGGCGGGCGCCTTGGCCTTGCCGGCCTTGGCGCTGGTCTTGCCGGGGGCGGCGGCGTCGGCGCGCAGCTCGGTGTACTCGCCCGCCGCCAGCGTGATGAGGTAGCACGAGTGCGGCACGTCGAGCTTCCAGTGGAAGCGCGTGGTGCCCTTGCCGTCCTTGCGCGACACCAGGGCGCCGTTCGACAGCGCGAAGAAGCGCTCCGGCACGGTGGCGATGACCTCGGAGGTCGCCTTCTCGTGCGGCGAGTCGAAGCACGGGAACCAGTACCGGCTGTCCTCGTCCTGGCCCTGGGTCCAGGCCTGCAGGCGGCGCTCGGGGTAGCCGGCGTCGGGGCCGATGAAGTACAGGCCGCGCCGCGGCTGCGCGGCATAGTCGACCACGATGGTGACGTCCTGCCCGGGCTGGCGGCGCGAGCGCGCGACCTTGCCGAGGTCGATGCGCAGCTGCTTGCCGTCGTGATCGAAGGCGAGGTCGGTGCTGCCCTCGCGCACGCGCTTGATCTGCATCTCGACGGCGTCGAGCGCGATCCAGCGCACCTCGGGGCTGAGCGGCGACAGCGTGGTCGCGCAGCTGCCGGTGATGCGCCGCTTGTCGAAGTCGAGCTTGATGTCGATCAGGATGTGCTTGACGTCGACCAGGCGATCGGGCGCATACCGCGGCCGGGAGCCGGGACGAGCGAAGGGCTTACGCATGGCGCCTTATAGCAGAAAATCGACGCAGATTCAGGGTGATGCGAGCCAGAACGGGACCCCGGTCAGGCGCGTGCCCGGGCTGTAGGGACGATCGCCGGCGCGGCCGACCGCGCTGGAGTGGACCACCAGGGCGCCGGTCAGGTCGGGGTCGCGGGTCACGCTGGGGCCAGCGGCGACGGCGCCAAAGCTGATCTGGGTCAGCGTGACCCCCGCCGCCGAGCGCAGGGTCAGGGTGTCGCCGCCGTTGTTGAGGCCGAGGGTGCCGCGCAGGTTGGCGCGCTCGAGGCGGGCGCCCGCGAAGCCGCCGGCGCACCACGGGTGCAGCGCGGCCATCGGCGCCAGGGTGCCGCCGCCGAAGATGACGATGCTCTCGCCCGGGCCCAGGATGGTGCCGGCCGCGAAGCGATGGCCGTTGGGGGTGGCGGCGGCGTCATTGAGCTGCACATTCGACAGATCCAGCGGCTGCGGCGCCACGCTGACCAGCTCGACGAACTCGTCGTCGGCGGAGTCCACCACGCCGTCACAGTTGGCGTCGCCGTCGGGCAGCGTCGCGGCCGGCGCGGCCAGGAGCTCGTTGAGCTGCAGCTGCTCGGCCACCGGCAGGCTGGCCAGGCTGACCACGGTGACCGCGGCGCTGACGCTGCTGGCGTTGAAGCTTGCGCCCACGGTGACCGCGGTCGACGACGGCGCGCCCGCGCCGCGCACCTTGAAGGCCGCCACCGTCGCGCCCGGGGGCACCGTCAGCGACACCGGGACGGCCAGGCGCGGGTCGCCCGAGGTCAGCGTCACCGTGGTCGCCGCGGCCGGCGGCGCCGGCGCCGGGCGATCCAGCCGCAGCGTCAGCACGCCCTCGGAGCCCTGGCCGCCGTTCCCCATCACGTACAGGTTGGCCGGCGACAGCGCCGCCAGGCGCGGCGTGGGCCCGTTCAGCACCGTGACCGTGCTGGTCTTGCGTATGCCCGCGGCGCTGCCGCACCCGGTGATGGCGGCGCCGATGTTGACCGCGCTGGCCGAGGTCAGCACCCCGTTGACGACGACCGTGGCCGACAGCGCGCCCGCGACCACGGTGACGCTGGGCTGCGCAGGCGCGGCGTTGGCGGGGGACGAGCTGTCGAGCGCCAGCGCCGCGCCGCCCAGCGGTGCCGGCCGGTCGAGCGCCGCGGTCAGGCTGACCGACTGGCCCTCGCCGACCGTGGCGTTGCTCGGCGTCAGCGCGTCCAGGCACGCCGGCGCGCGCACGTAGCCGGTCAGATCGCTGTCGCCGCGCGGCAGCAGGCGCGGCGCCCCGAAGTCGAAGTCGAGGATGCCGCCGATCGACCCGTAGCTGTCGCGCGCGAACGGGAAGGCCAGCGGCGCCGCGGCCGGGAACAGCCGGTTGGCGATGGTCAGCCCGCCGTCGACCGTGAAGGTCCCGAAGCCGGGCTCGACCACGCCGACATTGACCGCGCCGAGCTTGACCAGCACTCCCTCCAGCTCCTCGGCGCGCGCCCCGGTCAGGTTGATCTCGCTCGGGGTCACCGCGGCTGGCGCCGGCACCGGTGCGCTGCCGACCACGGCCAGGCTGCTCAGGCTCTCGATGCTGGTGCGTGACCCGGTGAAGCCGCTGCGCGAGACCTCGCGCACGGTGCCCTGCAGGTCGACCAGATCGCCCACCGCGGGCAGCGTGGCCCCGGCCGGCAGCGGCTCGGCGTTGACCATGACCCCGGCGTACGCGGGGGCGCCGCTGGGCTCCTGGACCACGAACAGGTTGGCGTCGGCGTCGCGCGCGGTGACCACCACGCCGTCGAGGCGCACTCGCGCGCCCGCAGACACGTGGGTGATGCGCGACAGATCCTGGACATCCTGGATCGGGATGTCGAGCAGCGGCGCGGCGTCCACCGGGGGCGCGGCGTCGATGACCTCGACATCGACCACGGTGACGTCGGGCGGCGCGGCGTCACGCCCGGCGTCCACCGCGGCGTCGGTCGCCTCGCGCGCCCCCGGGCCGCAGCCGCCGAGCAGCAGCGTCAGCACGAGCCCCGGCCATGCCCGCACCCGCATCCGTATAGACTACCAAAATGGCAGCCCCGGTCACCGCTCCGATTCCCGCCGCCCTGCGCGAGGCGCTGGAGCAGTACCTGCGCACGGTGCTGACCAGCGCCGCGCGCGCCCAGGCCGGCGGCCCGGTGTCCGCCGCCGCGGTCGCCGCCGGCGCCGGTTGCGCGCACGATCTGCGCCACAGCGCCGAGTGGGCCCACCGCCGCCGCTTCGAGCTCGCCACCCTGGAGAGCTTCGCCACCAGCGTCGGCGCGCGCTGCGACCACGAGCTCTGGCGGCACCTGCGCGCCAGCTGACCTCGGTCAGTGCCCCCCGACGTCGAGCCCGCGGGGCACTCCGGCATCCACCGCAGCCCCCAGCGGCGCCAGCGTGTGGCGCAGCTCCGGCATGCCGTCGTGCTTGAACTTGCAGTTGTAGTGGCCAGCGCCCTCGACCGCCTTGGCCATGGCGTCCACCGTGGCCGGCGCGGCGTAGCTGACCACCGCCTCCTTGTTGTCGAAATCGACGATCACGGTCCGTACGCCCGGCACGGTCATCAGCGCGTCATGGACCCGCGCCGTGCAGCCGCTGCGTCAGGTCATGCCCAGGACCTCGAGCGTGACCTGGCGCAGCGCACCACCGGCGGGCGCGCCGCTGGCACCCGGGGCGCCCGCGCTGTCGGTGGTGGTGGCCCGGTGCGGACGCAGCTTCCAGATCAGGCCGGCGCCCAGCAGCACCGACAGCACGATGGCGCCGACCACCGTCTTCACGAGTGCCGCGCCTCGCGCGAGGCCGCCGCCCCCGCGCGCCCCGGCAGCGGCGCCGAGCGCGCCCGCCCCATCACCAGATCGCCGTGCGTGATGGCCCCGTGCGAGTAGGTCGGCGCCAGCCCGGGGGCCATCCAGTGCCGGGTCAGCTCGGACGACGGGAAGAACTGCGGCCACTCCGGCGCGGCCCTGCAGGGATCGGCCAGGGTGCGCTCCAGCACCATCGAGTTGTACTGCTGCAGCGTGTCCTCGCGCGTGTTGGCGTTGAGGATGACCTCGACGTCCCAGGTGCGCGCATGGCGCGCGACGCCCGCGATGCGCGAGGCCCGCGGGTTCATGGCGTCGACCGAGACGCCGTTCTCGCTGATGACCCAGATCCCGTCATCGGTGTTGAGCACGATGCTGTGGTTGCCTCGGGTGTGGCCCGGGGTGCGCACCAGCGCGACGCCCGGCCCCAGCAGCACGTCCTCGTCCAGCGTGATGATGCGCTCGGGCGCGATCCCGGTCAGGCCATCGGCGACATACCAGATGGCCTGCAGCGGCGCCGGCTCGGCCAGCGTCTCCAGCTCCTCGCGTTGCACCAGCAGGCGCGCGCGCGGGAAGCGCCCGCCCGGCCCGATCCAGCCGCGCAGGTCCTGCACGTGCAGGTGGTCGAACGTGATGTAGTCGATCTCCTCGGGCGCGATCCCGGCGTTGGCGAGGTGGATCTCGGGGGCGCCCCAGCGCGCCGTCAGCACGTTCTTGATCAGGAAGTCGCCGGCCAGCTCGGCGGTGCGCGCGAAGAACGGCGTCTTCATGCCGCGCTCGTAGTCGGATGGGTTGACCAGCAGCGTGCGCGTGGTGCCGCCGGCCTCGAAGCGCACCACCTGCATGCGGTTGGTCATCATCACGTAGGGCGCCGGGCTCCACGCCGCGCCGCCCAGGGCGAAGCTGGCCGGGTAGGGGAAGGTGATGAGGTCGAAGGTGCGCACCGAGCTGGGCTTGCCCGAGGCGCGGATGTGCTCGCGCAGGCGCGGCGCGGCGCGCCGCAGGGCGGTCAGCTGGGCGCCCGGGACGGTCTCGCGGCGAGCCTGGTCGAGGTCGCCGAGGCGCACGCAATGATCGGGCAGGTTCGACATGAGTGGCGCAAGTGTATCAGCCCGCTTCGCCGAGGTGCACGAAGGCGCGCTCGGCCGGCGTCGAGGTCCGGCCCAGCAGCGCGTTGCGGTGCGGGAAGCGGCCGAAGGCGCGGATGATCTCGCGCTGGCGGCGGGCGCGCCCCAGCATGAAGGCGTACAGCGTGCTGGCCGGGCAGCGCTCGCGGGCCAGCACGGCCAGGTGCTCGAGGTAGCGCACCGCGGCGTCCTGCAGCGCGATCCGCTCGGCGTGCATCAGGGGCAGCGCCAGCATCAGGCGCTCGGGCAGGTTGAGGGCGCGGTGGTGCTTGCTGCGCAGCGCGTGCAGGCAGTAGTTCCGCGCCAGCGTGTCGGTGGCGTACATCTCGGGGCTGTCACGGTGGATGCGCCGCGCCAGCGGGTCGCACAGGATGACGTGGGCCAGGGTCTGGTGCGGCCCGAGGTCGCGCCGTCCGGCGGCGGCGGCCAGGCGCAGATCGGCCGCGAAGCGGGCGCCGATGTCATGCTCGAGCGCGAGGTCGGTGCCGAACCAGCGCGCCGCCTCGGGGCCGTCGGGGTGCAGCTCGCTGCGGTCGTCACAGTCGCCCAGCCAGGCATCGAGGATGGCCTGGGTGCGCACCTGCGGCCCCACCGCGATGCGCGCCAGCGTGACCTTGGGTGCTTCGGCGCTGGTCACGCGCGGCAGCTCGAAGCCGCCGTGCGCCGCCAGGAGCGCGCGCGCGGCGTCGAGATCCGGCGACGGCGTCAGGGGATCGAGCAGGTCGGCGGCGGCGGCGAGCTCGGGCGTCACCCGGGCCGGCCCGGGGGTGCCCAGCGCGGGCACGCCCTGCGGCTCGGTGCCGACGGCATTGGGGGGCAGCAGGGCCACGAGGGCCGGGACGCCCAGCGGCGCGCTGCCCGCGGCGGCCTCGGGATCGCGCCCGGTGGCGGCGCGGCGCGCCTCGGCCATGGCGCGGCGGAGCGCGGTGGGGGTCTTCATCGCGGCCCACGCAGGCTGGCGCACCTGGATGACGATGACGGCGGGGTTTCGCGGACGCGAAGCTGGCTCATACCAGGACAGAGCGCACCTCGGCCGGCTTCGGGTCAGATGTCGGTTTCGACTGGAACTCCGGTTCCAGGGCCGTGCAATGATGCGGACATGCGGCGACTCGGGGTGGCGCTGGCGCTGCTCGGCCTGTGCGGAGGCGTGGCGCTTGCCGCGCGGGTGCCGCTGCGGGTCGTGGTGGTCGAGGCCGAGCCGCGTGACGCCGAGGTGGCGCGCCGGCTGCGTGGGCAGACCAGCGACCTCGACGTCGAGCTGGTCTCCGTGCGCGCGCCGGCGCCCCAGGGTGACCGCGCCGACGTGGCGCGGCTGGCCGAGGTCGAGGGCGCCCGCGTGGTGATCTGGTTCGAGCACGCCGCCGACGTCATCGTGGTGCACCTGGTCGACCCGCGCACGCGCAGCGAGCTCCTGCGCGACGTGACCTCGGCGGGCAGCGGCGCGGCGGCGGAGTCGGCGCGCGCCGAGGCGGCCGCGCTGGTGGCGCGCGGGGCGCTGCGGGCGCTGGCGCGGGGCGGACGGATCGGGGTCGGCTCGCCACCCGGCGCGCGCGAGCCCGAGGTGCCGCCCGACGCGCCCGAGCCGCCGCCGCCCGAGCCCAGCCCCGACGGCCCTGACATCGAGGTGCGCGGCGGCCGTCCCGCGCTGCGCGTCACGGTGGGCTGGCAGCTGGCCTTCGACGGCGAGACCCCGACCGGCCAGCACGGCCTCGATGTCCGCCTCGGCCTCGGGCGCGGCGCCTGGCACGTCGCGCTGGGCGCGCTGGCCGGCCTGCCGGGCGAGCTCGACGACGACGACGTGGCCATCGAGGTCGCCCGTCACGGCCTGCTGGTCGCCGGCGGCGTCGAGCGCCGCGGTCGCCGCCTGCGCCTGGGGCTGGGCGCCGCGCTCGGCGTCATCGCCTTCTTCCGCAGCAGCGCCGCCCTGAGCGCCGAGGTCAGCGCCACCCCGTCGCAGACCACGCCGGTCTTCTTCGTCAGCCCCGAGGCGACCGCCTCGCTGCGCCTGGGCGGTGGTCTCTGGTTGCAGCTGACCGGCGCCGCCGACGTGCTCTTGCCGCGCCCCGACTTCGGCTACCAGATCGCCGGTCGCTTCGCCTCCCGCCACCGCTTCTGGCCGGTCGAGCCGCGGGTCGGTGTGGCGCTGACGCTGAAGAACTGAACTCCTGCTGCGCGGACATGTGGGGGACTGTCCCCCTCGGTGTCGTGACCCGATCGGGTGGGGCTCGCCCTCTATATAATCAATGTGGATGGCCGCTCGCGTACCCGTGCCCCCCGGTGCCAGCGCACCGGACCCGCGCGTACGCGCCGCGGCGAGCGGGGACCGCGCCGCGGCCGAGGCGCTGCTGGGCGAGCTCTTGCCCCGCGCCCGCAACTTGATCCGCTACCTGGTGCGTGGTGACGGCGAGGTCGATGACATCGCCCAGGAGTCGCTGATCGCCATCCTGCGCGGCCTGCCCAGCTATCGCGGCGAGGGCACCTTCACGGCGTGGGCGGATCGGGTCACCGTGCGCGTCACCTTCGCGCACCTCGGTCGCGTGCGCGCCGACCGCGCGCGCAACGCCGGGGAGGGCGCACACCTGCACCTGGTGCCCGATCCCGACGGCAGCCCCGACGACTATGCGGTGCGGCGCGAGACCGCGCGTCTGCTCGACCGCCTGCCCGCCGACCAGCGCCACGCGCTGGTGTTGCACCACGTACTGGGCATGAGCGTGCCCGAGATCGCGGCCGAGCTCGAGCTGCCCTTCGACACCGTGAAGAGTCGCCTGCGCATCGGCATGGACAAGCTGCGCGCGCTGCACGAATCGCTGCGCACCCAGCAGGGAGATGGTGAGGCATGACGGAGCCCGAGCGCTTCGAGCTGCTGCCGCCGCTGGATGACCGCCCGGGTCCGGCGCGCAAGCTGGGCGAGGCCCGCGCCGCCGAGCTGGTGCGCGGCGCCCTGGACGCCGTGCTGCTGGACGCCGCCGCTGACCCCCGCGACGACGCCACCGCGGTGGATCTGATCGCGCAGGCCAGCGCGATGAACGCAGCGCCGGCCCTGGCGGGACGCCCGGTCGCCACGGCGCGCCGCCCCAGCCGCGGCCGCTTCGTGCTGGTGGCCTGTCTGGGGATCCTGGTCGCAGGCATCGCCAGCGCGGCGATCTACCGCGTGGTGCAGCACCTGCGCCCCCCCGCCACGAGTCCGAGCACGAGCACGAGCACGAGCACGAGTCCGAGCACGAGCACGAGCACGAGCACGAGCACGAGCACGAGTCCGAGCACGAGCACGAGCCCGAGTCCGAGCACGAGCACGAGCACGAGTCCGAGCACGAGCACGAGCACGAGCCCCGTGGTCATCGCGAGCCCCGAGCCCACCGCGAGCGCCGCGCCGGCCGATGTCACCGACACCGGCCCCGACACTGCCCCGGATACCATCGTCATCGACGAGCCCTCGCCCAGCCCTGGCGCCCCCGCGCCCTCGTCGCGCCCGCGCGCCTCGGCGTCACCCTCGGCGCGCCCCGCGCCCGCTGCCGTGGCTGCCGCCGAGGACGCCCTGCGCGCTGCCAACGCTCGCCGCAGCGCGCGCGCCTGGGCCGCCGCCGATCGCCTCTACCAGTCCATCGTGGTCGACCACCCGGGCACCGACGCCGCCTATGTCGCCACCGTCGCCGCCGCCGCGCTGCGCCTCGATCACCTGTCCGACGCCCGCGGCGCCCTGCGCCTGTACCGCGCCGCCCTGCGCTCACGGCCACGCGGCGCGCTGTCAGAGGAGGCCCTGCTCGGCGTCGCCGACGCCCAGCATCGCCTGAACGACGCCGGCGAGGCCGACACCCTGGCCAGCTTCCTCGAGCGCTTCCCCGACTCTCCCGAGGCGTCGCGCGCCCGCGCCCGTCTGGCCAAGCTCCGCCCCTGAGCCCATGCCCCGCGCCCGCGTCATCGCCCGCACCGCGCTCGGCCTCGCCAGCCTCGGCAGCCTCGCCACGCTCGCCACCCTCGTCAGCCTCGCCGGCTGCACCACCGAGGACATCGTCGCCATCCAGCGCTGCACCGGCGCCGCCTGTGCCGCGCCCGACGATCGCCCGGGCTACTGCCAGCAGAGCGGCCCCTCGATCCTGCTGCCCACCATCGGCGGCTCCGCCACCTGCGCTGGCGCCCTGGCCACCCGCACCTTCCAGTTCGCGCTGTGCACCTGCACCGACTACTCCAGCAACGTCGGTCTCACCACCGACTCGTTCGACAGCGCCACCGGCCCCTACCGCGCGCCCGGCGGCGTCGCCGCCGCGGTCGGCATCAACGGCAAGCTGGAGTCCACCGGCAGCGCCAGCATCCGCGGCTCGCTGTGGGTCGCCGGCGCCGAGCTGCGCTTCGGCCCCAGCCTCGACGTCAGCGGCGACCTGTCCGCGGCCGGCCGCCTGGGCTCCGCGAGCACCAGCGTGCGCGTCGGCGGCGCCGCCCGCGTCGGCAGCGACATCGACGTCGCCTCTCTCACCGTCGCGGGCACCCTGTCACTGCCCGCGGCCGCGACCCTGGCGGCCCCGACCCAGTCGCTCGGCGCCCTGCGTCGCGAGGCCGTCACCGTGGCGCCACCCTGTCCCTGCGGGGCGGCCTCCGAGATCGACATCGCCGCCCTGGTCGAGGCCCATCGCAGCGCCAACCACAACGCCGACATCGGCCTCGGCGTCGACTCCCTGGTCGGCTTCACCCAGGATCAGACCCGCGAGCTGCCCTGCGGTCGCTACTTCCTGTCGCGCATCGATGGTCGCGCCGGCCTGACCCTGGTCATCACCGGCCGGGTCGCGCTCTTCATCGCCGGCGACATCACCCTGACCGGCGCGCTGCGCGTCGATGTCCGCCCCGGCGGTCAGCTCGATCTCTTCGTCGGCACCCACATCGACGTCGGCAGCGACCTCAGCTTCGGCTCGCCGGCCGCGCCCGCCGACGCGCGCCTCTATGTCGGCGGCGGCGGCGCCATCAACCTGGCCGGCAACTCGGTCATCGCCGGCAACCTGTACGCCCCGCGCGCCGACCTGGTCATCTCGGGCGGCGCCGAGGTCTTCGGCGCCCTGCTGGTGCAGCGCGTTGTGCACTCCGCGCCGCTCAGCCTGCACCACGACGTCGCGGTGCGCCGCGCTGGCGACAGCTGCCCCGTGCTGTGACGACGGAACGGAACGGACAGGGCGGATCGGCAGTCGCGGAGCGACCCGCCTATCCGCCCTGGAACTTGGTCATGCGGCCCTGCGCCATCAGGGCGCCGTCGGCCTCGCGGCGGACGTCGACGCTCACGAAGGCCAGCGTCTTGCCGATCTTCAGCACCGCGGCCTCGGCCAGCACGGCCTGCCCGACCGCCGCACCGACCAGGTATGACACGTTGAGATCGGTGGTCACGCCGGGGCGGCCCTGGCGGTCGGCGCTCATGATGGCGTAGGTGCCGGCGACGTCGACCAGGGTCGCGATGGCGCCGCCATGCATGTGCCCGTTCGGGTTGGCCAGCGCCTCGCCGACCACTACCCGCATGCGCGCCTTGCCCTCGGCGGCGCTGACCAGCTCGAAGCCACACAGCTTGTCGAAGGTGCCCCTGCTCATGCCCGGACCTTACCAGGCGCGGGTGCGGCGACGCACGACAGACGACGTAAGATCCACGCCGGCGCGCGGCAGTACGGTCTCGCCATGCGCAAGCCCTGGGTCGCCGTGCTCTGCCTCGTGCTGGGCTCCTGTGGCGGGACGGACGGCCCCGGCGCCGCCCCGCAGCCGGGCGACGACGCTGGCCCTGGCGCGGTCGCCGACGCCGCCGCCAGCGGCGATGCCAGCGCCGACACCGGCACCCCGACCACGCCGTGCCAGCTCGGCGCGCGGAGCTGCGCCGACAGCGGCCACGAGCGCAGCTGTCGCGACGTGGCCGGCACACCCACCTGGGTCGACGCGGCGTGCGCCGAGTACAGCTACTGCCTGACCGACCGCTGCGTCGCCGCCTGCCTCGACGAGTGCGCGCTGGGCGACACCCGCAGCACCGGCGCCGGTCAGCAGACCTGTCGCCTGTTGTCGTCCAGCGGCGGCCTGGTGTCGCCCGGCAGCGGCAGCCACGATCTCGCGCGCAAGCACCTGGCCTGGCTCCGCGCCCACCAGCTGGCCAACGGCTACATCGCCAACACCGTGTTCTCCGACGCCAGCCACCGCACCCCCATCGCGTACACCGGCACCGTCGACGCCGCCGAGTGGACCGGGCTCTACCTGGCCGCCGAGTCGCTGCGCGCGCTGACCACGCACAGCCCCGACGCCATCCGCAACGTCGAGGCCCTGGTCGAGCGCATCCACCAGCTGTTCGAGATCACCGCCACCCCGGGCTACATGGCGCGCTTCTGGGCGCCGCGCAGCGGCGACCCGCTGCTGGCCGCGCTCTACGATCCCTCCACTACCCAGGAGAAGCACATCGCCACCAGCTACCGCGGCGCGCCGGCCTTCTATGGCGCCTGGACCAGCATCGACATGTACCAGGGCGTCAGCCTGGGCCTCGGCCTGGCCTACCAGGTGACCGCTTCGCCCAGCCATCGCGCCATGCTGCGCGAGCTGGTGGTCACCCTGGTGCGCGACTCATCAAGCTGCGCCCCGCGGTGCCCGTCCGGGTCCGCCACAAGCTGCTGGGCTCGTGGATCAGCTCCGACTTCACGTTCGATGTGCAGCACGCCGTCCTGGTGCCTAGCGAGATGGTCGACGGCCGTGTCTTCATCCAGGTCGGTACCGATGCCGACCCCAACGACTTCAGCGCCTCCGAGCTGCGCGGCGTGCGCGAGTTCTTCCCCGACTTCGCCCCCGTGCTACGCCAGCTGCCCGTGGTCGGGCCGGCGCTGCCCCAGATCCCCAGGCCGGGAACCGCCATCCTGCTGGCATACCTGATGGAAATGGCGCTCGACATGACCGCGGGGCTGCCCGCCAGCGCTGCCGATCGCGCCCTCATCCAGGCCCACTATGACAGCCAGTTGCCGACCTGGCTGCCGATCATGAAGCAGTACGCCTATCACCACGCCGACAACTGCTGGCAGCAATACTTCGGCCTGGCCCTGGTGCACCACTCGACCTATGGCCTGCTGCGCCAGGGTGGCAACCCCACCGTGGTCGCCGCCGTGCGTGGCCAGGTGCTGGCCGACAAGCTGCGCCCCATCGTCGCCGGCCACCGCAACGCCTACTTCGACTTCATCGCCGCGGCGCAGGGTCCCGCCGGCCTGGTGCCGGCCGGCGAGCTCGCCACCACGGTGACCCAGCTGGCCGGCTTCCCGCCGCCGCCGCGCGCCTCGCTGGCGGTCGACAACAGCGCCCAGTACCCCGCCAAGCCCGGCTGCGCCAACCAGTCGACCGGCGCGGTCGCGATCGGGCAGCGCGTGGCACAGGACTTCCTGTGGCAGCACCACCCGTTCCGGCTGCGCAACGAGTTCGTCGACGCGCGCCACGTCTTCCCCGGCGCCGACTACCTGATCGCCTACTGGCTCGGGCGCCAGCACGGCTTCATCAGCGACGACGCCCCCAACACCTGCACCCGGTGGCGCGGCAACTGAGCTGCCGCAGCCGCTACGCCGCCGCGGCCAGCTCGATGCGATTTTTGCCCGCGCGCTTGGCCGCATACAGCGCGGCGTCCGCGCGCGCCATCAGCTCGTCGCCCGCGAAGCCGATCCCCCTGGGCGCACCGCTCAGGGTGGCGACCCCGAAACTGGCGCTCATGCGCGCGCCGCTGGGCAGCGCCAGGCCGCCGATGCCGGTGCGGATGCGCTCGGCCACGCGCGCCGCGGCGGCCGCCGTGGTCGCTGGCATGACCACCGCGAACTCGTCGCCGCCCAGGCGCGCCGCCACATCGACGCCGCGGATCGACTGCCGGATCACGCTGGCCACGCTGCGCAGCGCGACGTCACCCGCGGCATGCCCGTGCTGATCATTGAGCAGCTTCATGCCGTCGAGATCGATCATCACGACCGACAGCGAACCGCCGAAGCGGCCGGCATACTCGATCAGGTAGTCGATGTGGCCCTGGAAGCCGCGCCGGTTGCCCAGGCCCGTCAGCTCGTCGCGATGGGCCAGCTCGCGCAGGCGCTGGTTCTCGCGCGTCAGCTCGGCGACCTTGGCCTCGAGCTCGCGCATCACGCGGGTGTCGGCCTGCACGTTGAGCATGCGCACGCGCGCCGCCGCGTGCAGGCGCGCCATCAGCTGCTCGGGCGCGCGGGCATAGCTGCAGGCGTCATCGGCCCCGGCCTGCAGCGCCGACACGATGGCGGCGCTGTCCTCGCACAGCGCGATCACGCTGGCCGGACCGACGCCGTCGCCCTCGAGCAGCTGGTGCAGCACCGCGCCGGCGTCACCCGCGGGCAGCGCGACGATGACGACCTCGACCGGGTGCTCCGCCAGCGAGCGCTGCGCCGACTCGATCGACCACACCCGGCGCATGCGCACCAGCTCCTCCGCGGGGAGGACCAGCTCGGCCGCGGCCTCACCGCGGAGCTCGAGCCACAGGGTGCTGGGGAGAGTCACGGCCACTGATAGAGCAAGACGCAGGCCGGCGCACCAAGGTCTGGTCCGACCACCAAAAACATGAGGTTGGACGTAAGCCTGGTGCGCCACGCTGGCGCGATCGGCCAATCCGTTGGCCGGCTGACACGACAATCGTGTCCGGCCTGTTGTCCCCAGGACACGGAGTGGGTCAGGGTGGACATCCTACCCGTCCCAGTGTCCCTGTTCCGCCCCAGCGCTGTCTCAGGCTACCTCGGCTTGGGCTTGGGGAAGTCCGGGACCTCGACCACCACGTCACCGTCGCCGTTCAGGACGGCCTGACACGACAGCCGCACCTTGGTGATGAAGTAGACGTTGCCGATGTGCTTCTTGTCGAGCGCGCCCACCGGCGACAGCAGCTCCCCGCCGCTGACGATCTTGACCCGGCACAGCCCACAGGTGCCCTTGCCGACGCACGCGGTCGAGATGGGCACCCGCTCGCGCTGCGCCAGGTCGAACAGGTTGTCGCCCGGCCTGGCCTCGACGGTCTTGTCCAGCGGCTGGTAGGTCACGCGAATCACTCGGCGGGCTCCGGATGGTGCGACAGACCGACCCGGGTGCCGTCGGGGTCGCGCAGGTAGAGGGTGTATCGCGAGCGCTTCTCGATGGCCACTCCCGCGGCGCCGAGGCGCGTCTCCCAGCCGGCACGGTCGCCGCGCGCGATGCGCAGCGCGACCAGGTGCGCGCCCGGGGAGGGGTGCGCGAACGGGGGCGCCACGTCGCCGCGCGCGGGCACCCGCTCCAGCGCCAGGAAGGCGCCGCCGCCGACGTCGACCCAGAGCGAGCGCGGCTGCCCGGCGTCATCGAGCCAGCGCTGCAGCACGGCGCAGCCCAGCAGCTCGCACCAGAAGGCCTCGGCGCGCGCCAGATCGGCGACCTGGATGGCGACATGATGAACCCCGGCCAGCTTCATGCGCCGCCCCAGCGCGGACGTGACACCGGCGCGCCCTCGACCACCCAGCGCCACGGCCGCGCCGCCCAGGCGCCGGCATAGTCCACGTTGACCCGCGGCGTCGCGCGCAGCACCGGCGCGGGGTCGCCGCGATCTTCGACCTGCAGCGCGCCCGGGCGGGTGACGTCGAGGCCGTTGTGTCGCTTGTCGATGGCCATGGCGCGGCACAGCTTCCCGGGCCCGTCGGTGCGCGCATCACCCAGCCCGGCGACCGGCTCCAGCGCGCGGAGCAGCACCGCGGCCGGGAAGCCATCGCTCATGGTGACCAGGTTGAGGCAGAAGAACATGCCGTAGATCTGATAGACGTAGGCCACGCCGGGCGGGCCGAACATGATGGCGGCGCGCGGGGTCGGGCCGCGGCGCGCGTGCGAGGCCTGGTCGTCGCGGCCGTGGTAGGCCTCGACCTCGATGATGCGACCGACGCGGCCCTGGTGGGTGACGTACTTGCCGCACAGCTCCTGCGCCACGGTGAGGGTGTCGCGCGCATAGAAGCTGCGAGGCAGACGGCGAGCACGCGACATGGCGGGGGAGAATAGCGGCACTACCGTCGCGTCGCCAGCAGGGGCCGCAGGCGGATGGGCGGACCGCCGGGCGCGGGCAGGATCCATGGCTTGGCGGCCAGGCCGTCGTCCAGCCGCGCCAGGTCGGCGCCAGGATCGATGAAGGTGGCGGCGGGGCGCCCGTTGAGCGAGACCCGGGCGTCGGCGTACACGGCGACGCCGGGGTGACCCTGGGCGGCGAAGTCGCGCGCGATGCGATGGGCCAGCTGCAGGATCAGGTCGGGCTGCACGGCCATCTCGCGCTCTTGCAGGCGGGTCAGGTAGCGGCTGGGCGGGATGTGCCACTCGCGCGGTGGGCGCGCCTGCGCATCGATGACGATGAAGGTGACGCTGCCGTTCTTCTCGCGCGTCATCACGCGCCAGGACAGCCGCATGCCCTGCTCGTGCCACGAGACGTCGCCGCCGTAGAGGTGTGCGCGCAGCGGCAGGGCGATCTGGATCAGGCAGTACAGGGCAGCCAGGGCCAGCGCAGGGCGGTAGAGGCGGGGTGTGGGCGTCACGGCGGCGGGCCCGGCAGCGGGCCTGGGGGCGGGGCGGCGGCGCAAGCGGGACATGAGGTCGCGCGGCCAGGACGGCGAGAAGAAGACCAGCGCGGCGGTGGTCATGATGACCGGGAACATGCCAATGGGGAACAGCAGCGAGGTCAGCGCGTGGAACAGCAGCACCACCAGATAGGCCACGGCGCGGGTGCGACGCAGCGACAGGAAGAGGACGATGGTGGTGTCGAACAGGAAGCCGGCCCAGGCGGCCACGAAGGCGACCCAGGGCTGGTCGAGCCAGGGCCCGATGACCGGGACGCTGGTGCGCGACGACAGCCAGATCCCGAGCGGCTGGGCGTGCAGCAGCCAGTCGGTGTTGAACTTGGCCAGGCCGGCGCAGATGTACACGGTGGCGACCTGGAAGCGCAGCAGGTAGGTGCACCAGGCCGGCACGGTGGCGCCCGCGAGGCCAGGCTTGCGCCAGGCGTCGAGCGACCAGGTGCGGTGCGCGGGGATGACCACCAGCAGCGCGCCCAGCAGCGTGACCAGGTAGTAGTGGTTGAGGTAGTTCGACACGTCCATCAGCTGCAGCCAGGCGAAGGTCAGCGTCAGCAGCGCGACCGCGACGCGGTAGAACAGGCCCAGCGCGACCGCCAGCCCGAGCCCGCCGAGCAGCACGAACAGGCCGTGGATCCAGCCCTCCGGCAGCGCCGGCACCCAGCTGAAGGCCCAGTACTTGAAGTGGAAGCGCGGCTGCACGTACAGCCGATCGACCCAGCCGTAGGCCAGGAAGCGCGCCGCCGACACCGTGACCATGAGGCCGAACGCGATGCGCAGCAGCGCCAGCGCGGCGGCGTCGTGCGGCGCCAGCAGCCGGTGCCGGAGGCGCGCGGCGAGGCCGGTGCCGCCGTCAGTCATTGTCGCCCTCGACCGAGGCCGGCAGCTCGAGGTCGAGCACGCTGACGAGGTCGGTCTTCATGACGTCGCTGAGCGCCTTGAAGGCGTCATAGACCGCGCGCACCGACTGCGGGTCGGCCGCCAGCGCGGCGGCGAGGTCGGGCTCGTCGACCGCCGCCAGCGCGGCCTCGGCGGCGAGCACCCGGGTGTGCAGGCTGGCGGCCACCGCGCCGCCGCCGACCGCGCTCAGCAGGTCGTCGAAGCCGAGCCCGCCGTAGCTCGCGCCGCAGCCCTCGCTGATCCTGCGGAAGCCGCGCAGGTTGGCGGCGAGGTTGGCCTTGCCGAGCCCGCCGTACTGCGACTCCAGGAGCTCGGGGCAGGGCGCCACGGCGCAGTCGCGCAGGCCGATCGCGGGCGCCAGCTTGAGGTCCTTGCTGACGGCCTCGACATAGAACAGGGCGTCGCTGACGGCGTTGAGCGCCGCCTGCGTGGTCGGGTAGGTCGGGTTGCCGGGGCCGGCGCTGGCCAGCCGGCGCGCGAAGTCGCCCTGGCCCGGTGACCACGCCGAGACCAGGGCGGCCGCGCGCGCGCGCACGTCGGCGGCCGCGGCCAGGGCGTAGGCGCGGCGGCGGCTGGCGCGCTCGCTGTCGCCCAGCGCGGCCCAGCTGCCGCTCGAGACGATGGGCGAGGTCGGTCCGCACGCGGTGTCGGCGCCGTCGTGGAACAGCAGCACCTCCAGCGCCGCCAGGCCGCGCCGGTTGACCACCGCGCTGGAGAAGCCGGGCTGGGCGTAGGCCTGCGACACCAGCGTCTCCTCGACGGCGCAGCGGCTGACCAGCGGCCAGGAGTAGATCTGGTCGCGCAGCTCCTGACCGCCGGCAACCGCGAGCGGCGCGGCGGGGCCGAACTGCAGGACCTCATTCTCCTGCCAGGACGCGAAGGCGGTGCGCAGGGCGGCGCGCGCGCTGCCCTGGTTGCCGTCGCCGGGGCTGGCGACCAGCGCCGCCAGCGTGGTCTCCAGGGTGCCGCTCAGGCCGTGGAAGTCCTGGGCGCGGTCGAGCGCGCAGGCGCCGAACGCGGCCAGCAGGTCGGCGCGGGAGAAGCCGGGGAGCTCCCCGGCGTCGCCACCGCCGTCGTCGAGTGGAAGCACGACGGATGCATCATCAGGCCTGTGAAGCGCCTCTTTTTCTTGACATGATGTACACACAATCAAAGCGGCCGAGAAAATAGCCAATTGTGTCGCGCACTTCATGAAGACCTCTTGACAGTCGAGCCAGCCAGTCGTTAAGAGCATAGTGATTTTGAAATCTGTTTTCAATTTCAAAATGACCGATGTCCCCCCAAACCTCCCGAGGTCCCATGAAGACCAAGCGATTCCGCGTTCACCACGCGCGCCTGACAGCCCTCACCCTGGCCCTGGCCCTGGCCCTGGCGCTGCCGGCCTGCGGCGACGACGACGCGAGCCCCGACTCCAGCGTCGTCACGCCCGACTCCAGCGTCGTCACGCCCGACTCCAGCGTGCTGACCCCCGACGCCGCCGCGGCGCTGCTCGACACTGACCTGATCGCGATCCGCTTCAACGCCAGCGGCAGCCTCGACACCACGTTCGGCGCCGCCGGCATCGCCCGTCACAGCCTGTCCACCGTGATCACCGGCGGCGCGCGTGACGCCCTCTGGGGCCTGACGCGCGATGGCAGCGACCGGCTGCTGCTGTTCGGCTCCCGGCGCGGCGCCGACACCCGGCTCGACGCCGACCGCGCCGTGGTGCGCCTGACCGCCAGCGGCGCCCTCGACCCCAGCTTCGCGACCATGGGGGTGCACACGCTGAACATCGCCAACCTGGGCGACAACGCGCGCAACGGCTTCGTGCAGGCCGACGGCAAGATCGTCAGCTCGGGCTACACCGCCCAGCCCAGCGGCGTCGGCACCCAGTCGGTCAACAAGGTCGTGCTGCTGCGCCTCAACGACGACGGCACGCCCGACACCACGTTCGGCGCCGCGGGCATCGTCAACTCGATGCCGCTGGCGCCGGCCGATCCCATCAACACGCCATGGGGCGTCGCCGAGGCCTATGTCGCCGCGCGCCAGAGCGGTCGCTACATCACCGCGGGCTACGGACGCAGCGCCAGCACCGGCACCGTCAACATGGTGTCGTTCGGCTACACCCCGGCGGGGCGCCTCGACACCAGCTGGGGCACCCAGGGCGTCATCGAGCTCGACGTCGCGGGTGGTGACGACCGCGGTCGCAACGCCGTGGTGCTGCCCGACGATCGCGTCCTCATCCTGGGCAGCGTGGTGCCGAGCACCGGCAACGTCGACGCCGCCGTGTTCCTGTACACGGCCAGCGGCCAGCTCGACACCAGCTTCAACGGCACCGGCCACAAGACCTACAGCTTCGGTCGTCCCGACGAGGCCTGGTTTGGCGCCGCGCTGTCACCCGATGGCCTGCGCGTGGCCGCGGTCGGCTACCGCGCTGGCCTGGACAACGGCGCCGCCGCCGACGACGACGCGACGCTGCTGATCTGGCCCGTCGGCGCGGGGACGGAGTACGCGCAGGCGGTGCCGCTGTCCGACACCGCCAACGACCGCTTCTGGGGCGTCGCCTTCGACGCCGCCGGCAAGATCTACGCGGCCGGCTACCAGGAGGAGGGCACCGATCGGCGCATGGTCGTGGTCCGCTTCAACAGCGACGGTACCCGCGACCCCAGCTTCGGCGTCGGCGGCGTCGCCAGCCACAACGTGATCGCCCGAGGCACGCTGGAAGAGGCCCGCGGCGTCGTGGTCCAGTCCGACGGCAAGGTGGTCATCGCCGGCGTCGCCGAAACGCCGTGATCGCGCGCTCCTCACTCCTGTGCGTGGCGCTGCTCGCCACGCCAGCGCTGGCACAGGAGCCGCTGCCGTCCGCGCCGGTGCTCGACCCGGGCCTAGCGCCGTCGCCGTCTCCATCTCCATCTCCATCTCCATCTCCATCTCCGTCTCCAGACGTCCCGCCGTCCTACGAGACCGTCGTCGTGGGCACCCGCGCCGCGCGCACCGGCGGCGCCGTCCGTGTCCTCTCCGAGCGCGACCTCGCGCGCATGAATCGCGACGACCCGCACGCCATCCTGCAGTCGGTGCCCGGCGTCTATGTCCGCGGCGAGGACGGCGTCGGGCTGCGCCCCAACATCGGCATGCGCGGCACCAGCCCCGACCGCAGCAAGAAGGTCACCCTGATGGAGGACGGCGTCCTCATCTCGCCGGCCGCCTACTCGGCCTCGGCGGCCTACTACTTCCCGCTCATCACGCGCATGGTCGCGGTCCGCGTCCTCAAGGGGCCGGCGGCCATCATCCATGGTCCGCACACGGTCGGCGGCGCCATCGATCTCATCACGCGCAGCCCGCCGCGACACGGCCAGTCGACCGGCCTCGACCTCGGCGCCGGCGCCTTCGGCTATCGCAAGCTGCACGGCCATTTCGGCGCCCGCAGCGGCCGCACCGGCTTTCTGATCGAGGGCGCGCAGCTCGGCAGCACCGGCTGGCGTGTGCTCGACGGCGGCGGCGACACCGGCTTCACCCGCAACGAGTGGATGACCAAGGTCGAGCACACGCTGGCGCCCGGCGCCGACGATCCCGACGTCGAGCACACCCTGTCCCTCAAGCTGGGCTACTCCGACGAGGCCTCCGACGAGACCTACCTCGGCCTGACCGACGCCGACGCGCGCGCCACGCCGTCACGCCGCTACCTGGCCTCGCGCTTCGATCACATGCAGTGGCATCGCAGCGCGCTGGTGGCGACGCACCGGCTGGCCGCCGCGTCGGGCCGCATCGAGCTCACCACCAGCCTGTATCGCACCGACTTCGATCGGCGCTGGCGCAAGGTCAACGGCTTCCGCGGCGCGGACATCCGCGACGTCCTGGCCCACCCCGACTCGGCGCGCGGACAGATCTTCGTCGCCAACCTGACCGGCGACAGCGACGCCGCCAGCGCCGGCGAGACCATCCTCATCGGCCCCAACCAGCGCCGCTTCGTCGCCCAGGGGTTGCAGTCGAGCCTGCGCCTCACCGGCTGCACCGGCGCGCTCGGCCATGCGCTCGAGGTCGGCACGCGGCTGCACCAGGACGAGGTCCGGCGCGTCCACACCCAGGATGGCTTTCGCATGACCGGCGGTGTGCTGGAGCCCGACGGCCGCGTCACCGAGACCACCGCCGACAACCGCGCCAGCACCACCGCGCTGGCGCTGCACGTCATCGACGCCGTGCGCTGGCGCGACCTCACCCTCACCCCGGGCGCCCGCCTCGAGCTGCTGCGCGCCAGCTACAGCGGGCTGCTCGAGGGCAGCCACGCCGCCGCCCAGCGCGCCGTCGTCATCCCCGGCCTCGGGGTGTACTGGCAGGCGCGGCCCTGGCTCGGGCTGCTCGGCGGGGTGCACCGTGGCTTCTCGCCTGGCGCACCGGGGCCGACCATCGCGCCGCCCGAGCGCAGCGTCGCCTGGGAGGCCGGCACCCGCGTGACCGGGCGCCGCAGCGAGCTCGAGGTGGTCGGGTTCTGGAACGAGTACCAGAACCTGACCTCGGTCTGCTCGCTGTCGGCGGGCTGCACCCAGGAGCAGCTCGACGCCCAGCTCGACGCCGGTGGGGCGCGGATCTATGGCCTCGAGCTGCGCGGCGAGCAGCGCGTGCGCGTGCGCCGCGGCGTCAGCGTCCCACTCGACCTGGCCTACACGCTGACGCGCACCGAGCTGCTGGAGTACTTCACCTCCGACGAGTGGGGTGAGGTCACCCCGGGCGACGAGCTGCCCTATGTCCCGCGCCACCAGCTGCGCGCCAGCGCCGGCCTCGACACCCGCGGCGTCACCCTGGCCGCGCAGGCCACCTTCGTCGATCGCATGCGCGAGCTGCCGGGCCAAGGTCCGGGGCCTGACGGCGAGCCCTTCACCGATCGCCAGCTGACCGTCGACGCCAGCGCGAAGTGGCGCCCGCGCGCGGGCCTCGAGCTGTCTCTGCACGTGCGCAACCTGCTCGACGCCCGCGACATCATGGCCCGGCGGCCCTACGGCGCGCGGGTCAGCCCGCCGCGCTGGGTCCAGCTCGGGCTCACCCTGGGCTGGTGACGGGCCCGACGGGCAGGGCGGGCGCGGGCGCGGACGCCGCCGCCGGCGCCGGCTCGTCCTCGAGCAGCAGCCGCCCGGTCTCCAGCTTCTCCAGCAGCGGGCCGACGCGACCATCGGCGCGCAGCCCGTCCAGGACGCCGCGCGCCGCGCGCTGGTACCCGGCGCGGTCGAGCTGCCCCATCAGCAGCCGAAAGCGCAGGAACAGGAAGGCCGTCTGTGCGACATCGGACAGGCAGTAGCTCTGCACCGCCTCGTGCTGGCCGGAGTTCCACAGCCCCTCGACCTGGGAGCCATCGACCCCCACCTTGCCGGGTAGCCCGATGAGGCGCGCCGAGGCGTCCAGCGACAGCCCGCCGCGGGTGGCGCCATGCTCGGTCAGGAAGTCGGCCAGGTCGATGTGGCCCTCGTCGCTGTAGCGATAGCGATAGTCACGGCCCTGGTAGTACCAGCGCAGCTGCACGCCGTGGCGCAGGCAGCGCAGCATGATGACGGGCAGGTCGAAGCCGCGTCCGTTGAAGGTCACCACGTGGGGGCGGTGCTCGTCGACGAAGCGCGAGAAGTCCGCCAGCATGCGCGCCTCGTCGGTGCCATCCCCGATGACGCCGAGGCGCTTCCACTCGTAGTCCTCGCCCAGCCACAGACAGCCGATGACGACCGGGCGGTGCACGTACAGGGGCGGGAAGGGGCGCTCCACCCCCGGGGCGGTGTCGGGCGCCTTGTACAGGGTGGTGTCGGGGATGGTCTCGATGTCCATCACGAGGTAGCTGGTCGCCATGGTCTGCCCGCCGTGACCCTGAACGATTCGGTCGAAATGGCCGAAAATCGACCCAGGGTGGAACCAACGTCACGCACCCCAGCCTTGTAAGGTCCCGCCGAATCAAGTCATAATCCCCGAACCTTCGTCAAGGGATGGAAGCGATGGCCAGGTTTTCGGCGCTACCCAGTCTCGTCCTCGCAGCTGTCAGCTTGACGGTTGTCATTCCCCGCGCCGACGCCTGCAAGGTCGTCGAGGTGGAGCTGACGCCCACACCCAGCCTGCAGATGGTGGTGTGGCTGGAGGACTCCGCGGGCAACTTCGTGGACACCCTCTTCATCACCCAGGCCACGGGCACCTACGGCCTGGGCAACCGCCCCGGCATCTTCAACTACAACTCGGGCGACTGGTGGCCGTACGGGCGCCGCGAGGCGGTGTTCCCGATCTGGGCCCACAAGCGCAACCACCAGTACCCGATGCTGGTGTTCCAGGATCGCCAGGACGACAACCTGTCGCACTCGCTGTCGCAGTCCTCGCAGGAGCAGCGCTACTGCCGCCCCACGCTGGAGAGCGAGATCCACGCCAACATGGACATGATGACGTGCCCGACCCTGCGCACGTACACCGACAAGGGCATGTTCGATCCGACCGGCAAGAAGTCGCTGTACCCGCCGCGCAACGACCTGGTGGATCCGCGCACGCCGGCCGAGGGCGGCGTCGATCACGTCGACGCCAAGATGTTCGCCACCCTGAACGATCTCGACACCGTGTCCAAGCCCACGCCGCCGAGCGGCCTCAGCTATCGCATCCTGTGGAACATCCCCGAGGGTATGGCCCCCGGCGCCTACAAGGTCCGGGTCGAGGTCTCCAAGGAGCGCGACCGCAACGCCGGCCACAGCTATCCGTCTCCGGTGCTGCAGTCGTGGGGCGAGTATGGCGTGCCCAGCCTGGGCCAGCCGTCGGTGCTGTGGGAGGTGCCCATCATGATCGACGCCACCGCGCGCAAGGCGCTGGCGCTCGACTATGCCGGCTACGGTGACCCGATGGGCGCCGATGGCCTGGTGTCGCCGCCCGACGCCACCATCGCCAGCAACGAGGGCTCGGGCGCGGGCCGCCTCGCGGTCGCCTCCGACGCCGGCACCATGTACCGCGTCAAGGTCACCACCCAGCCCACCGGCGACACCGTCGCGCCGGGCACGCCATCGATGCTGCAGGCCACCGAGGTCAAGGCCGACAGCGCCAAGCTGGAGTTCCTGGCTCCCGGCGGGGACGGCGACACCGGCATGATCGCGGGCTACGAGGTGCGCATGCGCGCGGGCGAGCCCATCGTGACCGAGGCCGACTTCAGCGCCGCCAGCCTGGTCCAGGTGTCGACCGAGGCCGCCGCGCCAGGCGCCAAGAAGACCATCACGCTGTCGGGCCTGCTGCCGCGCACCAACTACTTCATCGCGGTGCGCGCCTCGGACGGCTGTCTCAACGTGGGGCCGATGGCGGTGGTCAAGATCACCACGCCCGAGGCCATCGTCGACCCGACCGATCCGGGCGGCGGCTGCTTCATCGCCACCGCGGCGTTCGGCAGCCTGCTGGCGCCCAAGGTGACCATGCTGCGCGCGTTCCGAGATCGCGTGCTGCGCCGCTCGGTGTTCGGGCAGACCTTCATCCAGCTCTACTACTCGGTCAGCCCGCCGTTCGCCGACACCATCCGGCCCTATCCGACCCTGCGCGCCATGGCGCGCGGCGGCCTGCAGCCTGTGATCGAAATTGCCGAAGGGATGCTGCGCAGCGAGTAAGATTCGCGCGTGGTGCGTCGTGACGAAGGCACGGAGCAGCTGTCGCTGTTCGACTGGGCCGCGTCTTCACGCTGCGCTTCTCCAGCGGGTGCAAGTCCCGCCCCGGTAGGCGTCGGAGCGCCGGGTAGCAGATCCCA
>JADYYK010000041.1 GCA_020853705.1 Deltaproteobacteria bacterium
CGGCACGCGCTGCACGCGGTGGCCGCCAGACTCGAACTTCAGCGCTTCGTAGACGGCGTCGCCCTCGATCCGGACCACGACTTCCTTGTAGCCGCCCAGGTCGGACTCGCTGGCCGAGAGGATCTCGCTCTTCCAGCCCTGGCGCTCGGCGAATCGCAGGTACATGCGGGCGAGGTCGCCAGCAAACAGCGCCGACTCGTCTCCGCCGGTGCCGGCGCGGATTTCCAGGAAGGCGTTGCGGTCGTCGTCCGCATCGCGCGGCAGCAGGGCGGTCTGCAGTTCGGCGTCCAGGCGGGCGAGGTCGGCTTCGGCGCTGTCGATCTCTTCGCGGGCCATCTCGGCCAGCTCAGGCTCGTCGAGCATCGCGCGGGCATCGGCCAGGTCGCGCTCGCGCTGCTGCAGGGCCTGCCAGCGCTCGACCAGCGCGCTGGTGCGGGCGTGGTCGCGGTTGAGTTCGCGCAGGCGCTTCAGGTCGGCGGCGACCTGCGGGTCGGCCAGCGCGGCGTCGATCTCGGCCAGCCGCACGGTCTGGCGTTCAAGCTGGGTGCGCAGGAAGGGGGTCATGGCGGCGGCGGGGCAGGGCGGATCGGGCAGGCCCGCGGGGGGCTCGGGAACTCGGCGCCCAAGGACGGGCGCCGTCGCGCTCAGGCCCGCTAAGCCTGGCCGCGGCCGTCCCGGTCGCCTGACTGGGGCAGCGCGCCGCGCAGGAACAGGCGCGACACCACCTCGGCGGTGTGGGCGCGCTGGTTGGGATCGGCGTTGTGCAGCTCGGCCAGGGCGCCGTGCAGCATCTTCTGAGTCAGTCCGCGCGACAGGGCTTCGAGCACGTCTTCCACCGAGCCGCCCTTGGCCAGCTGCTTGCGGGCGCGGGCGATCTCGGCTGCGCGCCAAGCGTCGGCCTGGGTGTTGAGCGCCTGGATCAGCGGCACGGTGGAGCGCTGGTCCAGCCAGTGCACGAAGTTCTGCACGCCGCTCTCGATGATGGCCTCGGCCTGCGCGACGGCAGCCTGGCGCTTCTCGCCAGCGGTCTGCACGATGGCCGAGAGGTCGTCGACCGTGTCGAGGTAAACGTCGTCGAGCTGCGCGACCTCGGGCTCGATGTCGCGCGGCACCGCCAGGTCGACCATGAACATCGGGCGGCGACGGCGCGCCTTCAGCGCCCGCTCGACCGCGCCCAGGCCGATCAGCGGCAGGGTGGACGCCGTGCAGGAGATCACCGCGTCGAACTCGTGCAGCCGGCTGGGCAGGTCGGCCAGGCGCATCGCCTCGGCGCCGAAGTGCGAGGCCAGCTTCTCGCCGCGCTCCAGCGTGCGGTTGGCAATCGCGATGTGCTTGGGTGCCTTGGCCGCGAAGTGGGTGGTCGCCAGCTCGATCATCTCGCCCGCACCGACGAAGAGCACGCGGATCTTGCGCAGGTCCTCGAACAACTGGGCCGCCAGCCGCACCGCCGCGGCGGCCATGCTGATGGAGTGCGAGCCGATCTCGGTGGAGGTGCGCACCTCCTTGGCGACCGAGAAGCTGCGCTGGAACAGCTGGTGCAGCGTGGTGCCCAGCGTGCCGGCCGCATCGGCCTCGCGCACCGCCTGCTTCATCTGGCCGAGGATCTGCGGCTCGCCCAGCACCATCGAGTCCAGGCCCGACGCAACGCGGAAGGCGTGGCGCGCGGCGGCACCCTGCTCCAGCACATGGGTGTGGCGCGTCAGGTCGTCGGCGCTGACGCCGCCATGCGTGGCCAGCCACTCCAGCGTCGGGCGCACCAAGTGGCGCGAGCGGCCCGGGTCGGCCGCCACGTACAGCTCAGTGCGGTTGCAGGTGGACAGCAGCGCCACCTCGGGCTGGGCGCGTTGCAGGCCTTCCTGCAGGCCTCGCAGCGCAGGCGAGAGCTGATCGAGCGTGAAAGCGAACCGGCCGCGCAGGTCGACCGGCGCGGTGTGGTGGTTCAGGCTGAGGGCAAAAACGCTCATCGCCCGATTGTAAGATTCCACGCCGTGGGGCCGGCCGGCGATCCGCGACGCCGAAGAGGTGTCTTGATCAGGATCATTTTCCATGGCGGCGATCCGCGGGCGGGTCGCAACAACACCAAGCGGGGCACATGGGATTTTTCGACGCACTCAATCACCTGTTCAACTTCCTGCTGCCGGCCCTGGGACTGGCCGCGATCGCCGCGGCGCTGAGCAAGGGGCTGTGGCGGCGGGAGCTGGCGGGGGTGCGCTGGCTGGCGCTGTTCCAGGCTGCGGCGGTGATGAACCTGGTCGCCCTCGTGCTCGGCCTGCTGATCCAGGGACGCGACGGCCGCATGGCCACCTACGGGCTGATGCTGCTGGCCTGCACCGCCGGGCTGTGGTGGCGCGGCTTCGGGCCCGGGCGACGCGGCTGATCGCGCGCTCGGCCATCTGCGCTGGCGATGCGGCGGTCAGGCGTCGCGCAGGACCGCACCGTCCCGGCCCAGCGCACCCGCGGCCACCAGGTCCTCCAGCAGCCGCGTGGTGAAGTCCCGCAGCGGGCCGGCCACGCCGGCGCGGGCCTGGCAGCTGGCCAGCAGCGGGGTCGATGCGGCCCAGACCAGCACCTCGTCCCAGGGCTGCTCGCGCTCTTCCATCAGGTGGTACTTCAGCAGCACCTTGGCGGCGTGGCGGGCGTGCTTGCGCGGGTCGGCCTGGTGGCCGGCCAGCCGCGTGCGGGCGCGGGCCAGCGCCTCGGGGATGTCGCCAAAGGGGGCGCCGTGCCCCGGGATCACCCAGCGCACCGGCAGGCGCTCGATCAGGGCCAG
>JADYYK010000042.1 GCA_020853705.1 Deltaproteobacteria bacterium
CCTCGGCCGCCAACCCGAGCCGCCCGTCCGAGCCGCCCGTGGCGGTGGCGACAACGCTGCTCGTTCAGTTCGCCATGCCCGAGCGGCCTCGCTGCAATGCGGGGCCGCCGAGATGTGACGAATCCTGAGGCTCGGCGTGTGCGCCTCGATCCGCGCTATGGTCGGCCATGGACCTGTCGGCCGAGCAGCATGAAGTCCTGAAGCGCGCCCTCCTGAAGAAGGGCGGCGAGCTGGCCGACAAGCTGTCGCGGCTGCTGGCGGGGGAGCGGGTGGCCGACCTCGGGGCGCTGCTCGGCGGGGGCACGCCCGGCGAGCGGCCGGAGGAGAAGCTGCGTCGCTTCCTGGCGCGCATCGACGCCGCGTTGGCGGCGCTGCGTGCAGGGAGCTATGGCGGCTGTGAGGGCTGTGGGGTGGCGCTGGGCTGGGCCAGGCTCGAGCAGCTGCCGTGGGCCGACCGCTGCGCGAGCTGCGCGGCCGCGCTGGGCTGAGTCGGCGCGGCGACGGCTCAGGTCTCGATCATGGGGTCGACCATGACCTCGGGGGCCTCGATCGAGACCTCCTTGGTCGTGGTGCTCTCGGCGCCGCTGGCGCTGATGGTGGCCTGCAGGCGGAAGACCTTGCCGGGGGCGTTCCAGCGCCCGCCGATCTGGCTGTAGTCCGGCGCGCTGAGATCGAACATCACCTTGGCCTGCTGCAGGTTGGCGATGGTCTGGTCCCAGACCTGGTAGGCGCCGACGGCGTCGGCCCACAGGCGCGGGTTGCGCGGCGTCAGCTGGCCCAGCGACTTGCCGGTCGCGGTGTCGATCAGCTCGACCCTGAGCAGCTTGACCTCGGCGCGGCCGGTCTTGCCGCCATTTGTGCCAGTCAGGGTCAGCTGCAGCGAGCTCTGGGTGCAGCTGCGCGCCTGCGACTCGCCCTCGGTCATGCTGCGGTCGGCGTCGTCGGGGGCGCGACGCTTGGCCTCGGCGGGGCGGGTGGCGTCGGCGTGCGCGCAGTCGTCGGCCAGGGTGACCGCGGACAGCACCGCGGTGACCTGGGGCGGGGTGTCGCCCGTGATCGGGCTCGGCCTGGGGTGCTCACCGGTGCCGCCGCCGCGCTCCTGCTTGGTGCAACTGGTCGCCATCGCCAGCACCGTCGCTGCCCAAAGGCCCGCCATCCGCATCCGCATCTGCATCGTCATCTCCTGTGCGCACTACATACGCACGCAGGTGCGGTCCGAGCCATGGAGAAGAATGGCTCGCGATCCCCGCCGCTTACGGTGGGAAGGCAGTAGGATCTGCCCATGCGATCGGCGCGCGCGCTGTGCCCAGGCTGCGGCCACCATGAGGCGGTGTGGTGGCAGCCGCGGCAGTGGTATTCGGCGCCGGGGGCGCCTGAGCGCCTGGGCCAGACCGGGGTGCGCCACCAGCCCTCGGGCGGTGTCGCAGCCATCCTGCGCGGCACCGCGCTGGGCGCCGAGTTCGCCATCGAGGCCTTCAGCTGCCTGGGCTGTGGGTTGACCCGGCGCTGGGCCGAGCACCCGGCCGAGATCCCGCTGGGGCCCGGGGTGATCCCGACCTGGCTCAGCGGGCCCGACAGCACACCCAGCTTCCGCGGCTGCAGCCACTGCGGGGGTGACGAGGCGGTCAGCGCGCACGCCGTCGACTTCGTCAGCGTGCTGACCGGGCGTCGCGTGCTGATGGTGCGCGACGGGCTGGCGCATCGCTACGATCACCGCGTGCCGCCGCCCCACCTGGTCACGCTGGGCGCGCTGCTGGACCACACCTGTCGCAAGTGCGGCCTGATGGCGACGCAGGCCTTGCAGCTCGAGGCGGTGCAGGCGGGCGACCTCGACCACGGCATGGCGCCGACGCGGGTCGATGCCCCGTGTCGCGCCTGCGGTGGGCACGCCGCGCTGGAGACGCCGGTGCGTGACTGGGCCTGGCGTGGCGGTGTGCCGGTCAGCTTCGCACGCAGCATCATGCGTGAGACCCAGCCACGCGCGATGTCCGCCCCCACGGTGGCGCCGCGTGCGTCGCTGCACTGGCTGACCTGTACCCACTGCGCCGAGTGTCGGCTGCTGGTGCGCGCGCCTGAGCTGGTGCCCATCAGCAGCGAGCACGGCACCCGGCTGGCGACCACCCACGCGCCACGACCAGTCGGCCCGTACCGCTAACCTCGGGCTCAGTTCATATGATCGAGCTCCGCTCTCTCTCATGAATGAGCCTGGGGTCAGTCGATCACATCGAGGGCTGGGCGCCCTCGCCCCATTGGGCAGAGCCTTCAGGGTTCATCACATCTCGTCTGGAGAGCATCGAGGACTGGCGTCGCCCTGGCTGTCGGCAGCGGCCGCAGCCCGAGCCGCATCGCTCGCGGTGAGCGGCGGGTCGCCAGGAGCAGACCGTGTGCCGGGTCGCGGCCGCCGGAGAGCCAGCGGTCGAGTCGTGGTGCGGGTCGACCCAGGCGGCGTGCCCCGGCCGCGTGGCCGACGGACGTCGGGTGGCTCGGGCGACGGGCTCCGCGGCGGCGGGCCCGACCAGGGCCCGGTGCTCGCCGCTGCGCCTGACGCGGCCACGCTGGTGCCGCGGCGCGAGCACCGGTGTCGCGCGCCATGCTGATTGGTCTATCATTTGTGCACTTTGTTGTTGACACCATCCACGGGTACGCGATGCGCCGAGGCAGAGCTGCGTCCTGGGATGCCTCCTGGGCGTCACCAGCTCGCGCCTGAGCGCGCCGGCGACCTGGCCGGTCGATCTTCGCGTCGGTGTCGCCCTCCGTCG
>JADYYK010000043.1 GCA_020853705.1 Deltaproteobacteria bacterium
CGCCCAGCAGCTGCGCCGCCAGCGCCGCCCGCACCCGCCCTGCCAGCCTCGTCACCCCACGCGACCGCGCCGCCGGCCCGGTACGCACCACCCCGGCCAGCGAAGGCACCCACGCGCTCGCCGCCACCCCGCGCGCCCGCAAGATCGCCGCCACCGGATCGGGCACCCCCGGATTACTGAACCTCTGCAGCGGCCGCAGCGTGGCCCTGAGCCGCAGCCGATCCCCCGGCAGCACCCGCTCGTCTGCCTGCACCGTCGCCACCCGCAGCACCACCCGCCCGCGCGCCGGCGCCAATGTCGCCAGCTCCTCACCTGCGCGCGCCAGCGCCACCTCCAGCCGCAGCCCCGCCTCCTCGCGCGCCGCTGGCGCCAGCACCTCGACCTCCAGCAGCAGGGGCCGATGCAGGTCCGCCCCCGCCAGCCCGGGCGGCCGCGCCCGCGCCCCCCGCGCCCCCCCCGCCGCCGCCAGCGCCGCCAGCCAGGCCGCCGTCAGCCCCAGCCGCCCCCAGCCCCCGCGCGCCCGCCGTGCCAGCAGCACCAGCCCCAGCGCCGCCGCGCCCGCCGCCGCGCAGCTCCCGCGCCCCGGCAGCGCCCCCGCGACCCCCAGCATCACGCCCAGCGTCAGCGCCGCCGCCAGCGCCGGCAGCCGCGCAGATCCAGGCAAGGCTCCCACTTCGGTCATGCCCCATCGTCGGCAGCGCCGCGCCCCGGTTGCGTGCCTCGGCCGCAAAATCAGCGCGGCGCCGTTGACTCGCCCGGTCAGGCGGATAAACTGAGGCGGTTCAAAGCCTTGCACGCACACGAAGTGGGGGACCACGCATGTTCGGACGCCTGTTCGCCCGAGGCCTCGGCCTCGGCATCGCGGCCCTCCTGGCCAGCACCGCCAGCGCGGGCTCCCTCAAGGGCACGGTGGTCGCCGCCAAGGACACCACCGAACCAATGGCCGAATACTTCCAGGGCTTCTGGCCGCGCCAGGCGCTCAGCGTGCGCGCGACGCCTTACGATCCGCGCAGCCAGATCGCCGTCGTGCTCGAGGGCGAGGCCGACGTGCCGGCCTCCAAGGCCGCCATGGAGGTCACCGGCGAACGGCTGTGGCCGCCGGTCGTCCCGGTGGTCGCGGGTGGCGACTTCGAGCTCAAGAACAGCGCGCGCAAGCAGCTCAACTTCACCACCGTCGGCTCCGACGTGATGAAGAACGTCCTCATCCCCAAGGGCGGCACGCTGAGCGCCAAGTTCCCCACCGTCGGCGTCTTCCCCATCACCGTCGCCGGCAAGCCGCACATGCGCGCCATCGTCGTCGTCGTCGCCGCCAAGCTGTACACCCGCCTCGACGGTGGCGCCTTCAAGTTCGACAACCTGCCCGACGGCAAGTACACGCTGAAGCTGTTCTATCGCGACGGCTGGCTGGCGCGCCCCCCGGTGACCATCGAGGTCAAGGGCAACACCGAGGCCCCGCCCATCACGCTGGATCGCGAGCTCGAGACCGCGGAGGGCGCTGCTCCGGCGCCGGCTCCCGCGACCGCACCTGCACCCGCACCCGCTGCCCCGCCCGCGGACAAGTAGACCAACCATGTATCTGTCCAAGATCTGGCTGTTCCTGCTCGGTGTCGCGGCCGCCGCGGCGCTCGCCATCGCCATCATCGTGCCGCGTCCCGCCGCGCGCGCCATCGCCGAGGTCGAGCGTGAACGGCTGGAGCGCGCGCAGATCACCGCGCGTTCGCTGCTGGCCACCACCTCGCGGCAGTGGATCGACAAGGCGCTGGAGGCGTCCAACGACGGCAAGCTGCGCGACATCCTCGAGGGCGCGTCGAACCCCGCCAAGCTCGACGAGCTGCACACGCAGCTGACTGACAAGCTGGCGCGCTTCGCCACCGGCCTCAAGGGTGTCGACCTGCAGATCGCGGTCGACGCCAGCGGGCGCGTCATCGGTCGCGCCGGCCTCGAGGGCGCCGAGTGGAAGGACTCCATCGCGGGGCTGCCGCTGGTCGACGACGCGCTGCGCGGCTGGTCGCGTGACGACCTGTGGGCCATCGACGGCAAGCTGTACGTGGTCGGCGCGGCGCCCATCCAGTCGGATCGCAGCAACGGCAAGATCATCGGCGCCTACCTGGTCGGCGGCGCGGTCACGCTGGACTTCGCCAACCGCCTCAAGACCAACCTGGGCGCCGAGATCGCCTTCTTCGCCAACAACACCTACTCGGCCGCCTCGGTCGATCGTCCCCTGGTCGACGATCTCACCAAGGAGTTCACCAAGCAGAAGGACAGCATGGCGGCGGCCGGCCACTCGACGCCGGTGGCGCTGTCGCGCGCCGGCACCGACTACCTGGCCATCCTGGCCCCGCTGCCCGGCCTGGCCGGCGCGTCGGACAGCTTCTACGCGGTGCTGATGCCGCGCCCCAAGGCGCGCGGCCTGATGGCGACGCTGAAGGTCATCGACGGCTCCGACAAGAAGCAGATCCCGTGGATCATGCTGATCGGCCTGGTCGTCCTGGTCATCGGCGGAGGCATCGCGCTGCAGGTGATGGAGCACGACCTGCCGATTCGCCGCCTGCAAGAGGCCGTGGGCCGCCTCGCCAAGGGCGAGATCAGCAAGCTCGACGACACCGCGCACAAGGGCAAGTACGGTTCGATCGCGCGCTCGGTCAACATGGCGCTCGAGCGCACCGAGCGTGACGCCGCCAAGAGCGCCCCCAAGAAGAGCCTGGGCGACGTCCTCGGCCCGCCGCCCGCGGCGCCGTCGATGTCCAGCATCCCCGGGATCCCGGCCATCCCGCCCGCGCCGCCGCCCCGGGGCAGCGGCATCCCGGCCATCCCGCCGGCGCCGGCCGCCGCGGCCCCCGCCTTCAAGCTGGAGCTGCCGGGCGCGCCCAAGGCTGCCACCGCGGCCCCGCCCGCGGCACCGCCGTCGTTCGTGGCGCCGTCCTTCGCGCCGCCCGCGCCGCCGCCCGCCTTCGCGCCCCAGGCGCCCAGCCTGCCCATCCCGCCGCCCGCGCGCGCCGCCGCGCCCGTGCAGCCCTCGGAGCCCTTCACTCCGCTGGATCTGCCCTCGGTCGGCGATCTGGTGGTGCCGGTGGCGACCTTCGCCGCGCGCGACGAGTCGGGCCCCACCAAGATCGACGCCGGTGGCGGCGGCGCCGAGGAGGCCTACCACCGCCAGGTCTTCGAGGAGTTCCTCGGCCTCAAGAAGAAGTGCGGCGAGCCCACCGAGGGGCTGACCTTCGAGAAGTTCGCCGTCAAGCTGCGCGCCAACCGCGATCAGCTGGTCGAGAAGTACGGCGCCAAGTCGGTCAAGTTCCAGGTCTACGTCAAGGACGGCAAGGCCGCCCTCAAGGCCACCCCGGTCAAGTAGCCCCTCGAAGCGCAGCTTCAGGAGGCCGTTCCGCTCCGCTCCGCTGCTACGCCGTCACCCCTGGCAGCGTCACCTTGAAGGTCGCGCCCTTGCCGGGCTCGCCCTCGGCGCTGATCTTGCCGCCGTGGTCGGTCACGATGCGCTGCACGATGGCCAATCCCAGGCCGGTGCCGCTGTGCTTGGTGGTGAAGTAGGGCGCGAACAGCTTGCCCTGCACCGCGGGGTCGAAGCCGACGCCGTTGTCGCTGATCTCCAGCAGCGCACCGCCGCCGGCCTCGCGGGTGCGGATGCTGATCTTGCCGTCGTCGCGCCCGGCCACCGCGTCGCGCGCGTTCTCCAGCAGGTTCAGCACCACCTGCGTCAGCTGATCACGATCGGCGCGCACCGTGGGCACCGGCCCCAGCTCCTGCGTCAGCGGCACGGCGCCGCCCTTGTACAGCGCCAGCGCCGCGCTGACGACCTCGCCGAGGTCGCACGGCGCCAGCTCCGGCTTGGGCATGCGCGCGAACTGCGAGAACTCGGTCACGATGCGCTTGAGGCGGGTGCACTCCTCGAGCACCGTGCGCGTCGACTCCTCGACGATCTCGTCCAGCTTGGGGTGCTTGGCGCGGTAGGTGCGCTGCAGGGTCTCCATCGACATCTGGATCGGCGTCAGCGGGTTCTTGATCTCGTGCGCGATGCGCCGCGCGATCTCCTGCCACGCCGCGATGCGCTCGGCGTGCACCAGCCGATCGCTGGCCTCGCCGAGGTCGGACGTCATCTTGTTGAAGGCCACCGCCAGCTCGGCGATCTCGTCGGCGCCGACCACGGGGACGCGGTGCGCGAGATCCCCGCTGGCGACCGCCTGCGCGCCGTGGGTCAGCGTGCCCAGCCCGCGCGTGATGCGCCGCGCCACCAGCAGGCCGAGCAGGATCGACAGCAAGAGGCCCGCGCCGGCCAGCCCGATGGCGCCGAAGGTCAGTGCGCGCAGGGTGCGGTGCAGCTCGGTGTCGGGGACCGCGACGATGACGCGCGCCCGCGGCTTTCCCGCGACGTCGAGCAGCGGCACCTCGGCGTGCGGGAAGCGCGCGCTGTCGCTCCACGGCCGCCCGCCGGGCACCAGCTCGAAGCCGCCGTCCTCGACCAGGCGGACCTCGACCAGCCCGGGGCGATACAGGCGCTCGACGAAGTGCGCGTCCAGCGTGCGCCCGACCACGACCAGGGTGGGTGCGGCGTCGGGCTGCAGGGACTCGCTGCTGACCCGCATGGTGGCCGCGACCGCCAGCCGCTGAGGCGTCGCGCCGTCGGGGCCCAGCACGCGCTCGCGCGTCAGGTAGGCGCGACCCAGCCCGAGGTTGGCCGCGGCGCCGCGCTCGGTGGCGCCGGCGCGCCCGGGCCAGTGGCCCGACACGATGACGCGCCCGTCGGGGCCGATCACGCTCAGCACGTCGAGCCCCAGCGAGCGCATGATCGACGGCGCGGTGTCGCGATAGTCGCGCTGCTTGCCCTCGTCGACCTGGCCGTACTTCTCGAAGTCGAGCGCGATCTGCACCGGCAGGTTGGCGGTCGCGAAGCCGGCCGCCGAGGCGTAGACCTCGGTGTAGAGCCGCTTGACCTCGCGCTCGGCGTCGGCGCGCGCCAGCGCCAGGGCACGCTGGTAGTCGGCGCGATAGCGGCGCTGGATGAGCTCGCGCGCGGCCACCGCGGCGGCCGCGATGGGGATCAGCGCGGCCAGCGCGAACGCCGCCGTGAAGCGCGTGCGCAGCGAGAACTTCACCTGCGCACGAGCCACAGATCGCCGAGACCCAGGCGCGCCAGCGGATCGACGCCGGCGCCGACCCCGCGCAGCGCCGCCAGGTGGTGGATCTGGAAGGGGTGGTGGAACAGCGGGATCAGCACCACGCGCTCCTCGATGAGGGCGTGCATGCGCTCCACCGTCAGGCTGGCGCGTGCCAGCTCGGCGCGCACCCGGGTGGCATCACCCGCGGCCGCGGCCGCCGCCGCAGCGGCCCAGGCGCGATCGCTGGCCGGCGCCACCGCGCTGCCCAGGAACAGGTCGCAGTGGCCCGCCGCCACGCGCACCGCGAACTCGCGCGGCTCCAGCTTCTCGACCTGACCATCGAGGCCGATGCCCTGCAGCATGTCGAGCAGCTTGAGCGCGACGTCGAAGTCCTCCGGCCGGGTGGCATCGACCAGGATCGACAGCTTGCCGCCCTGGCGCATGAAGTCGCGCAGGTCGGGCTCGCGCCCCGCGGCCAGCGCCAGCGCCCCCTGCGCACGCACCACCTCGCGTGCGGGTGGCGTGCCCGGGCTGACGTCCTTGCCGTTGCCGGGCGCGCCCAGCCCAGGCGGCGCCTCGGCCACCGCCGCGACCGCGCCGGTGACGCCCCCGGCCGCGCGCGCGGCGTCGCGATCGATGGCCCAGCGAATCGCGTGGCGCACATCGAGGTCGCGCAGCCAGGCGTGGTCGACCCCGAAGCCGACGAACACCGTGGCCACCGCGGGGGACACCAAGCTCACCGTGGGGAAGCGCGGCTTGCGATCCGGGAAGGCGACGGCGCCGCGATACGACCAGCCGATGGCGCCGCGCTCGTAAGCCGCGCTCTCGCCCTGACGCGCGCCGAAACTGCGCGTCACGATGCGCTCCAGGAAGGGGCGCCCGGCGAAGTGGCGCGGGAACGCGACCAGCGTCAGCTCGCGGCTGCCGGCGCCGCCCCACTTCTCGATCGCGAACGGGCCGCTGCCGATGGGCAGCTTGCCGGGCTCGCGCCCGCGTGGGGTCACCGCCGCGGCCGGCGCCGCCAGCAGCGCGGGTAGCTCGGGCGTCTTGCGCGTCAGGGTCAGCTCGAGCACCGTCGGCGAGATCGCCTGCGCGGCGCGGATCGGTCCCAGCACCCAGCCGCCGACGCGCGCGCGTGCCCGTGACAGCGACGCCGCCACGTCGGCCGCGGTCAGCGCGGTGCCGTCATGGAACTGCACCCCGGGGCGGATCTCCAGCCGCGCCTTGCGGCCTCCCGGTGCGACCTCCAGCGACAGCGCCAGGTGCGGCACCGGCCGGCCCTCGGCATCGAGCCGGAACGGCGTGTCATAGATGAGGCGCGCGGCCTCGACCTCCGAGAAGCCCAGCGCCTCCGCCGGATCCAGGGTGGTCGGCGCGGAAAACCAGGCCATCTCGAGGGTGCCGCCAAACGGCACCCGCGACTCGCCGCGCGCGACCCCCGCCGTCGCCGTCGCCAGCGCCAGCGCGACCGCCAACAGCCCGGTCCGCCCGCGCGCCCTCACTCGATCACCATCAGCTCGGCCTTGCCGTTGCGCCGCGCCAGCGCGAACACCGCGGGCACACCGTCACCGTCGGGATCCCCGCTGCTGACCGACACGATGCCGAACTTGCTGGAGAAGCGCGCGATGCTGCCCGCCGGGGTGGCGCCCCGCATACGGCGGATGATGACCTGATCCGGCCCGCCCGGCGCCGCCGCGTCGGTGGTCACCACCTCGGGCGCCCCGTCGCCATCGAGGTCGACGATCTCGAAGGCATAGCCCACGTTGCCCAGCTTGCCGTCCGCCTTGTCGAGCTGGCCCTTGTAGATGAGCAGCGTGCCCGCCAGGTCGACCGCGCCCCAGAACACCGTCGCGCCGACCGTGCTGGCCTCCAGTGCGTACAGCTCCTCGGGCAGCGCGGCCGGCGACTCCGGGTTGGCGTCCGCGGGCAGGAAGAAGACGTGCTTGGCCTCGAAGCTGTCGCGCCCCGGCGTCAGATCGGTCACCGCCACGCGACGCTTGCCCGGTGCGCCGACCGCGGCCAGCGGGTAGTAGGTCAGCGGCCCGCGCTTGACCAGGGTGCCCGGCACCAGCGTGCCCGCCGTCTTCTCGGCCGCCTTCCACGCGAAGCGCGCCCCGCTGGCGCCGTCGCTGGTGCGCGCCAGGATGGACACCCCGGGCTCACCATCCAGCGCGGTGATGAGCAGCGCCCCGGTGCGGCTGCGGCTGCGGATCGGCGCCGGCGGCTCATCCAGCCGCACCCGCGCCCGCTCGCTCAGCGCGTCCGCCTCCAGCGCGAACACCACCAGCTCGCGCGCCCCCAGCACCACGATCTCGGCGCGACCATCGGCGTCCAGATCGGCCACCGCGACCGCCAGCGGATCCTCGACCTTGACCGCCAGCGTGCTTCGCTTCTCGCCGATCTTGCGCTTCACCGCGGGCGCCACCGAGGGCGACGGCGCCGGCGTCGCCACCGGCGTGGGCGCCGGGGTCGGCACCGGCACCGGTACCGGCGTCGCGCTCGGCGTCGGCGCCGGCGTCGGCCGTGGGGTTGCAGCCAGCGACGGCCCCGGCTTCACCGCTGGCCCCGGCTTCACCGCTGGCCCCGGCCCCACCGGCTTGCCGCCCCGCTCCGCCGCGGCTGTCCGCTGTCCCGGCGCACGGGCTCCGCAGGCCACCATCAGCCCGATCGGCACCAGCGCCCACGCCCACGCCCACGGCCTCTGCAACGTCAGTCCTCGGCGGCCTGGTCGACCAGGAACGAGTCGGGCGCGACCTCACCCGCCGCCGGCGCCAGCTCCGTGGGCTGCGTGCCATCCAGGAACACCTCGTCGAACCCGGGCGCCCCCGGCGGCGCCAGCAGCCCCGTCTTGGCGTCGATCTTCACCGTCACCACGCCCTGTGGCGCCTTGAACTGCCTGGGCGGCCGCCCCTTCAGCGCCGTGGTCATGAAGTCGACCCAGATCGGCGCCGCGGTCTTGCCGCCGGCCTCGCCCGACCCCAGCGTGCGCAGCTCGTCGAACCCGACCCACACCCCGGTCACCAGCTCGGGCGTGAAGCCCACGAACCAGGCGTCCTTCTGATCGTTCGAGGTGCCGGTCTTGCCCGCCACCGGGCGCCGCAGCGCCAGCGCGCGCTTGCCGGTGCCGTCCTTGATCACGCTCTCCAGCATGCGGGTCAGCACATACGCGACATCGGGCGCGATGGCCGGGTGCAGCTTGATGGCCGGCACCGGCGTCCCGCTCAGCTCCTCGATGAACTGCGGCTCACCCGCGTAGCCACCCGCCGCGATGGTCGCGTAGGCGTTGACCAGCTCCAGCGGCGTGACCTCCGACGCCCCCAGCGCCAGCGACAGATCCCGCGTCAGCTTGCTCTCGATCCCCGCCGCCTGCGCGAAGCCCGCGATGGCCTCGGTGCCGACATCCGAGGTCAACCGGATGGCCACCGTGTTGATCGAGCCCGCCAGCGCCGCGCGCAGCCGCACCGGCCCCTTGAAGTCCTTCTGCGAGTTCTGCGGCTTCCACAGCGCATACACCTCGGGCGCGTCGTTCACGATGGTCGCCGGCGTGTAGGTCCCCGCCGCCAGCGCCGCGCCATACACGAAGGCCTTGAACGACGACCCCGGCTGCCGGCGCGCATCCAGCGCGCGATTGAAGTCGCCCGCGCGAAAGCCATAGCCGCCCACGATGGCCAGCACCTTGCGCGTCATCGGATCGATCGACACCAGCGCCGCCTGCGGCCCCAGATCGAGCACCAGCCGCGGCCCGCTGGCCAGCTTCGCGGGCCCCGCGCCCGCCGCCTCGCCCTTGCCCTTGGCGTCCGCGCCCGCGCCCGCGTCCGTACCCGCGCCCGCGCCCACACCGACGCCCACACCGGCACCTGCGCCGCCCTTGCCCGGCCCGTCCACCTCCGCCCGGGCCGCCGCCGGCAGCTCCGGCAGCTTGCGCACCCAGATCACGTCATTGACCGCGAAGCGCGCGCTGGCCGGCTTGTCATCCGGGTTGTAGCGCGAGCTCTTGCCTCCCGCCTCGACCATCCCGGCGATGCCGCCCAGATCCACCTTCAGCATCCCGGTGGCGTCGTCGACCGCCGTGATGACCGCCTGGTATGGCTTGTTGTTGCCCAGCTTGCCGCCATGCGCGCGCGCGAACTCCTTCAGGCGGCGCTCGCGCTTGGCCCCGCTCAGCTTCTCGACCGCCGCGGCATAGCCATGGCGCTGATCGATCTCGCGCAGCCCCTTCTCGACCGCCTCGCGCGCCGCCTTCTGCAGCCGCGCGTCGATGGTCACGCGCACGTTCAGCCCCAGCGTGGGCAGCTTGTCGGCCCCGAACTTCCTGGCCAGCTGCTCGCGCACCGCATCCACCACCTCGGGTGCGCTGCCCTGATACGGCGCCCCCAGCGTGGGGTCGACCACCTGCAGCTGCTTCTGCTTGAACTCGTCGGCCACCGCGGGCGTCACGAAGCCCTTGGCCGCCATCTGCCCCAGCACCCAGCGCTGGCGCGCCTTGGCGCCGCTCGGGTTGCGGATCGGCGAGTACTCGTTGGGCGCCTTGGGCAGCGACGCCAGCATCGCGGCCTCGCCGACATCGACGTTGCGCACCGACGTGCCGAAGTAGTACTGCGACGCCTCCTCGACCCCGTACCGGCCGTGGCCGAAGTAGATCTGGTTCAGGTACAGGAACAGGATGTCCTGCTTGCTGAGCGCGCGCTCCAGCCGCCGCGCCAGCTGGATCTCCTTGATCTTCCGCTTCAGCGAGCGCTCACGCGTCAGATAGAAGGTCTTGGCCACCTGCTGCGTGATGGTCGACGCGCCCTGCTTCTTCTTGCCCGAGACCACGTCCTTCCACAGCGCGCGCGCCATGCCCAGGTAGTCGAGCCCGCCGTGCTTGAAGAAGTCGGCGTCCTCGGCGGCCAGGAAGGCGTTGACCACGTGCGGCGGGATGTCCTGGTACTCGACCAGCGTGCGGCGCTCCTCGTAGATCTCGCCCAGCAGCTCGCCATCCGCGCTGATGACCCGCGTGGTCAGCTTGGCCGTCTTCACATAGTCGGCCTTGGACTTGATCGGCGTGTCGTCATCCCAGACGTAGAACAGCAGCGCCAGCGTGGCCACGCCGACCGCCACCATCGCCAGCATGCTCAGCGCGGCCCACTTGGCGACCCGCAGCGTGATGCGCGCCCAGCGCGGCCAGCCGTCGGTCCAGCCTGGCCTCTTCGGCCCGGTCGAGCGCGTGGCCGCCCGCTTCGCCTTCACCGGCTTGACCCGCGAGGGTAGGGCGGCGGCGGGCTTGGCCGCGGGTGCTGAGGCTGACGTTTCCGAGGTTCGCGGCATGAAGGTCACACGCGTGTACATCGCAACACGCGTGCCGAATGCTCACTCTACCCCAGCGCCACTTGCGCGCAACAACCCGGGTCCGTGTCTCCCCAGCCACGCTGAAGTGGCCTCGATCGTGTCTCTTCAGCCACGTTCGCTGCGGTAGCGCCGCACGATCGCCGCCGCGCCACGGACGTCCATGGCGTACCAGCGCGCGCGCAGCCGGGTCAGGTCGGCGTCGTCCAGGTCCCCCGCCGCCCCCAGGTGCGCCCGCCGCCGCCGCGCGCAGGCATAGATCGAGATGGCCGCCGACACCGACAGGTTGAGGCTCTCGACCATGCCTGACATGGGGATCCGGTAGCGCACGTCGCACAGCGCCAGCGCCTGCTCGGTCAGCCCCTCGTGCTCGTTGCCGAAGACCAGCGCCAGCGGCCGCGTCACGTCGAGCTCCTCCAGCTCCACGGTCGCGCGCGGTGCCGCCGCCGCGGTCAGGAAACCCGCCTTCTTGACCTCGCGCAGGCACTTCTCGACATCGCTGAAGCGCGCCACGTCCAGCCACTTGTCGGTGCCGCCGGTGACCCGCGACGACAGCCTGAACGGCTCGGTGGTCTCGGCCACGAAGACGCGCTGCACCCCGTGCGCCTCCGCCGAGCGCAGCACCGCCGCGCCATTGAAGGGATCGTGCAGGTTCTCCAGCACCACCGCCATCGAGCCCAGCCGCCGCGCGAGCCCGGCCTCCAGCGTCGCGATGCGCTCCGGCGTCAGCAAGGGGGCGATGGCCGCGATGACATCCTCCGGCGGCACCGCGACCAGGTCCGGATCGTGGAACTTGCCCAGCTGCTCGATGACCTCGGCGCGCCTGAGGCGACGGCTCCGTCTGCTCATGAGCGCGCCAGTATAGCGATCGACATCCCGCCCAAGTATCACGGCGTGATCGGCCCGCGCGAGCAACGCGCGGTGGGGGGACGGGAACGTCCCCCTGACGATCGACCCGCTGCATCGCGTCGCCATCGCGCATACACTCGCAGGATGTCCGCCCCCGTCCTCGTGGACCCCGAGTGGATCGTCTCGCACCCGCTGGCGCGCATCATCGATCTGCGCTGGTACCTGCCTGGCACCGGTCGCCGCGGCGCCGCCGAGTACATGCGCGGCCACATCCCAGGCGCCCTCTTCCTCGACCTCGACACCAAGCTGTCGGGCCCGCCGGTGGCCGGCCCCGGGCGCCACCCGCTGCCCTCACCCGCTCAGTTCGAGGCCGCCATGGCCTCCGCCAGCATCAGTCAGAACACCGACGTGGTGGTCTATGACGACGCCGGCGGCTCCATCGCCGCGCGCCTGTGGTTCCTGCTGCGCCTCTACGGCCACCAGGGCGGGGCGCACATCCTCGATGGCGGCCTGCAGGCCTGGAACGCCGCTGGTCTGTCCATCGAGACCAGCCCGGCCCAGCGCCCGGCCAACCCGGGCCCGCCCTTCCGCGCCGACACCTCGCGGCTGGCGACCTGGATCGTCGACCGCGCCGCCGTCGAGCGCGCGCGCGGCGATGGTCGCACCATCATCCTCGACGCTCGCGTCAGCGAACGCTACCGCGGCGACGCCGAGCCCGTCGACGCCCGCCCCGGCCACATCCCGGGCGCGCGCTCGGCGCCCTGGATCGACAACCTGAACAAGCTGGGCCGCATGCGCCCCGCCGCCCAGCTGGCCACCTACTACGCCCGCTTCGGCATCACGCCGACCTCGGGCGCGGACCACCCGGTCATCGCCTACTGCGGCTCGGGCGTGACCGCGTGTCACGCCCTGCTGGCGCTGCACCTGGCCGGCGTCCCCGACGACGCCGTGCGCCTGTACGAGGGCTCGTGGTCCGACTGGGCGCGTGATCCCGCGCTACCCGCTGCGCTCGGCCCCGACACCACCCCCGCCGCCCCGGCCGCTCAGTCCCAGGGCTGAGGCTCGTCGTCGGGGGGCGGCGCCAGGTCATCCTCCCCGGGCTCCTCGTCCGGCTCCGGCGGATCCTCCGGCGCCACGCCTGGCGCCGGCCGCACCGACTTGCCGGCGGCCTCCTTGCGCGCCGCCGCCACCGCCTCGACCGCCTTCTTCGACCGCTTGCGACACTCGGCCTCGGACGCGCCCAGCGTGTCCGGGTTGAACACCAGCGTGGCGGCCATGCCGGCCGCGTAGTCCTCGTCGGGCAGCCGGTCGCGCTCGTGCATCTTGCTGATGATGCGGCGCAGATAGGCCGACCAGGGCGCGTCCAGCTCGGCCGCGCAGCGGTGCACATAGCGCTGCTTGGGGTTGGGCAGGATGCTGGAGAAGAAGGCCGCCTGCAGCGGCGTGGCGTCCGCCGGCTCGCGCCCGAAGTAGTGCCGCATGGCGGGGCCGATGCCGTAGATCTCGGGACCGAACTCGATCACGTTGAGATAGATCTCCATGATCCGGTCCTTGGTCAGCTCCTGCTCGGTGTACCAGGTCAGGAACAGCTCCTGGAACTTGCGCGACAGCGTCTTGTCGCGCGTCATCATCACGTTCTTCACCATCTGCATGGTGATGCTCGAGGCCCCGACCCGGAAGTAGCCGCGCTCCAGGTTGGAGATCAGGGCGCTGCGAAACTCGCGCGTGATGAAGCCGCGATGGCGATAAAACCCGCTGTCCTCGGTCGTCATCAGCGAGTTGATGATGTTGGGGTTGATCTTGTCGATGGAGACGAAGTCCGGGTTCGACGGCCCCACCGCGAAGGTGCGCCACACCCCGGGTCGGATCTCGGCGTCGTGCGAGAAGCTGCGCTTGAAGCGCTCCATCGACAGCGCCTCGGGCGCCGTCAGCACCTTGCAGCCGTTGATGCCGACCTTGCCATCGAGCACCGTCTTCTGCAGATCCGCCTTGTCGATGGCGAGCACGATGTCGGCCGTGAAGTTCCCCTTCAGCCCGAAGCCCTGCAGCGACGGCACGAACTCCCGCGGCAGCGCCACCAGCACGTCCTGACAGGGCCGCTGCGGCACCGTCAGGTGCGCGTTGACCCGCCACGGCGTGCCCACCGGCCGCGCCGCGCTGCCTTGCAGGCGTACCTCGATGCCCTTGACCCGCGCCAGCGCATCATCGATCTGGATCGACCGCGCCGCCAGGTCGACCGCCCCGCGCACCTGGGTCTCCGCGGCCAGATCGCGCAGCGGCTCGGCCGACAGCCGCTTGTGGAACACCGTCAGCCCGGTGAAGTCCAGCGAGCCATCGAAGCCCAGCTTGCCCTGCTTGAGGCGCAGCGCCAGATCGGCGCGGATGGTGGTCTTGTCGGCGTCCTTGACCGGCGAGCCCGCCACCAGCGGCGCCAGTCGGCCCAGCTCGAAGCGCTCCGCCTTGATGGCCAGCTCGCCCTCGCGCGTGCGCGGCAGCACCCAGCCCTTGGCCGCCCACAGCTTGCCCTCGACGCCGCCCCAGCCTCCGGTCAGATCCAGCTCGAAGCGGTCCTTGCCACCGTCGGGCGCGACCTCGTCCGCGCCCGCGCCGCGCTGCACGGTGCCCGCGATCCCGGTCAGCGCCAGCGACGGCAGCACCGCCAGCTCGCCACCCTCGACCTTGACCCGCGGTGAGCCCGCCGGCCGGTAGCTGCCCGCGCGCAGGTCCGAGTCCAGCGTCAGCGCCGCCACCTTGGCGCTCGGCCCGACCCCGGAGTCGATGATCGCCCCCTTCATGCGCAGCTGCATGTGCAGCCCGCGCATGCCCTCCGCGCTCAGGTCGGCGATGCGCATCGCCGCGCCGTGCTGCGCGTCGACGAAGTCGAACGACGCCTTGTGCAGCGTGACCCGCACCGGGTTGAGCAGCTTGGCCGTGCGCCCGCCGCTCTTGACCGCCCCCGGCCCGCGCCCGCGCAACCGGTCGACCAGGTCGGAGAAGTTGTCGCTGCCGTCCGCCTCGCGGCGCACCTTGATGGCGGCGCCATCGGCCACGATCGAGGTCACCTCCAGCCGCCCGCGCACCGCCGCCCAGACGCCATACTCCAGGCGAACCTTCTTCAGCTGCGCCACCGGCTCGCCATCGCCCGTCCCGCGCAGCGCCACCCCGCGCAGCGTGACCCAGCCCCACCCGGTGTCCACCTCGGCCACCGTGAGCGACCGGCCCAGCTTCTTGGCCGCCGCGGGCAGCAGCTTGCCGCGCACCATGCGCGCCGCATACCAGGACGCCCCGAAGTACCCCCCGACCACGAGCAGCACCAGGGCGCCGCCCACGATGAGGAGAATCCGTACCCGGCGTGACATTCCCGGCGACTATAGCCGCCGCGCAGCAACCCCGCAAAAGGGATTGCCCGCTACGACTTGGCCCGCCCGTCTATTCCGACCCGTCCCGGTCGCCTGCGGACTGCTGCTACCTCTTGCAGGTGATGGCCAGGACGAACGTGCCGTCCTGGTACTTCTGCCCGGCCTGCAGCAGGGTGCCGCCCTCGTCGATCGCATACAGGGTGTCGAGCACCTTCTTGTCGCCCTGCGCCAGCGTCATCTGCATGCGCATGCGGATCTTGCCGCCCGCGACCGCCAGCTTCTCCTTGTAGGCCAGCCCCAGGGTCTGGTTGGTCACCAGCCCCAGCGACTGCGCGGTGCCGCCCGACAGGGCCAGCGTGTTCTCCCGCAGCAGCTTGAACGACTTGTAGCCACTGAAGGGCTGGTTGCTGAGCTGCTGCTTGAGGAAGGCCAGCTTGGGATCGATGCCACCCGGCGCCTGCGAGGCCAGGATCTGGCGCACCACACAGCTCGCCGTCAGCGCGTCCGCCGGCGTCTGCGCCCGCACCGCCACCGCCATGCGCGCGACGTCCTTCATCTGCAGGGTCAACTGCGCACGCTGGGGCAGCAGCACCAGCTCGGCGGCGCGCACCATGCCGACCGGCTGCACTGGGGCCAGCGCAGGCATCGCGCTGGCCGTCCCCAGCGCACCGAGCGCGCTGCCCACCATGGCCAAGGCCAACCGGAACCTCATGCGGGTCTCCCTCACTGCGAACCGTCCTGGCCGGCGTCGTCTGCCGACGCAGACAGCCAGATCACCGTGGTGGCACCGTCCCCGGTCTCGTCAGGGATGGTGAAGATGCTGGCGGTGCCCGGCACGTCGATGCTCTCGATCGAGGCCTCGTTGGACACCCCGGCCACGGCCATCTCGACCGGGCTGGGCGACTCCGACACCGACGGCGCCGGCGCGCTGGGCGACGGCTTGGTCGGCTGCGCCACCTCGCCGCCCCGCCTGGGCCGCCGCACGATCAAGAACACCACCACCGCCGCGGCGATGGCCAGCGCGCCCGCGATGGCCCACAGGCGCCGTCCGCCACGCCCGCCCCCGGTCGCGCCCGCGCCACGCAGCGCGTGCACATCACCGCTGCGGCTGCGCGCCGCGCCATTTTCACGCGCGCGCACCGCGCCCACGCTGGCGCCGGTGCCCTCGCGACCGATCCTGGCCTGGATCCCCTCCAGCATGGCCTCGAAGCTGCCCGCGGCCTCGGCCTCCTCCAGCGCGCGCGCCGAATAGGCCCGTACCCGGCTACCGAGCTCGCGCCCGGCCTCGACCCGGCGCCGCGTCTCGGCGTCCTCGCCGAGGCGCGCCTCCACCGCCACGCGCTCGTCGGCGCTGACCTCGCCATCGAGATAGCGCTGCACGAGCTCGTCGGGCAGCGGGGTCCTGTGGGTTTCTGCGCTCATGATGCTTCGACTCAGCTCACCTTGTAATTCGAGCCGCCGAGCAGCTCGATGAGGACCCTCTGCATGTTCTTCCGGGCATGGAACAGGCGCGACATGATGGTGCCCTTCGAGCACTCCATGGCCTCGGCCATCTCCTCGTAGGACATGCCCTCGCTCTCGCGCATCAGCAGCACCGCGCGATGGTTGGGCGACAGCGTCTCGAGCGCCTTGTGGATGGCCTCGCGGATCTCGCGGCGGCCCAGCGCGGTGGCCGGATTGACGCCCAGCGTGGATGGCAACAGCTCGCCATCGCCAGGCCCGTCGGCGTCGTGGGCCACGGTGTCGTCATAGTCGACCGCCTGGTTGCGCCCGTGCTTGCGCACGTGATCGATGCCGACGTTGACCACGATGCGGTAGAACCAGGTGTAGAAGCTGGAGTCGCCCTTGAAGTTGGGCAGGTGCCGGTGGACCTTGACGAAGGCGTCCTGGACCACGTCGCGGGCGTCGTCGGCGTTGTGCACCATGCCGAAAGCCAGCGAGTAGGCCTTGCGCTGGTAGCGCCGGACCAGCTCGGCGAAGGCCGACTGATCACCTCGCTGGCTGCGCTCGACCAGGCCCCAGTCCTCATTGCGGTCCCGCTCCGATCCGGCCTTCTGCTCTGAAGGTGCCGGGTCTGACGAGGGCTGGTTGGGCTTATTCAAGACGGATCTCAGGGCCTTCAGACCCGGCCGACTGGCCCGAGATTAACCGGTCGGGCCTCCGGACGAAGAAAAAAAAAATGGACCGTGTCACCACCTCTCGGTCGCTGGGGGGGAGCAACCCAAGGCGATGCACGGTCCAATCGTTATACAGAATCAGCTCGAACCAAGGTTCCTCGGAGTCCAGTGCCGCGCCCCCGAGAAATCACACCTATGATGTACGATTCAGCTCGGCTTGCAAAGGACTAAAACCGGTCGGCGTTAGATTTCACAGGCTTATTTGCCGCACCTCCCGGCCTGGGAGATCTTGCGGGCGGCTTCGCGGTGCCCTCCGCGCGACCCGCTGGCGTCCTCGCGGAGAGGCTCGCAATTGCGGCCTCGGCGGCCGAAATCAGGCACGCATTGTCGGGCGCCTGGGTCGCCTTGCGCAGCGCCGGGATGGCCGCCTGATCGTTGAGCGCGGCCAGCGCCTGCACCCGCTCGCGTCGCGCCTCGCAGGTCGGCGCCTGCAGCAGGTCACGCGACAGCTTGGCCACGAAGTCGACTCGATCACGATAGCCCAGGGCGACCAGCTGCTGATAGGCCGCGTCGCGCTCGGCCATGGTCTCGCCCGTGGCCGCACGCGCCGCCAGCCCGGCCAGATCGGGCGCCGAGCGGGTCGGCCGCGCCTGCACCCTGGGGTGCTCGCCGCCGCCGCGGGTCGCGACCAGGATCGCGATGGTCGTCAGCAGCACCGGCACCGCGATCAGCCAGCCCCACGCCATGCGCGAGATCCGGCGCCGCGCCACCGTGGGCAGCTGGGGCCGTGGCTCGGAGCGTGCCCGCACCGCCGCGATGGCGCGCGCCGATGACGCCGTGGTCGGCGGCGCGGCCCCGCCCGCGCTGGGCGGCGCGCTATCGAACGGCAAGCTCAGCACCGGCGCGTCGCCCCCGGCACCCGCGGCGTCCGCGCCACCAGCCGCCGGCGCCCGGGCACCTTGGGCCTCGCTGCTGGCCTGCACCACGCTGATGCCGTCGAGCGCCTCCAGCATGGCCCTGGCGTCGGCGTAGCGCCGACGCGGATCCTTCTCCAGCGCGCGCAGCACCACCCGCTCCAGCGCGGGCGAGATCCCCGCATCGGGCGCCTTGTCGCGCGGAGGCATCGGCAGCTCCTTCAAGGTGCGCTGCACGATCTCCATGGGATCTTCGGCGTGGAAGGGGCGCTCGCCGCACAGCATCTCGTACAGCATGACGCCCACGCTGTAGAGGTCGCAGCGGCCGTCGATGTCGGGCGCCGCGGTCAGCCGCTCGGGCGCCAGATAGTCCGCGGTGCCGAACACGATCCCCGCCTCGGTCTTGAAGCCCTGCGTGGTCGCGGTGTCGCCGACCAGACGCGCGATCCCGAAGTCGATGATCTTGGCGACCTCGCGCCCGCCAGGCCCCGGGCGCTTGATCAGCATGATGTTCGACGCCTTGAGATCGCGATGCAGGATGCCCAACTCGTGCGCGCGCCCGAGGCCGCGCAGGATCTGGCGCGTGTAGTCGAGCGCGCGCTCGCTGCTGACGCGGCGCTGCTCGAACAGCAGGTCGGCCAGCGCGATGCCCTCGAGGTACTCCATGACGAGGAAGAAGCGCCCGCTGCTGGTGCGGCCGAAATCGGTGACCGCGACGCAGTTCGGGTGATCGAGCTTGGCCGCCAGCGTGGCCTCGCGCTCGAAGCGGCGCGCCATGTCGGGGTCGTCGCCCAGCGAGGGCAGGATGACCTTGATGGCGACCGGCTTCTTGAGCAGCTCGTGCTCGCCGCGATAGACCGCCGCCATGCCCCCGCGCCCGAGCAGGCGAACCACCCGGTAGCGATCCCCGATGATGGTGCCGATGAGCGGATCCGTCGCCGGCGGCGGGGCCGGCGCTGCGGGCTTCTCGATGTCGCCAGACTCCATCGGGTCCAGCGTACACCGTCGCCCGCGCTATCGCACTACTGGCTACTGGCTACTGGCTACTGGCTCTGGCGAATGCCTACTGCGAGGACGATAGCAGCGTGGCCAGCGCCAGCGGGTTATCGAAGCGCACGCCGAGGTCGTGGGTCTCGCCGCGCCCACGTGGCGTCGTGGTGCGCACGATCTCGCCGCGCGTGGTGATGACGCGGGCGTCGCGCGCGCCCAGGCGCGGCGTCAGCGCCAGCTCGACGCGGGTCCCGGCAGGCAGCGTGCGCAGGGTGCGAATCAGCGCCCCGGTCTCGGACAGGTCGACGGCATACGAGAGGATGGCGTCGCCACGGCGCGGGTCGACATCGACGGTGCGTACGGTGGCGCCCACATAGCAGGCCATGCGTGCGGCCCGGCGCCGTCCGCTGTCCCCGTCGGCCCGGTGCTGGGAACAGCATCCCCAGGCAATCCGTTCAGCCGTGCGGACTCGATGTCGAAGCCATTCGCGACGCTGGCCATCTCGGACTGCCTCCCCGGCGGCCGGACGGGCCGCAACCATGCTCTCGAATGCAAGTCAAAGGCCCGCGCATGACGCCCCACGACCTCCGGGGAAGCGCTTGACCTCAGGCCCACTGCGGCTATCCTCCGAGATGGTCCAAATGCGCGATCTGAAAGCGGTCAGCGCCGACCTGAGGCGTTTTTTGGGGGGCGTCAGGTCGCGCTTGAGGCGTGGTGCCTGGGTGGGTGGCGTGAGCCTCGCGCTCGCACTGACTGCATTCGCGACACTGGTGGCCATCCTGCTTGCCGCCGGGGGCCGCGGCGATCTGGTGCTGCGCGTCGGCGTGGCCGTGGTGGTCGGGCTGGGGCTGCCGCTCGCGCTGGTGTGGTGGGTGGTGCTGCCGAGTCGGCGTCTGCGCCCCGACGTCGTCATCGCCCGCTATGTCGGCGCGCGTCGCCCCGAGCTGGCGAGCGATCTGCTGTCCGCGGTCGAGCTGGGTGAGTCGCTGGAGAAGACCGCCACGCCGGACTGGTCGCGCACGCTGGCGCTGTCGCACCTCGAGCACACCGCCAAGCGCGTCGCCGAGGTTCCGCCCGACGGCCTGGTGCCACGCGCCCCGGCGCGCTGGCGTACGCTGGCGCTGCTGGCGGTCGCGGGGCTGTACGCGGGCGCGCTGCTGCTGTGGCCGGCGCGCTTCGCGCAGGGCTTCGCGCTGCTGACCAAGGGGCCGGCGCCGCGCCCGTTCAACGCGCGCGCGGTCGAGGAGCCCATCCTCGGCGACATCGCGCTGACCCTGGTGTACCCCGCGCACACCGGCCGCGAGACGCGCGAATTGCCCACTTCTTCGGGGGATCTGACGGCGCCACCAGGCACCGAGGTCACCGTGCGCGCGCGGGCGCTGCGCCCCGGCATCGACAGCGCCAAGCTGGTGTTCGACGGCAACCCCGGCGCCATCATCGCGACCGTGACCCAGGTCGACGGCTCGGCGAACGTTGGCGCCGCCGCCGGTGCGTACATCGAGGCGCGCTTCACGGTGGGCAAGACCAGCAGCGGCTATCGCTTCGTGCTCGCCTCGCGCATGCGTGAGTCGCTGGTCGAGGCGCACCCGCACCGCATCGACGTCGAGGTCGACCGCGCCCCGCGCGTGGAGCTGTACGCCCCCGCCGACGAGCTGGAGCTGGAGTCGCGCCGGGTCATCGAGCTCGGCTATGTGATCGATGACGACTACGGCCTCGGCGAGATCGCGCTGGTGGTGCGCAGCGGCCAGGGTCGCGAGCAGCGCAAGGTGCTGCCGCTGCCGGCGCCCAAGCCCGACGCCGGGGTGGCCGGGCGTCCGCCGCGCAGCGCGCAGGCGCGCTTCGAGTGGAGCCTGGCCGATCTCGATGTCCGCCCCGGCGTGCGCATCGCGTATCGCATGGAGGCCAAGGACAACGACGTCATCGGCGGCCCCAACGTGGGCAGCTCGCGCACCTTCTATCTCAAGGTGTCGTCCCCGCGTGAGCGTCACGAGGAGCTCATCTCCGCCCAGCAGGCGCTGCACGACGCGTTGACCGAGGCGCTGGCCAACCGGCTGGAGCGCGGCGTCGGCGCGCCTGGTCGTGTCGCCGCGGCGGAGCTCGACACCCAGCTCGGCGAGACCCAGGCCGCACAGCACGAGTGCGAGGCGGTCAGCGCGCAGATCGCCCGCGTGCACGCCGATCTGGCGCAGGATCGCCTGGCGCCCCGGCAGCTGCGCAAGGAGCTCGGCGACATGCGCTCGCGCCTGGGCAAGCTGGCCGACGACGAGGGCGCCGAGCTGGCGCGCGCCCACGCCGCCGCCAAGCGCGGGCGCGGCGGCAAGCTGGCGTCGGCGCCACCGGCGCTGGTGGCGCTGTCGGCGCGCGCGGGCACCGAGTTCGAGAAGGACGTCCTCGTGCTGGACGACCTGCTGGCGCGGCAGCGCATGGAGAACCTGCTCGCGCTGGGTGACGAGATCGCCAGCGCGCGTGACCGCGTGCAGAAGCTGCTCGCCGAGCTGGAGCGCACCGGGTCCGACAGCGTGCGCGCCGAGCTGGAGCGCGAGCTCGGTGAGCTCGAGGCCATGCTCCGGCAGCTGGCGGCGCAGCGCGGGCAGATGCCGGCCGAGCTGGCCGACGAGTACCTCAACGCCGACGCCTTCCAGGGCGACGCCGCGCAGGACAAGGTGGCTGCGCTGCGCGACGCCGTGGCCCAGGGTGACATCAAGGACGCCGCGCGGCGCATGCTCGAGCTCAGCGAGAACCTCGACAAGATGATGTCGGGCATGGAGAAGGGCCTGTCCAGCCTGCGCGCCGACAAGTTCAGCGAGGAGGAGCAGGCGCTGGGCGACGTGCTCGAGAAGCTGGCCGACCTGGAGGCCGACCAGCGCCAGATCGCCCAGGATGCCCAGAAGCTGGCCGAGGCCGCCGCCGCCAACGCGCGCGACGTCGCCAAGGACAAGCTGGTGCCCGCGATTCGCGAGGCCACCGAGCGCCTCGACAAGCTGGACAAGCAGCTCGGCAAGGTCGACCCGGGCGCCCTGACGCCGTTCTCGCAGGAGCAGCTCGACACCGTGCAGAAGCGCATCGCCGACACCCGCGCGATGCTGAAGAAGCAGGATCTGGCCGAGGCCACCCGCATGGCGCGCGAGGCGCAGGCCGCGCTGGGCGACATCACGGCTGACCTGCGCGACGATCTCGAGCAGGGCGGCGGCTGGGCGCCCGGCACGCCGCAGGCGCTGCGCAACGCCGAGCGCGCCGAGCCGCTGGCCGAGCAGCTGGTCGAGGGGCTGATGGACGCCATGCCGTCGCGCGATCAGCTGCTGGGGCCGGCGCAGCGCCGCGCGCTCGACGAGCTGGCGCGTCGCGAGAAGGCGCTGGGCGAGCGCGCCAGGCAGCTGGCCCGCGAGGCGCAGAAGCGCGGCAAGGAGCTGCCCGGCGGCCTCGGCCAGCGCCTGGAGCAGGGCATCGGTCAGGCCATGCCCTCGATGGAGCGCGCCGAAGGCCGCATGAAGGGCGGCGCCCCTGGCGAGGCGCGCCGCGAGGCCGAGGACGCCGCGCGGCGCCTCGGCGAGCTGCGCAATAGCGCCCAGCGCGCGTCGCGCCCCAGCGCCATCCAGAGCGGCGACGGCCAGGATCACGAGCCGGTGCGCATCCCCGGCGCCGACGACTTCAAGCCGCCCGAGGCCTTCCGCAAGGATCTGCTGGAGGCCATGAAGCAGGCCGCGCCCGACGCCTACCGCGAGCAGGTCAAGCGCTACTACGAGGAGCTGGTGAAGTGACCGCTCGCCGCAGGTTCGCGATGGCGGCGGCGTCGCTGCTGGCGCTGGCAGCGCTGGCGGGCAGCGCGGCCGCGCGCACCTCGCTGGGCAGCTACACCAAGGTGATGCGGCTGCTCGGCGAGTGGCGTCTGGAGGAGGCGCGCGCCGAGCTCGCCGGCCTCGACAAGGCCGACGCGCACACGCCCGAGGCGCACGTGCTGGCCGCGCACCTGGCCTTCCTCGACGGCAACTACACCGGCAGCCTGGCCGAGCTGGCCGCCGCCCGCGGTGGTGGCCGCGCCGCGCCTGACGCCCGCGAGCTGCAGCCGCTGGCGCAGAGCACGGCCGCCGCGGTGGCGGGCTTCACCGAGCAGAAGAGCCCCAGCGGTCGCTTCATCGTGCGCTTCCAGCCCGGCAAGGACGCCTGGCTGGTGCCCTACGCCTTCGAGGCGCTGGACGCCGCCTGGGAGCGCATCGGCGAAGATCTCGGCGAGCGCCCCCAGAGGCCGGTGCTGGTCGAGATCTATCCCGAGGTCGGCCACCTGGCCAAGGTGTCGTCGCTGACCATGAAGGAGATCGAGACCTCGGGGACCATCGCGCTGTGCAAGTACAACCGCGTGATGATCGTGACGCCGCGCGCGCTGGTGCGCGGCTACCCGTGGCTCGACACGCTGGCGCACGAGTACACCCACTATGTGGTGACGCGGGCGTCGCGCGACACCGTGCCGATCTGGCTGCACGAGGGGCTGGCCAAGTTCCAGGAGCAGCGCTGGCGGTCGGACCCCGCCGCGCTGAAGATGTCGCGCACCATGCAGCACCTGCTGGCGCTGGCACTGAAGAAGAACCGCCTGATCAGCTTCGAGCAGATGCACCCGTCGATGGCCAAGCTACCCAGCCAGGAGGCCGCCGCGACCGCCTTCGCCGAGGTCTACACCGCCATCCAGTTCCTGCACGAGACCCAGGGCTACGCCGGCATCCGCTCCATCCTGGCCCACATGCGCGACGGCAAGAGCGACCACCGCGCCATCGCCGAGGCCACCGGCAAGAGCTTCGAGGCCTGGGAGGCGTCGTGGCGGCGCTGGCTGCGCGGGCGCGACCTGGTGCTGGAGCCTCGGCTGGTGCCCACCGAGCTGGAGTTCACCGACGCGCGCAAGAAGCGCTCCGGCAGCGGTGACGAGGCCGATCTGAAGCGCATCTCGGAGGACAAGGTGCGTCGCCACGCGCGCCTCGGGGGCCTGCTGCGCGCGCGCGGTCGGCTGGCCGCGGCCGCGGTCGAGTACGAGCGCGCCCGCGAGGTGCCCGCCGGCAAGGACGATCCCTTCGTGTCGGCCAAGCTGGCGCGCACCTACCTGGAGCTGGGCCGCGCCAAGGACGCCGTGGCCGCCGCCGGCCCCGCGCTGGACCTGACCGACGAGCTGGCCGGGCCGCACGCCACCGTGGGCGCCGCGCTGCTGGCCGACGGGCAGCACGCCGCCGCGCGCGAGCACCTGGAGGCCGCGCTGCGCATCTCCCCCTTCGACCCCGCGGTCCACTGTGGCCTCGCGGAGGTCTTCGCCGCGACTGACGATCCGCGCGCTGCCCGCGAGGCACGCGCTTGCAAGGGCCTGGCCGCCGGCCAGGAGCCCTGAGGTTCCCCGGAACATGAGCAAACAGCTGAAGGCAGTCGAGGGAGCGGGTGAGGTCGAGGCGGAGCTGCCTGACGAGCCGACGTCGCCCGTGGGCGCCGATGTCGCGACGCCCACGCCGACCATCGTGAGCAAGCCGCCCGAGGAGCTCGAGGCCGAGTCGGAGCTGGAGTCGGTGCGCGAGATCGCGGTCGCGCGTGGCGAGATCGTGCGCGAGATCGAGAAGCGCATCGTCGGCCAGCGCGACGTCGTGGACGCCCTGCTGGTGGCGCTGTTCGCGCGCGGCCACTGTCTGTTCGTGGGCGTGCCTGGCCTGGCCAAGACGCTGCTGATCTCGACCCTGGCCGAGGTGCTGAACCTGTCGTTCAACCGGGTGCAGTTCACGCCCGACCTGATGCCGTCCGACATCACCGGCACCGACGTGCTGGAGGACGACCACTCGACGGGGCGGCGCGCCTTCCGCTTCATCCCCGGCCCGGTGTTCGCCAACCTGGTGCTGGCCGACGAGGTCAACCGCACCCCGCCCAAGACCCAGGCCGCGCTGCTGCAGGCCATGCAGGAGTACCGCGTCACCGCGGGCGGCAACACCTACGCGCTGCCGCTGCCGTTCCTGGTCTTCGCGACCCAGAACCCCATCGAGCAAGAGGGCACCTACCCGCTGCCCGAGGCGCAGCTGGATCGCTTCATGATGCAGATCGACGTCGGCTACCCCGCCGAGGACGAGGAGATCGCGATCGTCAAGCAGCACACCAGCCCGAACAAGCACACCCTGCGCCGGGTGCTGTCGCCCGAGAAGATCATGAAGCTGCAGGAGCTGGTGCTGCGCGTCCCGGTGGCCGACCACGTGGTCAAGTACGCGGTCGCGCTGGCCCGGGCGTCGCGCCCGACCTCGCCGGACGCGCCGGCCTTCGTCAAGGAGCTGGTCGCCTACGGCGCCGGTCCGCGGGCGTCACAGTTCCTGGTGCTGGCCGGCAAGGCGCGCGCGATCCTGGATGGGCGCTTCGCGGTGTCGACCGAGGACGTGCGGGCGCTGGCGCAGCCGACCTTGCAGCATCGCCTGGTGCTGAACTTCCGCGCCGAGGCCGAGGGTGTGCGCGCCGCCGAGCTGGTCACGCGGCTGTGCGAGACCGTCAAGGGGTAGGCTGCCGTGAGCGACAGCGGGCGGCGGGCGCTGCTGGATCCAGTGGTGCTGGCGCAGATCGCGACGCGCAAGCTGCGCGCGCGCCACGTCGTGCACGGCGCGCTGGCCGGCCTGCATCGCTCGCCGCACCACGGCTCGTCGGTCGAGTTCGCCGAGCACAAGGAGTACTCGCCGGGTGACGACCTGCGCCACGTCGACTGGCGCGCGCTGGCGCGCTTCGACAAGTACTACGTCAAGCGCTTCGAGACCGAGACCGAGCTGGCGGCCTACCTGGTGGTCGACACCTCGGGGTCGATGGGCTACGCGGGCGGCGCGCGCGAGAGCAAGCTCCTGTACGCGTCGCGGCTGGCGGCGTCGCTGGCGTATCTGCTCATCCAGCAGCGCGATCGCGTGGGCCTGGTGGCGTCGGGGGCCGGGGCGCTGACGGCGTACGTGCCGCCGCGCGCGCGCACCACGCACCTGCCGGCGCTGCTCGGCGTGCTCGAGGGCCTGTCACCCGCGGGCGCGACCAGCCTCGACCTCGCGCTCGACCATGTGCTCAAGGTGGCGCGGCGGCGCAGCCTGGTGGTGCTGCTGTCGGATCTGCTGGACCCGGCAGGCGAGGCCACACTGCAGCGCCTGGGGCGGCTGAGCGCGGGCGGCCACGACGTCGTGGTGCTGCACGTGCTCGACGACGACGAGCTCGAGTTCCCCTTCGAGCGGCTGACCCAGTTCGAGAGCCTGGAGGACGAGCGCAAGCTGCTGGTCGAGCCGCGCACGATGCGGGCGGCCTACCTGGCCGAGCTGAAGGCGTTCCTGGAGCGCACCCGCCGCGCGCTGCAAGATCACCGCGTCGACTACCGGCTGGCGCCGACCTCGGTCAGCATCGACCGCCCGCTGGTCGAGCTGCTCGACGCGCGCGCGCACGGACGTCGCTCGGGCACCACGCGATGAACTTCCTGGCGCCGCTGTTCCTGCTCGGCCTCGGCGCCATCGCGGTGCCGGTGGTGATCCACCTCATCGGCCGGCGCAAGGCGGAGCGGCGCCCGTTCGCGGCCTTCGACTTCCTGCTCGGGGTCAAGAAGGAGGTCGCGCGCAAGGCCAAGCTGCGGCAGTGGCTGCTCCTGCTGGCGCGCGCGCTGGCGGTGGCCGCGGTGGCGCTGACGCTGGCGCGGCCGTTCCGCCGCGTCAGCGCCGACGGCGTCAGCGTCGAGGCCGGCCCGCAGGCCGCCGTCATCGTGCTCGATAACGGCTTCTCCATGGGCTACCGCCGTGGTGGCGAGACCCTGCTCACCAAGGCGCGCCGGCGCGCGCGCGAGCTGGTGCAGCAGCTCGGCCACGAGGCCGAGGTCGCGCTGGTGCTGGGGGCCGAGGTCGTGCCCGGCGAACCGGCCGCGCCCATCGACCAGCTGACGCGCGATCAGCTGCGCGTGACCGACGCCATCGACGCCGCCGCGCTGACCACCCGGCGTGGCGATCTCACCTCGGCGCTGCGCCGCGCCGCCGCCATCCTCGACCGCGCCCCCAACGAGGCGCGTCGCGTGTACCTGCTGTCGGACGGCACCGCGGCCTCGCTGCGCGTCGGCGAGCGCCCGTGGCCCGACGGCCCCGGCGCGCCCGAGCTGCACGTCATCGACGTCTCGGGCGGCGCCCAGCTGCCCAACCTGGCGCTGGTCGGCGCGCGGGTGCGCCCGGAGCCGCGCCTGGGCGCGCGCGGCGTCGAGATCACCGCCGACATCGCCAACTTCGGCGACACCCGCGTGGCCAGCCTGCCGGTGACCCTGTGGGTGGAGGGCAGCGCGGTGGCGCGCGGCCTCGCCGAGGTCGATGCACATGGACGGGGTGTCAAGAAGTTTGCCTATACGTTCCCGAGTGGTGGCGTGTTCGACGCCATGCTCGAGATCGGCCCCGACGCCCTCGCCATCGACAACAAGCGCTACCTGCGCGTCGAGGTGCGCAAGGACCTCAAGGTGCTGCTGGTCGACGGCGACCCGCGCCCGGCGCAGCACGAGGACGAGCTGTTCTACCTGGAGACCGCGCTGCGCCCCGGAGATCGCGCCGACAGCGCGCTGGCGGTGGCCACCACGGCCGCGCCCGATCTCGGGCGCCGTCGCCTGGCCGATCACGACGTGGTCTTCCTGGCCAACGTGCCCGCGCTGCCTGCGACCCAGGCCGCCGAGCTCGGCGCCTTCGTGCAGCGCGGCGGCGGCCTGTTCATCGCCATGGGTGACAAGGTCGACGAGGCCGCCTACGCCGCGACCATGGCTGGTCTATTGCCGCAGGAGCTGCGCAGCGCACGCTCGACCGGCCCCGTCGGCGGAGCCGGAGCTGGCAGCGGCAGCGGCACAACCAGCAGCCCCGACGACGACTCGCGCGCCGAGCGCATCCTGCACTTCGACGCGCGCCACCCGGTGTTCTCGGTCTTCCCGCCGCGCGCCCCCGAGCTGCGCGCCGCCCGCTTCCACCGCTTCTTCCTGCTGGCCCCGCAGGCCGACGACGACGAGCGCCGCGTGCTGGCGCAGCTGACCTCGGGCGCGCCCCTGCTGGTCGAGGGCAAGCTGGGCGCCGGCCGCATCCTGCTCTACACCTCGACGCTGGATCGCGACTGGAACGACCTGCCGATCCACCCTGGCTTTCTGCCCCTGGTGCAGCAGAGCGCCCGCTACCTGGCGCGGGCCCCGCTGCGCGAGCCCGAGCCGCCCGGCGTGGTCGGCCGCGTGCGCGAGCTGGAGCTGGTCGAGGGCGACCAGCGCCTGGAGATCGTGCGCCCCTCGGGCAAGAAGATCACCGTCGACGCCAGCCGCCTGACCGGCCGCCGCTACGCCTTCGCGGGCGCGGTCGAGCCCGGGATCTACCGCGTCGCCGTGGCCGGCCAGACCGGCGCCCTGCGTGCGCGCCCGACCCTCAGCTTCGCGGTCAACATCGACCCCGCCGAGAGCGACCTCGCCAAGCTGGCCGCCGGCGACGCCGCGCTGCCCCGCGTGGCGGGCGTCGGCGCCGCCGCCGGCGAGGTGCCCAGCCGGCGCCAGCCCTGGTGGCACTGGATGGCGGCCGGCCTGCTCGGCCTGCTATGTCTGGAAGCGTTCCTCTCGAGGCGGGGGTAGAGTCAGCTCATGCGCGCGCGTTCGTGGAGCATCATCGTGGTCCTCGCGTCGTTGGCCACCATGCTGGGCTTCTCGTGCGGCAGCCGCACCAAGGCGGAGGACCCCGCCGCCATCGCCGCGCGCGAGGCCAGCATCGCCACCCGCCCCATCAACGACCCGCCCTGGGCCATCGGCGGCGACGACACCCCGATCACCAGCAGCAAGCCGTCGCCGACCCCATCGGCCTCGGCCAAGCCCGCCGGCAAGGCCGACGCCGGCGCGCCCGCCCCGGTGGCCGCTGCACCGGTCGACGCTGGCCTGGACGCCGCCAGGGCCCCGGTCGCCGTCAAGCTCGACTGCGTCTCGCTGTGCACCGAGGCGCGCGCCTGCATCGAGAAGCTGGCCGGCAGCAACGTCGACTGCAACAAGGAGTGCGAGCGCACCAAGCCCGACGACCTCGAGCGCGGCATCCGCTGCCGCACCGAGCTGGCCAGGAGCTGCGAGGCCTGGATGACCTGCCTGGTCGGCAACGGCAGCTGATGGCCCGTCGCCCCGCCGGCCGCGGCCATCGCCGTGGCCATGGTGAGACCTACCACCACGGCGACCTCGCCAACGCGCTGGCCGCGGTGTCGCTCGAGCTGGTCGAGCAGCACGGCCACGAGGACTTCAGCCTGCGTGAGGCGGCCACCCGCTGCGGGGTCGCGGTCAGCTCGGCCTACAAGCACTACGCCTCCAAGGGCGAGCTGCTGCACGCGGTCGCCGACCTCGGCTTCCGCCAGCTGGCCGACCTGATGGAGCGCCGCGTGCGCGCCGCCACCCGCGGCCTCGAGGGCACGCGCAAGCCCGAGACCCGCCTGTTCGAGCTGGGCCGCCAGTACATCCTGTTCGCCGCCGCGCGCCCCAACCTGTTTCGCCTGATGTACGGCCCCAGCGGCCCCAAGGGCGGCGCCAACGACCCGCGCCCCGAGGCCCCGGCGCGCCGCCTCAGCACGCTGCTGCTGGGCGCCCTGGCCGAGGTGCGCAAGGCCTACCAGCGCGAGAGCACCACCCTGGAGGCCAGCATGGTGGTGGCCTGGTCCATCGTGCACGGCTTCGCCATGATGGTGATCGACGGGGTCTGGACCCCGCGCGGCAAGTCCGCGCTGGAGGCCATGATCACCGAGCTCGGCCAGGCCACGCTGCGCTCGCTGCGCTGACCCGGTAACGCCGCCCGCGGCGATTTCTTCCCCTGGGCAGGGGAGATCGGGGTGGCCAGATGCGAACAATGTTCACTTAGAGAGCACTGTTCTCATCCTGGATTGGACTGGGAGACGGCCATGCAAGAGCGGACCGGCAAGTACGGAGGCGCGACTTCGACCAGCAGCAGCCCGGGCGACCACGGCGACCCGGGCCGCCGCTCGCTGACCGACGGCCTGGTGCAGCGCGCCCACGAGGGCGTCGCCGGCGCCGGCGGGCCGCTGCCCCACCAGGCCGAGCTGCAGGCCGCCTTCGGCCCCGACCATGACCTCGCCGGCGTCAGCGCCCACATCGGTGGCCCCGCCGCCGCCGCCTGCGCCGACCTCGGCGCCAGCGCCTACGCCACCGGCTCCGACGTCGCCTTCGGCGCCAGCCCCGATCTGCACACCGCCGCCCACGAGGCCGCCCACGTGGTGCAGCAGCGCGCCGGCGTCCAGCTCTACGGCGGCCTCGGCGTCCCCGGCGATCGCCACGAGCAGCACGCCGACGCCGTCGCCGACCGGGTGGTCGCCGGCCAGTCCGCGGCGGATCTGCTGGCCCCCTTCGGCGCCGGCCAGCACGCCTCGACCCAGGTCCAGTGTCACGGTGGCAGGGGCGCCGACGGCAGCGCCGGCCACCGCATCGGCGGCAGCGGCGCCGGCGGCGAGCTGCACCGTCGCAGCGGCCAGACCAGCCACAGCGCCGGCGGCGTGGCCGACAGCCACGACCCCAGCCACCACGGCGACGTTCGCAACAGCGCCGGTGCGGCCACCGACCTCGACGACGCCGTCGGCCATGGCGGCGCCGCGGTCAGCCGCAGCCTGGTCAACCTCGGCGTGTTCAGCAGCATGAAGGCCGTCGAGGTCCTGCTGGCCGGCTACATGCGCTCGGCCGCCCCGCAGCCGGGCGACGCCATCAAGCTCGAGCTCGAGGCCTCGGTCTGCGTCGAGGGCCTCTACGCCAAGCTGAAGCTGGAGGCCGAGATCGCGCACGAGGCCGACGGCGGCTTCAAGCTGGCCGGCGAGTCGCACACCGCGTTCGGCCTCGGCGAGGAGACCGAGGGCGCCAAGGCCGAGCTGGGCGTGTTCGAGAAGAAGGGCCTCGACCTGGCCGGCCGCTCCCCCGAGACCTGCGTCGAGGAGATTGGCCTGTACATGGACGTCTGGCTGCGCGCGCGCCAGTGGACGCCCGCCAGCTTCACCGACCCGCACAAGTGGCGCCAGCTGGCCGAGGTCGTGTTCCACCCCAGCGCCGTGGGGATCGCCACCCTGGTCGCCGGCGAGGCCATCGCCAACCTGATCTTCGGCCGCGGCTTCCAGAAGCTGGTGCTCGCCAACATGGACGTCGGCGACCACGTCGAGAGCAGCCACGAGGTCGGCATCGAGGCCGAGGCCAGCTTCGGCGAGAAGCACGACGGCTTCCAGATCAGCGGCTCGCGGGGCTTCGGCGTCGAGGAGCGCACCACCTCGACCAAGGTCGGCGACGGCGAGCTCGAGACCGAGACCGAGGTCGGCGTGACCGCGCACATGGCCTTCTCTCTCACCGTCCTCGCGGTCACCGTCAAGCTCAGCGCCGACACCTTCCTCCCCGTCGACGGCCCTGGTGAGCTCAACCTCGGCCTGACCCTGGAGGTCGACACCCACGGGCAAGGCGACATCTTCGCCGTGCTGATCGGTGCCTTCGCGATGGCCAAGGAGACCTTCGCCGGCAAGCTGGCCGCGTCCGGCCTCGACGGCCAGGCCGACACCGGCCCCGTGGTCGGCGCCCTGTTTGGCGCCACCGCCCGCAACGCCATCGAGACTGTGGCCCTGGCCTCCGGCGCCTTCGAGCACATCGGCATCCAGTTCAAGTCATCCGGCTCGGAGATCGTCGCCACCATGTTCTCCGGCGGCGAGGCCTCGGCCAAGACCGGCATCGTCAACGTGAAGACCGAGATCACCATGCTGCACGAGGTCGCCCGCTGGCCCCTGCCCGAGTTCGCCCGCTGGAAGCGGGGCACTGGGGCTGCCCTCGGCTGAGCAGCGCCGAGCGTCCCGGATGCCCGCCCACAGGCCCTCGGGTAGCCCCGTCCGCAGCTTGGAGTAGACTGGACTCGATGGCGGCCGAGCGCGCACGGAAGCGAGCGACGCAGCGTGACCTCGAGGCGCTCCCTGACACGGTCGTCGGTGAGCTCCTCGGCGGCGAGCTCTTCGTGACCCCCCGCCCGGCGCCGCCGCACGCGACCGCGAGCTCCGCCATCGGTGGGCAGCTCTGGGACCCCTTCCACCGACCGACCGGCAGCGGCGGACCAGGCGGCTGGTGGATCATCGACGAGCCGGAGCTGCACCTCGGCGGGGACGTCCTGGTCCCTGACCTCGGTGGCTGGCGCCGCGAGCGCCTGCCCGCGCTACCCGCGGGCGCCGCCTTCGAGCTGGCGCCCGACTGGGCCTGCGAGGTGATCTCGCCAGCGACCGCCAGGTTCGATCGCACCCGCAAGCTCCCAATCTACGCCCGCGAAGGCGTCAGCCACCTCTGGCTGGTCGATCCCATGGCGCAGTCTCTGGAGGTCTACCGCCTGGAGGCCGACCACTACGGCCTGGTCGCGACCTTCGGCGAAGACGCCCCCACCCGCATCCGCGCCGAGCCCTTCGCCGCCATCGAACTCGAACTCGCCCGCTGGTGGGAGCGCTGAGTCACCTCGGGGCTTGCTTCCTCAAGGACCGCCGTCCGCCTTGTCTCCCGCGCACGGCCCGGCCTCGGAGGCTGGCCGGGTCCAGATCGGGCGCCCATCGACCCAGCACTTGACGATGGCCTTGCGCTCGGGGTCGTCCGTCCAGATCCTCTCCGTGCCAACCGGGAGACCATCTCTTCGAAGCCACGCGTCATGCTGGAGAGCGCCGTCCTCGAACCAGCTGCGCCATCGCACGACCACACGGCCCTCATAGTCCCACTGGATCGACGGATTGCCGTTCTCCCAGTAGCGCTTGTAGCCGACGTTGTGACCGAAATCGAAGACCGAGTCTTCCTGCAGTTTCCCGTTGCGCCAGTAGCTCCTATGGGGGCCGTGCGGCACGGTCGGGCCGAACGGCCATGGTGTCTGGAGGCCCGGGGGGCGCGGCATGACGCACCATGCGGACCCGCCCTCTTGCGGCAGCAGACTGCCCTCCATGTGTGCGCCGGGAGGACAGTTCAATCGCGGGCCCATGCCCGCGTCAGCTGCCGAGCGCTGCGCCGAGCGTGAGCAGGCTGTCGCGGCGGCCAGGAAGCAGCTCAGGGCCACGGCTCTCATGGCGCAGGGTCCAGGAGTTCCATCAGGGCGCGGCCTGCGCCCAGCTCGGCCTCGCAGTGATGGCGTAGGGCGTCCACCGCGTCCGCGATGCCCGGTAGCGTGGCGAGCATCCATCGTGCATAGAAGGCATCGGCTGGGTCGCTGATCTGCGCCGGGTCATCATTGGAGCGCAGTCGAGCCGAGTCCACCTGGGCGGTCGCCGACAGGACGGCTTCGAGGTACGGGATCAACCTGACCCGCACTCCGACCCGGTTGTTGCTTCCGAGCCGTGGCGCCACAGCGGCACCGGCTCGCTGCCCGAGCTGCCCATACTGGTCCTTGCGTGACTCCGTCTCGCCCTGCAACAGGGCGATCTTGGCCGCCACGATCAGAGTGCCGGCCTCGAAGTTCAGGCGTGCCCATTCCAGGTCGGACTGGAGCGCGCTGTCCCGCCCGGCCTCGATCTCTTGCGTCAGCGCAGCCAGCTCCGCCTTCAAGTGACCGACCTCCGTACTGTCGCCTCCGCCAGCGCCATACGCGGCCCCGAACCCTTCCACGATCTCTCCCAGCGCCTCGAGGGGCTTGCTCGTGATCTTGCTCGCGAACTTGAGCGCCTTGCCCGTGTAGGCCAGGATGCCCTTCACGCGCGCAAGCTTGCTCGCCTGCGCGGCTTTGAGCTTCTCGATCTTCTTGCCCGTCTGGCGGCTCGTCTTCTCCAGATCCTCAACGCGGATCCTGTACTCGATGGCCTCGAACATCTTGTGCGCGCCCTCCGCCTGCTTGGTGGCCGCTGCGATCTCCATGGCGAGCGCCTGCATCCTGTTCTCCGTCAGCTGCACGTCACCTCGGGCCCGGCCCAGGTCGGCCGCAGAGTCGGATTCCTTGCCCTGCGCGGTCTCCACCGCGTTGCGTTCCCGTTGGGACAGCCGGCCTTCGCCGACCACCTTGCCGCCGGTGATCTCACGGAGGAGCTTGTTGTGCTCCTTCAGGCTGCTCAGCGCGCCGTAGCTGTCCTGGTAGGCGCGGTGTGCGCCCAGGCTGCTTCGACTGCCGGGGGATGTCGCGACCGCCGGGTTGACAGGATCCTGCATGGTGCCGTCCTCCCCGACAAGGATTGACGGGACTCCCCCCATGGCCGGTTGCTCCCTGGGTGGCGATGGCTGCAGCGCGCGAAGGTAGTCGACCTTGGGCAGCAGGAGCAAGGCGCCGTTCACGAGATCGCTCGCTTGCTGCGGCGTGCGCGCCTTCCTTGGGGTGTCGATCACGTCGGGCAGCAGCGCCCCGGTCTGCCGCGCCGTCGCCGTCGGGCCCGCCGGAGCCGCCGTGCTGGGAGTCGCGAAACCCTGCAGCGAGATCGACCGGACCCTGAACTTCGGATCGTCAGACTGGATCATGAACGAAGCGCGCCGCTTCCCGGGCGCGGTCGGCTTGAACCTTCCGCGCAGGGATTTGGTCGCGCCCGGGCTCACGCGCAAGGGCAGCGAAGCATCGAGCGCGAAGTCACCCGTATGGCCTTCATCGCCGAGGACGGCCGTGATGTGAAGGTCGGTCGCTCCAGTGTTGGTCAGCGGCAGGAACGCCACGGCTTCGCGGCCGACCCCGGTGCTCTCGAAGTAGTGCGACTCCTCGAGCTGCAGGGTGGGCCCGCCCGCCGCGGCGCCCGCGCTCTTCTTCTGCACGACGGCCGACGCCGACGGCGTGCCAGGTGCCGCAAATAGATGGGCCGCCGACTCGCCGCGTGCCGCGAGGCTCGCTGCGTGGTCAGCCGCCTGCTCGTGCTGGTCGCCAACCTGGCCGACGCCACCGGCGAGTTGCACGCCGCCGGCCTGCTGCAGCGTGTGCGCGGCCTCGTGTCCCGCGAGCTCGAGGCTCGGGCTCTCCGACGCGAACGCGACGTGGTCCCCGATCGCGAACGCCTCGGCGCCGAGCGCCTCGCATGCGGCCCTGGGTTCGGCGCCGAAGTGCGCCTGCGCGGTGATGGCCCGCCCGTACGAGGCGCCGAGCGCACCCGCGTGCGGGAACTGTGAAGCGGGACCGTTCACGCCGGCCGCAGCCACCTCATGCGGACTGGTTCCGGCTGGCGTCGCCGCGCCGGTCTCTCTGCGCTGAAGTCGCGGCTGGTACGCCATGCCCTGCGTCAGCGAGCGCCTGCCCGGGGCGCCGCCGTGGTCATCGTGAGCGGAGGACTCGCCAGCGCCGTCCTGTGACCGTGGCCGGAGCCGCTCCGCCAGCGTGCTCTTGCCAGCCACGGCTACCTCCCTCCCGGAGCGCGGGCCAGGTCGCCCGCGCCGAAGTCGGCTCCGAAGCTGAGGTACTCGCCCTGTGCCTGGGTGTAGGGCGACGCCGTGCTCGCGCCAGGTCCCTCGGGCAGCACGACCGGTCCCGTCCCTGCCGGCAACGTCCTGCCACTCTCGTTCGCTCGGCCCCGCTGGGGGCTGCCGAACACCTCGTCGCTCCGCTCGCGCATGGTGACCTCTGTTGGGGTTCCCAGCGGTCATCGGCAGGCCGTGCGAGTTGTTTCGCGAGGAAGCGCAGTGCGTTCGCAATTCGCACGCAACGTACCGGAAATACGAGGAGATCGGGGTGAGGCTTTGGATCGTGCTGCGGGATGCGGCCCCGCTTCAGCGTCGTTTCAACCCAGCGCGGCGCGCAGCCGGTCGGCCAGGGCGATGCCGTCGGCGTGGCCGAGGTACTTGCGCACGTCCGCGGGCGCCACCCGGGTCAGGCGCGGCAGCGCGGCCTTCATGCGCGCCACTCGCCGCGCGGCGTCCTCCAGGCGTGCTCGCAGCGCGCCATCGCCTTCGGCTGCGCGCACCAGGGTCTCCAGCACCAGGTGCTGCATCGGCACGTCCTCGCAGATGAGCAGGGTGTCGCAGCCGGCGCGCAGCGCGGCCAGCGCGGCCTCGCCGGCGCCCATGCGCCCCGCGATGGCCTTCATCTCGAGGTCGTCGGACGCGATCACCCCGTCGAAGCCCATGCCGCGCAGCAGCGCCAGCGTGGGCGCCGACAGCGTCGCCGGCACGCCCGGGTCGAGCGCCTCGAACACCACGTGCGCGGTCATCATGATGGGCAGCACGCCGGCGCGCGCCGCCGCCGCGAACGGAGCCAGCTCGATGGCCTCGATGCGCTCGCGCGCGTGCTCGACCACCGGCAGCGCGTGGTGCGAATCGACGTGAGTGTCGCCGTGCCCCGGGTAGTGCTTGCCGCAGGGCAGCACGCCGGCATCCAGCAGGCCCCGCGCCAGCTCGATGCCCAGCGCGGTCACCCGCTCTGGCGTGGTCGCCAGCGCGCGGTCGCCGATGATCGGGTTTTTCGGATTGGTCGCCACGTCCAGCACCGGCGCATAGTCCATGTTGAAGCCCAGCACCGCCAGCTCGCGCCCCAGCACGCGCCCGACCTCGCGCGCGGTGCGCTCGCCGTCGCCCGCCGGCAGCCGGCCCAGCGCCGCCATCGGCGGCCACACCACCGCGGGCGCCTTGATGCGCTGCACCCGGCCGCCCTCCTGATCCAGCGCCAGCACCAGCGGCGCGTCGGCCGGCGCCGCCGCCGCCAGCTCGGCGTTCAGCGCGGCGACCTGCTCGACCGACTCGATGTTGCGCCCGAACAGGATGGTGGCGCCGACCTCGCCACGGCGCACCCGCTGCAGCACCTCCGGGGGCGCCTGCTTGCCTGCGAAGCCGATGTGGAGGAGCTGTCCGACCGTGCGTGCCAGCATCCGCAAAAACTAGCGCCGCCGCCGGGCGGGCGCGACTTTTACGGGTTGGCGCCCGAGCAGCGCATGCCGTCCGCGGTGCAGGTGGTGACCAGGTTGGGGATGAGCTCGACCGAGTACAGGGTGCTCGCCGTCGCATCCACGCTGAGGCTGAGGAACAGGCGGCGGCTCGGCAGCGCGGTCACGGTGCCCGCCGGCGTGAAGCTGGCGACCTGGAAGGTGGTCGGGCACTCGGCGCTGGTCTGCAGCACCTGGCCGCCGGTGGCCGCATAGCCGACCCGATACGGCCCCTGCATCTGGCCGCCGACCACGTCCCACATGCACGTGTTGGCCGCCGCCGGCCCGTTGAACGGATCCTTCTGCGACGGGCACAGCGTGGCCCCGGTGGCGGCCACCACCGTGTAGTCGACCTGGCAGCGCACCACGCGCACGTTGGCGTTCATGGCCAGGCGCCCGTCGGTGCACATCAGCGGCTCGGGGTTCGAGGCGCACGCGCTGTAGGCGTCGCACACCAGCATCGGGGGCAGGACGCCGCCGCTACCCGCCTCGACGTTGCACATGCCGTAGCCGGCGCCGCCGGGCGCGTCGTCGCAGGTTCGGTTGCCCTGGCCGCACATGCCGTTGTTGATGCCGTAGCAGGTCTCGTTGGCGGGGTAGGGCTTGCCGTCGCAGTTGTCGTCCTTGCCGTTGCACAGCTCGCGCGCGCCCGGGTTGATGGCGCGGTCGCCGTCGTTGCAGTCGCGCAGGCCGGGGCGCGACACGCCGTCACACGCCGCGGTGTCGAAGCCGCACGACACGTAGGTGTCGTTGTCGGCGTCGAAGCCGTCGTCGCACTTGGTGTCGCAGTCGTTGTCGAGGCCGTCGCAGACCTCGGTGTTGCCGCCGAAGATGTGGTTGTTGTCGTCGTTGCAGTCGACCAGCGCCGGCTGCGGCATCTCGGTGGAGCAGGTGGCGTCGGCGTTGAGCTTGCTGCCGCAGGTGGTGTGGCGATCACCGTCCTTGTCGAAGCCGTCGTCGCACTTGTTGTCGCAGTTGTTGTCGATGCTGTCGCAGATCTCGGTGGCGCCCTCGAAGACCAGCTTGTTGCCGTCGTCGCAGTCGCCGCCACAGTTGGTCTGGCCGTCGCCGTCGGCGTCGGTCTCCTCGTCCTTCATGCCGTCGCAGTCGTCGTCGATGTTGTTGGCGCAGACCTCGCCGGCATCGGGGTGGATGTCCTCGTCGAGGTCGTTGCAGTCGACGTTGACCAGGTAGCCGTCACAGTCGCGATCGTTGGCGGCCGCGAAGGTGACGTCGCCGACGATGAGGCAGTCGTTCTGCGTCATGGTGTACGGCGGCTGGCCGCCCGCGAAGCCGGCCAGGTCGACGCGCACCATCAGCACCTTGCCGTCGATGAAGACCTGCGGTGCGCCCACGATGCCGAAGGCCACCGCGGTGTCGCCGCGATAGCCGACCACCGCCACGCTGACCTGCCGTCGCGGCCCCGCGTGATCGTCCTCGGTGACCAGCAGATCGTATGGATCCTTGGCCAGGTCGCGCCCGCTCACCGTGGCGATCGTCAGCGGCACCCGGATGTCCTGCGTCATCCCGGCGCCGTCCACGTAGGCCGCGAAGAACTGCAGCCGGTCCATGTCATCCGGCGGCGGCTGCGACTCCGAGTCCTGGATCCTGAACAGGATCCCCGACTGCTCATCACACCCGCTCGCCACCCCCAGCACCACAAAAGCCAGCACAAAAGCGATACGCATATAAGTGACTCCTAAGGCGTACCCCCCATTTTACCCTTTGAGGGCACGACATCGCACCTGTATTCTCGCCAATTATTCCACGGGCTTGCGTGAACGACGGGATCGAGTGTGCTCTTGGGAAACTCGAGTGTGCTACGAGTGTGCTGAGTTGGCGCAACACCTTCGGTCTGCGGTCGATAGCAGGGATGGACTCTTCAGGAGGTTGGCCATGTTCTCCGCGCTCGGCGCTCCGCGCTCCGCGTTCCTCATCCCTCTCTTCGTCTTGTTGTTGGCGGTTGGACCAGGATGTACTCGGCGCAACCCCTACAAGTGCAATGCTGCTGACCCTTGCCCTCTCACCGAGGCGCCCTACTGCGACATCAACGGCGACTTCGGTGAGCGCTTCAGGTGCATCCCGTCGCCCTTCGGAGGCTCGGACGGTGGGCTCGATGCCGGTACCGACGGAGGGGACGGAGGTGCCGCGTTCGCCGCCCAGCTGGATCGGACCGTTGCCGATTTCGGCACAGTCCTGGTTGGGTCGGCGAGCCCACATTTGCTCGTTAACCTGTCAAACGTTGGTTCTGCGCCCGGGGGACCGTTGCACCTCGCCATCGAGGGCACGAACCGGAACGAGTTTGCCATCGGTGTGACCAATGACTGCGAGGGCGCCACCCTTCTTGTTGGTGCTGGCTGTGCGTTCGGGCTGGTCCTGTCGCCTGCTGTGGCTGGCGCCAAGACCTCGACGCTGTCCGTGATGATCGGAACGACCACCGTGGCAACCCTCCCGTTGCAGGGCAACGGCATCGATCAGGGAGCACTTCGTGGTAGCCCCGGCACCTTGAACCTCGGGGTAGTCCAGGTGGGCCAGGAGGCGACCATGTCGATCTCGCTGATGAACACCGGCGGCACGACGCTGAGCAGCCTCACCGGCACCTTCAGTGGAAGTGCAGCACCGGAGTTCCAGCTGACCCAGCCCGACACGTGTAGCGGCCAGACGCTCGGGGCTGGTGGCAGCTGTATGGCCGGTGTGCGGTTTCGGCCAACCGTTGCCGGTGCCAAGGTCGCGTCGTTGACCTTCATGGCGAGTCCGGCGGGGGCGAGCGCGACGAGCCTGGAGGGGATTGGTGCTGCGACGCTCACGGTCTCCACTGGGGGGACGGGCTCGGGCTCCGTGGTCTCGAGCCCGCTGGGGATCAACTGCGGCGCCGTATGCTCGGCCAGCTTCCAGACCAGCCAGGTCACGCTGAGTGCTGTTCCCGGGGCGAACTCGGACATCACCAGCTGGACTGGTTGCGACTCCAATCCGACGGCGACTACGTGCCTGGTGACCATGAACGGGACCCGCTCCGTCCGCGCAGACTTCACCGTGCGGACCTTCGTGCTCACGGTGACGATGGCGGGAAGCGGCGCGGGCACGGTCACGAGCACTCCCGCAGGACTGAGCTGTCAGACGGGCACCTGCATGGCTTCGTTCGTCGCCGGCACCTCGGTGAGCCTGGCGGCGAAGTCGACCAGCGGCTCGTACTTCCCTTCCTGGACTGGTGACTGCGTGGGAAGCAACCGTGTCTGTCCGCTGGTCCTTGATCGAGCCAAGAGCGCGGTGGCCACATTCGCTGCGCTTCAGAACAACATTGTGTTTGTGTCGTCGATGGACTTTCCTGCGAATCTCGGCGGCCTGACTGCCTACGACGCGCAATGTAACCTCCTCGCGACCGCGGCGGGTCTCAACAACGCTGGCGGCAACGGCTATGTTGCCTGGATGTCCAGCGAGACCCAGAGTGCGGCCTCCCGCGTGGGCGCAGCGCGCGGGTTCGTCCGCCCGGACGGGAGACCGTTCGCGGACGATCTTGCGTCGCTTCTCACGAACGGAGCGGTGCTCAACCCCATCGCAATCGACGAGAACGGGCGCTTGCTCAGTCGCCAGGCGCAAGAGGGGGGGGTCTGGACCGGTACGAATCCGGACGGTTCCGTCAACGCGGGTGAGACGTGCGCCAGCTGGACATCGAATGTGTCTACGAGCCGCACGCGCCAGGGCGAGGCACACTCGGGCCCAGGCGACTGGACCCAGGTGGGCGGCACCGGAGGCTGCGACGCTTCGGGGAGGATCTATTGCATGATGAGAACAAGTACGGCACCCCTCACCAACACGCCCACGCCGGGGAAGAAGGTCTTCGTTTCGAATGCGCTCCTCACCGTCGGACAAGGAGCGGGGGTGGCGACCACGATCTGTATGAACGAGCGACCAGGCGCGACCGGCACGTATCGCGCTGCGCTGCCCACGACGACTCCGCTCGCCACGCTCGCGAGCTTCTTCACCGCAGGCACGACCTACGTGCGTCCGGATGGCCAGGTCGTTGGCACAGGAGCTCAGTTCGCGTCTGGCGGCGATCTTCAGAGTGGCGTCTGGCAACTGGGCGACGGCACCTACCGATCACCCTACGGCATGTGGACGGGGGCTGGGCCGCCGTCGACCGTCCCGACCGCCGCGAACACCTGCAACAACTGGACTGACCCCGCCGCGGGCGGGGTCGTCACGATCGGGTGCGCAAACTCGAGTTCGTGGTGGTACGCCTGCGGTGCACCCGGGTGTGGCGGGTTATCGCGCGCCGTATACTGCGTGGAGCAGTAGACTCCAGTAGGCGCGACGCCGCTCTCTATTCGCAGCCGCCGTTCCCGCAGGTCGGCGTCCCGGCAGTGCAGGCAGCCATGGTGGGCATGTTGGTGGTGCACTGGCAGACGCCAACCGCGCTGCACGAGTTGGCGCCAGCGCCGCAGTTGGTACAGGCCATGCCCGCAGGAGCGCACTGGGCGCCTGTCCGTGCCGTGATGCACTCGGTGCCTGCACAACAGCCTGTGCACCCCGCGGTGTTGCAGGTGCAGATGCGGGGGTTGCCAGCGCAGATCTGGCCTGGGTTCTCACAGGTATCGCAGGCCGCGCCGCCCTGCCCGCAAGCGCCGCGGCTGTTTCCCATCAAGCAGGCGCCGGTGCCATCGCAGCAGCCTGGGCATCCCGTCGTGGTATCGCAGAAGCAGACACCAGCGTTGCTGCATCCGCGGCCTGCGCCACAGGGAGCGCACAATGCTCCTCCGGTGCCGCACTGGGTTGGCAGCTGTGAGGCGTATCCAACGCACACGCCGCCAGCCGTGCAGCAACCGTTGGGGCAGGAGGTAGCGTCACACACACACTGCCCCGCGTCGCAGCGACGGCCGGCACCGCAACCGACGCACATGACGCCGTTGAGGCCGCAAGTAGTGTCATTGCTGGTCTGGCAAGTGTTGTTCATGCAGCAACCTGCTCCACACAGCGCGCTGCCGCACTGGCACAGCCCGTTGGTGGTGTTGCAGCTGCGTCCCATCGCGGTAGCACAGGGTGCGCAGGCCGCGCCGCCAGCGCCGCAGGTGGTGTTGTTCTGGCTGCCGTACGCGATGCACTGACCAGATGCGTTGCAGCAGCCGTTCGGGCACGAGGTCGAGTCGCACACGCAGGCCCGGTTGAAGCAGCGCTGCCCAGTCACACAGGAGTTGCACATGCCGCCCAGCGGACCGCACGTCCCCTGCGAGGTGCCCGGCACCTGACACACGTTGCCCTGGCAGCAGCCCGTGGTGCAGGACGTCGCGTCGCAGATACACATGCCGCCCGAGCAGCGCTGGCCGGCCGCGCACGGTCCCGAGGCGCCGCAAGCGCAGTTGCCGCCGGTGCAGCGGTCGGCCTGGGTCGCGCTGCACACGTTGCCCGCCGCGCAGCCGCCGCAGTGCATGCGGTCGTTCATGAAGTCGTAGCACTGCTGATCGCCGACGCAGCAGTTCGGGGTCGCCGCGCCGCACTGGGTGGCGCCGTCGATCGTCCCGGTGTTGCAGTCGTCGTCGACGCCGTTGCACTGCTCGGCGTGGTTGGGATGCACGTTGCCGTTCATGGGCTGGCAGTCGCCGCAGCCCAGCAGGTTGCCGCCCAGGCCGCTGCCGGGGCAGCCGCTGCAGGCCAGGTAGCGATCGAGGTCGGTGTCGGTGTCACCCGCTGCCGGCACGCCGTCGCAGTCGTCGTCGATGCCGTTGCAGATGTCGGTGGTGGGCAGCACCGTCACTCCGGCGCACACGAAGCGCGGGTTGGCCGCGGACGCCGTGTACGGGAACGACGCGCCGGGCATGCAGCCCGACACCGTGCCGGGGGTGCACGGCGTCATCAGGCCCGCGCGCAGGCAGCGTGCTCCGAACTCCTCCAGCTTGGTTGGCGCGTCGGCCACCGACACCGCGGTCGAGCCATCGCAGTCGTCGTCGACGTCGTCGCAGGTCTCCTTGGCGCGCGGCTGACCGGCGCCGAAGCAGCGCGGCGACACCTGCACGGTCAGGTTCTCGCCCGGGCACGCGGTGCGCCTGCCGAGGTCGGTCTCGCGCCGGGACTGCGGCACCACGCGCGAGCACACACAGTCGCCCTGGGCCATGCCGCAGATGCCGTCGTTGTCGTCGGTGCACTTGGCGGTCAGCGCCGCGCCTGCCAGGTCGGGGTTGCCCTCGTCGACCAGCATGTCGCAGTCGTCGTCGACGCCGTTGCAGCGCTCGAGCGCGCCCGGGTAGCGCATGGGATCGCGGTCGTCGCAGTCGCCCCCGGCGCCAGCGTTGTACTTGTCGCCGTCGGCGTCGCTGGTGCACGCGGTGTCGGCGGTGCAGTTTTGCAGCACGGCGTCGCCGCACTTGTCGGGCGCGCCCGGGAAGATGTTGGGGTTGGTGTCGTCGCAGTCGACCAGGCCCGGGGTGCAGCCGGCACCGGTCTTCTGGAAGCCGTCACGATCGGCGTCACAGGTCACGACCTGGCAGCCCTCGTCCATCATCCCATCGCAGTCGTTGTCCTTGCCGTCGCACATGCGCAGCGCGTTGCAGGCGATCGACGTGCCGCCTTCCATGCCGCCGCAGGCCATGGTCGAGTCGGGGTTGAAGCCGCGATCATGGTCGTTACAGTCGACCTTGCCCGCCATCGGGGCGCAGCCGGCGGTGGCGTCCATGCGCTGGAAGTCGTCACCATCGTCGTCGCAGCGCTCGCACTCGCTGGGGGCGTCGGCCATGCCGCTGCAGTTCTGGTCGATGTTGTCGCCGCAGATCTCCAGGGCGCCGGTATAGATGGTGGGATCCGCGTCGTTGCAGTCGTCGCCGCCCGCCGAGGTCGGCTTGTGGCCATCACAGTCGCCGTCGACGAAGCACTCCTGGTCGCGCCCGTCGCAGTCCTGGTCGATGCCGTCGCCGCAGAAGCGCGGGTCGCGCCCATTGCAAGCGTTGGGATACTCGGAGTTACCCGGGAAGCGCTTGGGATCCTTGTCGTCACAGTCGGTGCCCAGCGGGGACCCATCGCCATCCTCGTCCTTGCACGGCAGGTCGGCGCCCGAGCAGTCCTGATCCATCATGTCGCCGCACACCTCGGCGGCCACCGGGTTGATGCCCGGGTTCATGTCGTTGCAGTCGAGGAAGTCGCAGCTGGGATCGCCCACCATGGCGCAGTTCTTGGGGAAGGTGTCGAGGTCCTCGTCGTCGCCGGCACGCAGCGCGATCAGCTTCAGGCTCAGCTCGGCGGTGCCCTTGACCATGAAGCGACGGGTCGCGACCTGCGACAGCAGGCCCGGGGTGCGGCCCACGATGTGGACGGTGTAGGTGCCGTCCTTGGCGAAGCGCAGTGCCAGGCGCAGCTCCTGGCCGGGGATGGAGATGTCGCGGGTCGGATTCTGGAAATCGACCGGCTCGTCCTTGCGGTCGAGCACGACGGTGTTGGACTCGTCGTGTCTGACCAGGATGTCGAGGGTCGCTGCCCGCCGCTCGGCGGAGACCGTCAGCAGCAGCGCGCGCTCGTCATCGGCGCCACACCCGGGGAGGACCGCAGCCATCGCGCTTCCGAGTGCCAGCGCAACCGCCAGGCGGGCAACCGGGGCCCGCCTCCGTGAGTCTCGAACATAAGCCATCACCGTTCGATGGTATCAGCTTTCCCGGCCGCCAGCGCGTTGACCCTCGGGCGCGGCGGCTGCTAATGTGCCGCCACTTTCGTGTGCTTCCGTTCGTTTCCGTCTTATTGGGCAGGACTGCTTCAGGGGATGCGATGACCTTGCAGGACCGCAGGATTTCCCTCGGTGTACTGGTGGCACTGGGGCTCGTCGGTACGAGCTCGCCGGCGCGCGCGCAGATGGGGCCGGGCGGCATGCCCAACCCCCAGACCATGCCCACCGACGAGGAGGAGAAGCCTGAGGGCCCCGCCGAGGAGGCGCCGCCCGAGGCTGTGGCCAACCTGGGTCTGCCGCCGCCGCCCAAGCTGGACAGCCCCGGGGGCATCGCCAAGGACAAGAAGACCCTGGCCTTCACCGAGATCCACGGCTACCTGCGCCTGCGCACCGACCTGTTCCACAAGCTGGGGCTCGGCCTCAGCGATAAGCAGGCCTTCCGCAGCTGCAACTCGCTGACCCAGATCTGCGACGACGAGACCATCGGCTCCAGCAACATGCGCATGCGCCTGGAGCCGACCTTCAACATCGACGAGCAGGTCAAGATCCAGATGCAGATCGACGTCCTCGACAACCAGGTCCTGGGCGCCACCCCCGAGGGCTACGCCGGCAACCAGGCGCGCCCGGCCAACGTGCCGCTGAACGCCTTCGCGGGCGGCCAGGTCCCCGCCGAGCAGGGCAAGAACTCGCCCTGGGACGCGGTGCGCGTCAAGCGCGCCTGGGCCGAGGTGCGCACCCCGCTGGGCGTGCTGCTGTTCGGCCGCATGCCGTCGCACTGGGGCATGGGCATCCTGGCCAACAGCGGCGGCTGGAACCGCACCACCGAGAGCTGGTGCCTCGACTGCGATTTCGGCGACTCCGCCGACCGCGTCATGTTCGTGACCGAGATCCCGGGCACCGCCTCGGGCAAGCCCGATGATCCCCGCCTGCGCGTCGCGGTCGGCATGGACTGGGCCGCGACCGGCCTGACCGACGGCATCGCCAGCGACTATCGCAACCGCTACGACGGCCAGCCGCGCGACATCACCGACGACGACGACGTGCGCCAGTGGGTCTTCGTGGTCGGCAAGTTCCACACCCCGCCGCAGTGGAAGACCAAGGTCCAGCGCGGTCAGCTGGCCTGGGATTACGGCCTGTATGCCGTGTATCGCGCGCAGGACAAGGACACCGACCTCAAGGGCACCGCGGTCGGGTCGGATCCCGTCAAGGCCAACCTGGTGAATCGCAACGCCAGCGCCTGGATCTTCGACGCCACCACCCGCCTGCGCTGGCGCAAGTGGAGCGCCGAGGCGGAGCTGGTCGCCATCGTCGGCTCCATCGGCGAGTCCAAGGAGCTGTCGCCCGCGAACCCGGAGCTCGACGTGCTGCAGTTCGGCGGCGTGGCTCGCGCGCAGTATCGCGCGCTGGAGAACGACATGCGCCTGGGCATCGAGGTCGGTTACGCCTCGGGCGACCAGGCCGAGGCCACCGGCGGCTCGCTGAACTACCGCGGCACGCTGGCCATCCAGCCCCAGGGTGACTCGCGGGTGTCGAACTTCCGCTTCGACCCCGACTACCAGGTCGACCTCATCCTGTTCCGCGAGATCCTCGGGGTGGTCACCAACACGGTCTACTTCAAGCCCAGCATGGAGTACGACCTGACCGGGTCGATCATGTTCAACGCCGCCAGCATCGTGTCGTTCGTGGACGAGCCGGTGGCCACGCCGGCCAACTCGCGGATGTACGGCATGGAGTTCGACGCCGACCTCTCGTACAAGAACGTCGACAAGGCGGGGCGCGGGTTCCACGCGGGGATCGCCTACGGCGTGTTCTTCCCGTTCAGCTTCCTCGACGACAACAGCGCGCTGTCGCACCCGGCGTTCGACCCCGCGGATGGCGCGGCCGGTCCGATCTGGTCGGGCTCCGACGTGGGCGACGCCGAGACGGCGCACACGCTGCAGACCCGCCTGCTGGTGGTGTTTTAGCGGCTACTGTCAGGGTGTCGCGGTAGACGTCTGGGATGGCGAAGGTCAAGACCCAGTGGGTCTGTCAGGCGTGTGGCGCTTCGGAGACGAAGTGGCTGGGTAAGTGCCCCCAGTGTGCCGAGTGGAACAGCATGGTGGAGGAGTTGCCCTCGGTCGGCGCGGGGGCTGCGCCTGCTGGGGCGCTGGGTGGCGGGTCGGCCCAGGCGGTGTCGATCGCGAACGCCGTCGCGCGCGACAGCGAGCGTCGCGCCACCGGGATTGGTGAGCTCGACCGCGTGCTCGGCGGCGGGCTGGTCGCCGGCAGCCTGGTCCTGCTGGGCGGCGAGCCGGGGATCGGCAAGTCGACCCTGCTGCTGATGGCGGCGGGCAAGCTGGCCGCGGGTTCCGGCAAGCAGCCGGTGCTCTACGTGTCGGGCGAGGAGTCGGTGGCCCAGACTGGGCTGCGCGCGCAGCGACTGGGCGTGCGCGACCCCAACCTGCTGGTGATGTCGGAGACCGCGCTGGAGAAGATGCTGGCCGAGGCGGCGCGGGTGAAGCCGGCGGCGCTGGTGGTCGATTCGATCCAGACCGTGCACACCGCCGCGCTGGAGTCGATCCCGGGGTCGATCGGCCAGGTGCGCGAGTGCGCGGGGCGGCTGCTCACGTATGCCAAGACCAACAACGTACCGGTGGTGCTGGTCGGGCACGTGACCAAGGAGGGCTCGATCGCGGGCCCCAAGACGCTGGAGCACGTGGTCGACGCGGTGCTGTACTTCGAGGGCGAGGGTACCCACGCCTACCGCGTGCTGCGCGCGGTCAAGAACCGCTTCGGGTCGACCAACGAGCTGGGCGTCTTCGAGATGCGCAGCGGCGGCCTGGCCGAGGTACCCAACCCGTCGGCGTCACTGCTGGCGGAGCGGCCGGTCAACGCGCCGGGGTCGGTGGTGACCTGCAGCCTGACCGGCACGCGCCCCCTGCTGGTGGAGCTGCAGGCGCTGATCGCCGGCGAGAGCGGCGCTTTCGGGCGACGCACGACGCTGGGCGTGGACGCCAACCGGGTCGCCCTGCTGCTGGCGATCCTGGAGCGGCGGGTGGGCATCGACGTGGCGCGCCGGGACGTGTTCGCGAATGTGGCGGGCGGCGTGAGGTTGGCCGAGCCGGCGATCGATCTGGCCCTGGTGGCCGCCCTGGCGTCGAGCGCGCTGGGACGGCCGATCGATCAGCTGACGGTGGTCTTCGGAGAGGTCGGGTTGGCCGGGGAGGTGCGCGCGGTCGGTGGTGTCGAGGCGCGCCTGGTCGAGGTGGCGTCGCTGGGCTTCAAGCGGGTGCTGCTGCCAGATGCGAGCTTGGCGAGGCTGGAGAGCGAGCCGGCGGGGCTGGAGCTGATGGGGGTGCGAGATGTTTCGGCGGCGCTGGCGAAGCTGGCGCTGACCTGACGGAGAAGACAGCTACTTGTAGAACTTGGGCTTGGTCTTGGGCTTCTTGGAGGGCGAGGGGGAGGGTGTCGGCTCGGGGGTGCCCTCGAGGGCGCGGATCTTGGCCTCGACCTCGGCGTCCATGGCGGGGTCCTTGCCGCGGGTCAGCTCGAGGTACTTCTTGTAGTAGGGCAGCGCCTTGTCGTCCTCGCGGATCTGGCTGTACATCACGGCGATGTCATAGTTGGCGCC
>JADYYK010000044.1 GCA_020853705.1 Deltaproteobacteria bacterium
CCTCGACCTCGGCGTCCATGGCGGGGTCCTTGCCGCGGGTCAGCTCGAGGTACTTCTTGTAGTAGGGCAGCGCCTTGTCGTCCTCGCGGATCTGGCTGTACATCACGGCGATGTCATAGTTGGCGCCAGCGTGGTCGGGCTTGAGGCGCAGCGCCTCGCTGTAGGACTTGATGGCGTTGTCCTGGTCCTGCAGGCGGCGATACACCGCGCCCAGGTTGAAGTGGTAGTCGGCGGTCTGCGGCGCGGCGGCGATGGCGGCGATGAACTTGGCCTTGGCCAGGTCGAGCTTGCCGGCCTGGCGATAGGCCACGCCGAGGTTGTTGAGCATCTGGTGGTCCTTGGGCAGGAAGCTGACGGCCTTCTCGAGGGCGGCGATCGACTTGGCCTCGATCTCCTTCGACTTGGGGTCGTTGGCCTTGGCCAGCTTCTTGGCCAGCTCGCGGTAGATCGTGCCCAGGCTGGACCACGACATGGCGTCCTTGGGGTTCAGCGTGGTGGCGGCCTCGAGCTCGACCTGGGCCTGATCGAACTTGCCCTGCTTGTAGTAGGCCACGCCGAGGTTGGCGCGGATGTCGCCCGCCTTGGGCTGCAGCTTGGCGGCGGCCTCGTAGGCGACCACGGCCTTGTCGAGCTGGTTGAGCAGGCGGTAAGCGTTGCCCAGCGCGAAGTGCGCCTCGGCATACTTGGGGCGCAGCCGGATGGCGGCCTCGTACTCGGCGATGGCCTCGGTCAGCTTGTTCTGGCGCTTGAGCGCGAGGCCCTGCTTGTAACGGACGTTGGCCTCGTCAGCCAGCGCCGGCAGCGAGACCGACAAGGTGAGCGCCAGGGTGAGCGCGGGGAGCATGCGGCGGATCATGCGACGGATGGCCACGAGAACCTCCTGGGGTACGGCGGGCTTCCGCCCGAGCTGGCCAGGTCTGACGGCCTGGCGAGGCGGACATTCTACCCGGGGTTCTGGGGCTGTGGGGGCGTGGCGCGAAAAGGTTACCCATGCTCCTGGCGCAGCCAGGGGCATGGTCCGGTCCGGTGCTCAGCTGATGTAGGAGGTCGGGCCAGGCACGGGCGCCGAGGCGACCGGCTCGATCACCGCGATCGCGGGGCTCGAGCTGGTGCCAAAGTCCTCTGCCTCCGAGGTGGCCTGGCTGCGGATGTCGAACTCGGTCGACAGGTTGCGGATCTCGTCGAGCAGCGGCTGCACGCCCGAGGCCAGGCGCTGGGCATCGACCGAGCGCAGGTTGACCACGGCGAGGCGGAGCTTCTCGAGCGCGGCCAGGTTGGCGTGGGTGCGCGCCACGACGCGCTCGCGGCCGGTGGCCAGCTCGCCGAGGTAGCGCTGCTGCTCGAGCAGCGAGCCGCGGGCCAGGTTGTACTGCTCGCGCGCGATGCTGTCGGTGGTCGCGGCGAGCTTGGCGTCGAGCGCGGCCAGGCGCGCGGCGACCGACTCGGGCGAGGTGCGGGCGCCCTCGGCCTCGACCTCGGTCCACTGCGTCCCGATGCTGCAGATCTGGATGACCAGCGCGCCCGAGGACTCGCGGATCTGGCGCGCGGTGGCCTCGGCGCGCTCGCCGCTGCGCGACTCCAGGACCTCCTCGATGCGGGTGTGGGTGGCGTGGGCGCGCTCGGCCAGATCGCGCAGCTCGCCGGTCAGCTTGGGCGCGGCGGTCTGGAACGCGGCGCGCGCTGGGTCCTGGCGCAGGCTGAGATAGCGGGTGGCGGCGCCGACCGCCGTGATGATGCCGAAGCCGAGGCCACCGATGGTGGCGCGCACGAACGGCGGCACCTTGCCGAGCTCGGTGGCGGCGAAGACCTTGTCCGTGACATAGCGTCCGACCAGCAGCGCGGTGACGGTGCCAGCGGCGACCACCAGCCAGCGCGCGCCGCGCTGACCCGAGGCCAAAAGGACGCCGAAGCAGGCCGCCCAGCAGGCGAAGCCGAGCGCTGGCTCGCCGCTCTCACGCCCCATCAAGATCATGGCGATGGCGCCCGCGATCCCCGCGCCCACCACCTTGAGCAGCCAGCCCAGCCCGGGTCGTGACCGCGCGGTGACCGCATAGGTCGCGGCCACCCCCAGCCCGCTCAGCGCCCATGGTCCACCGTGCGCGAAGATCGACGCGCTCGGAAAGACCAGCCCGGCGGTGTGGGTGGCCAGCGCGACCAGCCCTGCGGCCACGATGGCCTGGAAGGTCTCGCGGTGGAACTCCTCGTGCTCGGTGAAGCGAATCGCCAGCGACATCCAGCTGCCTCCGACCAGGGCCTCGCGCGGCGAACCCGTCGCGCCGCGTGTGAGGGGTGTTGACGCATGGTCGAGGTGAAGCGATCTATGTGAGGGTGCTGGGTTCGCTGATGGCGCGACTGCTGGCGAGGGACGCACAGGGGCTGGTGCTCGATGGCGCCCTTGGCACGCAACTGCTTGATAATGATGGACTTTCTTCAAGTCCCACCGAGCGCGTCCGGCCCCGCTGTGGGCTCAGTGTCGACGACCCCGACCGCGTGCGCACAGTGTACGCAGCCTATTTCGCGGCTGGTGCCGACGCCATCCACACCAACAGCTTCGGCGCCACCCGGCACGACCTCGTCTCCGCCGGTCGCAGCGACGTGCGGGCCATCAACCTGGGCGCCGCCCTGCTGGCGCGCGAGGTCCGCCCCGCGGGTCGCTGGATCATCGGCGACGTGTCCCCGCCCTGGCGCCCCGATCTCGACGAGGCGACCCTGATCGACGGCCACGCCGAGCAGGCCAGCTTCCTCATGGAGGGCGGCGTCGACGCCCTGCACCTCGAGACCCAGCACGCGGTTCGCGAGGTCGTCGCCGGGCTGGCCGGCCTCGGTCAGGGCGCTCCCGGGCTGCCGATCTGGATCTCGTTTGCGCTGAGCGACGCCGGACTCGAGAGCGTCAGCGGTGTTCCGCTGGCCGAGCTGGTCGCCGCGGTCGGCCCCGACCAGCCCGGGCGCTCCGTCGTCCTCGGGCTGAACTGTTCGCTTCGACCCGAGCGCATGCTGGAGGCCTTCACGCTGGCGCGCGCGCTGGACCCGCGCTTCCTGCTGTTCCAGCCCATCACCGGCGATCCCGATGTCGGCCCCACCGCCTTCGCGGCCGCATGTCACGCCGCATTTGAAAAGGGCGCACATGCCGTCGGCGGCTGCTGCGGCACGACGCCAGAACACATCCGCGCCATTCGCCCCATCCGCCCCGGCATCTGAGCACGAGGCCGAGCACGAGCACGAGCACGAGCACGAGACCGAGCACGAGCACGAGCACGAGACCGAGCACGAGCACGAGCACGGCGCGAGCGCGAGCCGAGTCCGAAAATGCAAGACGGCCCGGGTGAGCGGGCCGTCTTGGGGATGATCAGAGAGGTCAGTCGGCGCGGGGCTGGGGCTTCTTGCCGTGGCCGTTGCCGCTCGCGGCCTCGGCCTTGCCGCTGGCGAGCTGGGCGGTCAGCTCCTTGCCGACGACGTCCTTGCCGGTGCCAGCAGCAGGCAAGGGCGGGTCACCGGCGCGCGCGATGGAGAAGTGGGCCAGCACCTTGCGCTCGATGTTCTGCGCGACCTCGGGGTGCTCCTTGAGGAAGTCCTTGGCGTTTTCGCGGCCCTGACCGATGCGCTCGCCGTCGAAGGCGAACCAGGCGCCGCTCTTCTCGACGATGTTGGTCTCGACACCGAGGTCCAGGATGTCGCCCTCCTTGCTGATGCCCTGGCCGAACATGATGTCGAACTCGACCTCGCGGAACGGTGGCGCCAGCTTGTTCTTCACCACCTTCACGCGGGTGCGGTTGCCGACCACCGTCTCGGCCTGCTTGATGGCGCCGACGCGGCGGATGTCCATGCGCACCGAGGCGTAGAACTTCAGCGCGTTGCCGCCCGTGGTCGTCTCCGGGTTGCCGAACATCACGCCGATCTTCATGCGGATCTGGTTGATGAACGCCACCATGGTGTTCGACTTCGCGATGGTCGCGGTCAGCTTGCGCAGCGCCTGGCTCATCAGGCGGGCCTGCACACCCATGTGGGCGTCGCCCATGTCGCCCTCGAGCTCGGCCTTGGGCACCAGGGCCGCGACCGAGTCGATGACGATGACGTCGATGGCGCCCGAACGCACCAGCATGTCCGCGATCTCCAGCGCCTGCTCGCCGCAGTCCGGCTGCGACACCAGCAGATCATCGGTGCGCACGCCCAGCTTGCGCGCATAGGCCACGTCGAGCGCATGCTCGGCGTCGATGTACGCGCAGATCCCCCCGCGCTTCTGCGCCTCGGCCACCAGGTGCAGCATCAGGGTCGTCTTGCCCGACGACTCCGGCCCGTAGATCTCGATGATGCGGCCGCGCGGCAGGCCGCCGCAGCCCAGCGCGATGTCCAGCGCCAGCGACCCGGTCGGCACCACCTGGACCTCGGGCGCCAGCACCTCGTTGCCCAGGCGCATGATGGCGCCCTTGCCGAACTGCTTCTCGATGCTGGAGACCGCGAGCTCGATCGCCTTCTCGCGCTGCCCGTCCTGCCGGTTGCTGTTGTCGTTTGCCATCGCGTTCTCCCCTTATTCTTCGTTCAGACGTCAGTCGTCAGACGGTTCGGCCACCGCACCTGGCTGCCCGGGCAACCAGGCCGGCGACACCGGCCAATCGATCCTCTGGCCGTGACCGAGACCGACCCGACCCAGCGCGTGGTACTCCACGCCCTGCGCCTGCGCCCGGCTCTCGTAGATCACGACCTCGTGCACCATGGACACTCCGAAACTCTTGCTCTGATGCGGGGCCAGGAGGTCGGCCGCACTACCGCCCTCCTTGACCCGACCGATGGTCAGGTGCGGGCGGAACGGCCGCTCATCCGCGGCAAAGCCCAGCTCGCGCACCCAACCCTCGACGTCGCTGGCCAGCCGCCCGAGCTCCCCCGAAGCGTCCTCGACGCCCGCCCACAGGATGCGCGGCTTGTCGGCCGCCGGGAAGGCACCCACGCCGGCCAGCCCGAAGCTGAACGGCCGCCGGTCCACCAGCCGTTCGCGCAGCATGACCCGCAGCGCGCCCGGCACCTCCGCCGGGACCGCGCCGAGGAAGCGCACGGTGACGTGGAAGTTCGCGGCCGGCACCCAGGTGATCTTGAGCCCGCGCGAGCGGGCCAGGGCGCGCATCGAGAGCTGCGCGTCCATCACCTTGCGCAGCGGTTCCACCTCGGCGTTCACCGCGATGAAGATCCGCTTCGCATCCGTGCTGTCGGTCGCCGTCATGACTGTTTCGAAGCCTCGGTCAGCAAGAGTTTCAGTGCCCAGTGCGCCGCCAGCTGTTTCACCTGCGAGCGGGTCCCCGGGTACGCGAGGACCTTCGCATGCACCTCTGACATTGAAGCCACAGCGAGGTGCACGGTGCCCACCGGCTTGTCCGGCGTTCCGCCCGAAGGCCCAGCAATTCCGGACACTGCGACGCCATAGGTCGCTCCGGCCAGGTCACGCACCGCGCGCGCCATCTCCTCCACACACTCGCGCGAGACCGCACCGTGCTGCGCCAGCGTGGCCTCCGACACCCCCAGCCGCGCCACCTTCTCCTGGTTCGCGTACAGCACCATGCCGAGCCGGAAATACTCGGACGACCCCGGCACCTCGGTCAGCAGATGCCCGATCAGACCGCCGGTGCACGACTCGGCCAGCGCCACCGTCGCCCCACGAGCACGCAGCGCGGCCCCCACCACCGCGGGCAGGCCATCGTCGCCCTCTCCATACACAGCCTCGCCCAGGCGGGCCCGGATCTCCGTGCCCAGGCGATCCAGCCGCGCCCGCGCCCGCGCCTCGTCCTCATCCCGCGCGATGACCTTCACCAGCACATCGGGGAACTGCACGTTGAAGTGCAAGCTCGCGCTGTCGGCCGGCGCCGTTGGGTCGACCGCGGCCAGCAGACCCGACAGCCGGTCGTCCACGTGCGACTCGCCGACCCCGAAAACCCGCCAGATCCGCCGCAGCACCCGCGGCGCACCCGCCAGCAGCTCGCCGATGCGCGGGATGATCTGCTCGTCACACAGGCGCGACATCTCGCGCGGGATGCCGGGCATGAAGAAGACCGACGCCCCGCGCAGCGCAATCTCGAACCCGGGCGCGAGGCCATTCCGGTTGTCGAACACGCGCGCCCCGCTGGGCACCCGCACCTGGCGAATGTTGTTCGGCGTCAGCTTGAAGTGGGCGCGCGCGAAACGACGCTCCATGCGCTCACGACTGGGCTCGTCGACCACGGGCTCGACGCCGGCCAGCTCGGCCGCGACGTCGACCGTCAGGTCATCCTCGGTCGGCCCCAGACCGCCCGAAACCAGCACGATCTTCGCGCGAGTGGCCGCACGGACCAGGGCGTCCGCGATGTCCGCCCGCACGTCGCGACACGACGTCAGCCAGCCCACCGAGCACACTCCGAGCTCCGTCAACCGCCCGGCCAGGAACGCCGAGTTGGTGTCGACGGTCTCTCCACGGGTGAGCTCATCACCGATCGTGACGATCTCCGCAAGCACCGCAGCCACGAAAGCCACCGTATCTGCCACCTGAACAGGTGTCAAGGAAATGCCTGCCAGCCGGGCGGAATCCTTGGCCCTCCAGATGCTTCCGTGCGTTGACAGGAATTCTCGTCTTGATAGAGTAGCCAGGCTGTCGCCTGTCACACACATGGCCACCAGCCCCCCGCCACCCCGATGAAGATCCGATACGCCGCGAAGACCGACGTCGGGATGAAGCGGACCCACAATGAGGATTACTTCTCCCTCATTGAAGACGAACAGCTCTTCATCGTGGCCGACGGCATGGGTGGCCATGCCTCCGGCGAAGTCGCGTCCAAGATGTCCGCCGAGACGGTGAGCGAGTTCTACCAGCGCACCAAGGACGAGGACGCCACCTGGCCCTACAAGATGGACCGCCAGCTCTCGTACATCGAGAACCGGCTGGCCTGCGGCATCAAGCTGGCGAACTTCAAGATCTTCGACTCCGCCAGCCGCGACATCCGCTTCAAGGGCATGGGCACCACGATCGTGACCTCGCTGGTGTGCGGCGACAAGATCTACGTCGCCCACGTGGGTGACTCGCGCTGCTATCGCGTGCGCAACGGGGCCATCGCGCAGATCACGCGCGATCACTCGCTGCTCGAGGACTACCGCGAAGCCAAGCCCGACATGACCGAGGAAGAGCAGCGCAACTTCCCGCACCGCAACGTCATCACGCGCGCCCTCGGCATGCGCGAGACGGTGCAGGTCGACATCAAGGCGCACCAGATCATGGACGGCGACATCTACCTGATGTGCTCGGACGGCCTGTCCGGCATGGTGGACGATCCGTCGATCCTGCGCATCGTCAGCCAGGCCAAGTCGCTGGAGCGCGCGGTCGCCGAGCTGGTCGACCACGCCAACCGCGCCGGCGGCACCGACAACATCACGACGCTGCTCCTGCAGTGCGTCGCCAGCTGAGCTAGGCGCTCGTCACACGCTGGCCCCGGCCCCGGTCCCAGGCTGGGGTCGCCCCCGCACCACCCGGTGCACGCGGACCTGCTTCTCGATGCCGCGCAGGCGGGCGTCCTCGGGTGTGATCGTGGTGCCGACCAGCAGCGGCTGCACACCGGTGGCCTGGAAGACGTCCTCGGTCAGCAGGATCTCGTCGGCGCCTGCCAAGCCCTGGACCCGCGCGGCGACGTTCACGGTCTGGCCGAAGTAGTCGAGGCTCTCGTTCAAGGTCACCGCGATCGAGGCGCCGCGGTGCATGCCGATCTTGAGGACGATCTCGCGCCCGCCGTTCTCGGCGTTGAAGCGATCGATCTCGTCCTGCATGGCGATGGCGGCGGCGATGGCGTCGCTGGCGCGGGTGAAGGCGGCCATCACGGCGTCTCCGATGGTCTTGACCAGGGCGCCGCCGTTCTGGGCGATGGCGCGCGCCACCCCGTCGAAGTGGCGACGCACCAGCTCGAACGCCTTGAGATCCCCGATGCGCTCGTACAGCTGCGTCGAGCTCTTGAGGTCGGTGAAGACGATGGTGACGTCACGGATGCCGATGCCCTCGGCGCCCTGGATGACCTCGCCGCGGAACAGCTGGCGGAAGGTCTGGTTGGTGAGCAGCGTGCTGCCGCGCAGGAAGGGCGAGAAGGCAGCGTCCGCGTGCTCCTTCAGCATCTCGAGCGGCTTGTTGCCGACCAGCACCGCGACCCGGCGCGCGCTGGCGTTGTGCAGCTCGAGCTGCAGCGGTCCCGGGCTGACGCTGGCCCGATCGGGGCGGAGGGCGTCGTCGCTCACCGTCAGCAGCAGCTGCTGGGTCGCGCCGTCCGCCAGCGCGGCGCCCTCGACTTCGAGCTCACAGGCCAGGTGCGCCGTCAGCTCGGCGGAGTTGACGATGCCGGCGACGACGCTGGCGGTGAAGGCGCGGCGCTGACCGGGCTCGAGCCAGCTCGCCGCCAGCAGGCTGCTGGTGATGAGGTCGCGGATGGCCGGTCCGCCGTCGCCCCAGCGCGCCTCCCGGCTGAGCCGGTAGTGCATGACGTAGTCCGTGACGTCGAGCGACTGGGGGTGATGATAGCGGATGGTGCGCACGCGTGGCGCCACCGTGAAGGTGATCTGGATGAAGTCGTCGAGCTGCGCCGTGGTCGGCTGCATGCACAGCGAGCAGTAGAACTCGCGGTGCACCGAGCGCAGCGAGTCGAAGTTCTCGACCGCCATGCCGCAGCCAGGGCACAGCAGGTGCCACTGGATGGTGAGCAGGCCCGCCTTGGCGGCGTGCAAGAACAGATCGACCGCCTCGCGCTCGTTGATGCCTCGCTCCGCCGCGAAGGCGAGCGGGTTGATGCGCCAGAGCAGGGTGTGGTCCTCGCTGCGCAGCAGCGCCTCCAGCTTGGACAGGACGCGCGGGCTCCAGGTGCGCGCCTGCTCGACGGCGCCCAGCCGCTCGTCAAGGAACTCCTCGTCGATCATCGTCGCGGTCACCACCGCGCTTCCGTCCGCTTGCACTCCCGCCATGGCACCATCGTACTCCCGTGCGGACTTCAGCGCTTGGCGCTGCCGCTCAGCGAGGCGGGGCGCTGGCCCTTGTCGGCGCACAGCCCCATGCACGAGGTCTGGAAGGCGTAGCAGCCGCTGATGCATGACGCCGTGGTCGGCTCCGACACCAGCGAGATGCCGTTGTCACATCCGTCGACGCAGGTCTCGAGGACATCGTCGCAGCGCAGCACGCAGGCGGCCTCGGGTGACAGCCCGGGGGACACACAGGCGCGCGCGCCGGGGCCGAGCTCGGCCAGGCCGCTGACCAGCCCGAGCTCGCCGCAGCTCTTCTCCAGCACGCCGAGCGCGGCGGCGGTGCATTGACAGCGACAGGTCGCGCCGGCGGGGGGCGTCTTCTTGCCGCGCTTGGCCTTGGTGATGGGCGGTCGCTCGCTGACGACCTTGCGGTCGGCCTCGCAGCGCGTCTCGCAGCTGGCGCGATCGCGCGCGGCGTGGGCCCCGGCGCACTGCTGGGCGCGCTGCCAGCGCGCGCTGATCGAGGGCGCGTCGGGCGCAGTGGCGACGGGCGCGGTGCCGGCGGGCGCGGTGGGCGCCGGCTCCTCGGCGTGCGCGGCGACCAGCCATCCGCACATCACACCCAGCACCAGCCACCCACCGAGCCGCATGAGTCAAAGCTAGCACCCCGCGTGGGCGGGGCCCATTTTCTCGCTCGTGCCAGCTAGGCGGGACCGCCGCCGACCGCGGGGGTCTCGGCCGCCGCGGCGCGTCGCCCCAGCCGTCCGCGCAGCCACCACGCGGTGGACGCCAGCAAGAGCAGGCCGAACAGCGCCTGCGCGGCGACCGTCTGCACGGTCGGGAACATGCCCAGCCAGTCCAGGCGCGGCGCCAGCATCGGCGTGATGGAGACCACCCCGGCCTCCTGCAGCGCACGCACCCCCTTGCCGGCGAACACGATGGCCAGCAGGCACAGCATCACGCCCGCGGTCGCCAGCAGCGGCGCCGGCCTGAGACGCTTGCCGAAGTGGCCCATGGCCAGCACGAAGCCGACCAGCGCGATCGCGGCGACGCCGGCGCCCAGCGCCACCGGGGCGGCCTGCCCACCGCCGTCCAGCATGATGGCGCGCAGGAACAGCACGACCTCGAAGACCTCGCGATAGACCACCAGGAAGGCCAGCGCAGGCAGCACCCAGCCGCGGCGAGCGCTGTCGGCCAGCTTGTTCTTGAGCGCCTCGACGCGGCGCTTGGCGTCCAGGCGAGCCAGGATCCAGTGGCTGGCGCTGAACATGGCGACCGCGGCGACCAGCGCGATGATGCCCTCGGTGAGCTCGCGGCGGGCGCCGCCGAGCTCGATCAGGCTGCCCGAGGCCAGCCAGGTCGCGACCCCGGCGCCCAGCGCCAGCAGCCAGCCGACGTGGATCCAGCGCACCGCGACGCGCACGCCAGGGTCGTCCGGGGCGGTGGCGCGCCGGCGCACCGCGCCGAGCAGCAGGGTGAGCAGCAGCGCGGCCTCGATGCCCTCGCGCAGCAGGACGACGAAGGCGGCCCAGAACCCCACCGAGAAGGTGCGCCCGCCGGCCAGGCGCTCCTCGGCGCGGTCGAGCAGCGCGTGCACGCGCAGGGCCTCGGACTCGACGCGGGCGGGGCTGACGGCGGCGTCACCGGCGCGGCTGCGCAGACCGAGGAAGCTCTCCTCGATGGTGCTGACCAGGGCGGCGTCGCGGGCGCGCAGCGAGGCCTCGTGGGGCTCGAAGCCCTCGAGATAGGCGGCGCCGACCTGGCGGCGCGCCGCGGCGCGGTCGCCGCCACGCAGCGCGACCATGGCCTGGCCCAGCAGGGTGCGGGTCTGTGCCATGGGGGCGCCGGCGTGGTCGTCGCGGAAGGGCGCCTCGGTGCGCAGGAAGCCCACGGCGGCGGCGCGCTCGGCGGCGGGCAGCGCGGCCAGGGCGCGCTCGAGGTCGCCGTCGGACAGCGCGGCCAGGCGGGTCGCGCTGGCGGCGGGCTGACGACCGGCGCGCCGCCAGGCCGCCTCGCCAGTGCGCACGGTCGCGGGGTCGGAGCCGGCGTGACGCAGGGTGAAGACGTAGAAGGCCAGGCTCCAGCGATCCGACGCCGGCAGCACGCCGAACGACGCCATCGCGGTGCCGCGGACGCCGTCGGTCAGGGCGTTGTAGGCGCGCGCCGGCGACAGGTCGATCATGACCTCGGGGTCGATGAAGCTGCGCGGTGGCGGCTCGAGGCGACGCGCCGCCTCGGTGTCGGCGTCGCCGCGCACGCCGTGACAGCTCACGCAGCTGGTAGTGTAGAGCTCCTTGCCGCGCGCCAGCGCGGGTGGGCTGGTGGGGGCCAGCACGACCTGGTAGTCGGCGATCAGGGCGCTGCGGATGGCGCGCGCCTCGCTGGCGACGGTGTCGGCGGCGGCGATGGCGTTGACCTGCTGGCCCAGCGGGGCCACGCGGCTGTGCGCCGACGGCACCCCGGGACGGGCGGGCACCTTGGCGGCCAGCTCCTCGGCGTCGTGCATGAAGGCGACCTGCTCGGCGAACTCGGCCGGGTCGGTGACCTTGCCGTCGGCGACCGCGCCGCGATAGTCGGCGGCGACGTAGTCGAGGATGCCGAGCAGCCGACGCAGGGTGTCCTGATCGGTGGCGCGCTCTGCGGGCGGGGCGCTGCGCGGCTTTTCGCACCCGGCCACGAGCACGGTCGCGAGGAGGATGAGGGAGAGTTTTTTCGGCACGGGGGACTCTTGAAATTGAAATCGATTTTCAAGACTAGAGCATGCCGGTGCTGGCCGCAAGTTCGAAGTTTCCGCGGGGGAAAACGCGCAATTTCTGCGCGGACCGGCGCGCCGGAGCACGTAGCCTCGAAGCTGCGCTTCGAGGCAGCTACTTGTCGTCCTTGGGGCAGCTGCCGTTGGGGATGCCCTGGGCCTTGGGGCACAGGCCGTACAGCTCGAGCTTGTGGCGCATGATCTTGAAGCCGCCCAGGCGCTGGGCGTCGAGGTCCTGCAGCTTCTCGATCTCCTCGTCCTCGAACTCCAGGATCAGCCCGCACTTCATGCAGATCAGGTGATCGTGGTGGTGCTGGTCCTTGACCTCGTAGCGGGTCTGGCCGTCATCGAAGTGGCGCGGCTCGGCCAGCTCGCTCTCGGTGAGCAGCTTGAGGGTGCGGTACACGGTGGCGTGGCCGACCCGGGAGTGGCGCTTGCGCACCCGGGTCAGGACCTCATCGATGCTGACGTGGCCGTGGCTGCGCAGGAACTCGTCGACGATGGCCTCGCGCTGGCCGGTGGTCTTGAGCCGGTTGGTCCTGAGGTACTCGGTCCAGCGCTTCTTCAGCTCGGAGGTCCGCTGCGGGTCCACCTTCATGACCGCCGTCGAGCCCTTGACTGCCTTCGCCATGGTTCTCAATACGCCCGCGAACCTGCGGCAAGTCAAGCCAGACCGATGTAGCTGGCTTTTCATGTTGACCTGCCTCCCGGGACGCGCAAACGTCTGGTCATGGCGGGAACAGCAGCGCCCCGCGGCGCCGAGAAGACCGAGCCGTTCGATCAGATCCTGGGGCGCCTGCGCACCGTGGTGGAGCGGCTCGAGGGTGGACAGCTGACCCTCGAGGAGTCGCTGGCGGCCTTCGAGGAGGGTGTCAAGCTGGCCCGGCAGGGCAACCAGGTGCTCGACGCGGCCGAGCGCAAGGTCGAGGTACTCTCTAGGGGTCCGGGTGGGGAGGTGAGGAGTGAGCCTTTCGCCAGCGAAGAGTGAGACGGCGGGCGCGGCGCCGCGCAAGGTGATCATCGTCGATGACGACCGCGACACCCGGGAGCTGCTGCAATTCACGCTGGAAGGGCAGGGCTACGAGGTCAAGCTGGCGGCCAACGGGCTGCGCCTGATCTCGACCCTGCACGTGGACAAGCCCGATCTCATCCTGCTCGACGTCATGATGTCGTGGATCGACGGCTTCGAGCTGTGCCAGGCCATCAAGCAGAACAGCGAGTTCCGCGACATCCCGGTGGTCTTCATCTCGGGTCGCACCGCGCAGGCCGACATCGATCGCGGGTACCAGGTCGGCTGTGTGGACTACTTCACCAAGCCGCTGGACCTCGGGCGGCTGCTGAGCCGGGTCCGCGAGGTCACCGGGGCGCCCCCTGGCGCGACCCCACCAGCGGGAGCGGGGGCGACCGGGTGATCGATCTGGATGGCGCGCTGGCGGCGCGCAAGCGGGCCATCGAGACCGAGCTCGACCGTCGCTTCCCGGAGCCTCCCGAGGATCCCGGCCGCCTCATGGAGGCGCTGCGCTATTCGCTGCTGGGGCCGGGCAAGCGGCTGCGCGGCTGCATCGTGACCTGGGCCTGCGAGGCCGTCGGTGGCAGCGTCGAGGACGCGCTGGCGGCGGCCTGCGCCATCGAGTGTCTGCACACCTACACGCTGGTGCACGACGATCTGCCGGCCATGGACGACGACGACGAGCGCCGCGGGCGGCCGACCAGCCACAAGGTCTTCGGCGAGGCCACCGCGATCCTGACCGGCGACGCGCTGCTGACCGAGGCGTTCGGCCTGCTGCCCGAGGTGCGCGATCCCGAGGCGGCGCTGTTCTGCGTGCGCGCGCTGGCGGCGGCTGGCGGGACCAGCGGGGTCATCCTGGGCCAGGTCCGCGACCTGCTGCTGGAGGGCGGCGGCGAGGTCTCGATGGCCGACCTCGAGCGCGTGCACGCCGAGAAGACCGGGGCGCTGTTCGCGGCCGCGGCGCAGATGGGCGGGGCGTGTGGCGGCGCCGATGGCGCGACGCTGAGCGCGCTGGGCGACTACGGCCGGCTGCTCGGGATCGCGTTCCAGCACGCCGACGACCTCGATGACGCCGACCGGCCCGAGCAGGCCGCGGCGGCGCGGCGCCGGCTGGCCGAGCTGGTGGCCAAGGCCAAGGCGCGCCTGGGCGGCCTCACCGACGGCCCCGCGAAGGCGCTGCTGGCGGCGCTGGCGGAGCGCACCGCGGCGCGCCACCTGAGCTGAACGAGGAGCTCGGAGCAGCCGCCCCCGAGGCTTCGCTTCGAGGGCGCGGCTGTGCTATGCGGTGGGGCTGATGGCCAGGCCGGTATCATTGGGACGTCGTGAGGCGTTCCCGCATCGCTTCCTCCCCACCACCATGGAGGAGGTGCACGCGCGGGGCTGGGACGCGCTCGACATCATCATCGTGTCGGGTGACGCCTATGTGGACCATCCAGCGTTCGGGCCGGTGCTGATCGCGCGCTTCCTGGAGGCGCGCGGCTTCCGGGTCGGTCTCATCGCGCAGCCGGACTGGCACTCGGCTGCAGACTTCGCGCGCCTGGGCCGGCCGCGCCTGTTCTTCGGCATCACCGCGGGCAACCTCGACTCGATGCTGAACCGGCTGACGGCGCAGAAGAAGGTGCGCGCCGAGGATCAGTACTCGCCGGGTGGGCGCGCCGGATCGCGGCCCGACCGCGCCAGCATCGTGTACGCCAACCGCGCGCGCGAGGCCTTCCCTGGGGTGCCCATCGTCCTGGGTGGCATCGAGGCGTCACTGCGGCGCATCGCGCACTACGACTACTGGTCCGACAACGTGCGGCGGTCGATCTTGATCGATGCCAAGGCCGACCTGCTGGTGTTCGGCATGGGCGAGCGCCCGGTGTGGGAGATCGCGCGCCGGCTGGCCGCGGGCGAGCACGTGTCGTCGCTGCGCGACATCCGCGGCACCTGCTATGCGGTGTCGGGCGACGAGTGCGCCCTGCTGGAGGCGCACGAGAGCGAGGTCGTGAGCGACGGGCGCGCCGTGGTGCTGCCGTCCTACGAGGCGGTGGCGGCGTCAAAGCCGACCTATGCCCTGGCGGCGCGCCGCTTCCACCACGAGACCAGCGCCTTCAACGGGCGACCGCTCTTGCAGCGTCATGGCGACCGCGGGGTCTTCTACAACCCGCCGGCGCTGCCGCTCGACGAGGCGGAGATGGACGCGCTGTACGACCTGCCGTTCAACCGCGCGCCGCACCCCAGCTACGGCACCGACGGGGTGCCGGCGTTCGAGACCGTGAAGCACTCGGTGGTGACCATGCGGGGCTGCTTCGGCGGCTGCACCTTTTGCTCGATCACCGAGCACGAGGGGCGCGTCATCCAGAGCCGCTCGGCCGACTCGGTGCTGCGCGAGCTGCGCGAGATCCGGCGCATGGACGACTTCCGCGGCACCATCACCGACCTCGGTGGGCCGACCGCGAACATGTACAAGATGCGCTGCAAGGATCCCGCGATCGAGGCGGCGTGTCGCCGGCTGTCGTGCGTGTATCCCGGCGTGTGCGAGAACCTGGGCACCGATCACACGCCGGTCATCGATCTCATGAAGAAGGTGCGCGAGGCCGAGGGCGTGAGGCGCGTCTTCATCGCCTCGGGCGTGCGCTACGACCTGGCGCAGCTGTCGCCGCAGTACGTGCGCGAGCTGGCGGCGCACCACACCGGCGGTCAGCTCTCGGTGGCGCCCGAGCACGTGTCCGAGGACGTGCTGTCGAAGATGAAGAAGCCCGGCGCCGAGAGCTACGAGCGCTTCGCCGAGCAGTTCGCCTGCGCGTCGAAGGAGGCTGGCAAGGAGCAGTATCTCATCCCCTACTACATCAGCGGCCACCCCGGGTCGACGCTGGCCGAGATGGTCGAGCTGGCGCTGTACCTCAAGCGGCGCGGGCTGCGGCCGCGCCAGGTGCAGGACTTCATCCCGACCCCGATGTCGCTGGCGGCGACCATGTACTGGACCGGGCTGGATCCGCTGACGCAGCCGATGCGTCCGGTGTACACCGCGCGCGGCCTGCGCGAGAAGAAGCAGCAGAAGGCGCTGCTGATGTACTGGGATCCCGCGCACCACGACCTCGCGCGCGAGGCGCTGGTGGCGGCGGGCCGGCCCGAGCTCATCGGTGTGCGCCCCGAGTGCCTGGTGCCGCCTGGGCCACCTGGACGATCTGTGAACTGAGAGCGAGGGGTCCTAGGCGTTTCCGGCTTCAGGTGGTGTGTTGCTGCCGTTGGCGTTGGGGGTGCGCGAGGCGCGTCGGCGGCGGCGGGCGTCGGCGATCTGGGCCCGGCTGGGGCGCACCAGGATCTGGCCGGCCTCGGCGTCGACCATCAGGGTGTCGCCGCCGCGGATGAAGGCCAGGGCGCCGATGGCGCTGGCGACCACCGGGACGCCGAGGGTGGCCAGCAGATTGGCGCTGGCGGCGGTGGCCGGGGTCTCGGTGAGCAGGCCCGACGGGCGCCGCGAGTAGGCCGTCAGGGCGCCGCCCATGCTGAGGCGGGTGGCGACCAGGATCGAGCCCAGCGGCGCGGACGGCGCGGCCCCGATGCCGCCCAGGCGATCGAAGACGCGGCCGATGGCCTCGTCGAAGTCGTCGGCGCGATCGCGCAGGTGGGCGTCGTCGGAGCCGCCCAGCACGCGCGCGTAGGTGCGGGCCACGCGCTCCAGCGCGACCTCGGCAGGAGCGCCGCGCTGGATCTCATCCATGGCGGCGTCCTCCAGACGCGAGTCCTCGAGCAGCTGCGAGTAGCCCAGCAGCGCGCGCAGGGCCGGGCCGGGTTGCAGGCGGCGCAGCGCCGGGACCACCAGGGCGGCCAGGTCGGCGCGCGCCTCGACCAGGGCGTGCTCCAGGCGGGCGCGCTCGGCGCCGCGATCGATGGGGCAGGCCTTGGCGAAGGCGGCCGTGTTGCTGGGCGTGTAGGCGCCCGAGGGGCCGGCCACGACATAGGCCGGGCCGACCCCCACGCCGGTGCCGACGCCGGCGCCGCGGATGCAGATGCCCCCGGCGGCCAGCTCGCTGGCGCGGTGGGCCTCCAGGCGCTGGGTCTCGCGCACGCGGATGAGGACGACCAGGACCACGGCCGACAGCGAGGCCAGGCGCGCGACCTCGTCGGCGCTCCAGGCCCGGCGCTCGCGGCGCTGCACGACCAGGACGGCGATGACGCGGCCCGACTCGATGAGGGGGATGGCGCACAGCGCGGGGAAGCGCTCCTCACCGAGGCCGGCGACCGCGAAGTTGCGGGCGTCGGTGTCGAGGGCTGCGACCGAGACCGGGCGCGCGCAGGCGGCGGCGGCGCCGGTCAGGCCCTCGCCGACCGGGATGTGCACGGTGCCGACCGCGCGCCGGGGCAGGCCGCGGGTGGCGCGCAGGATGAGCTCGTCGCGCTCCTCCTCCGGGGCGGGCGTGCCGGGGCGCGGGGCGGGGGCGGCGGGGTCGCGCTCGGGCTCCTCGCGCACGTACAGCGAGCAGACGTCGACGGCGCAGGCGCGCGCGACGTGGGCGCACACCCGGTCGAGGGCGTCGGCGCCGCCGTTGACGGCCAGTTCGGCGAGTGCCAGCGCGGCGTCGAGGCGGGCGTCACCGCCGCGCTCGTGCAGCGTGGCCGCTGGCAGCGAGGCCAGGGCGCGCGCGGCACGGGCCGCTCGGGTCTGTCGCGTGACGCGGGGCATCGCGGTGCTGGAGTTCATCTTAGCTCACCACACTCAGGATGGAATGGCGGCGTTTCCGGGGCGTTTCTGCTGGGGATGGCGACGACCAGGAGCGCATTTGTTGCCGCATCGGGGGGCGCTGCTACCGTGAGCCGGATGAGGGCTCGCCCGCGGCTGAACACGACGACGACGACCCTGGTGCTGGCGATGAGCTGGGGGCTGGCCGCGGCGGCAGATCCGCCGCCAGCGGCGCCCGCGCCCGCGCCGGCAGCGCCCGCCACGCCGGCGCTGCCCGCGGCGCCCTTCGATCGCGGCGCGGCGACGCCGGCCTTCGCCGGCACCGCGGCGGCGCGCACGGCGGCGCTGGTGCGCGAGGGCAAGTGGGCCGAGGTCGCGGCCGGCCTGGAGAAGGCGACCGCGGCCAGCGCCATCAAGCCACCGGAGCGGGGCCGCGCCGCGCTGGCGCTGGGGCGCGCGTACATCGCGCTCAAGCGCTGGAGCGACGCCCGTGGCGCCCTGGCCGAGGCTGGCAAGCTCGACCCGCTGCTGCTGCCGTATGCGCAATACTACGGTGCTTTTGCCGCATATCACGCCGGCGACCGCAGCGCCGCTGCGGCGCTGGCCGGCGCGGTCGACCACGGCGCGCCGATCGACAACGACGCCCGCCTGCTGGCGGGCGACGCGCTGTGGACGCTGGGTCAGGGCAAGCTGGCCGAGGTCGCGACGCTGTACGAGGGCGTGCTCCGGGACTATCCGCGCTCGATCCGCCTCAGCGAGGTGCGCTTCCGCCTGGCCGAGGCCTACCGCAAGCTGGGCCGCCCCGCGCTGGCCGAGATGCCGCACCTGCGCGCCATCTGGATCGAGGATCCGCTGTCGTCGTTCGCGACCAAGGCCGAGACGCGCCTGCGCGCCATCTCGCCGCGCGCCGCCGACGGCAGCCAGACCTGGCTGCGCTGGACCGCCGCCGAGCTGACCACGCGCGCCCACGCCCTGTTCGACGCCATGCGCAACCCCGAGAGCGAGGCCGGCTTCATCGCCGCGCTGGCCGCGCCCGGCGCCAGCGACGTCGAGGTGGCCTGCGACGCCAGCTTTCACCTGGCGCAGTCGGTCTTCAAGCAGCGCCAGCGCGCGCGCGCCGCGCCGCTGTTCGACGCCGCGCTGGTGGCCTGCAACAAGTCGAAGAACGTCGACCTGCAGATGAAGGCCGGCTACCAGGCCGGACGCACCCACAGCAGCGCCGGCGAGTACGAGGCCGCCATCAGCGCCTTCCTGGCCGCCGAGGCCGCGCACCCCGAGCACAGCTACGCCGACGACGCCCGCCTGCGCGCCGCCGAGGCCGCCACCGAGCTGAAGGACGACGCCCGCGTCACCGAGCTCCTGTCCACGCTGCCCGAGCGCTACCCCGAGGGTGACATGCGCGGCGAGGCGCTGTGGCGGCTGGCCTTCCGCGACTACCGCGCCAGAAAGTGGACCGAGGCGCTGGGCTGGCTCGACAAGCAGATCGCCGCGGTCCCGCACGAGCCGCGCTGGGACGCCGAGGGCCAGGCGCTGTACTGGAAGGCGCGCGTGCTGACCAAGCTGGGCCGGCCCAAGAACGCGCTGGCGGCCTACCAGCAGACGGTGCGCGAGTATCCGCTGTCGTTCTACGCCTTGCTGGCGCTGCGCCGCATGAGCGCGGGCGAGCGCAAGAAGATGCTGGCAGAGGTGCAACGCACCCCGGCCGCCGCGGCGATCACCCCCGAGATCGCGCCCGCGCTGGCCAGGCTCAGCTTCGCGCCGCGCCCCGCCTACGCCGATCCACGCTTCCAGCGCGCCATCGCGCTGCTCACCATCGGTTTCGGCGACGACGCCGCGCGCGAGCTGGGCGCCGCCGGCTTCAAGCCGCCCAGCGAGCGCGGCAAGCAGGTGCCCCCCGACGAGGCCGAGCGCCTGTGGGCCACCACCCTGCTCTATGACAGCGCGCAGGCGTGGTCGCAGTCGCACTGGATCCCGCGCCACACCACCACCGAGTACAAGCGCGCCTGGCCTGTCGGCGACAACCGCCTGCGCTGGCGCCTGAGCTACCCGCTGGGCTACATCGAGCTGGTCGGCGCCGAGGCCAAGGCGCTGGGCCACCCCGCCATGCTGGCGATGGCGCACGTGCGCGAGGAGAGCGCCTTCGATCCCGTGCTGGAGTCGTTCGCCAACGCCATCGGCCTGATGCAGATGATCTTCTCGACCGGCAGCCGCTTCGCGCGTGGCACCGGCCTGACCGCCACCCGCGAGACGCTGCGCGATCCGAAGAGCAACGTCATCATCGGCTCGCGCTTCCTGAACTTCCTGTGGAAGCGCTACAAGGGCAACCCCGGCCTGACGGTGCCGGCCTACAACGCGGGCGAGGGCGCGGTCGACAAGTGGCTGCGCGCGCGCGGCGACCTCGAGCTCGACGAGTTCCTGGAGACCATCCCCTACGACGAGACCCGCGGCTACTCCAAGCGCGTGCTCAACTCGTACTTCGTGTACCGCTACCTCGACTGGCTCGACGCCGGCGCGCCGGCCAAGGTCGACCCGGTGCCCGAGCTGTCGTTCAAGCTGAAGTAGCCGCCGCCAGCCCCAGGCCGAGGCCGCTCAGGCCTCGCGCCAGGCCCGCCGCCAGCGCCGGCGTCACCGCCACCGCGGTGCCACCCGCGCTCTCGAGGTGCAGCGCGCGCAGCCTGGGCAGCCAGCGCTCGCCGCCGTCCAGGCGGTGCCGGCCGCCGGCGCCCTCGGGAGGGCACAGCTGGAAGTCGGCGAGCTCGCCGGCCTGGGCGCGCTCGATCATGAAGTCGACCAGGTCGCGTGCGTCGGCGCCTGGCGTCATCTGCAGGATGCCGAGCTTGCTACCGGCGCCCAGCCAGGCCTGCACCGGCCCGAGCTGCGTGGTGATGCGGCGGCAGGCCACGCGCAGGGCGCGCAGGCGCGCGCCGGTGTCGAAGGCGGCGGCGCGATCCGCCTGGCTCAGGGTGCCCGCGACCACGCTGACCGCGTGGCCGGCCTGGCCCAGGCTGGCGCTCAGTGCCGTCGCGGTCACCGGGCCGAGCAGCGCCTGGGTGGCGTCGGTGCGGTCCGCAACGACCCCGAAGTGGTGCGTCAGCCGCTCCAGCTGCGCGGTGATGGCGTCCAGCTGCTGCGGCCCCGAGGCGATGATCAGCCGGCTGGCCGCGCCGAGTACGCCGCCGATGGCACACGCGGCCTCCAGCAGTGCGGCGACCTGGTCGCACAGGCCGCCCAGCACCGCGGGCCCGCCCCGGCGCAGCAGCACCTGGCGCAGCGTCGCCCGCTCGACCTCGGCGGCATCGTCGGGCGTGCCGTCGTCGACCTTGCCCTCCAGCAGCAGCGTCACCACGCGGTGCAGCCGGGCCGCCAGCCGCTCGGCCTCGGCCAGCTGGTCGTGGGCGCGCTGCAGCTCGGCGCCGATGATGAGCACCCCGTCGTCGGGGCGCAGGATGATGTGGCAGGGGGCGGGGCTGTCGGGCTGGGCGTTTGTGGTCATGCCCCGGCCCACTGCAAGCGCCGGACGCGCCGCAACTGCTCGATGGTACTGGCCACCACCTCGGGCCGGTTGCCTGCCAGGCAACCGCGCGGTGGCCGCTGGAACTACGGCTCCTTCTTGCCGCGGTGGCAGGTCATGCAGCCGATCTCGGGCTTGCCGTTGAAGAACTCGCGGCGCAGGTCATCGGTCATCGTGATCATCTCGAGCGCGCGGGTGCGGTGCTCGTGCTCGGCCAGGAAGTCGCCCTTGGGGTGGCAGAAGGTGCACTTCACGCCCAGCGCGGGGTTGACCACCTGCTCCATGTACTCGATGACCTGCGTGTTCGACCACTTCCTGGGCAGCGCGGCCAGCTTGGGCTTGCGCGCCTTGGCCTCGTCGAGCAGCTTCTGCCACTCGGGATCGACCGGCGCCGCCGGGCCGGCGTCGACCGTCGGCGCCACCGCCACGCTGCCATCGCCGTCAGGCGCCGGCGTCGGCGTCGGCGACGCGGTCGGCTCCACCGTCGGTGAGGCCGTCGGCGTCACGCTCGGACTCGCGGTGGGCACCGGCACCGGCTCCCCCGTGGTGTGCTCGCGCTTCTTCTTGCACCCCGCGGTGGCGATCACCGCCACCAGCGCGAGGCTAGCCAACCCAATCGAACTTGACCTCGATGATCTCGAATTCACGCTGTCCCTTGGGTGCATTGACCTTGACCGTGTCTCCGACCTCGCGCCCGATGAGAGCGCGCGCGACCGGCGCCGTGACGGCGATGCGGCGGGCCTTGATGTCGGCCTCGTCCTCGCCAACGATGGTGTACGTCGTCTCTTCCTCGGTGTCGGTGTCCTGGATGGTCACCGTGGCCCCGAACATGACCTTGTCGCCCTTGAGCTTGCTGGGATCGATGACCTCGGACAGCGCGATCTTGGTCTCCAGCTCGCGGATGCGGGCCTCGTTCATGCCCTGCTTCTCCTTGGCCGCGTCATAGTCGGCGTTCTCGCTCAGGTCCCCGTGGCCACGCGCGACCTCGATCGCCTTGGCGCATGCCGGGCGCTCGGCCTTCAGGCGCGCGAGCTCGTCCTTGAGCTTCTGCTGACCCTGCGGCGTCATCGGATATTTCTCCGCCATTCGCGGAATCCTACTCGAAACAATCGGCGAGTCCAGGCCCCCTTGCGGATTCTGCCCCGCTGGACTACTGCATACCGAACCATAGGAGAGCCCCATGCGCGCCTCGCGCCTCGCGACGCTGTCCAGCGTCGCTCTCAGCACCCTGGTCTTCGCATCCTGCGGCGGCGGCAAGCCCGCCGGCAGCACCACACCCAAGGGCACCATGACCAAGAAGAATCCGACGCCGTCCCCGACCCCGTCGCCGACCCCGACCCCGTCGCCCAGCCCGGCCAAGCTGACCCCGGCCGACGCCTTCCTGGCCGACTGCAAGACCGAGCTCGCGGCCGCCAAGCAGCTGCTGCCCGGCATCGTGGCCAAGCAGGCCACACGCACGGTCGCCAACACCGTGCAGCTGTACAACGATCTCGCGGTGCACCTGGAGAACGCCTCGGCGCGCGCCGGCCTGTGGGCCAACGTGCACCCCGACAAGCTGGTGCGTGACGCCGCCGAGGAGTGCGAGCGCGAGGTCGCCTCGTACGCCACCGAGCTGTCGCTCAACCGCGATCTCTACGACGCCTTCGCGGCCATCGACAGCAAGGCGCTCGACGCCATCGACCGCCGCTTCGTCGAGCTGACCCTGCGCGACTTCCGCCGCAGCGGCGTCGACAAGGACGAGGCCACCCGCAAGCGCATCACCGCGCTGCAGGACGAGCTGGTCCAGACCGGCCAGGAGTTCGGCAAGAACATGCGCGAGGACGTGCGCTCGATCGCCCTCGACGACGTCGCCAGCCTCAAGGGCCTGCCGCAGGACTACATCGACGCCCACCCCAAGGGCGCTGACGGCAAGATCAAGATCACGACCGACTACCCCGACTACATCCCGTTCATGACCTACGCCGACGACGGCGCCGCGCGCCAGGCCCTGTACAAGGAGTTCCGCAAGCGCGGCTATCCGGCCAACATCAAGGTCCTCGATCAGCTGCTGGCCAAGCGCTACGAGCTGGCCAACCTGCTGGGCTACAAGACCTGGGCCGACTACATCACCGAGGACAAGATGATCAAGTCGGCCAAGGCGGTCGACGACTTCATCAACAAGGTGTCGGCCGCCTCCAAGGCGCGCGCCAAGGTCGAGTACGCCGATCTCCTCAAGGAGAAGAAGAAGGACGACAAGAAGGCGACCTTCGTCGGCGACTACGAGAAGGGCTACTACGAGGAGCGCGTCAAGAAGGCCAAGCTGAAGTTCGACTCGCAGTCGGTGCGGCCGTACTTCGAGTACTCGCGCGTGCGCGCCGGCCTGCTCGAGATCACGGGCAAGCTGTTCGACCTCAGCTACAAGGAGGTCAAGGACGCCGAGGTCTGGGCGCCCGACGTCGATGTCTATGACGTCTATCGGGGCGACGAGAAGCTGGGCCGGATCTACCTCGACATGCACCCGCGCGAGGGCAAGTACAAGCACGCCGCGCAGTTCACGCTGCGCTCGGGCCTGGGCGGCTCGCGGCTGCCCGAGGGCGTCCTGGTGTGCAACTTCCCGGCGCCGCCGGCCGATCCCAGTGGCCCGCCCGCGCTGATGGAGCACGACGACGTGGTCACCATGTTCCACGAGTTCGGCCACCTCATCCACCACGTGGTCGGCGGCAAGCAGCGCTGGCTGCGCTTCTCGGGCGTCGCCACCGAGCACGACTTCGTCGAGGCGCCGTCGCAGCTGCTCGAGGAGTGGGCCTGGGATCCCGAGACGCTGACGCTGTTCGCCAAGCACCACGAGACCGGCGAGCCGCTGCCGCTGCCGCTCATCAAGCAGATGCGGGCGTCGAACGAGTTTGGCAAGGGCCTGATGGTGTCGCAGCAGATGTTCTATGCCGCGGTGTCGCTGCACTACTACGACCAGAACCCGACCGGCCTCGACACCACCGAGCTGCTCAAGAAGCTGCAGAAGCAGTACGCCAGCTTCGCCTACGTGCCCGACACCTACTTCCAGACCAGCTTCGGCCACCTGGATGGCTACTCGGCGGTCTACTACACGTATATGTGGTCGCTCGTGATCGCGAAGGACATGCTGACGGCGTTCAAGGCCAAGGGCATGCTCAACCCCGAGGTGTCGTCCCGGTACCGCGACGCCGTGCTGGCCGCGGGTGGCAGCAAGGACGCCGCCGATCTGGTCAAGGACTTCCTCGGTCGGGCCTACGACTTCAAGGCCTACGCGGCCTGGCTGAACCAGAAGTAACTCCCTCCTGTCTTCCGTCTAACCCATTGATATAGCAGGGGCGCGGCCTTTGATGCGCGCCCTGACCTGTTGGTCACTGAATGACGATTCAGCTGGCTCGGAGCGGCGCGTTGCGGTAGTTTCCCAGCACACCGCGAACGGAGCACAGACCATGGGTGACGCTTTCATTCTCGATACCGTGCGGACGCCGCGCGGTCGTGGCAAGGCTGGCAAGGGCGCGCTGTCGGGGACGCATCCGCAGGAGCTGGTCGCCCAGCTGCTCAACGCGCTGGCCGCGCGCAACAACCTGACGCGCGAGGACGTGCAGGATCTCATCCTCGGCATCGTGTCGCAGGTCGGCGAGCAGGGCGCATGTCTTGCGCGTCCGGCGCTGCTGGCGGCGGGCTGGCCTGACGAGGTCACCGGGACCACGCTGAACCGCTTCTGCGGCTCGGGCCTGCAGGCGGTCAACTTCGCCGCCATGGGCGTGATGTCGGGCCAGCAGCAGCTGGTCATCGGCGGCGGCGTGGAGTCGATGTCGCGCGTCGCCATGGGTTCGGACGGCGGCATGCTCGACGGCAACAACATGAAGCTGCGCGAGAAGCAGCCGCTGGTGCCGCAGGGGATCTCGGCCGACCTCATCGCCACCATGGAGGGCTTCACCCGCGATGACGTCGACAAGTTCGCGCTGCAGAGCCAGAAGAAGGCCGCCATCGCGGTCGAGGGCAAGCGCTTCGACAAGAGCATCATCCCGGTCGTCGACGACACCGGCAAGGTGCTCCTGACGAAGGACGAGCACGCGCGGCCGGACACCACCCCGGAGTCGCTGGCCAAGCTGGAGCCGTCGTTCGTGATGATGGGCGCCGCGCTGGATCCCATCGCGCTCAAGAGGTACCCCGACGTCAAGGCCATCAACCACGTGCACACCGCCGGCAACTCCAGCGGCATCGTGGACGGCGCGGGCCTGGTGCTGCTGGGCACCAAGGAGTACGCCGACGCGCACGGCCTCAAGAAGCGTGGCCGCATCCGCGCCACCGCGACCGTGGGCGCCGAGCCGCTGATCATGCTGACCGCGCCGGCGCCAGCCTCGGCCAAGGCGCTCAAGCTGGCGGGCATGGAGGTCAAGGACATCGACCTGTGGGAGATCAACGAGGCCTTCGCCACGGTGCCGCTGCAGACCATCCGCAAGCTCGGCATCGATCCCGAGCGGGTCAACGTCAACGGCGGGGCCATCGCGATGGGTCACCCGCTGGGCGCCACCGGCGCCATCCTGATGGGCACCGCACTGGACGAGCTGGAGCGCACCGGGAAGTCGACCGCGCTGATCACGCTGTGCATCGGCGGCGGCATGGGCATCGCGACCATCATCGAGCGCGTGTAGCCCAGCACCCGCGCAGCCGAGTCCGAAAATGCCGAGGCCCCCTGCGAAGGGGGCCTTGGTCGTTTCGGAGCCGGAGCCAGAACCGGAGCCGGACAAGTTCTGACCCGCCGGGGGCGGGTCAGAACTTGGCGCTCTTGCACAGCTCGATGGCC
>JADYYK010000045.1 GCA_020853705.1 Deltaproteobacteria bacterium
CAACAAGCTGGTCGAACAGGGCAACACCGTGATCGTCATCGAGCACAACCTGGACGTCATCAAGACCGCCGACCACGTCGTCGACCTCGGCCCCGAGGGCGGCGTCGGCGGAGGCGCCATCGTGGCGGCGGGGACACCCGAGGAGGTCGCGCGCGTGAAGGAGTCATTCACCGGCCAGTACTTGAAGAAGGTGCTGTAGTGGCGGCGCACAAGAGCGAGATCGCGCTGACCGCCGCCGACGTGGGGCAGACCCAGGTCATGACGGTGGCGCGCATGGCGCACCACCTCGAGCGCGCGGTGCTGGCGCTGACCCGCACCGCGATGACCACGCGCGACGAGTTCGGCGAGGTCACCATGCCGGGGCAGACGCCGCAGGTCGACAGCGTCGCCTTCGAGGTCGTCAACTTCGAGCTCGAGCAGCTGGCCGCGCTCAAGATCGGCGACCGCGTCATCCTCGAGCTGTCGCTGGAGCGGCTGGGTCGGACCTCGGCGCGCCTCGACTTCCGCATGCTGCGCCCGGGGGACATCCGCACCTGCGTGCAGGGCACCCTGTCGATCGTGTCGGTCGAGCCGGTGACCCGGCGCGCGTCGCCCATCCCGACCCGGCTGCGCAACGTGCTGCTCGACATTGCCGACGAGGAAGTGCCTCCGCTGCCGTAGCCGCTGCTCCTGCTGCGTTTTGTCGCTGCCCTCAGTGCGTGCCTTTGCTGTACGGCGCGGCCTATCTCTCGCTGATTCGGGTAAGGGGCCTGACTGGCCCCCATTTGACCACCCTTTGTAATCGTGGTTACTATTGGGGCCACCCTTCGTTTCCCCCGTTGCGAAAGGTCGGTCCCGTGCAGGACGAAAAGCGTGCGCTCTGGTACCTGAAGAAGATCCCCCTGCTGGCGGAGCTACCCCAGGACGTTCTGGCGCGGCTGGCCGAGCGCATCCAGATGAACGAGATCCGCCGGCGCCACGTGATCTACCTCCCAGGTGATCCCGGTGCCGCGGTCTACTTCATCAATGGCGGGCGCGTGAAGATCTCCAAGGTCACGCGCGACGGCAAGGAGCTGACCCTGGCCTATCGCGGCCCCGGCGAGCTCATCGGCGAGATGTGCCTCATCGAGGGCGGCCCGCGCGAGGAGATGGCCGAGGCGATGGAGAACGCCCTCATCACCGAGATCGAGCGCAGCGACTTCGAGCGCCTGGTGCAGCAGAACGGTGGCCTCGGCTATCGCCTGATGAAGGTGCTGACCCGGCGCCGGCGCGAGCTCGAGAACAAGATCGAGAACCTGGTCTTCAAGGACGTCAACTCGAAGCTGGCCGAGCTGCTCATCCGGCTGTCCATCGAGTACGGCGTCGATGACGCGCGCGGCGTGCTGGTGGCGCTCAAGATCACGCACCAGGAGATGGCCAACCTGATCGGGTCGACGCGCGAGACGGTGTCGCTGACGCTGTCGCAGTTCCGGCGCAAGGGCCTGATCCAGACCGAGGGGCGCAAGGTCATCATCGCCGACAAGGAGGGCCTCAAGGCCCTGTCGTAGGCGGAGCCGGAGAACAGGCCACAGGGGACAGGCGACAGGTCACAGGCGACAGGTCACAGCCGACAGGGAATGGCGGAGTACGGGGAGGGGAGCTCTAGGTGCGGGTGCGGCGGAGCTCGGCGATGACCTCGTCGAGCTTGCCGAGAAGGGCGGGGTCGGCGGGTGCGGGCGCCTGGGGCCGATCCAGCGCCCTGGCCGCCAGCGCGGGGCCGACCATCATGACGACCGAGCCCACGATCTTGCCCACCATGGTGCGCGGGAAGAGGTCGGCGTAGCCGACCGACACCGAGGTCGCGACGTAGTGCAGCGCGTCCCAGTAGTCGCGCACCTTCTCGTTGTGCCCGTGCTCGGCCTCATAGAAGACGGCCGCGCCCCACGCCACCAGCGTGGCCAGCTCTTCCATCGGCGTCATCACGGGCGCCGCGGCAGGAGCGTCGGGCGAGGCGACTGCCAGGCTCGCGCCCGCCGCCGCCTCGGTGCCGACGACGCTCATGTCACGCCCCCTCGGTCGGCGTGGCCGGCTTGCGTGTGGTGGCGCCCGTGCGCGGCAGCGGCGGCGGCGCCGCCGGGGTCAGCCCGGGCAGCACCTTCTCCACCGCGCCGGCCAGACCCGCCAGCGCGCCCTTGGCGCCGCTGCCATCGCCATCCGCGAAGCGCAGCATCTCGCGCACCACCGGCATCACCGCCGAGGCATCGAGGATGGTCTTGGCCACCGGCCCCAGCGCGTTGCCCAGCAGCGGGAACTGGCCGGCACCATTGCCGCCGGCCCCGGTGCCCGCCCCGGTGCCGCCGCCCATGCCGCCGCTGACGTTCAGCACCTTGATCTCGCCGATGCGCTCCGCGGGCTTGACCAGCTCGCGGATGATGTCGGGCGCCGACTTGATCAGCGACTGCACGGTGTCGGCCAGCAGCACCTCGCGCGAGCGGGCGTTGGCGGCCGCGATGCGCTGGCTGGCGACCTCGGCCTCCTTGAGGCCGGCCTCGCGGTTGGCCTCGGCCAGCTTGGTGATCGACATGGCCTGCATCTCCGCCGCGTCAGCCTCCGCCTTGGCCTTGATCTTGACCGCGTCGGCCAGACCCTGGGCGTCGAAGCGCGCCGAGTCGGCGCGACCCTCGGCCGCCGCGCGCTGCGCGTTCGCCATCGCCTCGGCCTCGACCTTCTTCATGTAGGCCGCGACGTCGGCCTTGATGCGCTCCTGCTCCGACTGCTTCTGCGACGCCACGATGGCGACGCGCTTGCCACGCTCGGCCTCGGCGACCTGCTGCACCGTGATGACCTCCTGGTCGGCGGCCTCACGCAGCGCCAGCGCGGCGGCCTTCTGGGCGTCCGCCTCGGCGCTCTCCTTGGCCTTCAAGGTCAGCGTGATGGCCTTGTCGACCGAGGCCGACTCGATGACCTTCTGCTTGTCGACCTGCGCCGCCTCGATGGCCTTCTGGCGGCCGATCTCGGCGGCCTGCTCCATCTGCTCCTTGCGCGCGCGCTCGACCGCGATGTTGGCCTGGCGCTGCAGGTCACGCGTCTCGATGGCCTCGTTCTTCGACAGCTCGGCCTTGATGGCGGCCTCCTCCTGGGTCGCCTTGCCCTCGCGCTCCAGGCGGTCCTGCTGCGCGACCATGATGGCCTGCTCCTTCTGGATCTCGGCCGTCATCTGCGCCTCCTCCTGCTGCTTGCGCTTCACGGCGATGTTCTTCTGCACCACCGTGTTGGTCACCGTCTCGCGGCCCGAGGCGCCGAAGATGTCGTCCAGGCGCATGTCCGCCAGCGGCGTCTGCGTGAGCTCCGTGATGGTCACCGACTCCAGCGTGAAGCCGTTGCGCCCCAGATCCTCGACCAGGGCCTTCGACACCTCGGACGCGAAGTGCTCGCGCGCCAGGTGCAGCTGCAGGAAGTCATTCTGCGCCGCCACCGCGCGCAGCGCGCCGATCAGCTTGGGCTCCAGCAGCTGCTGCGCCTTGGCGCCGATGGCCTCGCTCGAGGCGTGACCCTCGTCGATGCCGATCGTGCGCGCCGCCTTCTTGACGTCGTCCTCGTTGGGCTCGACGCGGACGTAGAACTCCGCCGACAGGTTCATCGAGATGAAGTCCTTCGACACCAGCGCGTCATGGCCGGCGCGCCGGATGGTCAAGCCGATGGTCGACAGGGACAGCGTCGCCGCCCGATGCAGGATGGGCACGATCCAGCACGCGCGCGCGATGAAGACGTCGGTGGCCGCGCGCCCGATCCGGATGATGGCCTCCGACGGCGACGGTCGCTTGAGGAAGCGCGCCATCGCAGTGAGGAAGATGAGCATGAACAGCACGATGGCGCCCACCGCAGCAAGCGCCCACTGCCAGACCTCGATACCTTTGAACATGGCCTCCCTCTCTCTCTGCCCACGACGTGGGTGAGACGTGTGAACTCCGGCGCCTCGCACTCGCGAGGGCCGGTGCCCTCAGCTTCCCGTGCCCACAGCGGTGTCACCGACCTCCGGTGACACCGTGACCCAGAAGTAGCCCTTTTCGGCGTCGTACTCGATCAAAACCACACGGGCTCCGCGCGACAGCACGGCCTCGCCCTTGCCGAGCCGCGCGTGCACGATCTGCTCGCTGGTGCCATCGTGGACGCGGACCTCGCCGAAGCTGGTGTCGAGCGTCGCGCTGGCGACCACGCCCTGCTTGCCGGCCAGCTCGTGCTTGCTGGTCGAGCCCTTGCCGCCGACGTCCACGAGCTTGGCGGCCAGGCGCGCGAACAGGCGCACCGCGACGAGGCCGATGAGCAGCGCCCCCAGCAGCACCAGCAGGAACGCGCCCGCGCCGAGGCCGCCGCGGTTGGCATACACCACGCGGTTGGTGAACAGCCCCACGAAGCCGGTGAACAGGAACAGCGTCACCCACACGACCATGAAGGGCACGCGCCCGATGCCGAAGAATGCCAGCACCTCGCTCATGCCGGCGTGGCCGCCACCGCCGTGATCGGCGTCGGCGTCGGCGTCCGCGTCGGCGTCGCCGCCGCCAGCGTCCACGTCGTGGTCGTGGTCGACGTCGTGGTCGCCGGCGTCGCCGATGAGCCCGATGATCTGCAGCAGGAAGAACGCTGCCACCAGCCCCAGCATGATGAGGTAGGGCAGGTTCCACCAATGGTTGAAGAAGCTCACCGACTCCCTCCCGCATCAACTGTCTCGAGGGGCAGCCTCGAGTGCTGTGACGCGGGAGAATCTATATCGCGCAAGCGCTGCGCGCTCGTGAATCGGACATGCCGGAATCCGGGAATTTCGGCGTGACTACTGCGTACTGGACGAGCCGAACTTGCTGTCGCCGGGCGTGAACGCGAGCACCTCGTGCTCACCGAGCGGCGCCTCGCGCGGCAGGTCCGCGGAGATCTCGAAGCTGCCATCGGCCAGCGTCACCGTGCTGCCGAGGAAGTAGCCACCACCGAGGCTCTTGGGGCGGATGTACAGCTCGACGCGCAGCCCGGGTACGCCCAGGCCATCGGCCGGCGTGATGATGCGGCCGGCGGCGCGCACCGGCTCGCCGCGGAAGCCCGACTTGTCGATCGGCTCGACCATGATCTGGGTCGGCTTGACGCCCGACTGCAGCGGCGGCGGTGAGGGTACCTGGCTGACCGGCCCCGGCGTCAGCGGGGTCTGCCCGACGCCACCGTCCGGCGTGCTCATCGGCCCCGGCGTCGGCGTGGGAACGCCCGACAGCGGCCCCGACTGCACGTCGGCGATCTGATCCTGGGTCAGGCCCTGGATGTCACCCTTGAGCTGGGTGTACTGGTCGCTGTACGCGGGCGGCTTGGGGAAGCCGTCGGCCTCGCGCGGGCGATGCATGGACTTGCCCGCGGCGCCCTGCACGTCGAGCTGCAGCGCGGCGCCGCCGAGGTCGACGCGGACCCAGCCCACGTGCGGCACGAAGACCTCGGCCCAGGCGTGGGCCTCGTTCGACACGTAGCGCGCCGGGATGCCCAGCGCGTTGGCGGTGACCTGGAAGGCGAACGAGCGATGCCGGCACACGCCGACCTGCGCCTTGGCCAGATCCAGGTAGACGTCGCCGGTCGGGCTGGGGATGGCGCCGGCCTGGAACTCGCGGAAGTAGCGCACCAGCTTGCTCAGCGCGACGTCGTAGGGCTCGTTGCGGGTGACGCCGATGATGGCGAAGACATCCTCGGCCGCGCGCGCGACCTTGGCCGGCACCGGGCGCACCTTGCCGGGCGGCACGTCGCCGAAGCGCAGGCCGGCCGGCAGCGGACCGCCGAAGTACGACGCCGGAGCGTCGGTCAGCCAGACCAGGCGGTGCTGCCCGATGGTGTCCGAGCGCACGAAGAAGTTGTCGGCGCCGTCCTTGAAGAACTCGACCGTGCCGGGCGGATCCAGCTCGTACGACAGGATGCGCGCCTCGGGCGCCACCGAGGGCAGCGCGATGTTCTTGCCCGGGGTGAACTCGATCATGCTGGAGCCCCAGAACAGATCGCGCTCCGGCAGCGGCGCGCCGCCGACGTCGACCGACTCCAGCGCGGGGTCGCTGACCACCATGGTGTAGTCGTCGCGCACGCCGTCGAGCGCGCTCATGCGCTTGAAGGGCACGATCGACGGGTTGAAGATCTCGACATAGTGCAGCGTGCTGTCGGCGCCGGTGTTGCGGTCGGGCGACAGCGTGGTGTCGCGATCGACCGCGAAGCCGCTCTGGCCCAGCACCGGCTCGTTGGAGCCCGGCGGCTGCTTGGTGGCCGGCGCGGGCAGCACGCGGCCGCCCATGCGGAAGCCCGGCGGGTTGTGGCCGGCCGAGGCCTTGTCACCGAGCAGCCGGTCCGACCCCGAGCCCTTGCTGCCGCCGCGTGGATCGACGTACTCGTGCAGCGTGGGTTGACCCTGATCCGACCGCGCCAGGGTGGCCATTGCGAGCATCAGCAAGACGGGCCCGGCGACTGTCAGACGGCGCTTCACGCTGGAAGTGTACGCGAACACCCGCAGGGCTCTTCCGTAAATCAAATCGTGCTAGCGTCGACGGACATGTCCGAAGCGGGCGCGAAGGCCGAACTGGTGAGCGAGCAGGTTCAGGGCGGGGGCGAGGCGGGGGGGACGCCGGTGCCGGTGCTGGCGACGCCGCCGGTGCCCGACGCCGCCATGGAGGCCGTGACCTCCATCCTGGGGGGCGTCGCGCGCGAGCTCGACGTGGCCAAGTCGCAGCGCGTCTTCACCAATCGAAACCTGAAGATGGCGGACGTCGAGATCATCGGCTTCGACATGGACTACACCCTGGCCATCTACCAGCAGGCCGAGCTCGAGAAGCTGTCCATCGAGTGCACCCTGCACAAGCTGGTCAAGCGCGGCTATCCGGACGCCATCCTGGGTCTCGACTACCGCCCCGAGTGGGCCATCCGCGGCCTGGTCGTCGATCGCAAGCACGGCAACGTCTTCAAGATGGACCGCCACGGCCACATCGGGCGCTGCTTCCACGGCCACACCGAGCTGGCCAGCGACAAGCGCCGCGAGCTGTACCTGCGCGAGCGGGTGCGCACCTCGCTGCCGCCCTACGCCTGGATCGACACCCTGTTCGCGCTGCCCGAGGTGGTCATGTACTGCGCCCTGGTCGAGTACCAGGAGAGGGCCACCAGCGGCGGCCCGGTCGACTATGACCGGCTTTGGCAGGACATCCGCGAGGCCATCGACGAGGCCCACCGCGACGAGTCGATGAAGACCCGCATCAAGGCCGACATCGCGCGCTACATCGTCAAGGATCCCTACCTGGCGGCGTCGCTGCACAAGTTTCGCTCCAGCGGCAAGCGGCTGTTCCTGCTGACCAACTCGATGTGGGACTACACCGACGCGCTGATGACCTACCTGCTCGACGACGAGCTGCCGGCCTATCCGTCGTGGCGGGGCTACTTCGACATCGTCATCGTGGGCGGCGCCAAGCCGAAGTTCTTCACTGACCGCGACAGCTTCCTCGAGCTCGACGCCGCCGGGGTCTCGATCGGCGCCCCCAAGGGCCAGCTGCAGCGCGGGCGGATCTACCAGGGCGGCAACATCGTGGACTTCGAGCGGCTGGCCGGCGCCGGCGGCGACAAGGTGCTGTACGTCGGCGATCACATCTATGGCGACATCCTGCGCGCCAAGAAGTCGTCGGTCTGGCGCACCTGCATGATCGTGCAGGAGCTCGAGCAGGAGCTGACCACGGTGGCCCAGCACCGCGAGGAGATCGCGCGTCTGGCCGAGCTGGATCGCCGCGGGCAGCGCCTGGAGTCGGAGCTGAACTACCAGCAGACGCTGCTCAAGACCCTGCAGAAGCTGGCAGACTCCGACGCGCCCCGGCTGCCCGGCGCGCCCCACTTGGTGCTGGCGCCGACCGATCTGGAGGCCGCCAAGAAGGCCGCCAAGGCCTCGCTCGACGCCGTGCGCGGCACCCTGCGCGAGACGCTGGCCGAGTTCGACACCATCGCGCTGCGCGTCGATCAGGCCTTCAATCGGCGCTGGGGCGCGCTGTTCAAGGAGGGCAACGAGAACTCGCGCTTCGGCGAGCAGGTCGAGGACTACGCCTGCCTGTACACCAGCCGGGTGTCGAACTTCCTGGCCTACTCCCCGCTGCAGTACTTCCGCGCGCCCCGGGATCACATGCCGCACGAGTATTCGACGCGCGACTGACGGGCCGCTGTTCTGGAAGGGCGGCAGCGACGCCGTGCTGGCGCTGGCGCTGGCGCTGGCGCTGGCGCTGGCGCTGGCGCTGGCGCTGAGCGTGGCGCTCGCGCTGAGGGCGGCGCGGCAGCGCGAAAAGCCGCGTTATCCGCCCGCGAATCGCGCGCCTTGACAGGCGTCAAGGTTGAGTAGATAGTTCTACTATCCGCACCCGGACAAAAGCCGACCCGATGACCCGGCCCGCTGGCAGCGCGGGTCTGCTGCGCGTGCGCGAGCTCAGCGAGCGCGCCGAGGTGCCGCTGCCGACCATCAAGTTCTACATCCGCGAGCGGCTGCTGCCGGCGCCGCGCCTGATCGTGGGCCGCAACGTCGGCTACTACGATCCGGCGCTGGTCGATCGCCTGCGCGTGATCAAGAAGCTGCGCGAGGAGCGCTTCCTCCCGCTGCGCGTCATCCGCGCCATGCTGGCCGATCGCGACTCCGGCACCGAGCTCGAGCCCGGCGAGGCCAGCCTGATCGCCGAGGTCAAGGGCACCGTGCTGGGCGCCATCAACTCATCTCGCGTCAGCGAGGTGGGTTGTCCGGTTCCGGGATCCAGACAGCAGGGCGACGCCGGGGCGCTGTCGGCGGAGATGGCGGCCGCCGAGCTGACCGCGCGCCCGATGAACCGGCGCGAGGTCATCGAGCGCTTCCGCCCCGGCACCGCCGAGGAGATCGACGTGCTCGAGGCCATGGGCCTGCTGGCCCCCGAGGGCCGCGGCGCCGAGCGGCGCTACGGGGCCGACGATCTGCGCCTGCTGGAGGCGCTGCGCCAGTGTCACGACGCCGGCCTGTCGCGCGAGCTGTTCCCCATCGAGGGCATCGGCCACTACGCCGAGACGCTGGGCGACCTGGTCGCGCGCGAGGTCAAGCTGTTCGCGCGCAGCGCCGAGGGGCGCATGTCCAAGCAGACCCTGCAGAAGGTCGCCGAGCGCGTCCTCGCGGTGACCGAGCCGATGATCCTCCTGGTCCGTCGCAACCTGATGCGCAAGGCGCTGCGCGAGATCGCGGTCGCGCCGAGCCTGCAACCGGAAGCCCCGAAACAGCACAAGAAGAAGGAGAAAGCACATGTCGGTTAACCCGATCTCGACGCTGGCCCCGAACCTCGTCCCGCTGCCGACGGGGCAGCTGGGGACCGAGGAGTACTCGAAGAAGGTGCTGCATGTGCCGGTCGCGGCGGTCGAGGCGCTGGATGCGCGCTGCCCGCTGAACTACGTCTGGGAGTACGCGTCCTCCAAGCCGGAGCTGCGCGCGCTGTACGAGAAGTCCAAGGTCGAGCAGTGGGACGCGCAGACCTACCTGGACTGGAAGATCGAGGTCGATCCGCAGGCCGAGAACTTCCCCGACCAGTCGTTGCCGATCTACGGCTCGCCGCTGTGGAACAAGCTGTCGCCGAAGAACATCCGCGAGCTGCGCCAGTCGATGATGACCTGGACGCTGTCGCAGTTCATGCACGGCGAGCAGGGTGCGCTGCAGGCCACCGCGCAGATCGTCAACACGGTGCCCTCCATCGACGCCAAGTTCTACGCCGCCATGCAGGTGGTCGACGAGGCGCGCCACGTCGAGGCCTACGAGAAGTACATGCGCGAGAAGATGCAGGACGAGTTCCCGGTCAACCCGCAGCTCAAGTCGCTGCTGGACTCGATCCTGACCGACTCGCGCTGGGACATGAAGTACCTGGGCATGCAGATCCTGGTCGAGGGGCTGGCCATGGCCGCCTTCAAGTTCATGCACATGACGGCCAACGAGCCGCTGATCAAGGACCTCACCCACAACATCATGCGCGACGAGGCGCGCCACGTGGCCTTCGGGGTGCTGTCGCTACGCGGCTACTACGGCGTGCACACCAACGAGAAGGAGACCCGCGAGCGCGAGGAGTTCACCTACGAGGCGTGCCGCCTGATGCGCGACCGCCTGCTGGCGCGCGAGGTCTGGGAGCGCCACGGCATGCCGGTCGAGGAGTGTCTGGAGATGGCGCTGCAGTCACCGTCGATGCAGGAGTTCCGGCGCCTGCTGTTCATCCGCATCGTGCCCAACATCAAGCGCCTGGGCCTGCTGTCGCCCTGGCTGCGCGAGCGCTTCACCGAGCTCGGCGTGCTGCAGTACGAGGACATGCCCGCCGACGCCTGAGGCCTGACGCCCGACGCCTGACTCCTGCTACTGTCCGGGCGTGCGCCACGCCCTCGTCGTCGCCAGCATCTGCAGCTTGACCAGCGCCTGTTCGCGGACCCCGCGCAAGGCGGTCGAGGCCACGCCGTCGCCCACCACGACGGCGTCGGCCTCGGCGTCGCCGTCAGCGAGCGCGTCACCATCGCCGATGTTGCCGCCGGTGGGCGTGCTCGGCACGCTGACCCGGGAGGGCAAGCTGCTCGCGCTGGCGACCGCGCCCATCATCATGAAGGGCACGCGCTGTCGTGAGGCCAGCGAGACCGGGCTGTCGCTGGGGCTGTGGCTGCCGGCGGCGGCGTCGCAGTTCAACGTCGATGATCAGGTCGTCGCGCTGTCACTCGATCCCGGGGCGGGCATCAACCTGGGCGAGGAGCTGGTGGTGCAGCTGGAGGGACAGAGCTTCGACCCGGCGCTGCATCGCAAGGCGCGGGTGCTGGCGTGGATCTCGGAGGACGGGCGGGCGGCCTCGGCGCACCTGCCGGTCAAGGCCAGCCTGCAGGCGCATGCGCTGGCGCCGGCGGGCCCCATCGACGTCACCTTCGAGCTGGATTTCGGGGTGCTCGGTGCAGTGCGGGGACGTGCGCGCGTGGACACCCTGGAGGAGACGACGTGCATCATCCCGGCGCCGCCTCTGCCACCGACTGTGACGCCGAAACCGCGGCCGCCCGGGAAGCCGCCGATGCCAAAGGTGGGCTGATGGCCGACGCCAAGCTGTACTGGAAGAGCACCTGCACGAGCTGCCGCAACGCGCGCAAGCTCCTGCAGGACAAGGGGCTGCCGTTCGAGGAGCTCAACTATGCCCGGGCCGGGCTGGAGCCGGCCGAGGTCAAGGACATCGTCAAGGCGGCGGGCTCGGTCGAGGCGGTGCTGAACACGCGCCACGAGATCGCCAAGGCCAACAACTGGAAGGATCGGCCGCCGTCGGTGACGGCGTTCGCGACCGCGGTGGCCGAGGAGCCCAACCTCCTGCGTCGGCCCATCCTGATCCGCGGCAAGCAGGTGCTGGTCGGCTTCGACAAGGCCACCGAGGCGCTGTGGGCCAAGCTGGGCTGAGGCTGCGCTGAGCGCGCGGCGCGCTACTTTGCCTTGAAGGCGAGCGCGGCGGCCAGCCGCTTGACCGACGGCGAGCGGTGCTTGCGCAGCGACCTGAGGGCGACGGCGTCCTCGGCGCTGGCGTGCGCGCGCAGGCACGGCATCAGCCCCAGCATCTCGCTGACCGGACGCGCCGGGTCGAGCACCGCGGCGCGCACGCGCGCGCTGGCGGGCTCGCCGAGGTCGCGCGGCTGGCTGCGGCACAGCTGCAGCGCGGCGGCCAGCGCGACGGTGTCGTCGCTGTCGGCCAGCGCGGCGGTCAGGCGCGGCAGCAGGGCGGCGTCGTCGGCGTCGGCCAGCTCGGCGGCGGCGCGGCGCAGCAGCGGCTCGCGATCAGCGAGCAGGCCGCCCTGCACGACGCGCAGCAGGGTGCGCTCGGCGTCGCTGCCGGTGGCCAGCAGCGTGGTGGTCAGCTCGAGCGCGGCCGCGCGGCGCGCGGCGGGCAGCTCGGAGCGCTGCGCCAGCCCGATGACGGCGACGATGAAGGCGTCACGCTCGTCGCTGCCCGGGGCCAGGCGGATGCGCTCGCTGGGGTCCTCGAGCGAACGCTTGACCAGGCGCGCGGCCACTGTGAGCGCGGCGTCGGCGTGCGCGCTCTTGCCAGCGGCGAGGGTCACGAGCTCGGGCAGCACCGCGAGGCCCTCGGGCAGCTGGGCCGCGACGGCCAGAGCGCCGCGCAGGGTGGCGTCGTCGCGACCACGCAGCGCGCGCGCGACCTGGGCTGGCAGCAGGCGCGCTGCCAGGACGTCGGCCAGCGCGGGGTCATCGGCGGCCGCCGCGAGGCGCGACGCAGGTGAGGAGGGGGCCCTGGCGAACGCCGAAACGGTGGAGATCACGAGCAACAGGGCGGTGATCGCAACGCAGCGCACGTGATCATCGTAACCGATGACAATCATTCTGCAAGTGAGCAGAGTCAGGGTCGTGTGCGTAAGCCCGGCAGGCTGAAAACTTGACACCCATTCGGCTGTTCAGTACGTTGCGGCTGTTCAGGATCAATCATTCTGGACGATCAGGGGAGGCCGCGAAATGTCTCAGATCACGACCGCAGGTGGGGCTCCGGCGAGTGCACGCGAGCCGCTGACCGATCGCCAGCAGGAGGTCCTGAGCTACATCCGGGACTCCATCGTGCGCCATGGCTATCCGCCCACGCTGCGCGAGATCGGCGAGTTCCTCGGCATCAAGTCGACCAACGGCGTCAACGATCACCTCAAGGCGCTGGAGAAGAAGGGCTACCTGGCGCGCGAGGATCTGAAGTCGCGCGCGCTCAGGCCGCTCGATCTGCCCAGCGACATCACGCCGATCCGGCCCCAGCCCAAGGCCCAGGATCTGTCGGGTGACATGGTCGAGATCCCGCTGGTCGGGCGCGTCGCGGCCGGTTTGCCGCTGCTGGCGGTGGAGAACGTCGAGGACTCGGTCAAGGTCGACCGCTTCTTCGTGGGCTCCAATCGCGAAGTTTTTGCGCTGCGCGTGAAGGGCGACTCGATGATCGAGGACGGCATCCACGACGGCGACTTCATCTTCGTCAAGAAGGCGCAGACCGCCGCACGCGGCGACATCGTGGTGGCCATGATCGAGGACGAGGCCACCGTGAAGCGCTACTACCCGGAAGGTGACCAGATTCGCTTCCAGCCGGCCAACAGCCGCATGAAGCCCATCATGGTCAGCAAGCGCGACTTCAAGTCGGTCAACCTGATCGGCATCGTGATCGGGCTTTACCGCAAGGTGTGATTCGGGTCGCAGGCGGTGTTCGTGGCAGCCATATCGCCAGGCTGCTACGTATAATGGCGACATGGTTCCGGCCGGACCTGGACGACGCGCGCGACGGGGAGGGGTCAACGCGACCCTGCTCGGGGTCGTGGTCGCCCTGGTCGTGCACGGCGGCCTGCTCGCCGAGGAGCAGTTCTCGGGGCGGCTGAACCTGTTCGGCCTCAACGGCCACCGCGGCAAGGCGCCGCCGGCCGAGGTCGAGGTCGACTATGTGCCCGAGTATCAGCTCGAGCCGTCGCCCGACGATCCCGAGGCCATGGCGGAGGAGGCTGCGGCGGCGGCACGGGTGCGCGCCGAGCTGAAGCAGGCCGGCATCGAGGAGGCCAGCGCGCCGCAAGATCCGGCCGCGGAGGCCAGCAAGCCCGAGGACAAGAAGCCCGAGGACGCCACCGCCGAGGCCGAGGCGCAGCCGCCCGAGCCGGTGGCCGCCAACATGAAGGCGGTGCAGCTGCCCGAGGACACCAAGGCCGAGGACACCGCGCCGGCCGACGCCGAGTACCTGTCGGATCGCAACTCCAACCCGGCCGAGCAGACTCGCGCCGAGGACACCAACCTCAAGCGCGAGAGCAAGGGCGAGCAGCCTCCCAGCGCCGAGAACCCCGAGGCCTCCAAGGACGATCCCATCGGCGGCCCCGAGGAGCAGATCGCGGGCACCCAGGAGATCACGCCCGACGACCTGATGATGAAGGGCGACGGCGAGCAGGCCAGCAAGAACCCGGCGGAGGTGCCCGAGGAGGCGGCGTCGGCGACGCCCCAGGGCAGCGACCAGGGTGATGGCAAGACCGTGGGTGATCTGGCCATGGGCGATCCCAGCGTGCCCGGCAAGGTCAACGATCTGGCCCCTGGCGGCGCCGAGCCCAGCAGCACGGGCGAGGACGCCGGGCAGGGTGGCAAGGGAGCGCGCGGCAACAAGCGCGGCGTCAAGGGGCTGAAGCTGCAGATCGGAGACAAGGACTACGACAAGCTGTACGGCGCCACCGCGGATCGCGAGCGCAAGGTCGGCCCGCAGAAGCCGTCGTTCCGGCAGGGCCGGTTCGGCGGCAAGTGGGCCATGTACAAGCAGTCGATCGAGAACTTCGTGCCCGAGGTCAAGCCGGGCAACCAGACCGCACTCAAGACGCGCGCGCACCCCTTCGCGGTGTACATCGCGCAGATGCACAACCAGATCCACGAGCACTGGGGCTTCGGCTTCCTGGTCGAGGCCGGCGACCACAAGGAGTACGACGACGAGTCGCTGGAGACCACGCTCGAGATCGTGGTGCTGGGCGACGGCACGCTGGAGAAGGCGCCCACCATCGTGCGCGGCTCGGGCAAGCTGGCCTTCGACATCGCGGCCATGGACTCGGTGATGAGCGCGTCTCCGTTCGGGCCGCCGCCCAGGGCGATCCGCTCGGCCAATGGCAAGACCTACCTGCACTGGGACTTTCACCGCGACGCGCGCGAGTGCATGACGGCGTTCGTGCGGCCCTACATCCTGACCACGCCGCCCGACCCCAACGAGGTCGACGCCGCCAGCGGGACCCCGAAGCCCGACGACGATCTGCCTTCGCCCAAGGTGCTGGCGCGGGGCAAGGATGTCGCGCGGGCGCGTGTGCCGGTCAAGACCGGGGGCGGTGACGAGACCACCGACGGCGACGCCAAGGCGGCGGCGGCAGGCGCGGGCGAGCTGCCCGATCCGTCGGATCCGCGCGCCAAGCAGGTCGTCGATCGCTTCGTGGCCGCGCTGGCCAAGCGTGACGTCAGCAAGCTGCTGGCGCTGTCGGCGTCGCCGCTGCGCGCGCGTGGTGAGAGCGTGGCCGACCCCGCGGTGGCCTACAAGGCGCTGGTGGCGGAGCAGGGCGCCGCGGCGCTGCTGGTGCCGCAGCGGGTGGTGCTGAGCGCGGGCGGTGCGCGCAAGCAGCTCGGTGGGCTGCCGCCAGGCGAGGGCGCCGATGCGACGGTGCTGTTCGGGCTGGTGCGGCTCAGGGGGCAGATGCTGGTGCTCACCCTGGCGCGCACCGAGAGCGGCGGCTTCGTGGTCGCGGCGCTCAACCTGAAGTAGGCGGAGGCGGCCTGAGCGCGCACTAGCGCCGCACCGCGAAGGCGATCCTGGTGAAGCCGTGCTCGTTGAGCGTGGCCATGACGCTCACCACGCGGCCATGAGTGACGCTGGCGTCGGTATTGAGGGTGACGGCATCAGTGTTGCCTCGCAGGCCTGCGAGGGCTGCGGTGAAGCCTTCGAGGTCGTCACTGCCGTCGGGACGCATGGGAAAGCTCTTGTCGGCGACCAGCAGCGCGGTCGGGCTGATGCCGACGACGATGGCGGCGCCCGGTGGCGTGGGCCGAGGCAGCGCGAGCGAGGTGGCAGTGGTCGCTGTCGGCGCTGTGGGGGCCGGGCGGCGGGCCTGCGCGAGCGGCTCGCCGCGCCGCTGCTTCTTGCAGGCGGGCAGCGCACAGGCAAGTACGACCAGCGTGGCGGCGAGGATACGCACGGCACCAGTCTACGCGCGCGCCGCGCTTTTCAGGTGGCCGCATGCGTGAGACCGGGTGATACTGCGAACGATTTGCAGCTCCCGATGCGGAACACGACGGCCTGGTCCCGGTCGTCACTCGTGCTGGCAGCCTACGGTGGACTCGCCGCGGTCGCGGTCACGGTCGCGGCGCTGCGCGGCGACGGCAACATCTATGTGAGCGAGGCCAACCGGGCCTGGTGGCGCTCGGTGCTGAGCCCGCTGTGCGGGCTGGCGTTCGGCCTGCTGGTGGTGCTGGCGACGCGCTGGTCGACACACCGCTTCGACTGGGTGCGCAGGCTGCATCGCGACTTCCGCGGGCTGCTGGGCGAGGTCAGCGAGAAGGACATCTTCATCATCGCGCTGGCGTCGTCGCTGGGCGAGGAGCTGCTGTTCCGCGGCGCGCTGATGCCGGTGCTGGGCTTCTGGCTGTCGAGCGGCCTGTTCGCGCTGCTGCACATCGGGCCCGGCGTTCGCTTCCTGCCGTGGACGCTGTCGGCGCTGATCATGGGGCTGGCGTTCGCGACCATGGCGCGCTTCATGGGCGACCTGGGCGGGCCGATCGTGGCCCACTTCACCATCAACTTCTTGAATCTCGGGCACATCGTCAGGAACGACTTCCCGGTCGACTGACCCCCCGAAAAAGGCTGTCTACCGGGAGGGCGGGTGGCGGATCTGATCTCCGAGAGCCGAGATCGTGATCCTGCGAGCCCACAGCGATGACGTCATGAGCGCGAGCGAGACTCCGGCACGGCGTCGCGAGCGGCTGCTGGGGCAGCTGGTGGCGTCGTCGGCGCGGCGCGGCTTCGCGGTGGCCTTCGATCTGCTGGGTGATCGTGCCGAGGCCGAGGACGCGGTGCAGGAGGCGCTGGTGCGCGCGTGCCGGGGCCTGGAGACGCTGCGCGAGGATGGCGCAGCGGAGGGCTGGTTCATGCGCACGCTGGTGAACCAGTGTCTGCACGTGCTGCGCCGGCGCCGGGTGTGGAGCTTCGTGCGCGGCCTGTGGCCGGGGGGCACGAGTACGAGCACGAGCGTGCACGAGGAGCCCGCGAGCGAGACGCCGGGAGCCGACGAGCAGCTGGTGCAGCAGGTCGAGCTGGCGCGTCTGCACGAGGTCATGGCGCGCTTGCCGGCGCGGCAGCGGGTCGCGCTGGTGCTCAGGCATGGCCAGGGGCTGCCGGTGGCGGAGGTGGGGGAGCTGCTGGGCGTAGGCGAGGGCACCGTGAAGACCCACCTCGTGCGCGGCCTGGCCCGGCTGCGCCGCGAACTTGGGAAGGGGAGTGGCAAGTGACGAAACCCCGAGACGAGCACGAGCACGAGCACGAGCACGAGCAGGAGCACGAGCACGAGCACGAGTCGGCGACCGTGGCGCTGCTGGCGCGGGCCAGCGCGGCGCGCGCGGTGGCGCCGGCGCCCGGGTTCGAGAGCCGGGTGCAGACCGCGGCTGCGGCGCGGCTGGGGCGACCCGCCCGCGGGCGCTGGCTGACGCGTGGGCTGGCGGGCGCCGCGGTGGCCGCGGTGGTGCTGGCGCTGCTGGTGGGGCGCTGGTGGGGGCAGCGCGTGACCCGGCGCGCGCCGCAGCCGGTGGCGCTGCGTGGCGCGACCGGACCGCAGCCGGGGGCGTCGCCGCTGGTCTTGTCAGCGGAGGAAGAGGCGGCGCTCTGGCAGGAGCTGCCAGTGCTGCTGGATGCGCGGTTCGCGCTGGCGTACCAGGCCGACTGGTCACGCTACCAGGCCAGGCTGGAGCCGTATCGCGTGCTCGTGGAGGAGACACCATGATGAGATCGAGACAGATGAGCTGGTCGCTGGCGCTGCTGGCGGGGGCGCTGCTGCTGGCTGGCAGCACCACGGTGCGCGCGCAGGGGGCGCCGCCGGTGCCGCCGACGCCGCCGACGGCGGGTGGCCCCGGGCCCGAGCACATCGCGGCGCTGGCCAGCGAGCTGGGGCTGTCGGCGGAGCAGCAGCAGGGGCTGCGCACGCTGCTGCTGGGGCTGCGCAAGACCCAGATCCAGGCCCGGGCCGACATGGAGCTGGCCGGCCTCGAGCTGGAGACCGCGCTGGAGGCCGACGAGCCGGACGCCAAGGTGGTGGGGGCGCAGGTCGACCGCCTGGGTGCGCTGGAGACCGGGGTGCGCAAGGCGCGCATGCTGGCCCTGCTGGCGGCGCGCAAGCTGCTCACGCCGGCGCAGCGCGAGAAGCTGGCGCAGCGCATGCTGGCGCTGCAGCCACCGGGGCCGCCGATGCCGCCGGGGCCGCCGAACCCGCCGGACACGCAACCGGGTGCGCTGGATCCCTTCGCGGGCGGCCCACCCCGCCCGGTGCGTCCGCTCAAGCCGCGGATGCCGCCGGCCGACCCAAACGTGATGGATCCGTTCCAGCGCAAGCCGACTGGCGCCGGCACCATCATGGTGATGGCCAACCCGTTCGCCGAGGTCTGGCTCGACGGCAAGAAGCTCGGCATGACGCCGCTGCGCGCCTCGGCCAACCCGGGCAAGCACAAGCTCGAGCTGCGCTTCCAGGGCGGCCCGGTGCGCGTGCAGTCGGTCGACGTCCGGTCGGGCGAGACCACCAGGCTGTCGGTCGACGCGCGCTGAGGCGGGCAGCGGCGCCCTCCAGGGCCGGACGCCGCAAACCGGACCGGAGCCGGAGACAAATTCAGCGAACCGCTTTCGCGGTTCGCTGGATTTGGTGCGAGGAAGGGGACTCGAACCCCTACAGGATTGCTCCCGCTAGCCCCTCAAGCTAGTGCGTCTACCAATTCCGCCACCCTCGCGAGGTGTCTCATGCCAAAGCCCGCAAATCCTAGTCGCGGCGGGCCAGGAGTCAACTGATTCTGTGGAGCTTGAGCAGGTTGGTGCTCTCGCCCGAGCCCAGCGGCACCCCCATGGTGATGGCCACGGTCTCCCCGGCTTTCGCGAAGTTGCGGCCGCGCAGGTAGCTCTCGATGCGGGTGATCATCTCGTCGGTCGAGCGCGCCGGCGCCACCAGCACCGGGGTCACGCCCCAGTACAGCTGCAGGCGCCGGTAGGTCGAGGCGTCGGTGGTCAGCGCGATGATGGCGGCCTCGGGGCGGTATTCGCTGATGAGGCGCGCGACCGCGCCCGACTCCGAGAACAGCGCGATGGTCTTGATGCGCAGCTGGCGCGCGGCGACCACCGCGGCGTGCGCGATGGCGTTGGTCTGGTTCTGCAGATCCAGGCTCTGCGCCCCGAAATCGGTGCGGTAGCGCGCGCTGACCTCGATCTCCGAGATGATGCGCGCCATCGTCCGCACGGTCAGGATCGGGTAGGCCCCGGCCGCGGTCTCGCCCGACAGCATCAGGGCATCCGAGCCGTCGAGCACCGCGTTGGCGACGTCGGAGGCCTCGGCGCGCGTGGGCCGCGGGTTCTCGATCATCGACTCCAGCATCTGGGTCGCGGTGATGACCACCTTGCCCTTGGCGTTGGTGGCCTCGATGACCCGCTTCTGGATCAGCGGCACCTTCTCGGGGCCGAGCTCGACGCCGAGATCACCGCGCGCGACCATGATGCCGTCGGACACGTCGATGATCTCGTCGAGGCGCTCGATGGCCTCGGGCTTCTCCAGCTTGGCGATGATGGGCACCCGGCGGCGACCCTCGCGGGTGGCCAGCGCGCGCGCCTCGCGCACGTCGTCGGGGTGGCGCACGAACGACAGCGCCACGAAGTCGACCCCGAGGTCGACGCCGAACTTGAGGTGCTCCTTGTCCTTCTCGGTCAGCGCGGGCGCCGACACCTTCACGCCGGGCAGGTTGATGCCCTTGTTGTTCTTGAGGCGGCCGCCCACGGTGACGCGGGTGGTGACGTCCTCGCCCACGACCTCGGTGACCTCCAGCGAGATCTGCCCGTCGTCGAGTAACAGCGCGTCCCCGGGCTTCACGTCGCCGGGCAGGGCCTGGTACACCGTCGACACCACGCGGTCGTCGCCCACGATGGCGCGCGTGGTCACGGTGAAGGTCGCGCCGGGCACCAGATCGGTGCCGCCATTGGCGAAGCGTCCGATGCGGATCTTGGGCCCCTGCAGGTCCTGCAGCACCGCCACCGGGCGGCCGCGCTTCTCGGACTCGGCGCGCACGCGCTGGAAGATGGTGCGGTGGTAGTCGGGGTCGTTGTGAGAGAAGTTCAGGCGGGCGACGTCCATGCCCTCGTCCATGAGCTGGCCGATCTTTTCCTGACTCTCGGTGGCTGGCCCTAGCGTGCAGACGATCTTGGCGCGGCGGTACAAGGCCTCTCCTCGGGTGGGCGCGAACATAGCACCAAAACGTGACGGGCCCTACCAAAGGCGCGGCGCCGTTTTCTCTTGAACCCTCCTCTCCGCTCGCATATTGCAGTGGCAGCATGCGCAGTTCCTCGCCACGAAACTTCACCAGCCTCACTGCTCTGGCCGCCGCGGTCGCGCTGGGCGCGCTTGGTGCCACGGCGTGCACGACCACCCACGAGGCGCCCAACCTCAAGGGCCAGGACGTGCGCCTGACGGTGATTCACACCTCGGACATCCACTCCCGCCTGTTGCCCTACGACTTCCAGCCTGGCGCGGTGGATCGAGGCATGGGCCTGCTCGCCGAGCACCGCCCCTTCGGCGGCATCGCGCGCATGGCGGCCATCATCAAGCGCGAGCGCGCGCTGTCGTCGCGGTCGATCCACCTCGACTCGGGCGACTGCTTCCAGGGCGCCCCCATCTTCAACATGTTCTCGGGCGAGGCCGAGTTCCGCGCCCTCAGCGAGGTCGGCCTCGACGCCATGGTCCTCGGCAACCACGAGTTCGACAAGGGCGTGGTCAACCTCGAGCTGCAGCAGCTCAAGTTCGCGCGCTTCCCCATCCTGGCCGCCAACTACATCTTCGACGATCCCGGCGAGGCCGGTCGCCCCAAGCTGGGCGCCACGATTCGCCCCTTCACTGTGCTCAACGCCGACGGGCTGCGCATCGCGGTCATCGGCATGGGCAACGTGTCGTCGCTGACCTCGGTCACCGAGGGCGGCAACTCCATCGGCGTGCGCGCGCTGGGCGAGGAGCAGACCCTCAAGTACTACGTCTCGCTGCTGCGCCCGCAGGTCGACGTGGTCGCGGTGGTCTCGCACCTCGGCCTCGACGAGGACGAGGGGCTGACCTCGCGCGACGTCGACGCCCAGACCAGCGAGTGCTCGGGCGGCGGCGCGACCGGCTGCCTCAGCGACGACACCCTGAACGGGGTCGACCTGCTGTTCGGCGGCCACCTGCACATCGTGCTCAACCCGCCCAAGGTCATCCCGCACCTCGACGCCGACGGCAAGCAGATCGGGCAGACCGTGATCATGCACTCGGGCGCCTTCGCCAAGTTCGTGGGCCGCGCCGATCTGCTGGTGCACGTGCACGATCCCGCCGACGACACCGACGAGCCCAGCGGCATCAAGTCGTTCAACTACAAGGTCTTCCCGGTGGCGGCCAAGGAGGTCGACCCGGCGACCAGCCAGATCGTCGAGGCGCCCCAGGACCCCGACGTGGTGCGCATCCTCGAGCCCTACCAGCTGGCGCTCAACAACCGCTTCGATCTCAACCGCGTGTTCGCCTACATCAACACGCCGTGCATGGAGACCGGCATCAAGGACTGCGTGCCCAGGGTGTCGTCGTTCCCCAAGGTGGTGCGCAACGACACCACCGGCGGCGACTCGCAGCTGGGCAACCTGGTGGCGGCGTCGATGCGCCTGCGCTCGCGCGTGGAGGCCGACTTCGCCATCACCAACTCGCTGGGTATCCGCGCCGACTTCGAGCAGGGGCCGCTGACCATCGAGGCCATGTTCAACGTGTTCCCGTTCGAGAACTCCATCACCACCATGTTCCTGTCCGGGCAGGAGGTGCAGGAGACCCTCGACTTCGTGTCGCGCAAGTCGGCCGAGCGCGGCTGCCGCACCCAGATCCAGATCTCGGGTCTGTACTTCGACATGAACTGCAAGACCCAGGATCCGGCGCATGATCGGCCCGGCAAGGCCGAGAACGTCTTCATCGGTGACGGCTGCCGCCTGCCCGACGGCGGCATCGACGAGGCCAAGTGCAGGCGCCTCGATCCGTCGGCGTCGTACCGCGTCGCGGTCAACGACTACATCGCCAACGGTGGCTCGGGCTTCACCGTGCTCAAGCAGAACACCACCAAGTTCAACACCGGCATCGCGCTGCGCGAGGCGCTGGTCGACTACCTGCAGACGCTGCCGTCGCGCTGCGAGGACGGCAAGATGCCCTCGGCCGACAACCGCTATGTCGGGCTGGCCTGCATCGGCCCCGACGTCGAGGCCCATGACGGTCGCATCAAGCCCATCGCAGGTGACCAGTGAAGCTGACGACCAGGCTGTACGTCGCCGTCGCCCTGGCGGCCGCCGCCGCGGGCTGCCACGACGGCCCCGCCTACGACCCCGAGAACGTGCAGACGCTGGAGATCACCCTGGCGGCGGGCACCAACCTCGGCACCGAGGATAACCCCAACGCCGATCGCAACCTGCGCTTCGACGTCACCGCGCGCAACCGCAAGGGTGAGGTCGCGACCGAGCTGACCGGCAAGATCCAGAGCTACGTCTTCTTCCTGGGCGCGCTGTCGCCGGATCGCTCCAGCGGCGCCAGCTCGCTGCAGGAGATCATGCTGGTCGATGGCATCGCGCGCGACGTCACCCTGAACCTGCCCACCGCCTACGGCCCGTCGTCGCTGTGGCTGGAGGACGAGGGCGAGATGGGTCGGCCGTCGACCTTCGCGGTCGGCGCCACCCCGACCATCTGGTATCGCGAGCCCTACCTGTCCGACGTGCAGCGGCCGCCGGTGCCGGCGACGCGCGCGGCCTCGCCGTCGAACTACCGCTCCAGCCTGGAAGGCAAGCAGGTCCGCGTCAACCAGTCGCAGTGGGGCGCCAATGGCAAGCTGGTCGTCACCAGCGTGGCCACCCAGGCCTATACCGTCAGCGACGTGCAGTGCGGCGCCGGTGGCGTGCCGCCGTGCATGGCGACGCCGCTCGGCCACATGTACGTGTTCACCTTCGGCAAGCCGCCGGTGGGCATCGACGTCGGCACCGTCTTGAAGGAGGTCCGCGGCGGGGTCAGCGAGTTCGTCGGCTTCACCGAGCTCAACTTCCCGCGCCAGGATCTCCTCAAGGACGACCAGGGCAACGTGGTCAATAACCCCGCCTTCGTGCCCGCGCCCACGCTGCTGACCTCGAGCAACGTGTCGGACAACGCGCTGATGGAGGACAACGAGGCCGGCCTGGTCGAGCTGCGCAACGTGCGCGCGTGCGCGCCCAAGAGCGCCGATGACCTCGATCGCTGGGAGCGCTTCGGCCAGTTCCCCATCGACATGGGCGGCGGCTGCGGCGCCGGCTCGGCGCCCACGGTGGCGACGCGGCCGATCTCCAGCTTCAACCCGCTGGTCAACGACGGCGTCGAGCTGACCCGCGTGGTCGGCAACGTGCGCAACGTCGCGGGCGCGTCATCGAGCGGCTCGTTCAGCTTCTGGACCATCAACATCCGGACCCCCGACGATCTCGAGTGCGCGGTGGCCGGCTGCAAGGGCATGTAGGTTGGGCAACGTAGGCATCGCAACCGGAGTGGATATGCGTCGTGTTTCGGGGAGTGTTCGCGGTCTTCTGATGCTCGGCGCCGGAGCGGCGCTGCTGGCCATGGGGAGCTCCGCACGCGCGGATGGCGGCTTCATGGACACGCGCATCAACTTCACCATCACCGACGAGAACCTGCTGGTGAAGCCGGGCGAGACCAACCCGAGCGTCCCCGGGCTGCGCATCGGCCCGCCCAGCTCGCTGGGCACGCTGTTCTTCGACAACTACGACACCCGCTTCTCGGGCTACGAGAACCTGTCGCACCTGGTGCTCTACAAGAAGAGCATGAAGGGCAAGTGGGACGCCGAGGGCGCCTTCGTGCTGCGCATGAACGAGTTCTCCGACGTCAACATCTCGGTGTCGGACGCCGGCAGCTACGTGCGCGTGGCCTGGTACCCCGATCGCACGGGCCCGGTGGCCAAGGGCGAGAAGGGGCCCACCGACAACTTCTCGCTGACCGCCTTCCCGATGTCGGGCGACCGCTTCCGCCTGGGCTACTCGTACCGCATCTCGTGGGGCGGCTCGCCGGTGTTCTTCAAGCTGAACCCCGACATCCCGGTCGGCACCAGCTCGTTCGTCACCAACACCACGCCGGCCCCTGGCCTGCGCGCGCAGTGGTCGACCGACAAGCTGTACGCGTTCGCCGGCTTCAAGACCTCGACGCTGCTGGATCCGAAGAGCAACGAGGTCGAGGCGGTCTACGGCGCCATGCTGGGCGGCGGCTATGACGTGACGCCCGAGCTGCGCATCGAGGCCAACGGCGGCTTCTTCGATCGTGGCGGCAGCCCCAAGCAGGAGATCCTGGGCGAGGGCGTGCAGCTGGTCGGTGGCAGCGCGCAGGTCAGCTACCACGTCGGCATGCCGGTCGGCTCCTCGGTCGACTACCAGCTGTATCGCAACGAGCCCGAGAGCGTGGCGCGCATGTTCAAGAAGGAGTCCTACCCGGGCGGCACCTCGTACCTGGTGGCGGCCGAGGGCACCTTCCTGGCGCAGACGCTGCAGGATCCGGAGCGCCCGGCCTCGACGGTGCGCCAGAACGCGCTGGCGGCCGACCTCAACTTCCGCATGAAGAAGTGCTTCAGCCGCTTCAAGGCCGACGTCCTGGTCCGCGATCTCGCCTTCATCCTGCACAACGTGCCGAGCTTCGTGCCGTTCCAGGACTTCTCCGAGGACTCCAAGCAGACCGTCAACCTGTTCGCGTCGGCCGGCTTCGATCACTACTTCGAGGACATGGGGCTGACCCTGGGCTTCACCGCGGGCGTCGAGATCCCGGCCACCTACGCCGCGTCCAGCGGCCCGACCGGCGCGGCGCCGACCGGCGATGGCACCAAGGTCGTGGTGCGCGGCGAGGGCAACTTCTCGATCCTGCCGCCGGGGGAGGACGTGGTCCCGGTGTTCGCGGGCAAGCTCAACGCCAAGCTGGAGATCGCGGAGTCGTTCGCGACCCTGCTCGACGTCTACTTCTCGAACGACCAGAACCAGACCCGGCTGACGCGCGACAGCAGCACCTCGCCGTTCGTGCGCGACTTCGTGGGCCAGCCCAACCAGCTCGGCTTCAACCTCACGCTGCAGGCGCGGTTCTAGTGGCCGAGAAGGTCCGCTTCTACTTCGACTTCTCCAGCCCCTACACCTACCTGGCACAGGCCCAGGTCGACAACGTGGTGCTCGGCGCCGGGGGCGAGGTCGAGTGGATCCCGATGCTGCTGGGCGCGGTGATGAAGGCGACCGGCAACGTGCCGCCGGCGTCGCTGCCGGCGCGCGCGCTGTACATGGGGCAGGATCTGCCGCGCTGGGCCGGCATGTATGGCGTGCCGTTCGTGTGGACGCCGCACTTCCCGCTGACCACGACGCACGCGCTGCGCGCGGCGCTGGCGGTGCGCAGCGCGGCGCCCGACAAGTACCTGCCCTTCGTGCGCGCGCTGTTCGACGCCGCGTGGGCGCGCAGCGAGAACATCGGCGACCGCGCCGTGATCGCCGCGGTGGCCGGCCGGGTGGGCGTCGATGGCGCGCTGGCGGCGGGCGCGAGCGACGATCAGCGCTGGAAGGACGCGCTGCGCGCGGGCACCGAGGAGGCCGTCAAGGCGGGCGCCTTCGGGGCCCCGACCTTCGTCATCGAGGGCACCGACGAGCTGTTCTTCGGCAACGACCGGCTGGAGCTGCTGGCGGCGCGCCTCAGGCGCGGCAAGCCCTGGGACAAGCTGTCGGCGGTGCCGGCGCTCTAGGCTGTGACCGGAGCATTCTGCTCCGGTCTGGGCCTAGCCTCACCACGGGGCTGCGCCCCCAGGATTCGTCACATCTCGGCGGCCCCGCATTGCAGCGAGGCCGCTCGGGCATGGCGAACTGAACGAGCAGCGTTGTCGCCACCGCCACGGGCGGCTCGGACGGGCGGCTCGGGTTGGCGGCCGAGG
>JADYYK010000046.1 GCA_020853705.1 Deltaproteobacteria bacterium
GCCTGCGGCAGCTGGTCCGGCTTGCCCGCCAGCAGCTGGGTCACGGTGGCGTTGCCGAACAGCTGGTGCGCCCGCGCGACATCGGCCTCGTCGGGCGCACGCCCCTGCGCGACCGCGGCCTTGATGCGCGCCATCACGTCGGCCGGCTGCTCATGCGCCGGGTCGTCCTTGCGCGGCTGCTCCACCTCGGCGGGGGCGTCCACGGGAGGCTTGTTGCGAGCCAGAACGTCGTGCACACCCCATCTTCACGCGCCGCGCCGCGCCCCGCAAGTCGACGATCCCGCGCCCTAAAAGCTTCCCCCCCGCGCCGGCCGTCAGATCTTCGCGAGCTCCCGCCGCGTCCGGGCGTCATCGCTGGCATTTCCGGTGTTGACCGTGGTCGCGGGCTCGAACAGCACGACCTCGCACTCGCGCTCCGCCACCGGCCGATGCTCGACCCCGCGCGGCACCACGATGAGCTCCCCCGGCCCCAGCACCACGACCCGCTCCCGAAACTCCATGCGCAGCTGGCCCGACACCACCAGGAACAGCTCGTCCTCCACCTCATGGTGATGCCAGGTGAACTCCCCCAGCAGCTTCACCACCTTGACCTGCTGCCCATTGAGCTCCGCCACCACCCGCGGATGCCAGTGATCCGCAAACGTCGCCAGCTTCTCGGCCAGATTCACGCGCTGCATGCGCGCGATGATAGCGCCCGAGGCGAGCCGGCGGTCACTGCTTGCAGGCAGAGCTCGTCCGCAACTTCGCCGGGGCCCTGTCGATGAGGGGGCATGCGCCACCACGCCGTCTCCATCGTCCTGGCTGTCGTCAGCCTGTCGTCCCTGGCCTGCCGGAGGGACAAGCCGGTTCCCCGGGACCTCCGCGTCGGTGTCCTGGTCTGGGACTTCGAAGACGCCGTTCACAGCCGCGACAAGGTCGCCCGCCAGAAGGTCCTGCGCAGGCTGACCGAGCTCGGCCCCGACGCCGTCGCCGCCCTCAGCAAGCTGCTCGACCACCCGAATCCAGTCTCGTTCAGCGCGACCATGGCGGTGCTCACCGCGCCCGGGCGTGAAGAGGCGCTCGAGTTCGCGGTCCTGGAGGCGCTGGCCCACGAGTCACGGTTCTCGGCCGGAGGGCCGGATCGTCTCGAGCGGCTCGGCCCTGCCGCGGTGAGGCGCCTCGTCCTTCACTACGGCCCCGACCTGCCGCCTGCGACGCGCGCCAGGATCCTCGAACACGTGGCTCCGGCGGCGACCCCCGACGCCCGACGGCTGGTCGAGCGCGCACTCGGCGACAGCGCGCCCGACGTCCTGGCCGTGGCCGCCACCTGGCTCGGCTGTCTGCGCGGTCGCGACGCCCTGGCGCGCCTGGAGGGGCTCCTCCATCACCCCGACATCGACGTCCGCGCCGGTGCCATCCGCGGCCTGGACTGCCTCGGCGACCCCCGCGCAGTGCGCGCTCTACTCGCAGTCCTGCTCGAGCCTCCGGCCCCGATCCCGGTGCCATTCGACGCCGTCAACCGTGCCGTCGAGTCTCCCGTCGATGCGACTGAACCCCAGGACACACTGCAGTGGCGCTCCGCGCTGGTGATCGACCATCTCGCCGGCACCACCTTCGAGGGCCGCATCGCGCCGATTCAGGAGTGGCTGTCCGAGCATCCCGAGCTACAACAGGCGCCGCCGACCCGGACGCCAACAATCAGGATCGAGTAAGTGGGGATGCGAGGTGGCGGCGTCGACGTTTCAGGTGAAACGTCCTGCGGGGCCGCAGCAGGGCAATTGCAGTCAGCTCTCGATGCCGGGGAGGTTCGTCCCCTCGATGAGGAGTCCATGCGCCACCTCCCTGCCGTCATCCTCTGATGCGCTGGCTCATTCGTCTCCGGGCCGCTTCCCGCTCTCGAGGAACCGATCGAAGTCGCGGAGTCGCCACTCGAGCACTTCGTCGGCGTTCCACTCACGAGACCCGGCGACCTTGTCATGAACGTCGCCTGGGCTGCCTAGCCTCTTGAACGCCGGCATCGGCCCAAGGTACTTGAACTCGCCGCCAAACCGGGTGAAGGAGTACAGGTGGACCTCGGGCATTGGGGCCTTGCCGTGGAGCCGGGCCGAGAAGAGGGTGATGGGGCGCTTCGCAAAGTGCAGCATCGTCGACTGCACTCCGTTGGCACGATCATCTCCTGCCTGTCGGTACGACTCCACTTCCACCATCGTCAGACCCCGCCGGGTCGCATCCGAGAGCCGCTCCCGCATCGAGATCTCGAGGTTGGCCGTCGCCGAGTCGCAGTTCTCAGCGGCCTCCTTGAGGAGATCCGTTCTGCCTTCAAAGGACCTCGTGCCCGGAACGGGACGCATCGGGGCGAGGTTCTCCTCCAGCCACGCCAGGGGGTTCTCCATCTTCAGTTCCCGGATCAGTGCTGCGGCGTCGTTTTCCCTACCGCTGCCAATCGTGCGGATGAGCTCCATGATGAGCGCCCGGAGTTCGTGCTCCTCAGGCGTCTGGTCCGCCGAGACTCCAGCGCCTGGCCTTGGAGAGCGGCGCTCCTTGCGCTGACAAGTGAGGACGCCCAGTGCTGCAACCCCAAGTAGAAACTGCCGCCGCGAAGCTCCCCGGGGCCCGCTCGGGCTGCCCACGCACGCGGGCTCGTCTGCGTTGCGCCGGTCCACGGCGGTCCGACACCCTCGACCGGCTCTTGTTCCCGCTTGGCGCATGGCATCAAAGCCTGGAGTGTAGCGCCAAGCTGAACGCCCAGCTGCGGAAGCCCAACCACGGCATCGCCGACATTCTCAGGCAACTTCGCGCACCTTTCGATTTGACCTTGTGGCCATCCGCGACGACGACATCGCGTACTCTCCGTGCGCGCCTCTTCAGAGTGTCGCTTGCGACCATGGTGGTGGAGGGAGCTCCATTGCAGCTTGGTGCAGGCGAGGGAACCCTAGATGCCGCACCGGACTCGGTCGGGTTTCGCTCGGGATGGCTGCGGTATCTTGCGTCGTCACGGAGGGGTAGATGACTGGTCGACTGGAGCCTTGTGCTTGAGCAGCCGAACGAAAGCCTGTCTGCTGTCGCTCCTGGCGTGCCTCTGGGCTGGTTGCCAGCGGCGGCCTCGGGCGCAGTCGCGTAGAGCGTGCGCGGCGCCACCGGCGTGGACGACGAACTGGGGAAGACCCAGCGCTGCGTCTGCGCGGATAGCCGAGGAGACTGGAGATCGGCTGCCAGAGCACGATCGGGGTCGCGCTCGAGAGCTGCTTGCGGCCATCGTGCCGAGGCAGATCGCCGAGATGGAGTCCTTTCTGGCGAGAGAGAAGCGTGGGGGCGATCCGGCCCGGGAAGTCCTGCTCAACCTTGATGCCATCTTCGAAGGCCTCACGAGCGATCAGATGCTCCTGGCCCTCGAAGAGATCCCGGCCCGGTGGGCACTCAATGAGCGGCGCGAGGAGGCAGAGGATCTGGCTGTCGCACGCTACTTCCTCGACCACCCGGAGGCTCTGTCGCGCGGGAAGGCTTACACGAATCCAGCGGTCGAAGCGATACTGGCTACCTGGACACGCGAGTGCATCATCCATGAAGCGGAACAGATCAAATCGACCCAGCCGCTTCGCGAGAAGGCGTACCGGCAACTCGAACTCGAAGGTCGGATCATCGCGTCCAGACCGGGGGGAGCGTACGACAATGTCACAAGCTCCGCGAGGCTGGCGATTGATGGTGTTCTCGCGAAGCCAGACCCTGGCCGGCTATGCCAGTTCCTGCACGCAGTCGGGGCCTCCGTTGACTGCGGGGAGTCTCCCCGGTGAGGTTGACGGGGATCCTGCCGATCATGCTTGCGGCGCTTGCTGCGGCTTCGTGCGGGAGGCGCGGCTCGCAAGAGGTCCCGCCCGCTCTCAGGGCCCGCCTGCTCGTCGACGACATCGAAGAGGCCATTCGAGCCCACGACCAGCGCGCGATCGACGATGGCATGCTGAAGTTGAACAAGCTCGGCACTCGAGGGGTCGCCACCCTTGGGTTTCTGCTCGATAGCCCGGACCCGCGCGTGGTCGAGGCCGGTGTCGAGCTGCTCAGCGCGCGAGGACGAGAGTCTGCCCTCGCTGCCGTCGTCGAAGATGCCGTCGGCGCTCTTCCGCCGACCCACACCGCGGTCGGCCCGGGGCTGAACCGCCTGGTGCGACTTGGCACCCTCGCCGTGCCCTACCTGGCCGGCCTCCTCACTCCCGACCTGCCCGCAGACTCACGGAGCGAGCTGGTGTCGTTGGCCGCGCGGTACCCGAGCCAAGGCAGCGCGGATGTCATCGAGAAGGGACTGCTCGACCAGTCACCCGCGGTGCGCGCGACCGCAGCGTCAGCGCTGGGAGCCCTGCGCCCTCCGAACGCCCTCGAACGGCTCAGGACGCTCCTGAAGGCCTCCACCGCGGAGGAGCGGGCGGGCGCAATCGCAGGGCTCGTGAGCCTCGAAGACCCCGCTGCGGTCGCGGACCTCCTCGAGGTTCTGAAGGAACCCGACCAGCAGATTCCACCCGGCGAGAACAACCCGCCCATCAGGGTGAGCACCCTCCACGACAAAGCGGCAGAGGCCATCGACGTCCTGACGAAGATGCCCTTCAACGGCAACATCTCACTCATCCAGGAATGGCTGGACGAGCATCGATGACCCCCAAGCCCGGGAAGGGTTGTGGTGGAACGCGAGCGCCAGCGGTTGCTGATCGGGACATCGAGAAGCTCGAACGAGGTGAATTTCGTCCACCTTGCTGACGCCGTGTGCTGGCAGCGTTGGCTGCTGGGTGTCAAGCGTAGATGGTGCGATACTTCGCTCATGGCCGCGAGACGCGTCTTCTACTCATGGCAGAGCGATAGACCCAACTCGACAAACCGAGGGTTCATAGAGGACGCGATTGAGCGCGCGATCAAGGACCTCAAGAAAGGGGGCGTCGAGCTTGACGTCGTGATTGACCGCGACACAGCTGACAAGCCCGGCAGCCCCGACATAAGGGCTGCGATCTTTGATAAGATCGACAAGTGCTCTGTGTTCATTGCAGATATCAGCCTGATCAACGACCAGGGTATGGGAGGCCGGTTGACGAGCAATCCGAACGTTCTCGTTGAGACTGGCTATGCAGCTTGCAGGCTCGGATGGGAGCTTGTGATCCTCGTGACCAACGAAGCATTCGGGCCAGCCGAGAGCCTCCCGTTCGATCTGCGTCCCCGGCGCGCGGTCAGGTACACGCTCCACGAGAACGGAGACAAGACGGGGCCGCGCGCCACGCTGGTTCCCCAGATCAAAGGCCATCTTGAGCAGGCCTTTGCGTACCTCGATTCTCTGCCTGACCGCCCCGCCGGCCCAGTGCTTTCCGCTTGGGTGGGTGAGAGTCTCTACAGCGGCCAGGAGTGCTATGAACTCTTCTTGCGGAACATCGGGCTGACCCCGGCGGTAAACATCCGCGCTAGGGTCGTTTTCGATCGCGGCGAAGGCGAGTCGCGCTGGTACGACTTGGGTGACCTGAGCCCAACAGACGAGCACCAGAGAAAGGTGCTGCGAGATGTTCGCCACCCCCTTGAGGCGGCTGTCCTCGAGCTGGTCTACTCGACGCCGGCTGGCATCGGAGAGGCGGCTCTCTACGAGCTGAAGGGGCCGGCGCCCCACAACCTGTTAATCCGAGATCGAACCAATCTTGGCCCGAAAGGCTTTGGATTCGACCCGCCAAGGTACCGCTCTCTCAAGGGTTCCCCAACGGAGTAGGCCACTCTCCGAGGGTCCTCGGCTTCAATAGGCCTTGTCAATAGGCCAAAGCGCAATCCCTCGTCAGCCCTGCATCATCTTCTGGAACTTGTCGGTCAGCACCTGGTCGCCGTTCAGGCGCTGGCTCCACATGTTGGCCAGGGGCGCGTACGCCGCCATGTCCAACCCGTGGCTGGCCAATGCGGACAGCGGGTCGCCGGACTGCATCGCCTTGAGCAATCCGACGTAGTCACTCAGCCGCGACAGCTTCTCGTTGGGGAAGACGATCGGGTCGTCGGCGGGGACGCTGGCCAGGACGGGCTTGCCGCCGGGCTGCGGGACGGAGCGGGCGCGGCGCTCGGCGATGTCCTTGTCGAGCTCGGCCCGGGACACCTGCTTGCCCAGTGGCACCACGGGATCGGTCGGGAACAGGGCCTGCTCGCGCACCTTGAGGGCCAGCACGCGGGCCAGGGCGGCCTCGGTGGTGTCGGCGCCGGCGGTGGCGGCGAGGGTCTCCCAGGCGGCCTTCAGGCCCTCCTTGGCGGGGGCCTCGTTGTCCCAGTCGAAGCGGGCCTCGGCGGCGACGATCTTCACGCGCCACAGCGGCCACTCGGTCTTGCTGACGCCGAGGCCCTGGTCGGCGGCCTGCTGCGCGCCCAGCGGGTCGCTGGCCTCGAGCAGCTTCCAGCCGTGGGTCTCGCGGCGCAGGCTGCGCAGTGGCTTGACCGGATAGGGGTCGTTCCGGCGCGCGCGATCCAGGGTCTCCTCGAACTCCTTCTTGTTGTCGGGCAGCGGGTTGACCTCGACCGCGCGCTCGGCGTAGGGCACCGCCTCGGGGGCCCGGCGCTGGGCCAGCAGGGCGCGCGCCATGTGGTGCACGCCGCAGCTGAAGAAGGTGGCGTCGTTGCCGGCGGCCTGGATGAGCTGGGTGGCGATGGGCTCGGCCTGCTTGGCCAGGCCGGCGCCGTTCAGGCTGGTGGCATAGGCGTGCAGCTGGCTGGGGTCGAAGCGGCCGCCGCTGAGCTCGTAGGCCTTGCCGTAGGCCTCGGCGGCGATCTCGTCGTCCTCCAGGAACCAGGCCGCGCCGCCCAGGGCCAGCCACTGCTCGGCGCCGGTGAAGTACATCGACGCGTAGCGGTAGGCCGCCACGCCCTCGGCGTACTTCTGCGCCTCCAGCAGCGCCTGCCCCGCGATCATCGGGCCGGCCTTGCGGTCGATCTTGGAGAAGCACACCACGGCGTCGAGCAGCGCGCCCTGCCGGCCGTACACGATGCCGAGGTTCTTCAGCAGCGCCGCGTTGCCTGAATCGATCGCGTCACACCAGCGCAAACACTTGACAGCCTGTGCATACTCGCCGCGCTGCAGGTGCACCATGCCGCGCTGCGAGCAGGCCTGCCACTCGAACGGGATCTCGGCGCCGAGGCCCGACGACTCCCACAGCGGCTTGAGCTCCGCCAGCCGGGCCTGGCGCCACTCGCGGCTGGTGGGCGGGAACGCCTTCACCAGCGCCTCGTAGGCCAGCTCCTTCTTGCCCAGCTCGAACAGGCGGCGCGCCAGCGCGATCCAGGGCACCGCGTTGCCCGGCGTCGCCGTGGTCGCGACCCAGTGCACGTCCAGCGCCTGCGCCGCGGGCAGGCAGCGGTCCGCGATCTCCGACCACGCGATCCCGGCGCCGGCCCCGAAGGCGCGCAGGCAGCGCTCCATCAGGAAGCGCGCCTCGTGCACGCGCGCCGGGTCGTCCTTCAGATCCAGCGCGCGCCGGTGCTCGAAGCCGACCCGCTCGTCGCCACGAAGCGACTGGCCGACCCGACGCAGGCCTTCGACCAGCGGCGCCATCCCCGACGGGCCGCCGCTGCGGTCCTCGATCTGCAGCGCGCGCTCGACCCGCAGCACCCACTGGTCGAGCACCCAGTAGTCGACCGCGGGGCTCGTCGCCGCGCGCTCGACACACTCCAGCAGGGGGCGCGTCCAGCCGTCGGCCAGCGACGACCGCGCCACCACCGCCAGCGCCTCGGTCGCGATCTGTCGGTAGCCGCTGGCCAGGATGTTCGGCGCCCCCGTGGTCGCCGCCAGGTAGCGACACAGCGACTCGCCGAGCAGGTACAGCGCGCGCGCCCCGGTGGTCGGATCCTCGGCGTCCATCGCGCCCAGAAGCTGTGGCCAGTCGCTGGCCAGGAGGTCCGCGGTCTCCTGGTCGGCCTCGACGCGGCCGCCGAAGAAGGCGTCGATGGGCGCCGCCACCTCGGGCCCCAGCGCCTCGCGCAGGGGCTGCATCCACTGCTTGTCGAACGGCGTCTCCGGCCCGGCCTGGCCCAGCAGCAGCGCCCTGGCCACCACCTCGCTGCCCGCGAGCCCGGGCACGAAGTCGGCGGCGTCGCGCGCCAGCAGCCGCGCCATGCGCCCGGCGCCGGCGTCGAGGCGCGCCTTCAGCACCGCCTCCCACTCCGCCACCGGGCGCACCGCGGCCAGGCGCAAGAGGCGGTTGATCTCCGACTCCCACCTTCCTTGCGGCGCGCGCAAGGCGGCAATCCACAGCTGCTCCAGCCCCTTGTCGAGATTGCCATTCAGGAAATAGGCCCGTGCCCCCGCCAGCCGCGCCGCCGGGGCACCCACGATGTCGGCGCCGACGTAGTGCGCCCACGCGATCTGCGCCAGCTCCTGCTTGCCCAGCGCGATCAGCGCGTGGATCAGCATCGCGACGTCGCTGGAGTTCTCGACCTTGCCGCGCCCGAACCCGTGCACCACGCGACCGGGATCACGCCGGTGGTGACCCTCGCGCGCATAGGCCGTCCCGGGCAGCTCGGGATCGGTCAGCCAGTCGTCGAACGTCCGCCCGATGTCCTTGCGGTCGCCCAGATCCGGCAGTACGCGCCGGTAGGTCTCGATGGCGTCGTCCAGCCGGCCGACGTCCAGGTAGGCGTTGGCGACCTTGATCTGCGCCATGCCGATGGTGGCCAGCATCTGGTCGGTGATCTCGTGGCCACTGTCGCGCCAGGCCGGATAGAAGCGCCAGCGCGTCTGCGTGATGTCGATGAAGGCCTCGCCGGGGCGCCCGATGGCGCGCGAGGCCCGCATGCAGTTCTGGTAGCTCTTCTCGAACAGCGGCGACACCCGGACGGCGCGGTCGAAGTAGCGCCAGGCCTCCTCGTGCCGGCCGGCCTCCATCAGGTTGATGCCGTAGTTGTCGAGCGCCCACGGGTTCGACGGCAAGAGCTGCGACGCGATGCCCTGGTGGCGCAGCGCGCCCTCTTCACCCACGTCCTTGCCGTGCATGCTGAGGTGCGGCTTGCCCCACTGCGGCGCCACCGCGAGGACCTGGCGGATGAAGTTGCGGTCCTGGGCCTCGCCCTTCTCACCGAGCAGGCGGAAGAACTCGTTGCGCAGCCCGACCGGGTTGTCGGGCTCGAGCTGCATCACGCGCCGCTCCAGCGCGGCCTCCCAGGGCCCGTTCATCTCGGCGCACACCAGGCGCAGCGCGGGCACCGCCAGCGTGCCGAGGCCGCTGCCCAGCGCGATCACGCGGGCCTCGTCCTCGGCGTGCACCGCCTCCAGGATCTGGTCCAGCACGCCCACGACCTCGAGGAACATGCGCGTGGTGAACGGCTCGATGGGGCGCGGCGCTGGCCCCAGGTCGCGCGCCGTCAGCCACTGCCCAAGGCACAGGGTCAGCGCGTCGGACAGCGCGCCCGGCCCGACCTGGCCCGACAGGAAGGGCTCGACCCGGCCCGCCCGGGTGACCCCGTTCAGCACCATGTTGGGCGTCGCCGCGGGATCGAGGTCGACGTCGAAGTACAGAAGCTCGTCGCGGCGGCTCTCGGCGAACTGCCAGTCGATCTGCTTGTCGCGCTCGGCCTTCTGCTCCGCGACGTCGTCGTCGCCCCAGGCCACCTGGTGCTGATCGTCGGGGTCCGAGACCGCCACGATGGGGTGGCGCACCAGGTGCTCGAACACCACGTGCTTCCACAGGTCGGCCGCCAGCGCGACCAGGCGAGCGTGGTGCTCGCCGGCCGCTCCCTCCAGGTTCAGCAGCGGGAGGAACGGGAAGCTGACCCGGTAAGGCAGTGGCTGCGGCGCCGCCATCGTCGGCCACCCTAACATGATTTCGGTGGGTTCTAGCCCTGCCACCAGCTGTCACCAGGAACCCGGTCACGTCACGGGCAGTCACAGCCACCACAGTCAGTGCTCGTGCGTAGGAACCGTTCACGACTGCTTCCGTGGATCGAATGACGACCGGTTGTTATGATGCCCGCGCTTTCTGCCTGACCGCTGCTTCGGTAGCTCGGCACCACATCAGATTGGCCACATTGGGGAGACGAGGATGAGGACGCGCTCGGTTCGTGTCGGCTCGATTGCCATTGCCATCGTCGCGGCGGTCGCCGCCATCGGCTGCCGCGGCGGTGACGCCAGGTCGCCCCGCGGCGGAAAGGCGCTGCCCGGCGCACCGGTCGCGCTGCCCGCGGCCGAGATCGCCGCGCCCGAGGGCGCCCTGCCGGTGGCGCAGTCGCCCGGCCAGGCGCTGTCGCCGGCCGAGGTCGCCGCCGTCCTGAAGCGCATGAAGCCCATCAGCAGCGACCCGGGTGACCAGGTCGAGTTCGCGCTGCGCGAGCGCTCGCTGCCGCCGCCGCGCCCGGGGCAGACGGTCAAGACCGCCTTCCCGCCGCCGCCGGTGCCCGACGCGCCGCCGCCCGAGCTGCAGAAGCCCCTGGAGGTCGTGCGCTACGCCCCCGAGGGCGAGCTGGCGCTGGTGCCGCAGGTCAACGTGACCTTCTCGCACCCGATGGTCGAGATCTCGTCACACGACGACCTCGCCAGGCGCGGCGTGCCCGTGAAGATGACGCCCCAGGTGCCCGGCAAGTGGCGCTGGGTCGGCACCAAGACCCTGGTCTTCGAGGCCGCCAACAACGAGCGCTTCCCGATGGCCACGGTGTACAGCGTCGAGATCCCGGCCGGCACGCCGTCGGCCATCGGCGGCTCGCTGGCGCAGAAGAAGACCTGGTCGTTCTCGACCCCGCCGCTGGTGATGCAGGCCAGCTGGCCGTCGGGCGGGCCGCACAAGCGTGATCCCATCCTGTTCGCGTCGTTCGATCAGAAGATCGATCCCGCCAAGGTGCTGGCCAGCATCACCGTCGATGGCCGCTCGGGGTCGCAGCTCGAGCTGGTCAGCCAGGCCGACATCGCCAAGGACCCCACCGTCGCCAGCTACACGACCGGCGCCGTCAAGGGGCGCTGGCTGGCCTTCCGCACCAAGGACCCGCTGCCCTACGACAAGAACATCGTGGTCACCGTGCGCGCCGGCGCGCCCTCGGCCGAGGGCCCGCGCAAGACCACCTCGGCGCAGAGCTGGAGCTTCACCACCTTCGGCCCGATGGAGCTGGTCGAGGGCCGCTGCGGCTGGGACCGCGAGTGCCCGCCGGGCACCCCGTTCGGCTTCCGCTTCACCAACCCGATCCAGGAGGACGCCTGGGACGCCGCCAAGGGCATCAGCGTGTCGCCCGGCATCCCCGGCATGCAGGTCACCACCAGCGGCAACTACCTGTCGATCGCCGGCCGCACCAAGGGCAAGACGACCTACACCGTGAAGATCGCCGCCGGCGTGCCCGACATCTTCGGGCAGAAGCTGGACCGCGAGAAGACCTACATGTTCAAGGTCGGCAGCGCGCGCCCGCAGCTCGGCGGCCCCAACCAGCCCTTCGTGGTGCTGGATCCCACCGCCAAGCCCGAGATCTCCATCTACACCATCAACCACAAGACGGTGAAGGTGTCGCTGTACCAGGTCGGCCCGGACGACTGGGGCAAGTGGCACGAGTACCTGCGCCGGCGCTGGGACTATGACCAGGCCGCCCCGCGCGAGCCCCCGGGCAAGAAGCTCGCGACCAGGACCGTCACCATCAAGTCGGTCGACGACGAGATGGTCGAGACCGGCATCGAGCTGGGCGCGGCGCTGCAGGGCGGGCGCGGCAACGTCATCTTCATGATCGAGCCGCCGACCCAGCCCAAGAATCGCTGGGAGCGCCAGCAGGTCTACGGCTGGGCCCAGGTCACCCAGATCGGCCTCGACGCCATGGTCGACCCCGAGGACATGGTGGTGTGGGCCAACTCGCTCAAGGACGGCAGGCCCCTCGACGGCGTCGACATCCAGGTCTTCCCCAAGGGCGCGCGCGGCAAGACCGGCAAGGACGGCCTGGCCAACCTGCCGCTGCAGGCGGGCGGCTACCTGATCGTGGCCAGGAAGGGCAACGACATGGCCTTCCTGCCGCACAACCCGAACTACTGGTACGACGGCGAGGGCTGGTCCCCGAGCTCGCGCAGCGACAGCGCGCGCTGGTTCGTGTTCGACGATCGGCGCCTCTACAAGCCGGGCGAGGAGGTCCGCTTCAAGGGCTGGATCCGCGCCGTCGGCGCCGGCGAGCGTGGCGACGTGTTCGGCGTGATGGACAAGCCGGGGGCGCCGCGCAAGGGCACCTACAAGCTGGTCGACTCGCGCGGCAACGAGGTCGGCAAGGGCAGCTTCGACGTCGGCAAGTACGGCGGCTTCGACAGCATGATCAAGCTGCCGGGCACCATGAACCTGGGCTGGGGCCGGCTCGACCTCGTGGTCGACAGCATGCCGGTGCCGGGCTCGAGATACAGCCACAGCTTCCAGGTCGAGGAGTTCCGGCGCCCCGAGTTCGAGGTCAGCGCCAGGACCATCAGCCCGGATCCGCACTTCGTCGGCGGCAAGGCCGAGGTCTCGGTCACGGCGTCGTACTTCGCGGGCGGCCCGCTGCCCAACGCCGACACCACCTGGAGCGTGCAGACCTCGGCGACCAGCTACTCGCCGCCGGGCTGGGACGGCTACACCTTCGGCACCTGGGTGCCGTGGTGGAGCTACTACCGCCGCGGCTATGACTATGACGACGAGGGCTATGGCGGTCGCTATGGCGGTGGCGGCAACTGGTCGCAGCACGCCGGCAAGACCGACGGCAGCGGCACCCACAAGCTGACGCTGCCGATCGAAGGGGTCAGCCCGCCGCGCCCGATCTCGATCAGCGCGCAGGCCACCGTGATGGACGTCAACCGCCAGGCCTGGACGGCATCGACCGCGGTGCTGGCGCACCCGTCGGAGATGTACGTCGGCATGAAGAGCCCGCGCATGTTCGTGGCCAAGGGCGAGCCGCTGAACATCGATCTGGTCGCGGTCGATCTCGACGGCAAGGCGCGCCCGGGCACCGCCATCGAGGTGCGCACCGTGCGCCTGGAGTGGAAGCAGACCAAGGGCAGCTGGAGCGAGAACGAGGTCGACGAGCAGAAGTGCGCGCAGACCTCGGTGGCCAGGGAGGTGCGCTGCACCTTCAAGACGCCCGAGGGCGGCACCTACAAGATCCGCGCCTCGGTCAAGGACAGCAAGCAGCGTGAGAACCAGTCCGAGCTGACCATCTGGGTGCCCGGCGGCAACCAGCCGCCGCAGCGCGAGGTCAAGCAGGAGCAGGTCATGCTGGTGCCCGACAAGAAGGAGTACCAGCACGGGGACGTCGCCGAGCTGCTGGTGACGACGCCGTTCTACCCCGCCGAGGGCGTGCTGTCGCTGCGCCGCAGCGGCATCTGGAGCACCGAGCGCTTCACCATGAAGGGCTCGTCGCAGGTCCTCAAGATCAAGATCGACGAGGCCATGGTGCCCAACCTGTATGCCCAGGTCGATCTGGTCGGCGCCGCGGTGCGCACCGATGACCAGGGCAACGTCAACACCAAGCTGCCCATGCGGGTGGCCTACGCGACCGGGCAGATCAACCTGCCGGTGCCGCCGCGCCAGCGCACGCTGACGGTCAAGGCGACGCCGCGGGTGAGCAAGATCGAGCCCGGTGGCAGCACCGAGATCGACGTCGTGGTGACCGACGCGGCGGGCAAGCCGGTCGCCAGCAGCGAGGTCGCGCTGGTCGTGGTCGACGAGGCGGTGCTGGCCCTGACCGGCTACTCGATCCCCGACCCACTCAGCTACTTCTATGGCGAGCGCGGCACCGAGACCTACGATCACCACCTGCGCGAGAGCGTCATCCTGGCCAACCCGGAGAAGCTCAAGCAGCAGGTCGAGAAGGAGGAGCGCAAGGCGGCGGGCGCCAAGGACAAGATGCGCTCGGCCTCGCCCGCCGAGCCGATGCCCGCGCCGGCGCCGCCGGCCGACATGGAGATGGCCGACGAGTCGCCGTCCGCGGGGGCCAGCGCGGGTGGCGGCGGTGGCGCCGCGCCGGTCAAGGTGCGCGCCGACTTCAGCGCGCTGGCGCTGTTCGCGCCCAACCTGACCACCGACGCCAGCGGCAAGGTGTCGGCCAAGGTCAAGCTGCCCGACAACCTGACGCGCTACCGCATCGTCGCGGTCGCCGTCGCGGGCGACAAGCAGTTCGGCAAGGGCGAGTCGAACCTGACCGCGCGGCTGCCCCTGATGGTGCGCCCGAGCGCGCCGCGCTTCCTGAACTTCGGCGATCAGTTCCAGCTCCCGGTGGTGGTGCAGAACCAGACCGATCAGGCGATGACCGCCGAGATCGTGGTGCGCGCCAGCAACGCCATGATCATCGGCGGCGCCGACAATACCGCGGGCCGTCGCGTCACCATCCCGGCCAACGATCGCGTCGAGGTGCGCTTCCCGGCCGCCGCCGTGCTGGCCGGCACCGCGCGCTTCCAGCTCGGGGGCGTGTCGGGCAAGTGGGCCGACGCCGCCGAGGTGTCCTTGCCGGTGTGGACCCCGGCGACCACAGAGGCCTTCGCGACCTATGGCGAGATCGGCGGACCCGGTGCGCCGCAGGGCGCCATCGCGCAGCCGGTCAAGGCGCCGCCCGACACCTTCCCGCAGTTCGGCGGCCTGGAGATCACGACGTCGTCGACCGAGCTGCAGTCGCTGACCGACGCGGTGGTCTACCTGTGGACCTACCCGTACGAGTGCGCCGAGCAGGTCTCGTCACGGCTGATGGCGATCGCCTCGTTGAAGGACGTGCTGGGCGCCTTCCAGGCCAAGGGGCTGCCGCCGCAGAAGGAGCTGCTGGCGGGCGTGGCGCACGACATGAAGCGGCTCGGCCAGCTGCAGCGCTGGAACGGCGGCTGGGGCTTCTGGCGCAATGACGACGAGTGGCCCTTCATCACCATCCACGTCACCCACGCGCTGGCCCGCGCCAAGGAGAAGGGCTTCGACGTGCCGGAGTCGATGCTGCGCCGCGCGCACGACTACCTGAAGGACATCGAGCAGCACATCCCCAGCTTCTACGGCCCCGAGTATCGCCGCGTGCTGGTGGCCTACGCGCTGTACGTGCGCATGCGCCTGGGCGACGTCGAGCCCGGCAAGGCGCGCAGCATCCTCGGCGAGCAGCCGCTGGAGAAGCACTCGATGGAGACCATCGGCTGGTTGTGGCAGGTCATGTCGGGCGACGCCAAGTCGAAGACCGAGGTCGACAAGATCCGTCGCCACCTGGAGAACCGCGCGGTCGAGGAGGCCGGCACCGCGCACTGGGCCACCGCCTACGACGACAGCTCGTACCTCCTGCTGGCGTCGAACCGGCGCATCGACGGCCTGCTGCTCGAGGGCTACATCAAGGATCAGCCCGAGAGCACGCTGATCCCGAAGGTGGTGCGCGGGCTGCTCGGCCACAAGGTGGCGGGCCACTGGGGCTCGACGCAGGAGGACGCCTGGGTGCTGCTGGGCCTCGACGCCTACTTCAACAAGTACGAGAAGGACACCCCGGACTACACCGCGCGGATCTGGCTGGGTGAGCTGTTCGCCGGCGAGCACGAGTTCAAGGGCCGCACCACCGAGCGCCACCACGTCGATGTGCCGATGGCCTTCCTGGCCCGCACCGAGGCCAAGCAGACCCTGACCATCGCGATGCAGGGCGCCGCCAAGGGCCGCATGTACTACCGCATCGGCATGAACTATGCGCCCAGGAACCTGAAGCTGCCGCCCAGCGAGCATGGCTTCACGGTGCTGCGCGAGTACGAGGGCATCGACAAGCCGACCGACGTCAGCAAGGACAAGGACGGCGTCTGGCACGTGCGCGCGGGCGCCCAGGTGCGCGTGCGCGTGACCATGGTGGTGCCGACCCGGCGCTACCACGTGGCCCTGGTCGACCCGGTGCCGGCGGGCCTGGAGATCCAGAACCCTGCGCTGGCGACCACCGGACGTGCGCCACAAGATCCCAAGGAACAGTCGGGCAACCGGTACTGGTGGTGGTGGTACCCGTGGTACGAGCACCAGAACCTGCGCGACGAGCGCGCCGAGGCCTTCTCCACCCTGGTGTGGGAGGGCGTGCACACCTACTCGTACGTCACGCGGGCGACCACGCCGGGCAACTTCGTGGTGCCGCCGGCCAAGGCCGAGGAGATGTACCACCCGGAGACCTTCGGTCGCTCGGCGAGCGACCGCGTCGTCGTCGAATAGCCGCAGCAGTCGCAGCGCTAGCCAAGGGGACACAGGATGAAGCGAACGCTTTTCGCGTGGGCCGTCGTGCTGGCGGCATCGGGGCTGTCATGTGGTCCGGGCAAGCGCGCCAAGGGGCCCGACGTCGCGGGGCCCAATCGGGCCGCGCCGGCGGCCATGGCCGGCGTCGACATGACCGACTTCGACGGGCCGGGGGCGGCGCTGCCGGTGGTCCAGGTGCCGGGGCGCTCGCTCGACGCTGACGAGACCTTCCGGGTCTTGAAGCGGCTGGCGCCGATGAAGGTGCAGCCGACCGACCAGACCGAGTTCGCGCTGCGCGATCGGTCGCTGCCGCCGCCGCGCCCGGGCGACACCCTGAAGCTGCCGTTCCCGCCGCCGCCGACCGCGGCCGCGCGCCCGGCAGGTCAGGGGCCTGACAAGCCCCTGGAGGTGCTGCGCTTCGCACCCGAGGGTGACGTCCCGCTGGTGCCCCAGGTCAGCGCGACCTTCTCGCAGCCGATGGTCGAGATGTCGTCGCTGCAGGAGATCGCCAAGGTCAAGATCCCGGTCAAGCTGTCGCCGCAGCCGCCGGGCAACTGGCGCTGGCTGGGCACCCAGACCGTGGTGTTCGACCCGCGGGTGCCGCGCGATGGCCGGCCCGACGACGCCGACGGTGCGCCGCCGCAGCAGCGCCTGCCGGCGTCGACCACGTACACGGTGGAGATCCCGGCCGGCACGCGCTCGGCGCTGGGCGCCACGCTGGCGACCGGCAAGTCGTGGACCTTCCAGACCCCGACCGTGACCCTGCAGGCGTCGCATCCGCAGTGGGGGCCGCAGGGCCTCGAGCCGGTGCTGTTCGCGCGCTTCGATCAGGCCATCGACGCAGCCAAGGTGCTGGCCAGCATCTCGGTCGACGGGCGCAAGGGCGACGAGCTGCGCCTGGCGACCGCCGCCGAGATCGAGGCCGATGCCTCGGTGAAGTCCCTGGTCGCGGCCAGCGAGAAGGGGCGCTGGCTGGCCTTCCGCGCCGTCAAGCCGCTGCCCAAGGCGACCAGCATCCGCGTCAACGTCGGCCCCGGCACGCCGTCGGCCGAGGGGCCGCGCACCACCACCGCGGCGCAGGGCTGGGGCTTCCGCACCTACGGGCCGATGGAGCTCGAGGAGTATGGCTGCGGCTGGCGCTGCGGTCCGGGCCAGGGCTTCTGGCTGCGCTTCTCGAACCCGATCCAGGACGACGCCTTCGAGCCCGGCAAGGTGCGCATCACGCCCGGCATCCAGAAGCTGCAGGTCACCTCGGGCGGAACGTCGATCCAGGTCGACGGTCGCACCCGCGCGCGCACCACCTACAACGTGGTGGTCCCGGCCGGGCTGAAGGACGTCTTCGGCCAGGTGCTGGAGAAGGACGTCAACGTCAAGATCAAGGTCGACCCCGCGCTGCCGGCGTTCTCGGGGCCGGAGCAGTCGTTCATGGTGCTGGACCCGACCGCGCGCCCGCGCATCCCGGTCTTCACCATCAATCACAGGTCCGTCAAGGTGCGCGTGCACCGCGTGACGGTGAAGGACTGGCTGGCGTTCCGCACCCACATGCGCAAGCACGACGAGGATCTGGACGACACCTCGTCGCCGCCCGGCGAGGTCGTGATCAACAAGACCGTCCCGGTCGCCGGCACGCTGGACGAGATGGTGGAGACCGACGTCGATCTGAGCGCGGCGCTGCGCGGCGGGGTCGGGCAGCTGATCGTGGTCATCGAGCCCACCGTGAAGCGCAAGAAGGACCGCTGGGGCTGGCGCCGGCGCGAGGAGGTGCGCGCCTGGGTCGAGGTCACCAAGCTGGGGCTGTCGGCCTTCACCGACGCCGAGGAGATGGTCGGCTGGGTCAACGATCTCGGCGATGGCAAGTCGCTGGCGGGCGTCGAGCTGTCGCTGTGGCCGCGCGGCGCCAGCGCCAAGAGCGGGCCCGACGGCGTGGCCCGGCTGGCGCTGGGCGCGCAGGACGACCTCGTGCTGGTGGCCAAGCGCGGCGCCGACGTGGCGCTGCTGCCGCGCGACAATGGCTGGTGGGGCGACGCCTACGGCTGGACCGCGGTGCCGCGCACCGAGACGCTGCGCTGGCTGGTGTTCGACGACCGCCACATGTACCGGCCCGACGAGGAGGTCCACTTCAAGGGCTTCGTGCGGCGCTGGGACGCGCGCAAGGGCGGCTCGGTCAACGGCTTCGCGGGGCAGGGCGCCAAGGCCAAGTACAAGGTCATCGACTCGCGCAACAACACCGTGCTGGAGGGCGAGGTCGCCATCAGCGATCTCGGCGCCTTCGACGGCAGCTTCAAGCTGCCCAAGACCGTGAACCTCGGCAATACCCGCATCCAGTTCCAGGCCGACGGCCCGATCGTGTCAGGCAGTCAATACAATCACAGCTTCTCGGTCGAGGAATTCCGTCGTCCCGAGTTCGAGGTCAACGCCTCGGTGGCCGAGGGCGTGCACTACCAGGGTGACAAGGTGAAGGCGACCGTGAAGGCCAGCTACTACGCCGGCGGCGCGCTGCCCGGCGCGGCCGTCAGCTGGCAGGTGACGCAGACCGCGACCAACTTCGTGCCGCCCGGGCGCGAGGACTGGAGCTTCGGCACCTGGTCGTCATGGTGGAGCCGCAGCCGCGGCGGCGGCGGGCGCAGCACCTACCAGAGCGGCACCACCGACGCCAGCGGCGCCCACAGCATCGACCTCACGGGCGAGAAGCTGGAGCCGGGCCGCCCCGTGGTGGTGCGCGCCGAGGCCTCGGTGACCGACGTCAACCGGCAGGCCTGGTCGGCCAGCGCCAGCTACCTGGCCCACGCCGGCGATCTCTACGTCGGCCTGCGCAGCGAGCGCTACTTCGTGCAGCGCGGGCAGCCCCTGCTGATCGACACCGTGGTCGCCGACATCGACGGCAAGCTGGTGGCGCACGCCATCAAGATGCGCGCCGCGCGCCAGGCCTGGGTGCAGACCAAGGGCAAGTGGGAGGAGAAGGAGGTCGATGTGCAGGACTGCACGCCGACCTCCAGCGTCAGCGCCGACAAGCCGGCGCGCTGCACCTTCCAGACCCCCGAGGGCGGCCAGTACAAGGTCACCGCGCTGGTCAGCGACAGCAAGAACCGCGAGACGCGCAGCGAGCTCCAGCTCTGGGTCGCCGGTGGTGAGGAGCCGCCGCAGCGCGAGCTCGAGCAGGACGCCGCCACCCTGGTGCCCGACAAGAAGGAGTACCAGCCCGGCGACGTGGCCGAGATCTTCGTGCAGTCGCCCTTCAGCCCGGCCGAGGCGCTGGTGACGGTGCGCCGCCAGGGCCTGCTGCGCACCGAGCGCGTCGCCATCAGCACCGGGTCGACCACGCTCAAGGTCGCCATCGAGGAGGCCCACACGCCCAACGTGATCGTCCAGGTCGACCTGGTCGGCTCGGCGGTGCGCAAGGGCGACGACGGCGTGCCCGATCCCAAGCTGAAGCGGCGCCCGGCCTTCGCGACCGGCAGCGTCAGCCTGCCGGTGCCGCCGCGCAGCCGCAGCCTGAAGCTGGAGGTCGCGCCGACGGCCAAGGAGCTGGAGCCCGGCGGCGAGACCGACGTCATCGTCACCGTCAGCGACGCCAGCAAGCAGCCGGTCCAGGGCGGCGAGGTCGTGCTGGTCGTGGTCGACGAGTCGGTGCTCGCGCTGAGCGGCTACGAGCTGCCCGATCCGCTGGCCTTCTTCTATGCCCAGCGCGGCGGCGACATGGAGGACAGCCACCTGCGCGCCAGCGTGCTGCTGGCCAAGCCCGAGCCGCCCGAGGTCGAGATCGCCGAGCCGCCGCCCAAGCGCCCGTCGAGGTCGAAGTCCAACAAGGACTTCGACGGCGACGACAGCGTCGGCTATGGCATGGGCTCGGGGCGCGCCAGCGGGGGCAGGTACTCGATGGCCTCGCCATCGGTGGCGGCCAAGCCGATGGCCAAGAAGGGCGGCAAGAGCCGTGAAGAGGGCGGGGCCGACAACGCGCCCGACACCCCGGTCGCCGTGCGCAGCGACTTCAACGCGCTGGCGCTGTTCGCGCCCAAGCTGCGCACCGACGCCGCCGGTCGCGTCACCGCGCACGTCAAGGTGCCCGACAACCTGACCCGCTACCGCATCATGGCCATCGCGGTCGCGGGCGAGCGCCAGTTCGGCTCGGGCGACGCCGCCATCACCGCGCGTCTGCCGCTGATGGTGCGCCCCAGCGCGCCGCGCTTCCTGAACTTCGGCGACAAGCTGCAGCTGCCGGTGGTGGTGCAGAACCAGACCGACCAGCCGATGGTGGTCGACGTCGCGGTGCGCGGGGCCAACGCCGCGCTGCTGGGCGCCGTCGGGGGCCAGGCCGGCAACGCCGCCGGGCGTCGCGTCACGGTGCCGGCGCGCGATCGCGTCGAGGTGCGCTTCCCGGCCGCGGCCGTGATGGCGGGCACCGCGCGCTTCCAGGTCGGCGGGGTGTCGGGCAACTGGGCCGACGCCGCCGAGATCGAGCTGCCGGTGTGGACCCCGGCGACGACCGAGGCGTTCGCGACCTACGGCGTCGTCGATCAGGGCGCCATCGCCCAGCCGGTCAAGCCGCCGGGCGACGTCTACAAGCAGTTCGGCGGCCTCGAGATCACGACGTCGTCGACCGAGCTGCAGGCGCTGACCGACGCCGTGCTGTACCTGGTGACCTACCCGTTCGAGTGCAGCGAGCAGCTGTCGGCCAAGATCATCTCGGTCGCCGCGCTGCGCGACGTGCTGTCGGCCTTCAAGGCCGAGGGGCTGCCGCCGCCCAAGGACCTCATCGCGGCGGTCGATCGCGACATCAAGCGGCTGGTCGGGCGCCAGAACTGGGACGGCGGCTTCGGCTTCTGGCGGCGCGGCGAGGACGTCTGGCCGTTCGTCACCATCAACGCGATGCACGCGCTGTCACGGGCCAAGGACAAGGGCTTCAAGGTCCCCGACGACACCATCACCAACGGCATGCGCTACCTGCGCGACATCGATCGCCACATCCCCTGGTACTACAGCCGCGAGGCGCGCCGCGCGGTGCAGTCGTATGCGCTGTACACCCTGCAGCGCCTCGGCGAGCTCGACGCCAAGAAGGCCCTGACGGTGTTCGACGAGGCCCCGCTCGACGAGACCCAGATGGAGACCGTGGCCTGGCTGTATCCGGTGCTCAGCGCGGCCAGCGCCAAGGGCGATCAGGCGGCGGCGAACCGCGTCGACAAGACGCGGCGTCACCTCACCAACCGGGCCAGCGAGGAGGCCGGCACCGCGCACTGGACCACCAGCTATGGCGACTCGGCCTATCTCTTGCTGGCGTCCGACCGGCGCGTCGACGGCATCCTGCTCGAGGGCCTGATCGGTGATCAGCCCGAGAGCGACCTCATCCCCAAGGTCGTGCGCGGCCTGCTGGCGCACAAGACCAAGGGGCGCTGGGGCTCGACGCAGGAGAGCTCGTGGGTGCTGCTGGCGATGGATCGCTACTTCCACGTCTTCGAGAAGGACACCCCCGACTTCACCGCGCGCGCCTGGCTGGGCCAGTACTTCGCCGGCGAGCACGCGTTCAAGGGCCGCACCACCGAGCGCGCCCACATCGACGTGCCGATGGCGGTGGTGCAGGAGGCCGGCAAGCAGGACCTCATCATCGGCAAGGAGGGCACCGGGCGCCTGTACTACCGCATCGGCATGCAGTACGCGCCCAAGGATCTGGGCCTGCCGCCGTCCGAGCATGGCTTCACCGTGCTGCGCGTGTACGAGGCGGTCGACAAGCCCGACGACGTCAGCAAGGACAAGGACGGCGTCTGGCACGTCAAGGCCGGCGCGCGGGTGCGCGTGCGCCTGACCATGGTGGCGCAGTCGCGGCGCTACCACGTCGCGCTGGTGGATCCGCTGCCGGCGGGGCTCGAGGTCATGAACAGCGCGCTCAAGGTCACCGGCTCGGTGCCCGAGGATCCCAAGGCGCAGGCGGCGAACAAGTACTGGTACTGGTTCCGACCCTGGTTCCAGCACCAGAACCTGCGTGACGAGCGCGTCGAGGCCTTCACCACCCTGCTCTGGGAGGGCGTGCACGACTACAGCTACGTGGCGCGCGCGACCACCCCGGGCAACTTCGTGGTGCCGCCGACCAAGGCCGAAGAGATGTACATGCCCGAGACCTTCGGGCGTTCTGCGGGCGACCGCGTGATCGTCGAGTGAGTGAGGGTTCCCTGTGATCAATCACAAGCGATGGGTCTGGGCGGCAGCGCTGGCGCTGGCCGCGGGTTGCAGCGGCAAGAAGGGCAAACCGAAGCCCACCGACGTCAACGTCAAGGCCCCCAGCGGCAAGGGCGCGGCGCAGAAGCTGAAGCCCGAGGGCGAGGGCCTGGCCTTCCGTCTGTCCGAGGGCGCGCCCGACGGTGACGCCGCGCGCAACCCGGTGGCGGCGGCGACGCCGCTGGATGACGCCGCCATCAAGGCGCTGCTGGCGCGGCTGCCGGCGATGGCCGAGGCCGAGGCCGACGTGAAGGACTTCGCGCTGCGCGAGAAGTCGCTGCCGGTGCCGCGCACCGGCGACACCGTCAAGACGGCCTTCCCGCCGCCGCCCGGACCGCCACCGCCCGACGTCGCGGTCGGCCCGCTCGAGGTCCTGCGCCACGCCCCCGACGGCGAGGTCAACATCGCCGCCAACCTGAGCGTGACCTTCTCGCAGCCGATGGTCGCGGTGACCTCGCATGACGCGACCATTGCAGGTCCGGCGAGTGCCGTGCCGGTCAAGCTGTCGCCCGAGGTCGCCGGCAAGTGGCGCTGGGTCGGCACCAAGACCGTGCTGTTCGAGCCCGAGCGGCGCTTCCCCATGGCCACCGACTTCACCGTCACGGTGCCGGCCGGGACCGCCGCGCTGGGTGGCGGCACGCTGGCCAAGGAGCAGAGCTTCAAGTTCTCGACCCCGCCGCTCAACGTCATCGGCGAGTTCCCCAGCGACGGCCCGGTGCAGCTGCAGCCGGTCATCTTCGTGCGCTTCGATCAGGCCATCGATCCGGCCGCGGTGCTGCGCACCATCAAGCTGAGCCAGGGCAGCAGCGCTCCCGTCGCGCTGCGCCTGGCCAGCGCGGCCGAGATCACCGCGGATCCGACCGTCAAGCAGCTGGTCGCCGCCGGTGGCGCGACCACCATGGACGGCAACACCTCGGTCGGCAACGAGGTGCGCTGGCTGGCCTTCCGCCCGGTGCAGCCGCTGCCTGGCGACTCGCTGATCAACCTGGCCATCGGGCCGGGCACGCCGTCGGCCGAGGGGCCGCGGGTGACGCCCGAGGCCGCGACCTACTCGTTCCGCACCTTCGGGCCGATGAAGCTGACCGGCTTCCGCTGCGGGTGGAACCTGCGCTGTCCGCCCGGCACGCCGTTCCAGCTGGAGTTCTCGAACCCCATCGACGCCAAGAAGTTCAAGCCCGCGATGCTCACGGTGACGCCGGCCATCCCCAACATGAAGGTGGCGGTCCACGGCGACAACCTGAGCATCACCGGCGCGATGAAGGGCCGCACCACCTACAAGGTCAGCATCGGCACCCAGCTGCCCGACAGCTTCGGGCAGACCCTGGCCAAGGCCGAGGAGGCCACCTTCGTGGTCGGCTCGGCGGAGCCCAGCCTGGCCGCGGGCGGCAAGAACTTCGTCATCCTGGATCCCTCGGCCAAGCCGCGCTTCACCATCTACACCATCAACCAGCCCAGCGTGAAGGTGCAGGTCTACTCGGTGGGCGCCGGCGATCTGGCCGCCTATGGCAAGTGGTCGGAGGAGCTGTGGCGCGAGGACGGCCCCAAGACGCCGCCCTTCAAGCGCATCAAGGACGAGGTCGTCACCATCAAGGGCGACGCCGACGAGCTGACCGAGACCCAGCTCGAGCTGGGCCCGTCGCTGACCGACGGCCTGGGCCAGGTCGTGGTCCTGGTCGAATCGACGCTGCCCCCGCGCAACAAGTGGGATCGCACCATCGTGCACGCCTGGGTGCAGGCCACCCAGCTCGGCCTCGGCGCCTTCGTCGACGATCAGGAGATGATCGCCTGGGCCAGCAAGCTCAAGGACGGCGCGCCGCTGGCCGGCGTCGAGCTCAGCGTCGGCGAGGCCAAGGCCACCACCGGCGCCGACGGCCTGGCCCGGCTGCCGCTGTCGGCCATCGGGGCGCGCGGCTCCAACGTGCTGGTCGCGCGCCAGGGCAAGGACGTCGCGCTGCTGCCCGAGGGGCTCAGCCAGTGGGGCTGGTACTGGAACCAGTCGAGCTGGCGCCCCGCGGAGCGCAGCGACGCCCTGCGCTGGTTCGTGTTCGACGATCGCCACATGTACAAGCCCGGCGAGGAGGTCCACCTCAAGGGCTGGCTGCGCCGGGTCGACCTCGACGAGGGCGGAGATCTGGTGGCGCTGGGCACGGTCACCAGCGTCGACTGGTCGGCCACCGACAGCCGCGGCAACGTGGTCGCCAAGGGCGTCATGCCGGTCAACGCCGCGGGCGGCTTCGACACCAGCTACAAGCTGCCGCCGACCATGAACCTGGGCTGGTCCAACATCAGCCTGCACGCCAGCGGCATCAGCGGCGTCGACTACACCTCCAGCACGCACACCATCGAGGTGCAGGAGTTCCGCCGCCCCGAGTTCGAGGTCAGCGCGCACGCCAGCGCCGGCCCCCACATCGTGGGCGGCTACGGGACCTTCTCGGTCGATGCGCGCTACTACTCGGGCGGCGCGCTGCCGGGCGCCGAGGTGACCTGGACCGTGACCTCGTCACCGGGCAGCTTCACGCCGCCCAACCAGGACGACTTCACGTTCGGCACCTGGACCCCATGGTGGTCTGGCTACCACCGCGGTGGCTGGGGCGGCGACTATGACGACTACGGCTACGGCTACGGTCGCTTCGGCGGCGGCAACCCGGCCAAGACGCTGAAGGCCAGCACCGGCAGCGAGGGCGCGCACCACCTGCGGGTGGACTTCGACGCCGTCGGCACGCCGCGCGCGCAGGTCGTCAGCGCGTCGGCGCAGGTCATGGACGTCAACCGCCAGGCCTGGGTCGCCAGCTCCAGCACCGTGGTGCACCCGGCCAGCGAGTATGTCGGCCTGAGGAGCAAGCGCACCTTCGTCGATCAGGGTCAGGACATCGAGATCGACGCCATCGTGGCCGATCTCGAGGGCAAGCGCGTCAAGGCGCGCAGCATCGCCTTCAAGACCGTGCGCCTGGACTGGGTCCAGGAGGAGGGCGCCTGGAAGGAGAAGGAGGTCGACCCGCAGACCTGCAAGGTGACCTCGGGCCAGGATCCGGTGCGCTGCAGCTTCAAGACCAAGGTCGGCGGCAGCTACAAGGTGCGCGCCACCATCCAGGACAGCGCCGGCCGCGACAACCAGAGCGAGCTGACCATCTGGGTCGCCGGCGGCAAGCAGCCCCCGCAGCGCGAGGTCGCGCAGCAGGAGGTCACGCTGATCCCCGACAAGAAGGAGTACCAGCCCGGCGACAAGGCCGAGGTGCTGGTGCAGTCGCCGTTCAGCCCCGCCGAGGGCGCGGTGACCATCCGTCGCAGCGGCATCGTCAAGGTCGAGCGCTTCTCGATGAAGGGCACCTCGCACAAGCTCAGCATCCCCATCGAGGAGGGCTGGCTGCCCGGGGTGCAGCTGCAGGTCGATCTGATCGGCGCCGCGCAGCGCGTGGGTGACGACGGCAAGGTCAACCCCAGACTGCCGCCGCGACCGGCCTATGCCATGGGCGCGCTGACATTGCCCATCCCGCCGCGGGTGCGCACCCTGAAGGTGGCGGTGACGCCGGCCGAGGACGCGCTGGATCCAGGCGCGTCGACCACGGTGGCGGTCGACGTCAAGGACGCCGCCGGGCAGCCGGTGGCGGGCGCCGAGGTCGCGCTGGTGGTGGTCGACGAGGCCGTGCTGGCGCTGAGCAACTACACCATCGCGGATCCGGTCGCGGTGTTCTATTCGTCGCGTGCGGGTGGCGGGCGTGACTATCACTCGCGCTCCGCGGTGCTGCTGGCCAACCCGGACCGCGTGGTCGCCGAGACCGCGTCCACGACCACCGCCGACAAGGCCGCCAACAGCGGCATGCTCGGCGGCATGGGCGGCGCGCCGCAGCCGGCGGCGCCGGCCGCCGCCGAGGCGGCGCCCAAGAAAGAGGCCGAGCGCGGACGCTTCGCGGCCGATGACCAGAAGCCCGGCGACGGCTTTGGCAAGGACCGCGGCGGCCAGCCCAGCACGCCGATCGCGCAGCGCACCAACTTCGATCCGCTGGCCAGCTTCACCGCGGCGTCGCCCACCGACGCCGCCGGGCGCGCCAGCGTCACCGTCAAGCTGCCCGACAACCTGACGCGCTACCGCATCACCGCGGTGGTGGTCGAGGGCGAGCGCCGCTTCGGCAAGGGCGAGAGCCAGCTGACCGCGCGCCTGCCCCTGCAGCTGCGCCCGTCACCGCCGCGCGTCCTGAACTTCGGCGACAAGTTCGAGCTGCCCATCGTGATCCAGAACCAGACCAGGAAGGCCATCGAGGTCCAGGTCGCGGTGCGCGCCCACAACGCCGAGCTGACCGCGGGGCAGGGTCGCCTGGTCACCGTGCCGGCGTCGGATCGCGTCGAGGTGCGCTTCCCGGCCGCGGCCGCGCGCGCCGGCACCGCGCGCTTCCAGGTCGGCATCAGCGCCGGGGCGTTCGCCGACGCCGCCACCTTCGAGCTGCCGGTGTGGACGCCGGCCACCACCGAGGCGTTCGCGACCTACGGCGACGTCGCGGGCGACAAGTCGACCGCGCTGCACCAGCCGGTGGCGGCGCCGCCCGACGTGTGGCCACAGTTCGGCGGCCTGGAGGTCCAGACCTCGTCGACCCAGCTGCAGGCGCTGACCGACGCCGTGCTGTACCTGGTGGCCTACCCGTACGAGTGCGCCGAGCAGCTGTCGTCCCGCATCCTGGCGGTGGCCGCGCTGAAGGACGTGCTGGGCGCGTTCGACGCCGAGGGGCTGCCGGCGCCGGAGAAGATCCTGGCCCGCATGAGCAAGGACCTCGAGCGCCTGCGCGGCATGCAAAACTCCGACGGCGGCTTCGGCTTCTGGAAGCGCGGCGACGACAGCTGGCCGTTCCTCAGCATCCACGTCACGCACGCGCTGTCACGCGCCAAGGACAAGGGCTTCACCGTCAACGCCAGCATGCTGGCCGAGGCGCATCAGTACCTGAAGGAGATCGAGTCGCACTACCCCTGGTACTACTCGATCGAGACCCGCCGGGTGCTGACCTCGTACGCGCTGTATGTGCGGGCGCGGCTGGGTGATCGCGACGCCGCGCGGGCGCGCAAGCTGATCGACGAGGCCGGGCTCGATGGCCTCGGCGCCGAGGCGGTGGGCTGGCTGTGGTCGGTGCTGGCGCCTGACGCCGGCAGCGCGGGCGACGTGGCCAAGATCCGCACCTGGGTGCAGAACCATGTCACCGAGGAGGCCGGCACCGCGCACTTCGTGACCTCGTACTCGGACGGCGCGCACCTCCTGCTGGCGTCGGATCGCCGCGCCGACGGGATCCTGCTCGAGGCCATGATCGACGACACCCCCGACAGCGATCTCATCGCCAAGGTGGTGCGGGGCCTGCTGGCGCATCGCAAGCGCGGGGCGTGGTCGAACACGCAGGAGAACGCCTTCGTGCTGCTGGCGCTGGACCGCTACTTCCACGTCTACGAGAAGACCACGCCCAACTTCGTGGCCCGCGTCTGGCTGGGCGACGCCTACGCTGGTGACCACGCCTTCAAGGGGCGCACCACCGAGCGGCACCAGATCGACATCCCGATGCAGCAGCTGGTCGCGCTGCCGGCCACCCAGGACCTGACCATCGGCAAGGAGGGCGCCGGGCGCCTCTACTACCGCATCGGCATGCAGTACGCGCCGAGGAGCCTCAAGCTCGAGCCCAGCGAGCATGGCTTCACCGTCGAGCGCAGCTACGAGGCGGTCGACGATCCGGGCGACGTCACCCGCGACGCCAACGGGGTCTGGCACGTCAAGGCGGGCGCCAAGGTGCGGGTGCGCCTGACCATGGTGGCGCAGGCGCGGCGCTACCACGTCGCGCTGGTCGACCAGCTGCCGGCCGGCCTGGAGCCGATGAACCCGGCGCTGGCGGTCACCGGGGCCATCCCGGCCGATGACGCCCCGGCGGCGCGGCGCGGTGGTCGGGGTCGCTCACGCAGCTGGGAGGAGGAGTGGTGGTGGTGGCGCGGCACCTGGTACGAGCACCAGAACATGCGCGACGAGCGGGTCGAGGCCTTCACGTCCCTGCTGTGGGAGGGCGTGCACGCCTACTCGTACGTGGCGCGGGCCACCACGCCGGGCAACTTCGTGGTCCCGCCCGCCAAGGCCGAGGAGATGTATGCACCTGAAACCTTTGGTAGATCTGCTTCGGATGCGCTGGTCGTGGAGTGAATGAAGGGGCACCAGATCGGGTCTGTGGGTAGAATTGTGAGGACCATTTCTAGATTTCTGGACCGTTGACCAAACTGCCCGACTGCGCCAGGCTTCGCGCCGCAGTCTTGGAGGGCAGGAAGGATGCATTCATTGGACAAGGACGAGAAGCAGGGCTCGAAGAATCCGCCGCCGGGGGCGCCTCCCCACCTGAACGGGAAGCGCGCTGAGCCGGACTCAGGCCTCATCGACCTCAAGGCGCTGGCCGACGGCGAGATCTCGACCTCGATGAACAACATCGAGAAGCAGCGCGAGGAGCAGCGCGACGCCGCCATCCTGGCGTCGACCTCGTCGGTGTCGCTGTCGCAGATCGTCCTGCCCATCGCCGGGCGTGAAGGCAAGACGCCGATCGACACCATGGCCGACGCCCCGGTGGCCAAGGCGGCGCTGGCGGGAGGTGCCAAGGCGGCCCCGCAGAAGAGCCGCACCGGCCTGGTCGTGGCCATCGTGCTGGGGCTGGGCGCCGCCGCGGGTGGCGCGTTCTGGTACATCAAGAACAGCGAGAAGAAGAAGACCGCGGACGACAACGTCGTCGCGGCGGGTGGTGCCGGCGCGCTACCGACCACGGGGCAGGGCCAGGTCCCGGCGGAGCCGCCGGGCGGCACCATGGTCGCGGGGGCTGGCGCAGGGGATCCTTCGGGGGCTGGCGGGCCGGTGGTACAGCCGCTGGACACCGCGGGTGGCAACCAGGTCACCGCGCCGGTGGGCAATCCCGACGACAAGAAGGCGACCGCCGCGGACGACAAGAAGCTGGCCGCCGCGGACGACAAGAAGGCGGATGACAGGAAGCTGACCCCGGAGGAGAAGAAGGCCGCCGCCGAGAAGAAGGCCGCCGCCGCCGAGGAGAAGAAGGCCGCCGCCGAGGAGAAGAAGGCCGCCGCCGACAAGGCCGCCACCGACAAGGTCGCCGTGGCCGACAAGGACAAGCTGGAGACCGGCGGGCCGACCACGCCCAAGGACGACAGCCAGAGCGAGATCCAGAAGCTGCTCGCGGGCGGCGGCGATGACAAGAAGGTCGACGACGCGCCCAAGAAGACCGGCCTCGACAAGGACGAGATCAAGGCCGGCATGAACAAGATCAAGGCGGTGGTGCAAAACTGCGCTCGCGCCGAGAAGGTCGTCGGCGTCATCAAGGTGCGCGCCACCATCGCGGCCAGCGGCTCGGTCACCAGCGGCAGCGTGACCGGCGAGTTCGCCTCCAACCCGGTCGCCAGCTGCGTCAAGGACGCCGTGATGGCCGCCAGCTTCCCGAGCTGGACGGGTTCGCCGATGACCGTGAACTACAGCTACTCCGTCGACTGACCCCCAACCCTCCCCACAGACCCCAGGCTCCCTGTGCAGCGCCTCAGCGCGGTCGTCGTCCTCGTCACCCTGTGCGGGTGTTCGCTGATCAAGACCAAGAACCCGGCCGTGAAGCTCGACGCGTCGGCCAAGGTGGTGACCGTCAAGTGCACCACGTCGCGCACGCCACCGCTGATCGACAGCGTGATGACGGTGGCCCTGCTGGCGGGCACCGTGGTCACCGCGATCGTGGCCGTGGCCGACGAGTCCAAGGGGCTGGGGGCGACCGCGGGTGGCCTCGGCGTGGGCACCCTGGTGTTCGGCGGCAGCGCCATCGTCGGCTTCGGTCGCACCTCGGCCTGTCGCGTCGCCAAGCGGGGCGAGGCCAGGCTGCGTGAGGAGCTGTCCGGCGCCGGCCAGCCCTGAGGCCGCGCCCCACGGGGCGGGCTTGTTGTGCCGCGGGCCCTACGGGGCGGGCTTGTTCTGCTGCTTGTCCCAGCCCTTGGCGAAGCCCTTGTCGCGGATGCTCGTGGCCAGCGTGCGATAGGCCTGGGCGCCGGCGCTGTAGGCGCGGTCCTCGCCGCCGTTGTCGAACTTCGACTTGACCTCGGCCTTGACCTTCTCGGGCAGCTGCGCGACCAGCGGATCGATCTGCGACTGCACGCTCTTGCCGATCTCGACGCCGAAAACGCTGGTCGGCACCGAGATCGGCTGGCTGGTCAGCCAGCTGACCGCGCTGGTCGTGGCGGCCTGCGCGTTGGTGTAGTACTCCGCGCAATGGAACTGCTCGTGCTCCTGGGTGAAGGCCTTGGACCAGAACTGCTTGCGCTCGGGCCGATCGCCGTCGTGGCGCAGGTCGTAGTAGGCCTGCATGAAGTTCTGCGGCGTCAGGACGGCGTCCTCGTCGCTGCCGACGTTGGTGCGACCCAGCGCCTGCACGTCCCAGGAGCAGTCGACCGTGACCTCACCGGACACGTACACGGTGTTGTTCTCGCGCACGTCCCACTTGAAGCTCTTGGTGCCGAACTTGGGCTCGGCATAGCCGAAGGCGGTGCCCGGGATCGTGACGCCACCCTGGCCGACGTGCCCGAAGCGGATGATGCCGCCGTTGGCGATGGAGTCGTAGCCCATCGCGGCGCCCTGCTGCGGCTGCTGCGTGAAGCTGGGGGTCACGCTGACCGCGGCGTGGAACTTCCAGGCGTGGCCGCCTGGGCAGCCGGGGCCGTGGAGATCACAGCCGCCGCCCATCTGCTCGGCGTTGGGCTGCTTGTCCTCGATGGTGCCGCTCTTGGGGCCGACCACCTCGCCTTCGGCGGGCGCGCCGCTGCCGGAGGCGTCGCCCGCGGGGGCGGGATCGCGTGACAGCACGCCGCTGATGGTGTGCCCGATGGTCAGCGGCAGCGCGCCGGGGCTCTCGGCCAGGCGCGCCAGGCCGTGGCCGACGCCGAGGCGGGCGCCATCGACGTCGCGATGGCCGGGGCGCGGCGCCAGCGCGGAGGAGACGGTGGCGTTGGCGCGGTCACGGTCGGCGTCGGCGCGCGCGCTGACCTCGTCGGCGATGTGGTCGGCCTCGCGCTCGGCAGAGTCACCTGGGCTGGAGACGACCAGCTCGCCACCGGCGGACGTGCTGCCCTGCTGCAGGGTGTGCGCGACCTCGTGGGCGATCAGCCGGTAGCCGCCAGCGCTGCCGGGCTGGTACTGCCCCGCCGCGAAGTGGATGTCCTGGCCGACGGTGTAGGCGTTGGCCCCGACCGCCGCGGCCGCCGCCTCGGAGGCGCGTCCGGTGTGCACCCGCACGGCTGACAGGTCGACCGCGAGGGCGCGCTCCAGCTTGCGGCGCAGGTCGGGGGGCAGCGGCTGGCCAGCGTTGCGCGCGGCCTGCTCCAGGGCGGCGCGGGCGTTGCGATTGATGGCCGCGCCGTTGGCCCTGCGATAGACGATGGGGCGCACCGCGGTGTTGCGGCCAGGATGGCGCTGCGGAGGCACCTCCTGGACGGAGGGCTCCACCTCGGTGTCGACATCGTGGCCCGGCCCCCGGGTCTCGCGGGAGTACATCAGAACATTGTACCGCGAAGGAGTGGCTGCTCCTCCCCTGGGGTCGGGTTATCCTGGAGCCATGGCAAGCGGCAGCGACGAGGGCAGTGGGGGGCCGGGTCGGGGCCGTCAGCCCGACATGGACGACCTCCCGGACCCCGGCGAGAAGCCCGACAGCTGGGCGCCCTGGCCCGGAAAGCGGACGATTACCGAGGGGATGCGCAGCCCGCCCCGGGTCGCCCCGACGCCAGCCAGCCCCCCCGCGGCCGAGCCACCTGCCGCCCCGACGACGCCGCCCCAGATCCTGGCCGACCTGCGCAGTCAGCTCAAGACCGACCTGTCCTGAGCCCGAGCCGCGCCCGCGCCTCGACCAGCCCCGGGCTGTCGAAGCCCTGGGCGCGAGCCAGCGCCGGCTCGGCCAGCTCGGGGCGCCCGAGCTGACGCAGCGCCACCGCGCACAGCACCAGCACCTCGGCGTGCAGCGTGGGCTCGGGGCTGCTCGGGGCGGCGTCCTCGGGCTGATCCAGCGCCTCGGCGCCGAGGTCCAGCGCGGCCTCGGGCTGGCCGTCGTCGAGCTGCACGCGCATGGCCTCGGCCACCACGGTGAGGCGCAGCGCGCTGCCCTCCGCGCTGCGATCACGCGCCGCGCGCAGCCACTCCAGCGCGGCGGCGCGCCGCCCCAGGCGCGACAGGGCGGCCGCAAGGCGCACGCGCAGGAAGACCCCGGTGCGGGTGTCACCGCGGCCATCGAGGTGCGGCAGGAGCTCCTCGAGGATGACCTGGGCGGCGTCGACCTGGCCGCCCTGCAGCGCGCGCGCGGCACGTGCCGTCCAGACCGCGACCACCCCATCACGATCACCGACCGCCTTGAAGCCGGCGATGGCGCGGGTGCCCAGCTCGACCGAGGTCTCGAGCTGGCCTGCGGCGGCTGCCAGCTCGGCCTCGATGAGCAGCAGGTTGGGGCCCAGGCTGCCGGTCGGCGTCAGCCCCTCGAGGGCGTGCGTCGCCGCGGCATGACAGCGTGTGCAGCGCGTCACGTCGCCGCGCGCCAGGGCCAGGCGCCCGGCCAAAAGGAAGCACCAGGCCCCGGCCTCGCCGTCACCCCGGCGCAGATGCTCGAGGCCCTGGGCCTCGAAGGCCAGCTCGGGCTCGGGCACCGGGGCCGGGTCGGCGCTCATTCGCGCCGCCCTGGCGGCACCGGGCGGCCCTTCTGCATCCACAGCACGACCACGATGATGGCCATCACCAGCACCGCGACCGCGGCGCCGCCCAGGGTCCACAGCAGCGGGCCGCGCGACGCTGGCTCCACCGCGAAGGGGCCGACCTTGGCCAGCCGCGACAGCGGCGGACCCTGACCCGGGCCCTGGCCGGTGGGCACGAACTCCACGCGCACCGCCGTGGGCGCCACCGGCGCGGCGCCCGCGACCAGGCGCGCGATGTCGGCCCCAGGTGGGCTGGCGCCCGGCTCCAGCAGCACGATGACCGACGCGGTGCCGGTCGGGGCGTCGCCGCGGCTGGCGCCGCCGGCCTCGGCGGCGGGGCCGGCGCTGGTCTCATCCAGGGGCGGCCACGCGCTGGCCTCGCGCGGGGGCAGCTCGAGCATGACGTGGGCCTCGTGCACGCCGGGCAGCGCCTCGAGCAGGCGCGCCACCGCGGCCGCGCGGGTGGCCTGATACTGGGCGTGGTCCTCGCCCGGGGTCGGGATGAGGCCGGCGTCGGCGCGGCCGGCGAGGTCCAGCACCGGCAGCAGCGCCAGCAGCAGTCCCCATCGCGTCACGCCAGGCACGAAACCATGTAGCCCTCCGGGGCGAACCCGGTCAAGGCCGCGCGCCGGCTTGCCCTGGCGCACGGCCTCACGTTAAATATCGCCTCGCGACCATCGTCACAGGCTGCACCGCTGGTGCGCCACCAAGGGAGACCCCGGATGAAGAGCAGCGTGCAGAAGTGGATCCTTGCAGCCTCTCTGGTCGCGGCGCTGGCTGCCGTCCTCGCCACCACCCTGCTGCGCAGCGGCTCCGCCTACGCCGGCGGCGACGCCCCCAAGAACGTCAAGAGCGCCATCCTGAAGGGCAAGTCCAAGGATGACGTGAAGAAGTACATGAAGGAGAAGATCACCAAGGCGCTCGGGGTGCAGTGCGACTACTGCCACAACCTGGACGACATGGCGGCCGACACCCCCAAGAAGAAGCGCGCCGTGCAGATGCTCGAGATGGTGTCGACCATCAACAAGAAGTACATGGGCGGCAAGGAGGAGGTCGGCTGCATGACCTGCCACCGCGGCAAGGCCAAGCCCGACGCCAAGTAGCCCCGCCCCCAGGTCGCGCCTACACTTCTCGAATGGTCAGTGCTCCCCGGGTGTTTCGCTGCAACTGCTGCGACCGCGTGGTCGACGACAACGCCGCGGTGTGCCCCGGCTGTCAGCGCGAGCTGGCCTTCTGCTCGTCGTGCCGCGACGTCACCACGCTGGAGGCCGAGCCCACCGAGGCGGCGCCGTCGCGGGTCGGGCGCGCGGTCGAGAAGGTGCAGCGCGCGCGCTATCGCTGCGCGCGCTGCAAGCGCCTGGGCGTGCGCTGCCGCACCTCGCAGGTGGGCGGCTCGTGCAACGGGCTGGCGCGCGCCGAGGGCCGCCTGCCCGACCAGCTGTGTGCGCGCTGCTCACAGCGGGTGTGGGACGTCTCCAAGCAGGTCGCGACCTGGACCCTGCTGGGGCTCGTCGGCTCGCGCATCAGGCGCTAGAATCGGGCGATAGACATGGCCACCTTCACCAAGCTGGATCGCGACGCGATGTCCGCCCTGCTCCGCCAGTACTCGGTCGGGGCGCTGGTCGAGATGGCGCCCATCGCCAAGGGCACCATCAACTCGAACTTCCGGGTCGACACCTCGGCGGGGCGCGTCTTCCTGCGCGTCAACGAGGGCAAGGCCCGCGAGGAGGTCGAGTACGAGGCCGCGCTGGTCGACTGGCTGAGCGCGCGCGGGGTGGTCACCCCGCGGGTCATCAGCACCAGCGAGGGCGCCTCGGCGGCGGCCCACGGCGAGTCCTGGGTCACGGTGTTCGAGTGGCTGCCCGGGCGCGAGGTCGCGCGTGACGAGGTCACCCCGGCGCACACCGCGGCGGTGGGCGCGGCGCTGGCCAAGATGCACGCGGCGGGCGAGGGCTTTCCGCAGCGGCGCGCAGGGCGCTACACGCCGCAGCTGATCGAGCAGCGCTACCAGTCGTTCGTGCGGTCGAAGGATGCGGCGCTGTCGCGCGCCATCCACGTGCTCGGCGACGAGCTGGCCTGGCTGGCGGGCGGCGACCGCACCGGGCTGCCCAGCGGCGTCATCCACCAGGATCTGTTCCGCGACAACGTGCTGTGGAGCGACCCCGAGGCAGCGCAGCTCGGCGGCCTCATCGATCTCGAGCAGGCCTGCGACGGCGCCTTCGCGTACGACCTCGCGGTGTGCCTGAACGACTGGTGCTTCGCCAGCGACTACAAGAGCGACGCCGCCAAGGCGCTGGTGGCCGGCTACCAGTCGGTGCGTCCGCTGACCCCGCGCGAGCGTGGTGGGCTGTGGATCGAGGCCCGCGCGGCGGCGGCCCGCTTCACCATCACGCGCATCACCGATGTGCACCTGCGCGCGGCGGCGGGCGGCGCGGTCAGCCCGACCGACAAGGACTTCAGGCGCTACCTGGCCCGGCTGGAGCGGCTCAAGGCGCTGGGGCGCGGCGGCTTCTCGCGCATGATCGGGCTCGACGACGTGACCGGCGCGATGCCGCTGCAGCGCAAGTAGCGCGTCACATCCCGGCGAGGAACAGCCAGCGCTGCCGCTTCGAGTCGTACTCCAGCTCGAGGCGGTTGTAGTTCGTCACCGGGTGCCAGGTGTCGCCGCGCGCGCCCGAGAACAGGAAGCTGGCGTCGATGTAGATGTCGACCGTGGCGCGGCCGCCGACCCGGGTCAGGCGGCGGTACTCGATGCCGTAGCGCACCTGCTTGGCGGTCTGGAAGCGCGTCGCCAGGACCTGGCGCAGCCCCTCGTTGCCATAGTCGTCCTCGGCCGACAGGGTGCCGCCGTCCTCGTGGTAGCGCGGGCTGGCCAGCACCACCAGCTTGGCCACGTCGAGGCGCTCGACCGCGCGGCGATACTCCTCACACACGGTGAGGATCTCGCGGTTTTCAGAGGTGTCCGCGATGCGCGTGTTGCGCACGTAGCGGGTCTTCGGGGCACAGCCGGCCAGCAGCGCTGCCAGCGTGAGGGTCGCAGGGAAGAGGAGCTTCATCGGGTGACCTGGCGTTCCTTTCGGCCTGTAACGCGGCGATCCGGCGCCGCATTCCGCCCCATCGTATGAGCGAGTTTGCCCCGTCGCAAGTATGCTGGTACCACATCGGGGTGCCTACCGACGCAGATCCGCTCCTGAACAACCGCGAGAACCCGCGCTACGAGGTCAACGCCTACGTCGAGTATGGGGGCACCGAGGTGCTGCTGTACCGCATCCAGAACATCTCGCTGGGCGGAATCTGCATCCAGACCCCGTCGCTGTCCGAGGTCGGTAGCAAGGTCGATCTGGTCATCAACTTCCCCGAGCTGGCTGCCCAGGTCGAGGTCCAGGGCGAGGTGGTGTGGATCAACCGCACCGACCCCAAGGACATGGGCATCCGTTACATCGACATGGACGAGCGCCGCCGCGACACCCTGCGCAGGTACATCGAGCGCGTGCAGTCCGGCCAGAGCAACCCCGCCCCGGCGTAGCTGGCTCGCTACGGCGTCGGCGCTGCGACCTCGAGCTCCTTGATCTCGTCGGCCAGCTCCTCGCTGCGCTCCTTGGCGCGGGCGACGCGGGAGCCGGCGCCGACCTTGGCGAAGCTGTCGTAGCGGCTCTTGGCCTGCTTGAGCAGCTTGAGCTTGGCCGCGGGGTCGTCCTCCTGGCTGGCCATCTTGTCGTACAGGGTGGCGTAGGCGATCTCGAGCGCGGGCATCTTCTGGCCCTTGTCGAGCGTCTTGGCGGCGCGGTCGAGGCTGCGCTTGGCGGCGCCCAGCTTGCCGGCGGCCAGCTCGGCCTCGGCGGCGGCCAGGTAGGTGGTGTCGTCCGAGGTCTCGGCCTTGAGCCACTCGCGCGCCTTCTTGCGCGTGCGCTCGCCCTCGCTGGTGGCCTCCTCGAGCGCCTTCTTCGCGCTGGCGGCGGCGGCGCTGGCGCGGGCCAGCAGCGGCTGCGCCTCGTCGGGCAGCGGCGCCGGCAGCACCGCCTGCGCCTCCGTGGCCGTGGTCTCGAGGTGCGCGGCCAGCTGGCCGAGCTCGGCCAGCATGCGCTCGTGCTCGGCGAGCTGCTTCTCGACCGCCTTGAGCTCGGCGTCGTCCTCGGCCGGCTTGGCGATGTCCTTGTCGATGCCGGCGCGCAGCTTGCCGAGATCCTCGCGCGACATCTGGAAGGTGGCCAGCTCCGACTCGGCGGCCTTGACCTTGTCCTCGAGCGGCCCGAGGTCGGCCTTCTGCGCCGCCGGGGTGGCCGCGCCGGTGGGCGCCTTGAGCGGCTCGACCAGCTTGGCCAGGCGCGCGCTGGCGCGGGCGCGCTGCGCGGGATCGCTGTCCTTGAGCGCCAGCTTGGTCAGGCGCACGACGTCCTGCTTGTCCTTGGCGACCAGCGCGTCGGTGGCCTCGAGGCCGGCGCGCCGGACCTCGCCGTCGGTGTCGACCAGGGTGCGGCGCAGCAGCGGCACCGCGGTCTTGGACTCCATCGCGGCGATCAGCGTCACCGCGGCGATGCGCGTCCTGGCGTCCGGCGAGCCCAGCATGTCGACCGCGGTCGGCGCGCTGCCGCCCGGCGCCGGCTGGCCCAGGCGCAGCAGGCCCGCCTGGGCGCGCGCGGCGATGCCGATGTTCTTGTTGGCCAGCAGCGGGGTGAACACCGCGGTGGCGCGCTCGGGCTCGGCCTTGCGCGCGACCAGCCCCTCGGCGGCGAGCAGGCGGATCTCGACCTCCTTGTCATCGCTGCCCTTGAGCAGGGTGGGCAGCACGACGGGATCGTCGGCGCGCACCGCGGCCTCGACCGCGGCCATGCGCATGTCCTTCTTGCGATCGCCCACCGCGCTCTCCAGGCGTGGGCTGTTCTCGGGGTGGCCGAGCGAGATCAGCGCGCCACTGGCGAACACGCCGATGCGGTGCTCGTCCGCGGCCAGGGTGGTCAGCACCGGGGTCGCCAGCTGGCTGTCCATCTCGCCCAGCGACTTGACGGTCTCCTCCCGGGTCTCCATGTCGCTGTTGCTGCTGGCGACCTCGACCAGGGCCTGCACCGCCTCGGGGCTGCGCAGCTTGCGCGCGCTGCGCACCGCGCTGCGACGCACGCGCGGATCGGGATCGGCGATGGCGGCGGCCAGCAGGGGCACCGCCTTCTTCTCGGGCACGTCGCCGATCAGGCCGGCGCCGGCGTTGCGCACCGCCCAGTCCTCGGACGCCAGCGCGCTCTTGGCCCAGTCGACCGAGGCCTGCGCCAGCACCAGGGGATCCAGGCCGACGATCTGCAGCAGGCCCACGCCGGCCGCGATGCGCACCGGCCAGCTCTCGTCACCCAGGCGCTCCAGCAGCACGCGCACGCTGTCGCGCTCGCCGATGTCGCCCAGGCCGCGCGCGGCCAGGCGGCGGGTGGCGGGATCCTTGTCGGCCAGCCGTTCATTGATGAGGTCGAAGCCGGTGTAGTCACCGAGCTGCGCCAGCGCGACCGCGGCGACCAGCCGGTTGGGCGAGTCGGTCGCGGCCAGGACCTCGGCCAGCGGCTTCTGCGCGGCCTGGTCACCCAGGCGCGCCAGCCCCTCGGCGCCGGCCAGGCGGGCGCCCTCGTCGTTGGACTCCAGGATGCCGTACAGGACCTCGCGCGCCTTGGCGTGCTGCAGGCGCGCCAGCCGGGTCAGCAGCACGGCGCCGGCGTAGGGCGCCAGGTCGTTCAGCTCGGCCTCGCGCGCGGCCAGCGCGGTCAGCCGCGCGATGGTCTTCTTGTCCCCGGCGGGGCTGACGTCGGCCAGCGCCAGCGCGGCCTTGTAGGCGATGCTGAGGTCCTTGCTGCCGGCGTAGCCGTCGAGGCGCTTTCTGGCCTTGGCGTCGCCCATGCGCGCCTGGGCGTCGGCCAGCCAGACCTTGAGCGCGGGCGCGGCCGACTTCTCCAGCTCGGCCATGCGTTTCATCAGGTCAGTGGCGCCCAGCGCGCCGAGGGCGGTCGCGGCGTGGGCGCGCACCTCGGCGTCGGGGTCCTTCTCCATGAGCTCGGTCAGGGGCGGCACGCTGGGCTGATCCTTGACCTGCGACAGCGCGTCAGCGGCCTGGGTGCGCACGCCGGGCTCGGCCTCCTTCAAGCCCGAGCGCAGCAGCACCTGCGAGTCGGCGCGCACCTTGTCGTAGTCGATCGGCGGCGGTTCGCCCTTGTCTGGCTTGTCAGGCTGTCCAGGTGTGGGGGGCTGCCCGGTGCTGGGCGAGGGCGAGGCCGCCACGCTGGGGCCGGGCTTGTCGGCGCCCGACTTCTTGCCGCGCGAGATGAAGACGTAGGCGCCCGCCGCGGCGGCCGCCAGCACGAGGCCTGCCGCGGCGATCTTGAGGCCGGCCTTGCCGCCCTTGGCGGGGGCGGGCGCGGGCGCGGCGGCCTTGTCGCCGGCGACCTGGCCTGGTGCCTTGGGCTTGTCGAGCTGGATGCCGATCAGCGTCGGCTTCTTGTTCTGCTGGATGGCCTTCAGATCACCCAGGACGTCGGCGATCTTCTGGTAGCGACCGGTGGGCTCCTTGACCAGCATGCCGTCGACCACGTCGGCGACCTGCGCTGGCATGCCCACGCCATCGGGCACCGTATTGAGGCGCGGCACCGGCTGGAACAGGTGGCCGGTGATGATCTGGGCCAGGTTGTCGCCCGGGAACGGCGTCACGCCGGCGAACAGCTCGTACACGATGACGCCGAGCGAGTAGATGTCGGAGCGCTGATCGATGGTGGCCGCGCCGTTGATCTGCTCGGGCGACATGTAGTGCGGCGTGCCGATGATCGACCCGGTGCGCGTCAGCTTGTCCTTGGCGCCCTCCATGCCGACCAGCTTGGCGATGCCGAAGTCGAGCACCTTGACCTCGGGCGGCCCGCCATCGGTACGCTTGCGCAGCCAGATGTTGTCGGGCTTGAGATCGCGATGCACGAAGCCCTTGTCGTGCGCCGCCTTGAGGGCGCGGATGGTCTGCTCCAGGATGGGCAGGATCTCGGCCCAGGTCAGGCCGCCGCGGGCGATGCGTGCGGCCAGCGGCTCGCCCTCCAGGAACTCCATGACCAGGAAGACGCGACCGGCCTCGTCGCGGCCGAAGTCGTAGACGTCGACGATGTTCTCGTGCCGGATCTCGTTGACCGAGCGCGCCTCCTGGTAGAAGCGCTGCACGACCTCCTCGTTCTGGCAGTACTCGAGGCGCAGCACCTTGATGGCGCCGCGGCGGCCGATCTTCTCGTGCTGGCCCTCGTAGACCACGCCCATGCCGCCCTCGGCGAGCTTGCGCACGATGACGTAGCCACCCAGCACGTGGCCGATCAGCGGGTCGTCCCCGGCGGCGCGCGGCGCGGTGCTGTCGCCGCCGGTCACCTTGGTGACCGCGGCAGGCGCGGCGCTGGGGCCGCTGCTGGCGGCCATGGCGGCGGCGGCCGAGCCGGGTTCCGGGCCGGCGGGGCCGGCGCTGGCGGGGCTGGCGCTGGCGGGGCCGGTCAGCACCACGGTGGCGGCGGGGCCAGGCTTGGCGGCGGGTGGCGGCTCGGCGGGAGCCGGCAGCGGCAGGGTACGTTGCGCCTGCGGTGGCGGCGTCAAGGCCACGGTCTTGGCCGGCGCCGGCTTGTCGCCGGGCGCGCCGGTGCCATCGTCATTCGTGTTGCTCATCTTTGTTCAGGCCCCCTTGGAACTTGCTTACTCGAATGCGACCAGCGCCGCGAGGACAGCCAGGCGGACTTGTCGGTCGGGATCGTTGACCAGCGCGACGACGGCCAGCGCCTGCTTCTGCCCGGCCTGGCCGAGTCGCCCCGCGGTGGCCACCGCCAGCACCCGCTGCGTCGGATCGGTGCTGCCGAGGCCGTCAGCCACATAGCCCAGCGCGGCGTTGTCACCCAGGCGGGCCAGCGCCAGCGCGGCCTCGCCGCGGCGTGCGAACGTGGTGTCGGCCACCACGCGCTTCAGATAGCCGCGGGCGTCGGCATCGCCGCCGCGCGCCAGGAGCTCGGCCGCGGCGACCGCGCGCGCCGGGTCGGGCTGCGCCAGCTCCTTGCTCAGCGCCGCCTTGGCCGGGGCGTCGCCCAGCAGCAGCAGCCCCTCGGCGGCGGTGCGCCACTGGTCGCGGCCGGCGGGGGAGTTGGCGAACAGCTCGCGCAGCGCGGCCTCGCTGGCCTTGCTGCTCTTGCCGGCCTGGGTCAGCGCCAGCGCCGCGACACCCCGGGTGCCCGGCTCGCTGAGCGCGCGCTCCAGGATGGCGCCAGCGTCGGCGTCGCCCAGCGCGAGCAGGGTGGCGGCCAGCTCGACCTTGAGCTTGTCGCCCGAGTTGGCCAGCGCGGCCCGCACCTTGGGCGCGGCGTCGGGCAGCTTCAGGCCGCGCAGCGCGCGCGCCGACAGCCGGCGCAGCTCGGGCGGCCCCTCGAGGCCCTGGTACAGGAGCGGCGCCAGGGCGGGGGCGCCGACGAGATCGATGGCGCTGACGACCTGGCCCTGCTCGCCGAGGCCGCGCTGACCCATGGCGTCGCCGAGCTGGCGTCGCGCCTGCGCGCTGGTGCCGGCCCAGTCGCCGGCGCTGACCAGGTCGGCCAGGTTGGCCACCGCCGCGGGCGCCGCGTCCGGCGTGGCCCCGGCCACCGGGGTGCCGCTCGAGGGCGACGCCGACGCCGACACCGACGGCTGCGCGCCCTTGCCCTTGCTGCCGCGGGTCAGCGCGAACACGGTGACGCCGGCGCCGACCAGCACCACGGCGCCGATGCCAATGGCCAGCCCCATGCGCGAGCGCGGCGCGGCGTCGGCGGCCGCTGGGGTCGGCTGCATGGCGCGGGTGCGCTGCGCCGAGGCCGGGACGCCCTGGAACTCGGGCAGCGAGGCGGCGCCCACGCTGGGCGCGTCGGTCGGCGACCCCGGCGTCGCGCTACCGTCACCGACATGGCGCGCGACCTCCTCGGGGGTGACGCCGATGTCGCGGCCCAGGCGCTCGAGATCTTCCAGCATCTCGGTCGCGGTGGCATAGCGGCGCTCGCGGTCCTTCTCCAGGGCGCGCAGGATGATGCGCTCCAGCGCGGGCGGCATCGCGGGCACGAGCTTGCTGGGCGCGGGCGGGTCCTCGGTCAGGATCTCGCGCGAGATGTCCTTGAACTCCTCGCCCTTGAACGGCGCCTGCCCGGTGGCGGCGCGGTACAGCATGACGCCCATCGAGAACAGATCGGAGCGGTGATCGACGGGCTTGCCCGAGATCTGCTCGGGGCTCATGAACTGCGGCGTGCCCATCACGGTGCCGGCCACGGTGGCGGTCCCGACCGCGCCCTCGCCACGCAGCTTGGCGATGCCGAAGTCCAGCAGCTTGACGAAGAACGGGTTGTCCGCGCGCGGCACGATGAAGACGTTCACCGGCTTCAGATCGCGGTGCACGATCTGCTTGGCGTGGGCCGCCGCCAGCGCGCGCAGCACCTGGGTGTAGACGTGGACCAGCACCGGGTTGGGCAGCGGCCGCATCCGGTGCATGAGGTCGCCGAGGGTCTCGCCCTCGAGGAACTCCATCACGAAGTAGACGCCGCCGTCGGAGCCGTCCGAGAAGTCGTAGACGTTGACGATGTTGTCGTGGTTGATGACGTTGACCGCGCGCGCCTCCTGCAGGAAGCGCTTCACCACGTCCTGGTTGGACACGTACTCCGGGCGCAGCACCTTGATGGCGGTGCGCCGGTTCAGGACCTCGTGGATGGCCTCATGGACGAAGCCCATGCCGCCTTCGCCGAGCATGCGGACGATCCGGTAGGCCCCCACCAGGGCGCCATCGGGCAATGCCGTCACGGCCTCGGCCGGGGCACCATCCTTGGCGCAGGTCTGTGTACCAGCTGGGAGCAGCGTGCGGCAACGAGTGCAGAGCTGCATGAACCACTCACCTTACTCTCCCAGAAGGGACCTTGCCAAGCGCCCAGCACCCGGCGAGACTGACAGGATGCATGTCGTGAGTCGTGCGCGTGCCGCCGGGGGAGCGGTGGTCGCGCTGATCGTGTTCTGTCTGCTGGTCTGGACCTCGGCAGCGGGGGCCGCACCACGTGAGGGGCGCGGCAAGGCCAAGGGCACCAGCAAGAAGGCCGCCGAGCTGGTCGCCGCTGGCGAGGTCGAGGCCGCGCTGGTCGAGATCAACCAGGGCCTGGAGGCGGCGCCGCGCGATCTGCCGCTGCTGCTGCTCAAGGGCCAGGCGCTGCTGCTGCTGCGCGACTACGAGGGCGCGCTGGCGGCCTACAAGGCCTTCCTGGCGGCCGGCGCCACTGGCGGCAACCGCCGCGAGGTGCTGAAGATCGTGGCCAACCTGGACGTGGTGTCGACCACGTCGCTGGAGGTCGAGGCCAGCCCGGGCCCGGCGCAGGTCTACCTCGACTCGCGCACGCTGGGCCTGTTCTGCGAGGCCGCGCCGACCTGCACCCGCCCCATCCTGCCCGGGCGCTACAAGGTCATCGTGGAGCGCCCCGGCTACCAGCGCGCCAGCCAGCAGCTCAAGATCGAGGCCGGCACCCGGGCCAACGTGGTGCTGACCCTGACCGAGAAGCCGTCGTCCCTGACCGTGACCACCTCGGTGCCCGCCGAGGTCAGCATCGACGGCCAGCCCGCTGGCCCGAGCCCGGTCACCCGCGAGCTGCCCGCCGGCGACCACCAGATCGACGTCACCAGTCTCGGGCACGGCAGCGAGAAGCGTACGGTGGCCCTGCACCTCGGCGAGCCGGCCACGCTGGACGTCACGTTGTGCGAGCTGGTCGGGCTGGCGGTGACGCCGGCCGACGCCACCGTCGAGGTCGACGGCGCCCCGGCGCGCCGCGAGGCCGACGGCAAGCTGTGCGTGGCCTCCGGTGAGCACACCGTGACCGCCAGGGCGGTGGCGTTCCACGACGCCAGCGCGAGCATCTCCGCCGCGCGGCCGGCCGCCGAGATCGCGCTGACGCTGGCCCCGGTGGGCGCGCTGCTCAGCGTCAAGGGCGCGCCGCGCGGTGCGCTGCTCAGCATCGACGGCAAGGTGCACGGGCCGCTGCCGCTGGCGGCGCCGCTGGAGCTGCCGCCCGGCGAGCACCAGTTCGAGATCACACGCGCGGGCATGCTGCCGTTCCGCGGTCGGGCCAGCCTGCGCGGCAACCAGCCGGCGCTGGTGGCGCTGACCCGGGTGCGCACCCCGGGCAAGCGCAAGGCCTGGATCATGGCCGGGGCCTCGGCGGCCGCGACGGTGACCGGCGTGGTGCTCGGCGTGATGGCGCTGTCCAAGGCGTCGGACCACGACGACCGCGCCAAGCAGGCTGGCGTCACCATCGACGACCCCGAGCTCGACGACCTCGAGTCGAGCAGCCAGAGCTATGCCCTGGCCGGCGACATCGCCTTCATCGCCGCCGCGCTGAGCGCAGGCGTCAGCACCTACTTCTTCCTGCGCGAGGGGCGCGGGCTGTCGGAGGGCAAGATCCAGGTCGGCGTGGGCGGCGTGGCTGGTGCCAATGGCTCGAGCTTCGGCCTCTCGGCCGCGAGGCGGTTCTAGATGAAGGCGATCCATGCTGCCCTGCGCGGCGCGCTGCTGCTCGTGCTGGCGCAGGCCCTGTCCGGGTGCGAGTTCATCGTCAGCTATGAGAAGCCGACCGAGACCGGCGTGCAGTGTGGCGACGGCGTCGACAACGACGGCGACCAGCTGACGGACTGCAACGACGACAGCTGTGTCAGCACGCCGCAGTGCGGCTGTGGCAACGGCCAGCCCGGCTTCGGCGAGGAGTGCGACGACGGCAACGCCGATCCCAACGACGGCTGCCTGCCCACCTGCAAGCTGGCCACCTGCGGCGACGGCTTCGTGCGCACCGGCGTCGAGCTGTGCGACACCAAGGGCGCCAGCCCGACCTGCGACGCCGACTGCACCCCGGTGATGTGCGGCGACAACGTGGTCAACCCGGCCGCCGGCGAGGCCTGCGAGGAGGGCGCGGTCAACTCCCAGACCTGCGACGCCGACTGCACCGCGCCGATGTGCGGCGACGGCTTCGTCAACACCCTCACCGAGGGCTGCGACGGCGGCGCCAACAACTCCACCACCATCCCCGACACCTGCCGCACCGACTGCCAGCCGGCACACTGCGGCGACGGCGTCACCGACAGCGGCGAGGCCTGCGACACCGCCGGCAACAGCCCGACCTGCGACGCCGACTGCACCCCGGCCATCTGCGGCGACGGCTTCATCAACGGCGCGCTGGGCGAGACCTGCGACGACGGCGCCGCCAACTCCAACACCGTGGCCAACGCCTGCCGCACCAGCTGGCGCGTCGCCAGCTGCGGCGACAACGTCACCGACACTGGCGAGTCCTGCGACCTCGGCGGCATCTCCAACGACGAGTGCGACGCCGACTGCACCCGGCCCTCGTGCGGCGACGGCTTCCTCAACATGGGCGCCGGCGAGCGCTGCGACAACGGCGCCGCCAACTCCAACACCATGCCCGACGCCTGCCGCACCAACTGCCGGGCCGCCAGCTGCGGCGACGTCGTGGTCGACACCGGCGAGCAGTGCGACGACGGCCTCAACATCCAGCCCGACCTGTGCAACGCGCTGTGCCAGACCTCGTCGCCGTTCCCGGCCAGCTGCGCCGAGCTGCGCGCCGACGTGCCCTCGGCCCAGGACGGACCGGCCACCCTGGCCATCGCCAACATGTCGACCCAGCCCTATCCGGCCTACTGCCACGACATGGCGGCCACGCCGCTGACCTACCTGCCGCTGGTGCACACCACGGAGGGCGACAACCGGTCGAGCTACTTCGTCGGCGAGCCGCCGGTGACCTGGGGCCCGTCGAGCACGCTGACGACGTTGTGGAATCGAGTGCGCTTCGACCCGAGCACGCTGCAGATCGACGCCACGGACTTCACCTTCTCGACCTCGAGCGGTCACATCGGTGACCCCGCCGAGCCGCTGGACCGCATCCCGTTCGGCGTGGCGCGCGACTGCGAGGGCCTGAGCGGCGCCATCGGCAGCGCCCAGGTCGACCTGCGCGGCCTGCCCTTCCAGATCACCTCGGGCTGGACCTTGAGCGGGATGAGCCCCATGGGCAGCGCCATGCCGGCGTTCGACCAGCATGTCTTCTTCATCAATGGTGGTGGCAGCTGCGGCAGCAACGCGCCGTCGCTGGCCGGGCCGCGCCTGCAGCTGCGTTACGAGGCCCAGCCGTCGACCGTGGTGCTGACCGCCGGGGGCAGCTCGGCGCAGCGGGGCAACACCGGGGGCGGGGTCGGCTTCAACGACTCCTGCCCGCTGGGCGAGGCGCTGGTCGGCTTCGAGGGCGTGCTGGGCGCCGCCCACGGCCAGATCCGCGGTCTGTGCGGGACGCTGCGCCTGCTGGGCGAGCCGGGCGACTACCGGCTCGCGGTCGGGCCGGGCTCCATCCTGCCCATGCGCGGCGTGGGCGGCACGGTGCCCTGGAGCCGGACCTGCGGCTTCGACGAGGTGGTGGTCGGCTTCTCGGGCAACGCCGGCGCGCTGATCGACGACCTGACCTTCGAGTGCGCGGGCCTGCAGATCGGCCCCTCGATGGCGGGCTACCCGCTGACCCTGGGCAGCGTCAACGTGCTGCCGACCATCGGCGGCGGTGGTGGCGCCCCGTTCGGCCCGACGCCGTGCCCGGCCGGGCAGATCGCGGTGACCGCCGACATCCGCGCCGGCAACGACATCGACGCCTTCGGCCTGACCTGCGCCATCCCCAGCTTGATGCCCTGAGCCCGCGGCCCCGCCGCGTCAGCCGGCGTCGAGGGCGCCCACGCCGCCATCGCCGTCGCCAGCGTCCACTCCGCCGTCGGCCGGGGCGGGTGGCGTGGTCGGGGCGGGCGCCGCGGGCGCCGCGTCCGTCGGCGCCAGCGCGCCAGGCAGCGCGCCGGACTGGTCGAAGCTGATGCGCTCCAGCCAGTCCAGCCCGAGCAGCTGGGTCCCGGTCGGCTGCTCGGGCGCGGCCAGCCGCTGCGCCGCCGCGCGCGCGGTGGCGAGGTCGCCGGCGCGATAGGCCGCCAGCACCAGGTTGCGATCAGCCTCGCGCGCGAAGCTCGGGTGCGGCAGCCCCAGCGCGACGGCGCGCGCCAGGTAGGGCACCGCCTCGGTGAAGCGCCCCTTGGCGGTCAGCACGCGCCCGACCAGGTAGGGCCCGAAGCCGACCTCGGGCAGCGCCGCGCTGAGCTCGTGCGCGTGCAGCAGGTCCATGGCCTGATCGTTGTCGAGCGCCCGCTTGGCGGTGGCGCCCACGCTGCGGCCCTCGCGCGCGCGGGTGGCGCCCAGGAAGTAGGCCTCGAGGTGCGGCGCCGCGGCCGGGTCGGTCAGGGCGTAGAGCTGCGCGCGGACCAGGCGCTCGGCGTGCTCGTCGAGCGGCAGCGCCAGCGCGGCCTCGAGGTCGGCCCGCGCGCCGGCGCGATCGCCCTGGCGCCAGCGCAGGCGGGCGCGCTCGCCCAGGGTGCGCGCGCGCAGCGAATCGGAGGTCTTCTTGTGGGCGAGCACGCGCTCCAGCGTGGCCAGCGCCAGCGCGGGCTGCTGGTCGCGCTCCTCGGCGCCGGCCAGGTCGACCAGGTTGGCGGGATCGTCGGCGTCGTCGCGACAGACCTCGCGCCAGGCCGCGATGGCGCCCTTGGTGTCACCGCGCGCGGCCCGCTCACCGGCGCGCGCCCGCGCCGAGGCCACCGAGCGCGCGCACGGGGCGTGGAAGATCCCCGGGCGCCTGAAGATCTCGCGCGCCAGCTCGCGGTCGGCGTCGGCCAGCGGCACCGTCAGCAGGAAGGCGCGCCACTCCACCCCCAGCGGGCCCAGCCCCTTGCCATAGACCCCCGCGAAGTCGCCGCCCGAGCGATACACCCGGCGCATCTGCGCGATGCCGTACTTGTCGATCAGCCAGCGACAGAACGACCCCGCGGTGGTGTAGCTGCGCCCCGCCGACGTGTTCAGGAAGCCATAGCCGAACAGCTGCTCGGGCCGCGGCGCCAGCTCCAGCTCGAGCAGCGCGCGCGTCCACTGGTGCGGCGTCAGCCGGCCGCCGCCACGCCAGTCGGCCGCCACCGCCAGCCCCTCGATGAGGCCGACGTTGAACTGCGGGAAGGGCAGGGGGCCCAGCCAGGCCACCCGCGCCGCGACCTTGAAGACGCGGTCGCCGAAGGCGCCGGCGAAGACGTGGGCCAGCTCGTGCTTGATGACCGGGTGGGGAAAGCCGGCCGCCTGCACGTAGATCTCGCGCCGCCACGGCTTGGCGATGTAGGTGTCGCCGGCGCCCATCCAGCGCTTCTTCTGCGCCTCGCTCTCGAACACGAACGAGGTGATGCGCCCGGCTGGCTCGACGCCCAGCTCCTCGGCCAGCTGGGCATAGCGAAACTCGTGATCGCGCGCCACCAGCTCGATCTCGTCGGCGATGCCGCCGTGGGCGTCATAGATGATGTCGAAGTGGCGCGTGCGGTAGCTGCCGCCCAGGGCGTCGGCGACCGCGCCCGCGCTGGGGAACCAGCCCAGGCGGCCGTCCTGGAAGAACAGCGCGACCGCGGCGCCCACGGCCAGCAGGCCGACGCCGATCGAGCGCCGCCGCTCGGTCAGCGCGTGCCAGCGCAGGCGCACATGGCGGGCATCGACCGCGGCGATGGCGAAGGCTACCGCGGCGACCACCCACATGGTCGCGTACAGCCGGTACCACAGCAGCGCGCGTGGGATCGACAGCTCCTCGTCGTACAGCGTGCCGGGGAAGAAGCCGACGAAGGCGTCATGGCCGAAGATCGCGGGCGCGGCATAGAAGCGGTACACGCCCCACAGGATCGAGCCGACCAGGAACAGCTGCGCCGCCAGCGAAGACATCCAGCGCCGCGGCATCAGCAGCGCCGCTGTCATCCCTAACACTGCCGAGGTGGCCACACCGGGCAGCGTCATCACCAGCAGCCAGCGCACCCCGGTCCAGGGGTCGCACAGCGGGACACGCAGCGCGTTCAGCGCGATGAGCAGCGTCGGCACCACCAGCAGCAGCCACGCCTGCGCGATCGACACCCCCAGCAGCGCGAAGATCAGCCGGGCGGGCGTGGTCGGCCGCGCCAGCGCGTGCAGCTCGCTCTCGCGCACCCGGTGCACCAGGCCGCGCGCGCTGTCGATGGCCGCCGGTGCGGCGCAGATGCCGATGGCGAAGCACCACTCGAAGCCGAACAGATCGAACAGCGGCTGGAAACACAGGATGGCGCCCGCCAGCGCCATCAGCCCGGCCCAGATGAGGAAGCGGCGCGAGCGCAGGTGGGCGCGGAAGATCTCGGAAAAGGCGGTGATCACCTGACGCGGGGCGGTATGGCGCGTTGACTCCATTGGCGAGGCGCACGTAGATTAACACCCATGTCCCAGCCCGGCGGTGCCGACGATGACCGGGCTGGCCCGCGCGCGCCAATCGAGCTGCGGGTCGAGTACCAGCGGCTCAACACCTTCTTCGCCGACTACACCAAGAACATCTGCAAGGGCGGCACCTTCATCAAGACCAAGAAGCCCCTGGATGTCGGCACCGAGTTCCTCTTCAAGCTGATGGTCCCCCACCTCCCTGATCCGATCTGCCTGCGCGGCGACGTGCGCTGGACCATGCGCGAGGGCGAAGAGCCCCCGCAGGGCATCGCCCCCGATCACGAGCCCGGCATGGGCATCCGCTTCATCTACAACGATCCCACCGAGCGCCAGCACGTCGAGCGCACCGTCGAGCGCCTGATGGTCGACTCGCTGGGGCAGCTCCTGTACTCCAAGCTGATGGAGCACAGCCGGGCCGAGGGTGGCGGCGCCCGCGGCTCGGACGGTGGCGGCCCCGACGTCGTCGCGCGCGAGCCCAGCGGCCCCCGGCGCTCGCCCGAGGCGGAGGCCGAGGGCGTCGTCGCCGCAGCCGTCGCCGACGTGTCGCCCTCGGGCGGCGCCTCCGGAGGCAGCTGATGCTGCGCTGGCTGCGCCAGAGCCAGCTGCGCTTCTGGCTGCCCAACCTGGTCACCGGCGCCAACATCTCGTGGGGCGTGCTGTCGTGCTTCTTCTCGGCCTCGGGCAACCACGTGGCGGCGGCCTGGTTCATCGTGTGGGCCACCCTGGGTGACAAGCTCGACGGCTCGGTCGCGCGCCTGGTCCATGGCAGCTCGAACTTCGGCGTGCAGCTCGACTCGTTCTCGGACTTTCTGACCTTCGGCGTGGCCCCGGCGACGCTGGCGTTCAGCTACCTGCACCACAACCCGGCGTTCGGCTACAGCGACGGCTGGCGCGAGGTGGCGCTGTACGCGATCACCTTGTTCTATGCGCTGGCGGTCACCTTCCGGCTGGCGCGCTTCAACATCACGACGATGCCCGAGTGGTCACCGCGCATCTTCTTCGGCGTGCCGACCACCATCGTGGGCGGCACCCTGGGCGCGCTGTTCCTGTCGATCATCAAGTATGGCGCGGTCGGCACCGCGGCGCGCGAGCGCATGGACGACAACTACATGTTCGGCGGCCTGCACCTCGGCCCCGGCGCCATGGAGGCGTTCCCGATCTACATGCTGATCGGGGCCATCCTGATGGTGTCGACGCTGCGCGTGCCCAAGCTGGGGCGCACGCCGTGGAAGCTGGCCAACGTCGTCATCGTGCTGCTGACCGTGGGCGGCTACGTGTTCGGGCCGCTGCACATCCTGCCCGAGTACTGCTTCGCCTACGGCATGACCACCGTGTTCGTGTCGCTGGTCTATCACGTGGCCGCGCCGCACGCGCGCAAGGTGGCGCCGCCGCCGCTGTTCGCCGGGGGCGAGGCCGCCGAGCGCGTGGCCCGCCGCCGCGTGCGCACGCCGCGCCAGCACGGGCGCCACCGCAAGACCACCGGGTCGCACGAGGTGCCGCCAGCGCCGCCAGAGTCGCCAAAGTCGCCAGAGTCGCCACGGTCCAAGACCGGCACTGACTAGGGGCGACCTCTCGAGCAGCCGGCTCCAGCTCGCGGGCTCGCGCGCCGCGCTCCGGGAGCAGCTGGGCGTGCACCCGAGGGCCGAGGACGAGCTATCGGGGTCGCCGTCGCCTCCTCTCTGGCGACATCGAGTGCTGCGCCCGCCGCATGCAGACCGCTCGAGGCCAGCAGCCGAGCGGGCGCTGTCGCCGTGCGAGAAGTGGCCAAAGGACCCTCGAACAGCCGGCTCAGCTCGCGGTGATCGGCCGCGTGGCCGGTGAGCGGGTGGTGCCTCGGGTGACGGGCTGCGCGGCGGCGGGCCCGACAGGGGCCGACAGGGGCCGACAGGGGGCCCGCTGCTCGCCGCTCCGCCTGGCGCGGCCACGCTCCCCGGGTAGCCGTCAGGCCGGCGCAGCCTCGGCCGCTGGCTGCGCTGGCGCGGCACCATAGGGGCGCCCGTCGGCGTGTCGGAAGCCGAAGCCACGCTGCCCACGTGGGTTCCGGGTGACGATGATGCGGCCGTCGTGCACGGCGTGGTGGTGCGCAGTGCACAGGAGGAGCAGGTTGCCCGCGTCGTGGCCGCCGGCTTCCGAGCGGTAGACCTGGTGGTGCAGGTCGACCCAGGCGGCGTTGCGACAGCCCGGGACCCTGCAGCGGCCGTGGTCGCGGCGCACGACAGCGGCCCGGGTCGCCGTCGGGACCTCGCGGGTGGCGGGCGTACCGGGGCGCGTGGTGTCGATGATCGACGCGTCACACAGGGCGACGTGCAGCTCGGCGGGGTCGATGTCGATGACCTGGCCGGCGCCGTCCTGGGTCACGCGCTCACAGCGGTCACA
>JADYYK010000047.1 GCA_020853705.1 Deltaproteobacteria bacterium
ACGTGGTGGCGAAGCCGTTGACCGGGGTGAAGGCGGTGCCAGCGTACTCGGCGGTGATGGCGCCCGAGCGCAGCGGGGTGCCCGATTCGTCGCTGCCGCAGCCAGCGACCAGCGCCAGGGCGAGGGGAACCAGCAGCCACACGAGGCGGGAGGTCAGGGTACGCATGCGGCCATTTTAGGCCGGATCGGGCGCGCTGAACAGCGCGGCGTCACGGTGTCCGTGGCATGGGCCTGGGGCATGGGCATGGGCCAGGTGGGCGCCGGCCCGGCGTGCTACCGTGCGCCACGGAAAGGCAGGTGGGTCATGGCGGAGAGTGTCTACAAGGTCGTCGAGCTGGTCGGGTCGAGCACGGAGTCCTTCGAGAAGGCGGCCAGCGTGGCTGTCGAGCGCGCAGCCAAGACGCTGCGCGATCTGCGCATCGCCGAGGTGGTCGCGCAGGACATGCAGATCGAGAACGGCAAGATCAAGGCGTACCGCGTCAAGCTCAAGGTGTCGTTCAAGTTCGAGGGCAAGTGACCTGCCGATGAAGATCCCTGCGTACGCGGCCCTGGCGGCGGGGCGACCCCTGGAGCCGCTCCAGATCGAGCGTCGCGCCGTCGGGCCGCGGGACGTCCTCATCGACATCCTGTACTGCGGGGTGTGCCACTCCGACATCCACCAGGCGCGCGACGAGTGGTCGGGCGCGCTGTTTCCCATGGTGCCCGGCCACGAGATCGTCGGCACCGTCGCCGCCGTGGGCGCCGAGGTCACGCGCTTCGCGATCGGTGACCTGGCCGGCGTGGGCTGCATGGTCGACTCGTGTCGCGCCTGCCAGCCCTGCCAGCACGACACCGAGCAGTTCTGCGAGAAGACCGCGGCCTGGACCTACAACGGCACCGAGATGGATCGCAAGACGCCGACCTTCGGCGGCTACTCGACCCAGGTGGTGGTCGCCGAGCGCTTCACCTTGAAGCTGCCCGCCGGGCTGGATCCGGCGCGCGCGGCGCCGCTGCTGTGTGCCGGCATCACCACCTACTCGCCGCTGCGACAGTGGGGCTGCAAGCCGGGGGACCGCGTCGGTGTCGTCGGCCTCGGCGGCCTCGGCCACATGGCGGTCAAGCTGGCCGCGTCGATGGGCGCCGAGGTCACCGTGCTGAGCACCTCGCGCGGCAAGCAGGACGACGCGCGCCGCCTGGGCGCCCACGGCTTCGAGGTCACCCGCGAGCCGGGCAGCTTCGAGCGCCTGGCCGGCAAGCTGGATCTCCTCATCGACACCATCTCGGCGCCGCACGACTACAACGCCTACCTCGGCCTGCTGCGCCCGTTCGGCGCCATGGTCGTGGTCGGGGTGCCGCCGGCGCCGACGCCGGTGGCGGCGTTCTCGCTGATCGGCGGCAACCGCCGGCTGGCCGGGTCGCTGATCGGGGGCATCGCCGAGACCCAGCTCATGCTGGAGCACTGCGCGCGTCACGGCATCCTGGCCGACGTCGAGATCATCCCCATCCAGGCCATCAACCAGGCCTACGAGCGCATGATGGCCGGCGACGTGCGCTACCGCTTCGTGATCGACTGCTCGAGCCTGCGTCGCTGAGCAGGCCCAGCCCTCAGCGGCGCGGCCTGGTCTTCTTGAGCGGGGTCGTGCTGGCGAACGAGGTGATGCGGCGCAGGTGCTGGATGAAGGCGTCTTCCCAGGCCTCGAAGACGTACTCGTGCTGGCTGCCGTCGGGCGCCCGCACCGTGATGACGAAGGTCGGGGCGTCCAGCCCGGTGTAGCCCTTGTAGGCCGGCGCGCCGGTCAGCGTCGCCACGCCCTGCCGCAGCCGCGCCATCACCTCGGCGTCGACGATCTGGCTGGGCCGCTTGGGCCACTTGGGCTGCTTGACCGAGGCCGCGGTGGCCTTGCCCAGCTGCGCGACCACGAACAGGTTGCCGGCCTCGTCGATCTGGAGCTGGGCCGCGTAGCCGGCGAAGCTCTTGCCGCCGAAGCTCTGGAAGCGCAGCCAGACCTTGGCAGGCAGCGGCGAGGTGTCGTGCGGCAGTGTGGCCAGCCTGGCTGGCAGCGCGCCGCTCACCGGGGCCGTCGTCGGCAGCCGGAGCTCGCCCCACATGAACTGCTGCGTCTTGTCGAGCGGCTTCACGGCGCTGGCCTCCCTGCTCACGAGGCCGCACGCCAGCGCGGCGCCGAGCCCCAGCAACGCTGCGCTGCGCAGTCGCTGCATGTCAGCCGTTGAGCTTCCAGTCGGCGCGCGTGAACGGCGGCGCCGGCACGGCGGCGGTGGCCGCGGCGTCACCCAGCGCGGCCCACAGCGTCACGTAGTCGTGGATGCGCACCTGGTTGCCGTAATGCATGATGTTCGCGGTCGGGTCGTCGTCCTGCTTGGAGACCTGATCGGCGTAGTCCTGGCCCAGCGCATCCTTGACCAGCGCGGAGTGGCCGCTGTTGACGGCGCCGGCGCCCGGGCCGTACTCGTCGTCGAGCCCGAGCAGGTGGCCGAACTCGTGCGGGATGGTCGAGAAGTCGTTGCGGAAGTTCTTGTCGACCGTGGGCGTGAGGCGGGCCTCCAGCGCGCCGGTGTCGCCCATGCCGACGGCCGACGCCGGGTGCTGCGACACGCCCTGCCCGCGCAGGTAGGACACCACGGACTGCGCGCGCCGCTGCGACAGCGAACGCTTGCGACCCGCGGTGCCAGTGTCGCCCGGTCCGGCGTGACCGGCGACGACGATGGCGATGCGCGGTCGGGGCACCCGCTTGACGTAGGTCGCGAAGGTGGCCAGCGCCGGGGTCACGGCCAGCTCGTGCTTGTCGGCCGCGAACGGGATGGCCCCCGGGTTGACGCGATCGACGCGTGCCTGCTCGCCCTTGATGGTGTCGGCGTTCATGAAGCGGCGATCGGTCTTCTCGTCACCCTGGAAGATCTTGAGCGTCGAGTTGTTGTGCACCGCGGCGCGGTTGTCCCATTGCGAGGCGTCGGAGGGGTGCGGTTGGTTGAGGTGGCGATGGGCCTCGACCACGAAGTGGCCAGCGGCCGCCACCGGCGTGACCTTGACCCGGATGGCGACCGGGTTGAGCTTGCCCCAGATGGACTTGGGCTCGGCCACGTTGTTGATGCTGAACTTGCCGCTCCAGGCCGCCTGGGCCTGCGAGACGAAGGTGCGCTTGTAGGCGGCCTTGCTCGCGGTGGTCCACTTGTCCTTCTTGTTGAGCGGGTTGTCGTCGAAGAACTTGAACTCGAGCTTCATCTCCGCGGTCGCGCTGTGCGAGCGCGGGCTGTATTTCATGTCGAACTTGCCGACCGAGGCCGCCGCCGAGTAGGTGCCGGCGATGAACTTGGGGTAGTCCTTCTTGGCCTGCAGGAACTTGGTGTCCCACAGGGTGATGAAGGCGGAGTCCCAGGCCCCGGCCTCCTTGCTGTCCACCGCCTTGACGTTGAGCTTGACGCTGTCCTTGCCCGCGGTGATGGCGTTGCCCGGCGTGATGAGGCCGGTGTCGCTCACGCTGGAGCCGAAGGCGTCGCCGACGATGCTCCAGTTGATCTTGGCGCCGCCCTGGATGCGCCCCGAGTAGTTGACCGAGGCCTGCGAGGTGGTGACGCCGTCGGCGGGCAGCTCGCTGGGTGCGAAGCGCACGCCCGAGACGTTGACGCCGTTGGCGCTGCGCAGCTGCAGCGCGGGCGCGGTCACCGCGCCGCTGCGCTTGAACTGCAGCGCCAGCGCGGCGCCCAGGTCGCGGCCCGCGATGGCCTTGCGCTGCAGGCTGGCGTCGCCGCGCTTCTTGCGCTGGACCGCATCCGCGCCGCCGCCGCCGGCCATGCCGTCGAGCAGCTCCTGGGCCGACTCGCCGCGCACCACGCGGTCGGCGATCTCGTCGGCCTCGCGCTCGTGGCTGTCGCCTTCCTGACCGACGCCGCCGCCGCGGACCGCGCCGGCGCGCTGCTGCACCACGTGGGCGGCCTCGTGCGCCGCGGTGTGCAGCGAGGGCGCGCCGCGGAAGGCCACGCTGTCGCCCAGGGCATAGGCCTCGGCGCCCAGGGCGTCGGCCGACTCGGCGGCGGCGCCACCGACGTGAGCGCGCACGTCGCTGATGTCGTGGCTGCCGAAGGCGCGCTGGATGGTGTCGAGGTGGGGCAGGCTGCCGCCCGCGCCCGCGACGCCCGCGGCGGCCTCGGCGTGGGCGTCCTCGGCGGTGGGGGCGCTGCCGCTGGCGCGGCGCTGCAGGAACATGCTGCGCGTGAAGCGCCCGGGCCAGCCTACGCGAGTCTCGGGCGCGGCCTCGTCACGCTCGGACGAGGCCTGGTCCCGCTCCAGGTAGGGATCGTGTCGCCGATCGTCCAGCTCGCGCATGGCTTCTCAACCTACTACGTCCGGGGAGGCCCAGATCTCTGCTATCGTACCAGGCCTCGGAGCGCTCTCATGGTGGACCCGCCCCTGATCCCCGTTGCACGCCTGACGCTGGCTGAAGCCCGCGAAACTCCATGCTTTTCTTGTGCGACCTCGCCGTGCTGTACACACTTGCCGCTGCACACGTTCCAGGCCCGCACCCTCAGCGATCTCGACCATGCGCTGTACCTGCTGAACTTCGACCGCATCGAGCTCGGCCTGTCGCCCTCGGGTGACTGGAGCGTGTACTACCGCTATCCCTGTCGCTTCCTCGACCGCACCAGCAACCCGAACAACTACCTGTGCACCATCCACGCGACCGATCTGCAGCCCGGGATCTGTGTGCACTACAACCCGTATCGGTGCTGGTACAAGAAGTCGCTGACCAGCAACGTCAGCGAAGCCTTCCTGCGCATCGACCGCCGCCGCATGGACGCCATCCTGCAGCAGGTGCGCTTCGACGACGAGCGCAACATCGTGGACGTGCCCGACTGGCCGACCATGATGACCGAGCTGGCCGCGCTGCCGCTCGACCCCGCCTTCGCGGCGCCGGTCGAGGCCGACCCGGTGTTCGAGCAGTGGCTGCGCGACAGCGCCGCGGGGCCCCACGTGCCCGCCCCGCTACCGCGCTATCGCTTTGGCGACTTCGTCGATCCCTGCACCGGCTGCAGCGCCGCCTGCTGCACCACGCTGGTGTTCCCGTACCCGCGGCCGCAGACCCGTCGCAACGTCGACTATCTGCAGTTCGTGCTCGGGTTTCCTGGACTGGAGGTCGGGGTCTCCGACGGTGACTGGCAGATCGTCGTCAAGACGCGCTGCCGCCACCTGACCGCGGACAGTCGCTGTGGGATCTACGGCAAGCCCGAGCGGCCGACGCTGTGCAAGTACTTCGACGCCGCCGGCTGCAGCTATGTGGCGCGCTTCGGGCTGCCCCGCCCCAAGGACTTCATGCGGGTGCGCCTGGAGCAGTTCTTCTGGATGGTCGACAGCATCGCGTTCGATCCCGATGGCGTCGTGGTGGACATGCCCCAGGTCGAGCGCATGCGCCTCTACATCGAGCACCAGTGGCGCGCCACGCTGGCGTCGCTCGATGCGCCGCCCGAGGCCGCGGCGCCCGCGGCTGCGGCCTCGGCTGCGGCGTCCGCGCCCGAGGCTGCGCAGCCCGCGCCCGCCGTGCCTACCCCGTCCGCGGTCCCCACCCCTCCGACCACGGAGCCCTGACCTGCGCAGCGCTGCTCGACCGGCTGAGGAAGGTCACCGAGGCGCTTTGAGCTTGGGCTTCGCCGGGGCCTTGGTCTTGGCCTTGGCCTTGACCTTGACCTTGGGCGGCGCCAGCGGCGAGGTCAGCGCGAAGTAGGTGATGCGGCGCAGGTGCTGGATGAACGGGGTCTCGGTGGCCTCGAAGAAGTAGTCGCGCTGGGTCCTGGGTCCGGTGCGCACCGTCAGCACGAAGGTCGGGGCGTGGGGCTGGCCGGCGTGGCCGCGGTAGCTCGGCCCGGCGGCCAGCGCGAGGGCCTGCTGGCGCAGCTTGGCCAGCACGGTCTGATCGATGAGCTGGCTGGGCTGGGCCGGCCACTGGGGCGCCGCCAGCGTGGCCGCGGTGGCGGCGCCGAGGTGGACCACCAGGAACAGCTGCCCGGCGTCGTCGATGCGGAGCTGCGCGGCGTGGCCCTTGAACGCGGTGCCGCCGAGGTTCTGGAAGCGCAGCCAGGTGCCTTCGGGCAGCGGGCCGAGGTCGCGCGCCAGCGCGTCCAGCCGGGCGGGCGGCGCGCCCTGGGTCGGCGCCCCCGTCGCGGTCGCGAACTCGCCGTACATGAACGCCTGGGTCGCATCGAGTGGGTCCACCGCGCGCGCCTCTCTGCTGGGCAGCGCGAGGAGCAGCAGCGCGCCGAGCCCGATCGTGATCCGCCTCATCCTCATCCGTTGATCTTCCAGTCCGCCCGCGTGAAGGGTGGCACGGGCAGCGCCGCCGCGCCGGTGGCTTCACCCAGGGCGGCCCAGAAGGTCACGTAGTCGTGTGCGCGCACGTCCTTGCCATAGAACATCACGTTGGCGCTGGCCTGATCGGCCGCCTGCGACTCCTCGTCCGCGTAGTCTTGCCCGAACGCCTCGGCCACCAGCGCGGTGTGGCTGCTCGGGGTCTTGGCGGCGCCGACCGCGCCGGGGTACTCGTCGTCGAGGCCGAGCAGGTGGCCGACCTCGTGCGGGATGGTGTAGCGATCGTTGCGGAAGTGGGGATCGACGGTGGCGGTGAGGTCGGCCTCGAGCCGCCCGGCGGCGTCGCCCTTCCCGGTCGCCGAGACGGTGTGCGGATGGTGCACGCCGAGCTGGTGCAGGTGGGTGGCCACGGCCTGGGCGCGGCGCTGTGACAGAGACTGCTTGGCCCGCGCGGTCCCGGTGTCGGCGGCGCCGGCGTGGCCCTGCACGGCGACGGCGACCTTGGGCTCGTGGATGCGCTTGAGGTAGGTGGCGAAGAAGTCCAGCTTGGCGTGGGCCGCCAGGGCCGCGGAGTCGGCGGCGAACGGGATCGGCCCGGGCAGGTTGCGCGTGAGCCGGGCCTGCTCGCCGGTCACGATCTCGGCGCTGCGGAAGTCCTTCCAGCGCTTGTCGTGCCCCTGCATGACCTTGAGCGTGGTGTTGCCATGCACGGCGGCGCGCGACGACCACTGATCGGGGTCGGTCGCGTGCACCTTGCCCTTGGGATGGCGATGGGCCTCGACCTTGAAGTGGCCGCCGGTCTCGACCGGGGTGATCTTCAGGCTCTGGCGGACGGGCCCCAGCTTGCCCCAGATGGACTGCGGCTCGCGCTTGTTGCTGAAGGTGAAGTGGCCGCTCCAGGTGCTCTGCGCCTGCTGGATGAAGTTGCGCTGGTACTGGGCCTTGTTGCGCTTGTTCCACTTGTCGGCGGGGTCCCAGGGATTGTCATCGATCCACTTGAACTCCAGCTTCATCTCGGCCTTGAGCGTGTGCGCCCGAGGGCTATACACGACGTCGAACTTGCCGACCTTCGCGGCGGCGGCATAGGTCGAGGCCACGAAGGTGGGGTAGTCCTTCTTGGCCTGCAGGAACTTGGTGTCCCACAGGGTGACGTGGCCCTCGGTGAAGGCGCCCGCCTCGTGGCTGTCCACCGCCTTGACGTTCAGCTTGACGCTGTCCTTGCCGGCGGTGATGGAGTTGCCGGGCGTGATGAGGCCATTGGCGTCGATGCTGGAGCCGTGCGCGTCGCCGACCAGGCTCCAGTTGATCTTGGCGCCGCCCTGGATGCGCCCGCCGTACTGCACCGAGCCCTGCGCGGTGGTGGCGCCGTCGGCGGGCAGCTCACGCGGGGTGAAGCGCATGCCCGACACGCTGACGCCGTTGGCCCGGCGCAGCTGCAGCGCGGGGGTCGCGCCGCCGTGGCGTCTGAACTGCACTGCGAGGGCCTGGCCCAGGCTGGCGCCGGGGGAGCGCTTGGCCTGCACCGCGGCGCCGGCGCCAGCGCCGGTGGCCTGATCGAGCAGCTCCTCGGCCGACTCGCCGCGCACCACGCGGTCGGCGACCTCGTCGGCGTGGCGCTCGTGCTCGTCGCCATCGCTGCCGACGCCGCCCGCCGGGGTCACCCCGGCGCGCTGCTGCACCACGTGTGCGGCCTCGTGCGCCGCGGTGTGCAGCGACGGCGCGCCCCGGAAGGCCACGTCGCGACCGGTGGCGTAGGCCTCGGCGCCCAGGGCCTGGGTTGCCGCCTCGGCGGCGCCGCCGACGTGGGCGCGCACCTCACCGACATCGTGGCGGCCGAAGGAGCGCTGGATCTCGTCGAGGTGAGGCAGCGCCGCCGCGCTTCCTGCGGTGCCCTCCGCGGCGACCGCGTGGAGGTCGTCGGGGCTGCTGCTGGGCGGCTCGGCGCTGCGGCGCTGCAGGTACTGCGTGGTGGTGCGGCGCCCGGGCCAGCCACTCGAGGGCTCGATGCCGTCGCGGTCCTCGACCGTGGTGCCCACCCGCCCGTCCAGGACCCGCATACCTCATCTTACCAGCTTTGGGCGCCAGACCTCCCGCGCGTGCCCCGGGAGCCGAGGCGGCCTCCTTGGCGCATGCTTCATCTTGGTACACAGTGATGCCGGCATGACGACCCAGCAGACCGCCTGCATCCTGTGCTCACGCAACTGCGGCCTCACCGTCGAGGTCGACGAGGCCACCGGGCGGCTGGGTCGCATCGAGGGCGACGAGCTGCACCCGGTGTCGAAGGGCTACCTGTGTCAGAAGGCGGCGCGCCTGGCGCACTACCAGGAGCATGACGATCGCCTGGAGCATCCGCTGCGGCGCAAGCCCGACGGCAGCTTCGCGCGCGTCAGCTGGGACGAGGCGCTGCGCGAAATCGCGGCGCGCCTGGTGGCCATCCGCGAACGCCACGGCGGCCGCGCCTTCGCCTTCTATGGCGGCGGCGGCCAGGGCAACCACCTCGGCGGCGCCTACAGCCGACAGCTCGGCAAGGCGATGAAGAGCCGCTTCGTGTACTCGGCGCTGGCGCAGGAGAAGACCGGCGACTTCTGGGTCAACGGCCGCCTGTTCGGCGATCAGCGCTGCCACCTGACCGAGGACGTCGAGCACGCCGAGTTCGTGCTCTTCATCGGCACCAACCCGTTCCAGGCCCACGGCATCCCCAACGCGCGCGACACCCTGCGCGAGCTCTCGAAGAGCACCACGCGCACCATGGTCGTGGTCGACCCGCGCAAGACCGAGACCGCGCGCCTGGCCGACGTGCACCTGCAGGTGCGCCCGGGCACCGACGCCTTCCTGATGGCCGCCATGCTGGGCCTCATCGTGCGCGAGGGGCTGCATGATCGCGCCTTCCTGGCCGCGCGCTGCACCGGCTTCGAGGCGCTCGAGCAGGAGCTCGGCACGCTGCCGGTCGAGGACTATGTGCGCCGCGCCGACGTGGCGCTGGCCGACGTCGAGCGGGTCGCGCGCGCCTTCGCCCGCGCCCGCACCGCCTGCGTGCGCATCGACCTCGGGCTGCAGCAGAGCCTGCACAGCACGCTGAACTCGTACCTCGAGAAGCTGCTGTTCCTGGTCACCGGCCACTTCGGACGCGCCGGCTGCAACAACTTCCACACCTCGTTCATGCCCATCCTGGGCAACACCGACGAGCGCCTGGGCAAGCACCCGCGCACCGCGCACCACCAGATGTTCCCCATCGCCGGCCTGTACCCGCCCAACATCCTGCCCGACGAGATCGAGCACCCCGGCGAGGACCGTCTGCGCGCCATGGTCGTGGACAGCGCCAACCCGGCGCTGACCGGCGCCGACACCGCGGGCTACGCGCGCGCCTTCGCCAGGCTCGAGCTCCTGGTCGTGGTCGACGTGGCCATGAGCGAGACCGCGCGCCTGGCGCACTATGTGCTGCCGGCGGCGTCGCAGTTCGAGAAGTGGGAGGCCACCGGCTTCAACCTGGAGTTCCCCGACCAGGCCTTCCAGCTGCGCCACCCGCTGCTGCCACGGCGTGGCGAGAGCCTGCCCGAGGCCGAGATCTACACCCGCCTGCTCGAGGAGATGGGCGAGCTGCCGCGGCGCTTCCCGGTGCTCGAGCTCATCGCGCGCCGCGAGCCGGCGGCGACCGGCCACCTGGGCGCCATCGCGGCCCTGGGCGCGGCCATCGCGACCCGGCCGCGCTGGGCGCCGTATGCCGCGTCGATCCTGTACCGCACCCTGGGCCCGGCGCTGTCGACCGCGCGCGCGCGCCCCGGCCTGGAGCCCCCCGCCGCCGCGGTGCCGCTGCTGGCCCTGGCGCTGGCCTACGCGGCGCGCTACCCCAGGGAGGTGCGCCGCGCTGGCCACCAGGGCAACCGCCTCACGCTGGGGAGCGCGCTGTTCCGCAAGATCCTCGACACCCCGCAGGGCACCCTGATCAGCCGGCACGACTTCGCCGACGCCTGGTCGTTCATCGCGCACGACGACGGCCGCATCCACCTCGACATCCCCGAGATGCGCGGCGCGCTCGAGGCGCTGCGCCGCGAGCCGCCGCCCGACGCGACGCGCCCGCTGGTGCTGCTGGCCGGCGAGCGGCGCAGCTACAACGCCAACCAGATCTTCCGCGATCCGACCTGGCGGCGCGTCGATCGCGACGGCGCCCTGCGCATGCACCCCGACGACGCCCGCGCGCTGGGCCTGGTCGACGGCGGACGCGCGCTGTGCAGCACCGACGGCGGCGAGCTGACCGTCACCATCGAGCTCGACGACGCGCTGCGCCCGGGCATGGTCACGCTGCCGCACGGCTATGGCCAGCGCTACCGCGGCGGCGCGCCCCACGGGCCCGAGCTGAACCGGCTGACCGTGCGCGCACACTGCGACCCGCTGGCGCGCACGCCGTTCCACAAGCACGTGCCGGCCACGGTGCGGGCGCTCGACGGAGCCGGCGGTTGAGCGGGCGCGACCGCGCCGACGCCGACGCCGACGCTGGCGCTGGCGCTGCCGCTGACGCCGCCGGCGCCCCCGAGGCCGCGCAGGTCACCGAGGCCGTGACCGCGCTGGTGCAGGCCGACGAGGCCGCGGCGCCGTCGTTCTGGCGCCGCTTCGGCGACACCCTCAAGAAGGCCGCCCTCGCGACCGGGCAGGGCACCGTGTGGCTGGCGCGCGCCGGCTACGACAACCGCCACTATCTGCCCGCCATCATCAATGGCGCGGTGGGCGACAAGCTGGCTCGCAGCGGCGAGGGGCTGGCCATCCCGATGGCGCTGCGCGACGAGCGCGGCGACCTCGACCTCGGCGATCTGGGGCCCACGCTGCGCGCTGGCAACGGCCACGTCACCGTGTTCGTGCACGGCCTGATGGCCAGCGACGTGTACTGGCGCGAGCCCTTCGGCGGCGGCGAGGGCATGGGCCCGATGCTGGCGCGCAGCGCAGGCGTGACCCCGCTGTACGTGCGCTACAACTCGGGGCTGCACATCTCGCACAACGGGCGCGCGCTGGCCAGGCTGCTCGATCAGCTGGTGCAGCGCCACGGTGACCACATCCAGCGCATCTCGCTGGTCGGCCACTCCATGGGCGGCCTGGTGGTGCGCAGCGCCGGCCACTATGGCCACGCCAGCTGGACGCGGCGCACCGACGCCGTCGTCATGCTGGGCGTGCCCAACGACGGCGCCTACCTCGAGCAGCTCAGCCACATGTCCGCCCTGGTGCTCGACGCGGTGCCCAACCTGTCCACCAAGATCATCGCGCGCGTGATCGACCAGCGCAGCGACGGCATCAAGGATCTGCGCATCGGCGTGCTGGTCGACGAGGACTGGCAGCGCCCCGACGCCGCCCAGCTGGCCAGCCACCAGCGCACCCCGGTGCCGCTGTTGCCCGGCGTCGACTACCACGTGGTCGCGGGCACCCTGCTCGGCGACGCCGACTCCGCGGCCTCCTGGCTGGCCTGCTACCTCGGCGACGGCATGGTCGGCACCCGCAGCGCGCTGGGCAGCCACGTCACCTGCCGGGTCTTCCCCAGCACCAGCCACCTGGCCCTGGTCGCGCACCCCGAGGTGCACAGCCACGTGCGCGACGCGCTGACCGCTCAGAAGGTGTAGTTCACGTTGATGTCGACGTGGGGCCCGAGGCGCGCAAAGCCCGGAGCGTCGGTGCTGCCGTCCACGCTGACGCGGTGAAGCTGCGCGCCGAGGCCCAGCGCCAGCAGCCAGCGCCGCGCCACCCGGAAGGTCCAGCCCGCGGCGAGGCCGCCCGCCAGCGCGCTGCCTGACTGCTCGCTGCCCGCCGCCACCGTCGCGCGCACCAGCCCACCCTGCACGAAGGGCGACAGCCACGGCCCCAGCGGGGCGCGTCGGCGCAGGAACACGAACAGCCGGGCGCGCAGCACCGCGCCGACCACGTCGGCGTCGCGGTCGCCGCCGGCCAGCCCGGCCACGTTCTTGTTCACCGTCCACGGCCCGTACAGCCCGGCGCTGACCTGCAGCGCCACGGTGCAGTTCAGCGTGCGCTGGTAGCCGGCGTTGACCACGTGCAGCCCGAGATCGGCGACCACGGCGTTGCGCCGGTGGAAGTACGACGGTGGCGCGGCGTCGGAGTCGGCCCGCGCACTGCCGAGCCCGAGCCCGACCCCGAGCCCGAGCCAACCAGGGCCCAGCAGCAGCGCCAGCAGCAGCGCCGCCGTGCGCCGCGGGCTCACGACGCCGCCCGGCGCAGCGGCAGGGTCACCGGCTCGGGCCCCAGCTCGAAGCTGGCCTGGACCTCGGCCCCGGCGCGTGACCAGGTCAGCTCCAGTGCGGCCACCGCCTCGGTGCCCAGGGCGCCGACCAGCCCGCCGAAGCGGGCCGGCAGCCCGGGCGCCGGCGCCACGCGCTGCCACAGCTTGACCACGTCGTCGGCGGCCAGGTTGCGAAACTCGACCCCGACGCGATCGACGCCGGTGGGTCCGCTGCCCACGCGCACGATGACGCCGCCACCACTCAGCGGTCCGTACAGCGCGGCGGCCAGCTCGCGCTGCGCGGCCGGCACCTGCAGCGCCGCCAGCAGGTCCAGCACGGGCTGCCGCAGGGGCGCGGCGTCGCCGGCCGCGAGCACGGCGCGGACCACCGCGGCGCCGTCGCAGCGGGCCCCGCCCACGGCGTCGATGGCCTCGCGCACCCGCGTCGCCTGCGCGGCCAGCGCGCGCGCCTCGGCGCCGGGCAGCAGTGGCGCCGCCCCGGCGCTGAGCGCATCCAGCAGCGGCACCACCGGGCCGCCGCAGATCTGCTCCAGCCCGACCGCGACCTGCTGGCCCGCCACGGTGACCTGGACCGTGGTCGGCCCCGGGGTCTGGGTCAGGAGGCGCACCAGCGCGGTCGCGTGGGCCGGCTCGGCCTCGGCCAGGAAGGCCAGCACGCGCCCGGTGAAGTCGGCCCCGCCCCCGCGTGTGGCCAGGGTGAGCTGGTCAGCCGCGCCGCCCACGCGCACGCACAGTCGACGCCCGAGCTCGGCATCGAAGCGCTGCAGGAAGCCCAGCGTGGGCCCGATGGCGACGCCGAGCAGGCCCGCGGCGATGCCGAAGCGCGACGCCGGCAGCAGGGGTGCGTCCGCCATCGCGCTCGCCTACGGGCTGACCTTGATGGCCACCATGATGACGCCCATCAGGTGCTGGCCCGCGCTGACGAAGAAGACCTCGCCGGCCTTGGTGGTCACCGAGCCGACCGGCATGGTGCTGCCATCGCTCTTCTTGACCAGGGTGGTGACGGTGTACTTGACCGGATCACCGACCTTCTGCGGCATCACCACGGCCTTGAAGTTCAGCTCCACCACGTTGCCGTTGGGCAGGCGCACCGCGGCGATGACGTCCTTGGCCAGCGTGGCCTTGCTCTTCTCCAGCAGCTTCCAGCTCTTGAACTGCGAGAACGGCGGCTTCTTGAGCTGCGGCAGCTTGCCGATCTTGCCGTCGATGCCGCCCTTGCCGTTGTGCGCGTGCAGCGTCATCAGGTCGGCGTTGAGCGCGGCGGGCGCGGCGGGTGCGCTCTGCGCCCCCGCGCTGGCGGACAGCAGCAGCAGCGCGGCGGCAGCGGCGGCGAACATCGCGGGACGCAGGTTGGTCATCCCGACATCCTACAGCCCGGTGGGGCAGGGCTCCAGCGCTGTCCCGGTGTCACGCACACACGCCGCCGTGCCATCCGAGTCCTCGAAGCCGACGATCTCGGGCGCCCCGACGCCATCGAAGTTGCCGATCACGAAGCTGTCGGGATCGCGCGGCTCGCTGCCGCTGTAGCGGCGCGCCGAGAAGCTGGTCGGGCGGATCGAGGCCGGCCCCGCCGCCGGCGCCAGGTCGCGATAGATCTGCAGCTCGGCCGGCAGCAGGTTGCGGCTCATGTCTCGATCCAGCACCACCAGATCGGGCGCCGCGCCGCCGCCGGTGTGGCCGAGCTGGATCCAGTTGGCGTAGGGATCGCTGAGCTGCAGCGTGCCGGCGCCCAGGTAGCTCCAGTCCAGGCGCGTCGAGCTCTGGCCTTCGAACAGGATGGCGCCGGCGCCGTTGCCGCCCGCGCCCACGGCGTCGGGCATGGTGCCGTTGTCGAGGTTGGTGAAGAAGGCACCCTGGAAGCCCGAGGTCGCCGCGGTCGGCGGCACCGGCACGACCCCGGCGGGGGTCAACCCGGTCGCGCCGTTGCGCAGCACCACGACCTCGTACTGGGTGATGACCAGCAGGTCCTGACGCCCGGGCGCCAGCGCCGACGGGAACGGCTGCGCCGCCTCGGCGCGCCAGCTGTCGACCAGCCCCATCGGCAGCGGCAGCGCGGTGACGTTGCCCAGCGCCAGCGGCGAGAACGTCGTCACGTCGGCGGTGACGATGCCGTCATAGTCGAGCACCACCAGCTCCAGCGCGGCGTCGTCATCGAGCTGCGCGCGCGCCATCGACGACGGCAGGAACGACACCGGCTCGAACCTGGGGAAGGCGACGGGGTCGAACACCACCCGACCGCTGGCGCTGAACGTCGTCGGCGTCGTCGCGGTGAAGGCCAGCAGCACGCCCTGGTCGCTCTCGCCGTCGGGCCCGCCGGTGTCCTCGCCGCCGAACACCAGCAGATCGAGCAGGCCGTCGCCGGTGAAGTCCTCGGCCAGCACCACCATCGGGCGCGTCGCGCCGGTGGCCACGAAGGCGTCGAAGATGGCGCCCGCCCCCAGCGGCCGCCCCAGCATCAGGAAGATCCCCTGCGCCAGGGGCTCGCCCGGCACGTTGAGCACGATGAGGTCGTCCTTGCCGTCACAGTTGAAGTCGGCGACCCCGTGGGCGCGCACCCGGGCCGGGCTGGGCGCGAACGGCGTGCCGATGCCCGGCGCGCTCGGCGTGCACGGCCGCGCGCCACCATCGCCGGCATCGGCCACGCCGCCGTCGCCGCCGTCCACCACCACGCCAGCGTCGCCGCCATCGCCCGCCCCGCGCGGGTCGGGGATCGACAGGCATCCGCCCAGCGTCAGCGACAGCACGACAGGGCCCAGGGCGCGCAGCATCGCCCTCATCTTGGCACGAGCGGCCAGCGTCGCTCCATCGCGCCCGCCATCAGGGCCGCCTGCAGGGGAAGCCCCCGCAGCCGCTCACAGGCCGAGGATAGCGCGCGCCCGCGCGGCGCGGTACCGTGCGGCATGCCCTACCTGTTCGAGACCGAGGAGCACGCCACCCTGCGTGCCCAGGTTCGACGCTTCGCGGAGAAGGAGATCGCCCCCTTCGCGCACGCGTGGGACGAGGCCCAGGAGTTCCCGCGCGAGCTCTACACCCGCGCCGCCGAGGTCGGCCTGCTCGGCCTCGGCTACCCCGAGGAGCTGGGCGGCAGCGGCGGCGAGGTCGGCCACCGCCTGGCCGCCTACGAGGAGCTCATCCTGGCCGGCAAGTCGGCCGGCGTCGAGGTCGGCCTGGGCACCCACGGCATCGCGCTGCCGCCCATCCTGGCCATGGGCACCGACGAGCAGAAGCGCCGCTTCGTGCCGCCGGTGCTGCGCGGCGACAAGATCGCCGCCCTGGCCATCACCGAGCCCGGCACCGGCAGCGACGTCGCCGCCATCACCACGCGCGCGGTGCGCGACGGCGACCACTACGTGGTCACCGGCAGCAAGACCTTCATCAGCTCGGGCTGTCGCGCCGATCTGGTGACCACCGTGGTGCGCACCGGCGGCCCCGGCCATGGCGGGATCTCGCTGCTGGTGGTCGAGAAGGGCAGCCCCGGCTTCGGGGTCTCGAAGGCGCTCGACAAGATGGGCTGGTGCGCGTCCGACACCGCCGAGCTGTTCTTCGACGGCTGCCGCGTCCCGGTCGAAAATCGCATCGGCGACGAGGGCCAGGGCTTCGTCGCCATCGCGCAGAACTTCGTCAGCGAGCGGCTCGGCCTGGCCGCGCAGTGCTGCGCCATCGGCGAGCTGGCCTACCGCGAGTCGATCGCCTACGCGCGCGCCCGGGTCGCCTTCGGCAAGCCGCTGACCGGCTTCCAGGTCACCCGCCACAAGCTGGCCGACATGGCGGCCCGGCTGGCCGCCGCGCGCGCGCTGACCGCGGAGGTGGCCACGCGCTACCAGCGCGGCGACCGCTCGCCAGCGCTGGCGGCGATGGCCAAGAACACCGCCACCGACATGCTCAGCTTCGTGTGTGACCAGGCCGTGCAGGTGCACGGCGGCGCCGGCTACCTGCGCGGCACCACGGTCGAACGGCTGTACCGCGACGCCCGCCTGTATCCCATCGGCGGCGGCACGCGGGAGATCATGAACGAGATCATCGCCAAGATGGAGGGCTACTGATGGCCACGCCGCCGCCGGACGCTTCGCAGTCGCAGTCGCAGGTCAAGATCGAGGACGATCGCACCGGGATGCTGGTGCCAGTGCTGCGCCGCGCCTTCCTCGACAACCTGGTCTCGCTGCAGGGCAAGTCGCACGTCACCGCCACGGTGCGCGATCGCTTCTTCGCGCTGGCCTACACCGTGCGCGATCGGCTGTTTCACCGCTGGATCGAGACCCATCGCACCTACTACGAGCAGGATGCTCGCCGCGTCTACTACCTGTCGGCCGAGTTCCTGGTCGGGCGCTCGCTGGGCAACAACCTGCGCAACCTCGGGATCTACGAGCGCTCGCGCGACGCCCTGGCCGAGCTCGGCGTCAACATCGAGGACGTACTCGAGCAGGAGGTCGACGCCGGCCTCGGCAACGGCGGCCTGGGCCGGCTGGCGGCCTGCTTCCTCGACTCGATGGCCACGCTGGCGCTGCCCGGCGTGGGCTACGGCCTGCGCTACGAGTTCGGCATCTTCCGCCAGGAGATCAACAAGGACGGCCAGCAGATCGAGCACCCCGACGAGTGGCTGCGCCTGGGCAACCCGTGGGAGATCGCGCGCCCCGAATACTCGGTCACCGTGCACTTCGGTGGCCGCACCGAGCAGGTCCCGCTGTTCGACGGCGCCGGCGGCTTCAAGGTGCGCTGGCTGCCCAGCGAGGGTGTGGTCGGCATCCCCTACGACACCCCGGTGTCGGGCCACGCCACCGACACCGTCAACACCATGCGGCTGTGGCGCGCGCGCGCCTCGGAGGAGTTCGACCTCGAGCTGTTCAACGCCGGTGACTACGTGCGCGCGGTCGAGGACAAGACGGCGTCGGAGAACATCTCCAAGGTGCTGTACCCGATGGATCACTCGCCGCAGGGCAAGGAGCTGCGGCTGCGCCAGCAGTACTTCTTCGTGGCCTGCTCGATCTCCGACATCCTGCGCCGCTACTCCTACAACCACCGCGGCCTGGAGCAGTTCGCCGACAAGGTCGCGATCCAGCTCAACGACACCCACCCCGCGATCGCCATCCCCGAGCTGATGCGCATCTTCGTCGACGAGCACGGCATGGAGTGGGACGCCGCCTTCGAGCTGACGCGCCGGACCTGCGCGTACACCAACCACACCATCTTGACCGAGGCGCTGGAGAAGTGGCCGGTGTCGCTGTTCGAGCAGCTGCTGCCGCGCCACCTCGAGATCATCTACGAGATCAACGCCCGCTTCCTGGCCGGCCTGCGCCAGGACGGTGCCGACGACGAGCTGTGCCGGCGCATGTCGATCGTCGACGAGGGGCCGCCGCGCCACATCCGCATGGCCAACCTGGCGGTGGTCGGCTCGCACTCGGTCAACGGCGTCGCCGCGCTGCACACCCGCCTGCTCAAGGAGGATCTGTTCGTCGACTTCCACGCGCGCTGGCCCGAGCGCTTCAACAACAAGACCAACGGCGTCACCCCGCGGCGCTGGATCGACGAGGCCAACCCCGAGCTGTCGAAGCTGGTGACCGAGAGCATCGGCCCGGGCTGGCTGACCGACCTCGAGCAGCTGCGCAAGCTGGAGCCGCTGGCCGAGGACGCCGCCTTTCGCAAGCGCTTCCGCGCCATCAAGCACGGCAACAAGCAGGCCCTGGCCGCGCTGTGCGCGCGCGAGGCCAGCCTGGCGCTGGATCCCGCGATGATGTTCGACGTCCAGGTCAAGCGCCTGCACGAGTACAAGCGCCAGCTGCTCAACATCATGCACGTCATCCACCTGTGGCGGCAGATCGGGCGCGATCCCGGCCGCGCCATCGTGCCGCGCGCCTTCATCTTCGCGGGCAAGGCGGCGCCCGGCTATGCCATGGCCAAGCAGGTCATCCACCTCATCGGCCAGGTCGCCCAGGTCGTCAACAGCGATCCCGCGGTCAACCGCCACCTGCGCGTGGCCTTCGTGCCCAACTACCGGGTCTCGTCGGCGCAGGTCATCATCCCCGCGGCCGACGTCTCGGAGCAGATCTCGACCGCGGGCTACGAGGCCTCGGGCACCGGCAACATGAAGCTGTCGCTCAACGGCGCGCTGACCGTGGGCACGCTGGACGGCGCCAACGTCGAGATCCGCGAGGAGGTCGGCGACGAGAACTTCTTCCTGTTCGGCCTCACCGTCGAGCAGGTGCGCGAGCTGCGCCAGAAGGGCTACCGGCCCCACGAGGTCGCCGCCGCCGATCCCGCGCTGGGCGAGGTCCTGGAGCTCATCAAGCTGGGGCGCTTCGGCCCCGGCTTCGGCGGCATCGTCGACAGCCTGCTGGGCGGCGACCGCTTCTTCGTGCTGGCCGACTTCGCCAGCTACGTGGCCTGCCACCGACGCGTCGCCGAGGCCTACCTCGACCAGGAGGGCTGGACCCGCATGGCCATCCTCAACATGGCGCGCCTGGGCAAGTTCTCGTCCGACCGCGCCATCGCCGAGTACGCCCGCGACATCTGGCGCGTGACGCCGGTGCGCACCAACCTGGAGCCGAGGTAGCCGCACGACGACCGCCGGCAGGACGCTGGCATTGACGGACGCACATATGTAGATATATGCATATGTGGTGCACGCACAGTCCTCGGCCAGCGTCCTCCCTGTCAGCTCCCTGAGCCGGCTCTTCAAGGCGCTGGCCGACGAGACCCGGCTGCGCATCGTGGCCCTGCTGGCCCACGGCGAGCTGTGCGTGTGCCACGTGCAGAGCGGCCTGGCGGTGTCGCAGCCGACCGCGTCGCGCGCGCTGGCGCTGCTGCGCGCAGCCGGCGTGGTCGAGGATCGGCGGGCCGGGACCTGGGTCTACTACCGGCTGGCGGCGCAGGCCGAGCCGGCGCGGCGGCGCCACCTGCAGGCGCTGGTACGTGGCTTCGCCGGCGACGCCGCCCTGGGGCGCGAGGTCGCTGCGCTGGTGGCGCAGAAGGGCCCACGGGCCTGCAAGTGATGACGGCGGTGAAGACAGCGGCGCCAGCGCCCGCGGCTGTGGTCTCCCTGCCAAGGCGCGTGGTCGCCGAGGCGCTGGGCAGCGCGCTGCTGCTGGCTGCGGTGGTCGGCTCCGGCATCATGGCCGAGACGCTGACCCGCGACGTCGGCGTCGCGCTGCTGGCCAACAGCCTGGCCACGGGCGCCATGCTGGTGGCGCTGATCGTCACCCTGGGCCCCATCTCGGGCGCGCACTTCAACCCGGCGGTGACGCTGTGCGCGGCCTGGCAGCGCGACCTGGCCTGGCGCGACCTGCCCGCGTATGTCCTGGCCCAGGCCGGCGGCGCGGTCGCCGGGGTGGCCGCCGCCAACACCATGTTCGGCAAGCCCGCCCTGTTCGCGTCGACCCACGCCCGCCACGGCGGCGCGCAGCTCCTCGCCGAGGCCATCGCGAGCTTCGGCCTGCTCGCGGTCATCTGGGGTTCGGCGCGGCGCCGGCCCACGCACACGCCCTACGTGGTCGCGGGCTACATCGTGGCGGCGTACTGGTTCACGTCGTCGACCTCGTTCGCCAACCCGGCGGTGACGCTGGCGCGCGCCGCCACCGACACCTTCGCGGGCATCCGCCCGGTCGACGTGCCCGGCTTCGTGGCCGCGCAGCTCTGCGGCGCGCTGGCCGCGACCGCGCTGCTGGCCTGGCTGGTGCCGCCGAGCCGCACCCCCGCCGCCCCCAGCCCCGAGGCCTCGCCATGAAGACCGTGATCTTCGCCTGTGTCCACAACGCCGGTCGCTCGCAGATGGCGGCCGCCTTCTTCAACCAGCTGGCCGACCCCGCCCGCGCGCGCGCCATCTCGGCCGGCACCCAGCCCGGCCCGCGGGTGCACCCCGAGGTGCTCGAGGTCATGCGCGAGGTCGACCTCGATCTGGCCGCCGCGCAGCCGCAGCTGCTCACCGCCGAGCTCGCCATGGGTGCCACGCTGCTCATCACCATGGGCTGCGGCGACGCCTGCCCGGTGGTGCCCGGCCTGCGCCGCGACGACTGGCCGCTGCAGGATCCCAAGGGCCAGGCGCCCGCCGTGGTGCGCACCATCCGCGACGACATCGCCGCCCGCGTGCGCGACCTCGTGGCCCGCGAGGGCTGGGCGCGCTGACCTGGGCGGCCGCGCGGCTACTTCATCTTGCCCGAGAAGGTCACCCGGTTGGCCATGTCGACCATCGAGTTGTAGGCCGAGATCAGCCGCTTGAAGGTGCCCGGGAAGTCGGCGTCGCCCTTGGCCAGCCGCTTCTTCTCGCTGTCGGTGTAGGGCTTGCTGCCGTCGAGGTGCGCCAGCACCTCGGCCGCGGTCTTGGCGAACTGCTCGGCCGGGTAGGTCATGCGGTCGAAGCCCGACACGTTGGCGTCGAGGCGCAGCTTGTCCGAGCCCAGCTGCTTGGCCAGCGCGGCCATCGCGGTGTAGGCCTCGATCTGGGCCTTGACCGCGGCCAGATCGATCGCGGGGGCAGCCTCTGCCGCCGGTGACGGCGACGGCGCGGGCGCCGCCACCGCGGCGTCGGGCGCCACCATCGGCGGCGTCTTGCCGCGCACCTTCTCGGGCGGCGCGCTGGCCGCCGCGGCGCGCTCGCTGGCCTCGGTGGCGACCGCGACGGTGCGCAGGATCTTCTTGGCGTCGACCAGCAGCGCGCGGTGGTGCCAGCGCAGGTTCTGCCCGAACTTCTTCTTCAGCATGGGCAGGTCGCGCGCGTCGGCGGCGTCCTCCTCCTGCTGGATCCCGGCGCGGATGCCGCGATCACCCAGGAAGAACTGCTGCCACGCCGCCATCAGCTCGGCGTGCAGCGCCTTGCCGCGCGCGCAGGCGTCGTCCTTGTACTTGCGATCGCCGTAGTAGGTCCCGGCCTCGCTCCACAAAAGGCCGATCTTGGCCAGCGCGGCGGCGTACATCGCGGCCGCGGCGTCGAGCTCCTTCATCTTGGGCTTGGCCTTGGCCGCCGCGGCGATGTCCTTGGCGAACGGCGCCGCCAGCTGCAGCGGGTAGGGCCGCGACATGTTCTTCTCCTGGCAGGTCGGCCCGGTCTCCGGGTTGACCCAGCGCAGGTAGCTGTCGCGATCACGGCGCACCGCCGGGGTCGCGTCGTTGATGCCATTGATCAGCGGGTTCATCTTGCGGGCGTGCTCGATCTCCTTCTTCGAGGGCCCCGCCACCGCCGTGGCCCCCGGCAGCGCCAGCAGCACGCCCACCACCCCAGCCACAGTCCTCGCAACGCTCATGGTTCGCATCCCTCGCGTGTATCCCACCTGTAGGCCGCGAGCAACTGCCAGCTTTCTGACGCCAACGCGCGGGCGCGGGTCCGTGAAGCGGCGTTCACGTCTGCCGCCCCGACCCCGTGAGGTCGCAGGGTTGCCCGCTGGCATGGCGGATGCTGAAGCACCCGAGCGGGAGGGTCGAGACATGACGCGTTTCAAGCTGGTCCTGAGGTCGGTCGCTACCGCCGCGCTGCTGGTGATGACGATGGGCGCCAAGGGTGATGGCTGCGCCGCCAACTCGACCTCGGACGCACCCGACGTCGAGGGCACCTGGGACGTCACCTATGACGACATGCTGGGCGTCGAGATCAAGCTCGGCGGCTCGACCTACACCAGCGAGCTCGGCGTCCAGGGCGGCGCCATCACCATCAACCACAACGGCAAGCCGTTCACCTTCGACCTGAACTGCGCCCGCCCCGAGGTCATCTGCCCCAGCGAGGCGTGGCCCAGGACCGTCACCGCGGAGCAGCGCAACACCCGCTACGAGCACCGCATGATCGTCACCCTGCCGGTGCAGTCGTGCTCGGGCGCCCTGGTCAAGCCGACCGCCGCGAAGTGTGGCGCCGGCACCCTGAACCCGAACTGCGACCTGGTGTGCAGCGGCGAGATCACCACCCGCAACCAGGAGACCTTCGGCGTCATCGGCGAGAGCGGCGACAGCTTCCGCCTCTACCTCGGCGGTGGCCTGGCCACCAACGGCATCAACTGTGTCCTGCTGGGCGGCTCGGTCGCCGACGCCACGCTGCAGAGCACCGGCAAGGGCACGCCCGACTGGCAGGCCACCGCGATGTCGGCGGGTCTGGTCACCGTGGGCTACGCCGGCGGCTGCCTGTGGGCCGGCGATCCCAACATGGACGGCCAGACCGAGGCGCTGGTGCTGGGCGCCAGCGTCAAGTTCACCACCGGCTTCACCGCCGCCCGCCGCTGAGGGCACCGCTAGGGCGCCAGCTGGCCCGACTTGAAGATGCGAAACACCCGGGCCTGCTCCAGGAACGCGATCGGCACCAGGTATCCTGTCGTGGTCCCCTCCGCATAGCTGCACGCCCCCGTGAAGCGCGCCGCGGTGAAGCGCCGCAGCACCACCGGCGCCCCGGTCGGCCCGCGCCGCACCGCCCCGGTGACCGGGTCATCGATGGGGATGACGGCACAGCCGCGATAGCCCTGCCCGGTGACCTCGGGCGTCGCGAGCAGGTACTGCTGCCCGCCGCTCGTGAACAGCTCGCCGGCGTTCAGCCGCGCGCTGCCGGGTTCACCGAGACAGGCCGCATCGGCCGCGTTCAGCAGCGTGCGCACCCGCGTGAACGTGCGCGCATGATCGGTCGAGCGCAGAAGCTCCATGCGGATCTGCGGCGCGCCCGCGACCACCGCGACACATCCGACCACCAGATCGATCTCGGCGCCGCGCAGGAACGCCCCCGGCTCGGTCAGCACCAGACAGTCGGGCAGGCCGAGGTCGGTGGTCGTCGTCGCCGCCCCCGCGCTCGAGAAGGTCGACGTCGACGGCCAGCCGATGATCGGCGTCGGCGCCGTCCACGGCCCCTGCGGCTCGGGCGCGGTCGCCAGCGCGAGGTGGCCGAGGTCGTAGCGCAGCGTCGTCGGCGGCAGCACCAGGTAGCGGTGCGTGATGAGCTTCCAGCGTCGCGCCGGATCGGGATCCAGCGGATCGATCAGCAGCGAAGACACCTCGTTGATGAGGTTGCCCGAGCAGGTTCCGGTCGGGCACGCCGCGGTGTCGGTGGACGGGATGCTCAGCGCCGTCACCGCGTTGGCCTCGGCGACATAGGTCCAGGTCACGCCTCGATCACCCGACAGCGCGATCCGGGTGCGGATCGCCGCGGTCGACGTCACGCTGGAGTAGCTCATGGCGCCGCCGGGCGCGCCCGCGGGGTAGACCAGGGAGGGATCGAAGATCCCGGCCGGCGAGCCGGGATCACCGAGCACGGTCAGCTCGGTCGCGACACCCGGGTCCACCACGGTCGCCGCCGGCAGGTCGTCCGCGCAGGTGCGGGCGGCGTCGGGCGCCAGCGCGTCGATGACGCTGGCGTCGGCCAGGGTCGCGTCGGCGCCCGCGTCGGCGCCCGCGTCCACTGCGGCGTCGCGGCCAGCGCCCCCCGACGAGCCACACCCGGCGGCCAGCAGCACGACCGCCCAGACCCGGCTCAGCGCACGCACACCTCATGGTAGCTTCCCGCTCGATGTCCGCCAAAGCCAAACCCGGGACCCGGGCCGAGGGCGAGGTCTCCGAGGTCTCCGAGGTCTCCGAGGTCGACGACGACTCGCCCCCCGCCGGCCGGACCTACCGCTACTACGACCTCATCATGATGGGGTTCGTGACCGTGCTGCTGTGCTCGAACCTGATCGGGCCCGGCAAGGTGTGCACCGTGGGCGGGCTGTCGTTCGGCGCCGGCAACCTGTTCTTCCCCATCAGCTACATCTTCGGCGACGTCCTCACCGAGGTGTATGGCTATGCGCGCAGCCGGCGGGTCATCTGGGCCGGCTTCGTGGCCATGCTGTTCGCCACCTTCATGAGCCAGGTCGTGCTGCGCATGCCGCCCGATCCCCACGTCGGCTACAACGGCATCATCCAGCCCGCCATCGAGGTCATGTTCGGCAACACCTGGCGCATCGTCGCCGGCTCGATCCTGGCGTTCTGGATCGGCGACTTCGCCAACTCGTACGTGATGGCCAAGATGAAGGTGTGGACCAGGGGGCGCTTCCTGTGGGCGCGCACCATTGGTTCGACCATCGTCGGCCAGCTGGCCGACAGCGGCGTCTTCTATCCCATCGCCTTCCTGGGCCTGTGGGATCCCGACGTGATGGTCAAGGTCGTCATGTTCAACTGGGTCTTCAAGGTCGCCATCGAGGTCGTGTTCACCCCGGTGACCTACCTGGTGGTCGGCTTCCTCAAGCGCGCCGAGCGCGAGGACTTCTACGACACCAGGACCAACTTCAATCCGTTCCACATCAAGGCGTGAGATAGAATCGCGCTGGTGACGGCGAGGACGGCCCTGGTCGCGTGCGTGCTGCTGCTGACCGCGTGTGCGTCGGGCGGCGACGACCGCAGCGACGCCGGTCCGCCGGAGGTCGACGCTGCCCTGGGCGACGGCGGTGGCGGTCCGGACGGCCGGGCGGCCGACGGCGCCACGGTCGTGGATGGCGGCGGCGGCGGCGGTGACGGCGGCGGCACCTGCGCAGGACCACCCGACCGCGACCTCGAGCCCAACAACGGCCCCACCGGCGCCAGCCCGATCCCGACCCAGGCCAGCTTCCGGCTGCCCAACCTGGGCATCTGCTCGAGTGGCGACGTCGACTACTTCACGCTGACGGTCGGCGCCGGCGCGCACATCAATGCGCGCATCGAGTTCTCCCACAGCGCCGGCGACCTCAACCTGGCGCTGCTCGACGCCGCCGCGACCCAGCTGTCGTTCTCCGACAGCTCCAGCGCCGCGATGACGCCCGCGCTGGAGACCGTCGACCGCACCGGCCTGGGCGCCGGCAAGTACTATCTGCGCGTGCAGGGCAAGGACGCGCAGACCATGTCGCCCTACACCCTGGTCGTCACCGTCAACTGACTTGCGACCCGCGCACCGGCGCGAGTAGCATGAGCCCGATGGCGGGTGAGCGGCGCGATTCGGTTCCTCCTGGCAGCGGCGAACGTCGCAGCGCGACCCGTGTGCCGGTCGACGTCTGGGTCGAGGAGTCGCGCGAGCGCGAGACCTACTTCCAGCGTGGCGCCAACCTGTCGGTGGGGGGGATCTTCCTGGATCGCTCGATCCCGCACCCGCTGGGCACGGTGATGGCGCTGAAGTTCACCCTGCCGGGCGAGAGCGCCCCCATCCAGGTGCGCGGCACCATCGTCAACGTGGCCCTCGGCGAGGGCGAGGCCGATGGCAGCGCTGGCCCCGGCATGGGCGTCGCGTTCACCGACATGGACGACGACACCCGGGCGCGCATCGCCCGCTTCGTGGCCGCTCACGCCGAGGCCTGAGGGCGCCGTGGCCGAGCGGATCTCGCTGGCGGACCTGGTCCTCGAGGAGCGCCTGGCCGAGCCCTCGGTGGTCGCCGCCGCGGTGCGCCGCGCTCGCGAGGGCGTGCCGCTGGCGCTGGCGCTGAGCGACGCCGGGGTGCCCGAGGTCGGCCTGGCCGCCGCGCTGCGCCGCCGCCTGGGGCTGCCGGTGGTCGAGCTGGCCAACGAGCCGGTCGATCCCGAGGCCCTGGCCGAGGTCACCGCCGAGCTGGCGGCGCGCCACCTGTGCATCCCGCTCGAGGTCGGCGAGTCGCACGGGCGCAAGGTGCTGCGCCTGGCCATGGCCAACCCGCTCGATCTCGACGCCGTGCACGACGTCGCCTTCGCGACCGCGGCGCGCATCGACGTCGTCATCGCGATGCCGTCCGCGGTGCTGGAGGCGCTGGCCAACCGCTACCGCATGAGCGTCACCAAGGTGCTGCGCGTCGAGGCCCCGGCGCCGAGCCAGGACGATCCGACCTCGCCGGGGCGCGCCGCGGTGCCGGCGCCGCACACCGCGCCGTACCACCGCGTCGCCGACGAGGCCAGCGTCGAGCTGCGCCTGCGCGCGCTCCTGAACCTGCTGGTCGACCGCGGGCTGCTCGATGAGGACGCCTACCATGAAGAGGTGCGGCGCCTGATGAAGGACGCCGCCCGGTAGGCTCCGGCCGAGAGAGACTGATCCGTATCCGTATGCGCCGCACGGCGGCGCCGGCCGGGAGTCTGGCCGTCAGCTTCATTCTGCCCCGACGGCCTGCCGGCGGGGCGCAGCCCTCATCACTCGTCACTCGTGGGCGCCCAGGTCAGCTCGCGCGCGCCGCTGGCGGCGGGCGAGGATCCCGAGGCCTCGTCACATCTCGGCTGCCCCGGATTGCATCGAGTCCCGGCACCTCCAGCGGCCGCTGTCGTAGCGCCTGAGCCGACCGAGGCGCGGCGTGGCGGGTGCGCTTCAGGTCCGGCGGCCGAGGACGCCCGGTGCCTCGGGCGGCGGGCTCCGCGGCGGCGGCCTCTGGCGGAGGCCGCTCTTCGCCGCTGCGCCGACGCGGCCGCGCTTCGCGACAGCCCCGCTGCGCCTCCTGCTGTCGCTTGATACCTCAGGCGGGCGTCGCCTCGCCGGCCGGCGCTGGAGCCACTCCGTAGACTGTCCCGTCCGCATGGTGAAAGGCGTACCCACGTGGGTGCCGGGTGATGATCAGCCGGTCCTCGTGCACCGCATGGTGGTGTGCCGTGCACAGCAGCAGCAGGTTGCCAGGGTCGTGGTCGCCGTCGTGCGAGCGATAGACCTGGTGATGGAGGTCGACCCAGGCGGCATTGCGACAGCCCGGGACCTTGCAGCGGCCATGGTCGCGGCGCACCACGGCGGCGCGGGTGGCCGCCGGAACCTCCCGGGTGAGCTTGCTGCCGGGACGCAGGGTGTCGATGACCGAGGCGTCGCACAGTGCGATCCGTAGCTCGGACGGATCGACGTCGACGACCTGGCCAGCGCCGTTCTGGGTCACGCGTTCGCAGCGGTCACAGACGTTGATGGCTATCTGGTAGCTCGGCGCGCCCGGCTTGCGCGCCGCGCTGCCCGCGAGCGCACGCCGCACCAACTCGGCCACGAAGGCGTCGTCATCCAGGCGCTGCCCGGCGTCGCGTCGCAGCTGCTGCCGCGCCTCGCGCAGCAGCGCCCGGGTGGCTGCGCTGAGCTCGAAGCGCACGGGGGTGGTGGCCTGGTCGGGGTCGGGGTCGTCGTCAGGGTCGCCACCCGGCGGACGGCCGGCGACGAGCTTCTCGATCTCGCGCACGTTGCAGCCGGCGGCCCGCTCCAGCCACACCAGCTCGTTGGCCGCTGTGGCCACGCGGCTGAGTTCGCGCGCCGCCGAGTAGCTGATGGCGCCCGATGCCAGCGCGGCCCGCATCCGCGGCAGCCCGCCGAGCGCTTCGACCACGCGCACGCGCTCGTACGCCAGGCGTGGCGTCAGCCCGAGCCGCGCCTCGGCATACTCGTGAAACGACGCGAACCCCAGCGCGTCAGAGACCCCGAGCGCGCGCGCCTCCAGCAGCGCCGCGACCTCGTCCGCCTCGGCGCGCTGCCTGCGCTGCACCGCCATCACCACCCGCTCGTCCGCCTGCCGCTGCAGCGCCGTCACCACCGTCGACTGCGTCATGCTCACCCTCCTCCTGTCCCCCGCGCCCCCGCGCATCTCCTTCCTATCACGCGTGTTTCGGACGTCCTGGTTGCGGCCTCTACGCCGCGAACGGCGCTGCCGCGCGCGAAAACGACCCTCGAGGACGCCCCGTGGCACCTCGACGAGCGTATGCGCTGAGAGGGGCCCTCCAGATCGAGGATGACCATCCGCCGTCGCCGACCTGATGCGGTCGTCAACAAAAAACGTCATCGGAGCGGGCAAATAGTTCCCCGATAGTGCCATGGAGGCGCATGCACCAGGGGCGGCCGCGCCGGCGCAGCGGCGAAGAGCGGCCTCCTCCAGAGGCCGCCGTCGCGGAGCCCGTCGCCCCAGGCACCCACCGTCCTGGGCCGGCAGCTCGAGCCGCCCGTCCGAGCCGCCCGTGGCGGGCGGCAGGACCCGGCAGGACCGGCGCTCCTTGGGTCCCCGGGTGCGGTGCGTTCGTCACAGCGTGCACGAGCCCCGACGAGGCACCATCCTTCAGACATGGTGCTACCCTCGGAGCAGGTGCCGGCAGTGTCTCTCCAGTGCGTCAGCTGCTCGCAGGCGTTCCCCGAGGGCGCGCTGTTCTGCCCCGGGTGCGGCACCGCGCGCAGCGCCGGCGGGCCCGACCCCATGCAGGGCATGCTGATCGGGGATCGCTACCTCATCCTCGACAAGCTGGGGCAGGGCGGCAGCGGGACCATCTACCGCGCCGAGCACGTCACGCTGCGCCGCAAGGTCGCGCTCAAGCTGATCCACCAGGCCCTGGCCAGCGACGACCTGTCGATCGAGCGCTTCCGCCGCGAGGCGACCACGGTGGGGGAGATCGACAACGATCACATCGTGGAGGTGCACGACTTCGGGCGCGCCCCCGATGGCCGGCTGTTCCTGGTCATGGAGCTGCTCGACGGCGAGACCCTGGCCGACCTCCTGGCGCGCACCGGGGCGCAGCCCATCGGCACCATCGTCGACGTGCTGGCCCAGCTCGGCGAGGCGCTGATGGAGGCGCACGCGATGGGCTACGTGCATCGGGATCTGCGCCCACGCAACGTCTTCCTGACCACGCGCCGGGGCCGGCCGCGCTTCGTCAAGCTGCTCGATTTCGGGTTGGCCAAGCTGGTCGAGGCCGAGGGCGACACCTCGACCACCAGCCTGGGCATGACCTTCGGCGACGCCCGCTACATGTCGCCCGAGCAGGCCGCGGGCGGCACCGTCGACCGGCGCACCGACATCTATGCGCTCGGGGTGATGGCCTACGAGATGCTGACCGGCGCGGCACCGTTCGACGGCAACGGCACCGCCGAGATCCTGACCCACCACCTGCAGTCGATGCCGCGGCCCCCGCGCGAGCGTCGGCCCGATACCCCGGCCTACCTCGAGAGCGCGGTGCTGAGCGCGCTGTCCAAGGCGCCGGCGGAGCGCTTCCCGACGGTGTACCGACTGGTCGAGGCGCTGCGCGAGGGCGAGCGCTCGGCGCCGCGGCGCAGCGGGTCGCTGCCGGTGGCGACCGGGCCGGGGCCAGGACCAGGAGAAGGAGAAGGCGAGCCGTACACCTCGCCCGGGATGGTGGCGCTGCCAATGGGCAGCCCTGGCTCCGGCTCGAGCGAGGCCGTGCCGGTGCCGGTGAAGAAGTCGCACACCGCGATCATCAAGCTGCCGCCCGAGGGCGCCATGACGGGGGCGTGGTTCGCCGAGGGCGAGAACCTCGCCGCCGCCGCTGCCGGCGCGGACGACGACGACAGCGCGGCCCTGCCAGCGCGTGGCAAGCGCAAGAGCGAGCCGCCCCGTGGCAAGCGCAAGCGCGCCCGCACCGCGCTGGTCCCGCCGCTGGCCTGGAAGGCGCGCGCGGGCGACCAGGGCGGCAGCAGCGCCAGCGTCCCCGCGGTCCGTGATGATGGGGATCCCGATGACTCGATGATGGTGCCGCGACAGCGGCGCACGCTGCTCTGGGTCGGCATCGGCCTCGCGGCAGCGGCAGCGGCCGTGCTGATCTGGGTCCTGGCGGGCAGCCGCGGCGAGGGCAAGAAGAGGGCGGAGACGGCGTCGCTCGCGGACAGCCCGAGCCCGAGCACGAGCACGAGCACGAGCACGAGTCCGAGCACGAGCACGAGCACGAGTCCGAGCACGAGCACGAGCACGAGCACGAGCACCAGTCCGAGCACGAGCACCAGTCCGAGCCCGCGCCTGAACCCGAGCACCGCCAGCCCCCGGGCCTCCACCAGGCCCAGCTCAGGCGAAGCAGCCGCGATCGCTGCCCTGTCGGCCGCGCGGCGCGACCGCGACCTGCGCGACGGCATCATCCCGACCCTGACCCCCGGCACCGCACCCTCGGCCAGCCCCAGCGCGGCCAGCGCGCCCGACGCGACCGGGCCGGCCGCCGCCGCCATCAAGCGCGGCCAGGACGCCCTGGCCGCCAACCGCGCCAGCGACGCCCTGGCCGCCTTCAACGAGGCCCGCGCGCTCGACCCCGGCGGCCCCACCGCCGCCGCGGCCATCATCGGGCTGGGCGAGGTCGCGCTGCTGCAGGGCAAACCGGCCGAGGCCGCGGTCCACTTCGGCGAGGCCGCCCGGCGTCGCCCGCGCTCCGCCCGCGTGCAGCGCCTGCTGGCCCGAGCCCTCGAGGGCGCGGGTGACCCCAGCGGCGCCGAGGCCGCCAGGAAGCGCGCGCTGGCGCTCGACCGCGTCCCCGAAACGCCCTGAGGCTCAGCTCAGCGGACGCATCGTCGCCGCCAGACAGTCGGGGCAGAACTCTGGCTCGGCGCCGTGCCGGTCGCACACCTTGCACACGTACTCGACCTGCTTGCGCGCAAGCGGCGGCGCCACGCCCTCGGCCACCAGCTCGGGATCGGCGTCATCGGGCCGCTCTTCACGCAGCTTCTCGAGCTCCGCCTCGCGCTCGCGCGCGTTGACCGGGTCCACGAACTTCTCGAACAGGCGCAGCAGCGACATGTCCGCAAATGTGGGATCGGACCGCGCCAGGCGCAAGTCCTTCGCCTGAATCGGGTTCGGATCGGAGCCTTTTTCCCGGGGGCTTCTGGCGCCGTCAGATCCCGCGTGCTACGATGGCGCCGTCTCATCTATGGAAGGTTCACACATGAAAGACCCTGTGGACACCAACGGGCAGAGACCGTGGGAACCAGAGCCGCTGCACCTCCCGGTGCAACAGCCAGCGCCTCCCACTGACCGAGATCCACGTCGCGCCCCGCAACCCGATGAACGCCCGCCCGGCTCGACCGTGATCGTCATCGATCTCTGCTAGCCCCCTCGAAGCGCAGCTTCGAGGAGGCTATCCCGCTCCCGCTCCCGCTCCCGCTCCCGCTCCCGCTCCCGCTCCCGCTCCCGCTCCTCCGCCTCCGTCATTCCCTGTGGCCTGTCACCTGTGGCCTGTGGCCTGTTCGTCCGACTCCGCCTACTCGGCCTCTTCCTCTCGCTTCTTCCGCTTCTCGCGCCCGATCGTCACCACCCACGCGACCACGATCGAGATCTGGTACAGCACCAGCAGCGGCGTCGCCATCAGGATCTGCGACATCACGTCGGGCCCCGGCGTCAGCACCGCGCCGATGATGAACGAGATGACGATCCAGTACTTGTTGAACTTCCACAGCGAGCGATGCGTGACCAGGCCGACCTTGGCCAGGAAGTAGATCGCCAGCGGCAGCTCGAAGACCAGGCCGAACCCCAGCATGGTCTTCATCGAGAAGTCGAGGATGGGCTCCAGGAACAGGGTGGCGCGCAGCTGCATGTCGCCGCCGATGTTGTAGTCGGCCATGCCGCCGAACAGCCCGCTGAAGCTGCCGTAGTCGTTGCTGGAGTAGCCCAGGAAGAACTTGAACGCGGTGGGGAAGACCAGGAAGTAGCAGAACACCGCGCCGCCGCAGAAGAACAGCGCGCTGAAGATGGCGAACGGCAGGGCGATCTTGCGCTCGTTGTCGCGCAGCCCCGGGGCCACGAACTTCCACAGCTGGTAGAACACGAACGGCGAGCCCAGGAACAGGCCGATGTAGAACGACACCTTCATCTCGGCCCAGAACGGCTCGGTCAGGTTGCCGTAGTTGAGCGTGAAGGTGCCCAGCTTGCGGCCGCGCCAGGCGTCGGCCAGGGGTTTGATCATGAGGGCGATGAGCTCGCGCGCGAACGCGAACGTGATGCCCGTGGTGACGACCAGCGCGATGACCGCGTTCCTGAACCGCTTGCGGAGCTCCCGGAGGTGCTCCATCAGCGGCATGCGCGCCTCGTCCATCAGCTGTCCGTGGACCCCGGCGCGGGCTTTCCGGGCTTGCTGACCTTCTCGACCGTGTAGCGTGGCTTGCTGATGCGCGTGATCGGCTCGCTGTCCGGCGAACCGACCCCGGCCGCCGAGGCCAGCGCGGCCACCGGCGCCTTGCCGCCACCGCCCCCGCCGCGTCGGTCGCCCTCACCCAGGCGCGGCATGATCTTGCCGCCGATGTCGTCGAGATCGCTCTGCAGCGAGGCGCGCGCCTGGTTCAGCGTGCTCAGCGCCTCCTTGAGATCCTTGTCCTTCTCGACGGTCTGCTTGATGTTCTCGGCGGCGCCACGCACCTGGCGCAGCCCCTTGCTGATGGCGCGCGCGGCTCCCGGCAGCTTCTCCGGGCCGACGAAGAGCAGGGCGACCACCAGGATCAGCAGCAGCTCGCCCATGCCAATTCCGAGCATGCGTCTAAGCTACCTCAATCCGCGCCATGGTGCGAGGCGCGCCAGGCGCGTCAGGCGCGTCAGGCGCGTCAGGCGCGTCAGGCGTGTCAGGCCCCGGTGAACCGGAGTTCGCGCTGGCGAACAGCTCCATCTGACGCGGCGGCCCCAGTGCGTGGGCGTCGGCGCCGGCGCGCCGCTGCGCCGCGGCGAAGGCCTCGGCCGCCGGCCCGGTGAAGTACAGCTCGTGCGCCCCGCTGGCGACCACATAGGCCGCGGTCTCGACGCCATCGGCCAGGCTGGACCACGCGAACGCGGCGTCATGCGGCACCGCGAGGTCGCGCGCCGGGCGCCCCGTCACCAGCGCGCGCCGCGCCACCCCGGGCAGCGGCCCGCCCGCGGCCGACACCAGCGGCGTCCCCAGCGGCCACAGCAGCACATCGCCGCCGCGCGCCGCGCGCAGCCCGCGCACCACCGGGACGCGCGCCCCCAGCGTGCGGTACACGCGCAGCGACGCCGCCACCTGCGGGTGCGCACACAGCCCGAGGCCGCGCGCGCCCAGCTGCGCCGCCAGCTCCTCGAGGTCGCCGCGCAGGGCCGCCATCACCACCGGCGTGGCCCCCGCCGCCAGCTCGCCGCCGAGCCAGGTCGCCAGCGCGTCCAGCGTCGCCGCCGCCGGGGGCAGCGCCAGCGCGGGCGGGTGCTCGGCGTGCACCACCAGGACGTCGGCGCGCCGCTGGTCGGCCGCCTCGGCGGTCAGCGCCGGCCGCGCCGCGATGGCGCCGGCATGGACCAGCCGCCGCCCGGCGTCCTCGACCAGCAGCGACGCCGCTCCCAGGGCAGCCCCCGACGCGAACGGCTCCAGCCGCAGCCGGCCCAGGTGAAACGGCCGTCCCAGCAGCGCCGGCAGCACGCCGGTGTCGCCGCGCCCCAGCAGGGCCGCGGTGGCCGCGCTGGTGATGATCTGGCGGTGCCGGCGCGCCGCCGGCGAGGCCAGCCGGGCGCTCGACACGAAGCAGCACTCCCGCGCGTGCACGGCATCACACCACAGCACGCTGCCCAGGACATGGACCCCGGCGCGGAACTCGACCGCGCGGCTGTGTCGGGGCGGCTTCACGGCCGCAGCCTAGCAGAACCACCCCGGCCTTTCTCGCCGAGCCCGCCCAATACCTGCTACTTTCGAGGTCTATCGATTGGGTCCAGAACGGAGCTTCCCTTTGCAGAAGAACCTGTTTCGCCTGGTGCTCGCCGGCGCCCTCGCGCTGGTCGGCTGCGGCGGTGGCGGTGGTGACGACCCCGCCGTCGATGCCGGCGCCGACGTCTACGTCCCGCCCGCCATCAGCAAGCCTTTCCCCGCCGATTTCCTGTGGGGCACCGCGACCGCCGCCTACCAGGTCGAGACCGGCCTCGACGGCACCGACTGGCACCAGTGGGAGCAGAAGGGCAAGGTCATCGACGGCGACAAGAGCGGCGCCCCCGACCGTGCCGACGACGGCCCCGCGATGGAGACCCACTACGCGGCCGACCTCGACCGCGCCAGGGCGCTGGGCAACAACACCTATCGCTTCGAGATGGCGATGGCGCGCCTGTTCCCGACCCGCGCCGCGCTGACCTCGGCGACGCCCGACCCCACCGCGCTGGCCTACTACCGCGCCCTGCTGGCAGCCTGCAAGTCGCGCGGGATCGTGCCCATGGTCACCCTGCACCACTTCGTGTGGCCGACCTGGATCCACGACGTCGATGACGTCGCGACCAAGGGCGGCTGGGCCAGCGAGTCCACCATCACCGACTTCACCAACTTCGCGACCTGGTCGGCCAAGACCTTCGGCGCCGACGTCGACCTCTGGGTCACCATCAACGAGCCCATGGTCTACGTCATCAACGGCTACCTCGGCGGCCAGTTCCCGCCCGGCAACTTCCTGCAGGTCGAGAAGGCGCTGACCGTGGCCTACAACATGATCGAGGGCCATGCCCGCGCCTACGACGCCATCCACGCCAACGACACCATGGACGCCGACGGCGACGGCAAGCCCGCCCTGGTCTCGATCGCCAACCACAACCGTGTCATGCAGCCCAAGAACCCGGCCGACGCCATGGATCGCCGCGCCGCGGAGCTCTTGCAGAAGCTGTCGAACCGCGTCTTCTTCGACGCCGCCACCGGCGGCAACATCGACAAGAACTTCGACGGCGACTACGACGATCCCGGCGACAAGAAGGCCGATCCGCGCCTGATGAACCGCATGGACTACCTGGGCGTGAACTACTATGGCCTCGCCGTGGTGCAGTACATCGGCAACGAGAACAGCTTCCCGGTCATCGGCATCCCGCGCTTCGAGCTGCTGGAGACGCCGTGGGACAAGACCGAGTTCAACTGGGACATCTATCCGCAGGGGCTGCGCGAGGTCCTCGACGAGATGAAGGGCTACCAGCTGCCCATCTACATCACCGAGAACGGCATCGCCGACCGCGACGAGGAGCAGCGCAGCCGCTTCCTGGTCGAGCACCTGTACGAGCTGCAGCGCGCCATGGCCGACGGCATCGACGTGCGCGGCTACTACCACTGGTCGCTGGTCGACAACTTCGAGTGGTCGGCCGGCTACTGCCCGCGCTTCGGGCTCTACGCGGTCGACTTCAGCAAGCCCGACAAGCCGCGCAGCGAAGGCGCCGCCGCGCGCCTGTACCAGCGCATCATCGCCGAGCGCACCGTCAGCCCCGACCTGTTCCGCACCCTGCCGCCCTATCCGCTGCAGCTCTACGAGGAGAGCTGCCCCGTGCTCTCGCCACTGTGACCGCGCCGAGCCACAGGCCGAAGGCGGCGCTGGGCGCCATCTTCCTCACCGTGTTCCTCGACATGGTGGGCTTTGGCATGATCATCCCCATCGTGCCGCGCTTCGCGGCGCGGCTGAACGACAACGCGCTGGCGGCGACGGCGCTGTTCTCGGCCTACTCGTTCTTCCAGCTGCTGATGGCGCCGGTGTGGGGGCGCATCTCGGATCGCGTGGGCCGGCGCCCGGTGCTGCTGGTGTCGATCGCCGCCGGCATCATCGCCAACCTGCTGTTCGGGGTGGTCGGCGCGCTGTGGGCGCTGTACCTGGCGCGCAGCCTGGCCGGCGCCGCGGGCGCCAACATCTCGACCGCGCAGGCCTACATCGCCGACGTCACCACGCCCGCCGAGCGCGCCCGCGGCATGGGCATGATCGGCGCCGCGCTGGGCATGGGCTTCGTGCTGGGCCCCGCCATCGGTGGTGTGGCGGCGCACTTCGGCGACGCTCGCACCCCGTTCCTGGTCGCCGCTGGCCTGGCCGCGTGCAACTTCGCCTGGGTCGCCTTCGGCCTCAAGGAGCCACGCGCCGCCGGCGAGCGCGCCCCGGCGCGCCGGCTGACCTGGGCCGGCCTCAAGCTGACGCTGGGGCGGCCCGCGCTGATCCGGCTCATCGCGCTGGTCTTCCTGATGACCCTGGCCTTCACCCAGCTGGAGGCGACCTTCCCGCTGTGGACGCGCGACGAGTACGGCTATGGCGAGCGCGAGACCTCGTACCTGTTCGTGTGGGTGGGGATCGTCCTCATCATCGTGCAGGGCGCCATCGTGCGCCGGCTGGCGCGCCGGCTGGGCGAGCGCCGCCTCATCATCGTGGGCTGCTTCATGATGGCGGCGTCGCTGGCGCTGCTGCCGCTGGCGGGCGGCGCGCGCGGCCTGATCGCGCTGCTGCCGGCGCTGGCCATCGTCTCGGCCGGCAACGGCCTGGCGTTTCCGTCGCTGACCGCCGCGGTGTCGCAGACGGCCGACCCCGCCGCGCAGGGCGAGGTGCTCGGGGTCTCGCAGTCGGCCTCCAGCCTGGCCCGCATCCTGGGTCCGCTGATCGGGGGCGGCCTGTACCAGCGCGTCTCGATCGGCAGCCCGTACTACACCGGCGGCGCCATCATGCTGGTGGCGGCGCTGCTGTCGCTCAGCCTGCTGGGGTCGACGCCGGGTGGGCCCGGGTCATCAGCGCACGGCGGCTGACGCCGGCACGCCGCACACCACGCCGCCGCCGAGGATGGACCGGTCGTAGCGCACCGTGGCGCCGGCGCCGAAGGACAGCGCGCCCGCCAGCACGCTGCCGTGCAGCTCGAAGCCGGCCGGGGCGCTGATGGTGGCGCGCGGCGCGTGCAGCACGGCGCCGATGGTCGGGTGATCGTCGAGCACCACGGTGCCGGTGCCGCCCAGCCAGATGCGCACCCGCGCCGGTGCCGCCAGCGACCCCAGGTGCGCGCCCCCGCTCAGGCGCAGGGTGCCGGCGACCACCAGGTCGAGCTCGGCGCCGGCGTCGAGCACCACGTCGAGCTTCTCGCGCAGCATGACGTCGCCGCTGACCACCAGCACGGTGCGCCCGTGCACGCGCAGCTCGACCTCGCGCTCGAGGTCGATCGAGGTCAGGTGGAAGCGCCCGCAGGGCAGCTCGAGCTGCTCCTCGTCGCTGCGCACCAGGGCGCCGGCGTCGAGGCCGATGGAGGCGTTGTCGTTGCCGGAGGCCGCGCTGGCGGCGGCGGCGACGCGCACTGGATCGATGCCGGCGCCAGCGCTGCAGTCACACGGCGCGGCCACGCTGACGGGCTCGCGCAGCACGCTGGCGGAGGTCACGCCGGCGGCCACCGTGGCGGCGGTCGGCACGTGCAGCACCCCGGTGACCTTGACCTGGCCAGCGACGTCACCGGCCACGAAGGCGTCGCCGCCGACCTGGACCTCGGACGCGCTCGCGGTCAGCGGCCCGCCCGAGCGCAGCGACTCGGTGGTCTCCAGCTCGGCGCTGGCGCTGATCCCGGCGGCGTCGGCGACCACCAGCGCGCCGCCGACGTCGAGGCTGGCGTTGACGCGCAGCGCCTGGTTGACGCCGAGCGCCGCGGTCTGCTGATCCCCGGTGGTCAGCCCGGTGGAGTCGAACGAGCGCGTCTGCAGCGTGGCCGAGATGGTCAGCGCGGCGCAGCTGCACAGGGCGTGGCGGTGGCTGGCCGCGGCGACCGCGCCGCCGCACTCGGCCGCGCCGGCCGCGTCGACGCGCAGGGGAGGGCCGAGGCCGCTGCACATGCGTCCGCCGTCACCGCCGCCCGCGTCGCTGCGCCGCCCGCCGTCACCGCCGACCAGCTCGACGTCACGCGAGCAGGCGCCGGCCAGCGCCAGCGCCAGCGCCAGCGCGAGCCCCGCCGCCCGCGCCGGCATTGCCGCGCGCCGTCGCCCCGCCGCCAGCGTCGGCATTGGCGCGCGCCGTCGCCCCGCGCGCCTCGACATCACGGCCGTGGCGCCAGCCGGTCCAGGCGCTGGCGGGCCTCGGTGGCGAAGCGACCCCGCGGATAGCGCGCCAGGTAGCGCTGCAGCGCGCGCACCGCGTCGGCCGCGCTGCCGCTCTCGCTCTCCAGCTGAGCGATGGCGAACAGCGCGCTCTCGGCCTGCGGGGTGCCGCCGAAGCCGCGCTCCACGGCGCGGTAGCCCTTGATGGCCTCGCCATAGCGGCCCTCGGTCAGGAACGACTCGGCCATCAGCACGTGGGCCTCGACCGCGATGGCGCGGCCGCCGCCCAGCAGAGGGCGCAGCTCGCTGCGCGCGCGCGCGGCGTCGCCGGCACCCAGCGCGCGACGCGCCGCCTCCAGGCGCTGGGCGGCGCTGCGGCCGTCCTGGGGCGTCGCCGCGGTGGCGTCGCCCGGCACCTGGGTCGGCTCCAGCGCCGGCACAGCTGCGGGCGACGCGACCGGCGGCGTGGGTGCCAGTGCGCTGGGGACAGGCAGCGCGGCGCGCGTCGGCAGCCGCCAGCTCTCGCCGGCGCCGACCAGCGCCAGCGTGCGGCCGTCCCGCGACAGCACGCGGACCTTGCCGTGCTCGGTGTGCACGCCGCCGAGATCGACGCGGAAGCGGGTGCCCACCACGGCGACCACGAAGTCGGGTGTGGCCACGCGGAAGCTCAGCCGCTGCGCGGGATCGACCTCGACCACCACCGTGCCGCGCTCCAGATCGACCCGGCGCACGGCGCCATGCCAGCGCAGCGAGGTGCCCGCGGCCAGCTCGACCAGCGGTCCGCCCAGCTGCACCACGCCGCCCAGGGTCGAGCGCACCGTGACCTCGGCGTCGGCCGTGCGCAGGTCGCCGGCGGCCGTGATGTCGCCCGCGCTCAGCTGCGGCGCCGCCTGCCGCCGCGGGCGCGGCAGCAGGAGCAGCGTCAGCACCGTGGCCGCCACCACCAGCCCACCCAGCCCGAGCCCGACCCACAGCGTGCCGGCGCGCCGGGGCCGGCTGTCGCGCGTCATCGTCGTCGTCACCGCCGGCGTCCGCGCAGCCTCCAGAGCGGCGCGTCGCACCCGCTCGCGCGCGAGGTCGGACAGCCGCGGCGGCTCCCAGCCGCGCAGCCGGCGCACCGCCTCGAACGACGCGTGATCGACGCGGCACTGCTCGCAGCCGCCGAGGTGCGCCTCCAGCGCCAGGCGTTCGGCCTCGCTGAGGTGGCCGGCCAGCGACGCGGTCAGCCGCGCGCCCGTGCTGAGGCACTCCAGCGCCATCAGCGTCGCGCCTCCGCCAGCGCCAGCTCGCGCAGCAGCGCATCCTCGCGCGCCAGCGCCAAAAGCTCGCGCCGCGCGAACCAGATGCGCGACTTGGTGGCGGCGCGACCGGCGCCGGTCAGCGCCGCGACCTCCTCGATGGAGTGGCCCTCGACGGCATACAGCAGGAACGCGACGCGCTTCTTGGGCGACAGCCGATCGAGCAGCCGGTGCACGCGCTGGGCGATCTGGCGCTCCCCCGCCACCTGGTCGGCGCCCGGCGCGGCGTCGTGCGGCTCGCTGGCCTCGGGCAGCAGCTCCAGCGGCACCGTGCGACGCACCCCGCGGCGCAGCTGGTGCTGGGTCACGTGCACCGCGATCCGCGTCACCCAGGTCGCCAGGCTGGCCTCGCCGCGAAAGCGCGCGAAGCTGCGGATGGCCTCGGTGAACGTGGTCTGCACCAGATCCTCGAGGTCGGGCGTGGGCCCGATCAGCCGCCCGATGACGCGCTCGACGCGGGCCACGTGGGTGCGGAAGAAGGTGTCCAGCGCGCGGGGCTCGCCGGCCCGGCAGCCCTCGCAGAGGGCGCGCTCGTCCGCCGAAGGCTCGGCGCGTGTGTCAGGCCGCTTCAACACCCATCTCTATTGTACCCGCAGCGCGCGATCCGGTTGAACTCAGGGCACTCCGAACGAGAGCCCCACCCCCACCCCGAACAGCACCGCGCCCTGATCCAGCACCGGCGCGCCCTCGATCAGGAAGCGCGTGTGCGGCAAGGTGCGCTCGACCAGCACGCGCAGATCAGCCGACATGTGGCCACGCAACCCGACCCGCGCCAGCAGCTCGCCGCCGAGCCCGCCGCCAAAGCGCAGCGCCTCCCCGCTGCCGCCCTCCCTGGCCAGGCCGCTGGCAGACAGCACGTGAAGCGCCGCCACCGGCCCCAGCCCCACCGTCACGCGGCCACGGCGGAACAGCACCCGCGCCCCGACGCGCAGCGGGAAGTCCGACAGCGTCCCGATCCCGGTCGCGCCGACCAGCTCGGCCCCGGTCGACACCTCCAGCCCTGCGTGGACCTCGAACGCGCCCCTGAGGCGACGCGCCGCCTCCAGCGCCACGCCGTGGCGCACGAAGTCTCCGCTCGACGGCACCGTCAGCCAGTACCCCGCCGCGCCCAGCCAGGCGCCCCCCGCCGGCGCCAGCGGTGACGGTGACGGGACCGCGCCGCGGCTCACCGGCGACGGCGACGGCGTTGGCGACGGCGACGGCGACGGCGACGGCGTCGGCGACGGCGACGGCTTCAGCTCCGGCCGGGGCGAAACCTGCGGCTTGACCTCCACCGCCACGGGCTCCGGCGTCGCGATCCGTGGCTCGTCCTGCGCCGCGCCGGTCAAGATCGCCCGCAGCTTCAGCGCCAGCGCGCGATCCAGCTCGGGCCCCGGCCCACCCGCCACCGGCAGCGCGCTCACCAGGGGCCGCTCGCCATCCAGTCCGACCGCATACAGCACGGTGTCACCCGCCGGCCGCACCACATACCAGAACGCCAGCCGCGCCTGCTCGCCGCGCACCAGCGCGACCACCGCGCCCAGGCTCTGCGCGGTGACCTCCGCTGGCGCGGCGCCGGGCCGCCGGTGCACCTCCAGCCGCAGGTCCCGCGTGTACACCGCCACCGCATCGAGCAGCCGGGCATCATCCAGCGCCGGCCGGGTCCCGCCCAGAAACAGGATCGCCTGCGCCGCCTCGGCTCGCGCGCTCGCGCTCCCGATCAGCAGCGCCAGCGCCAGCGCCACGGCGGCTCGGCCTCCCCGCATCATCTTCTCCTACACCGCGCGCCACGCCCTGGCCAGTCCGGCGCGACCCGCGCACACGAAAAAGCTGCGCGGCGGCCCCTCGTCCGTCGCCGCTTTTCAACCGCCCGGGGTCCTGCTGGCACTAACCAACCATGCACACGCGCACACTGGCAGCGATCCTCTTCGTGGCCACCCTGGCTCTGGCGGCGCCCGGTTGCGGCGGCGACTCCAGCGGCAATGGCAACGGCGACGGCGGCGTCAACGCCTGCGGTGCGCTGGGCACCGCGTGCTGCGCCGGTCGCAGCTGTGACACCGGCGGCGCCTGTGTCGGCGGCCTGTGTCAGGCCTGCGGTGGCCCTGGCCAGGCCTGCTGCGCCGGTCGCGCCTGCGACGCCAATGACATCTGTACCGGCAACGGCGACGGCGTGTGCACGCACTGCGGCCTGCCCGGTGAGGCCTGCTGCGGTGCCAGCACCTGCGGCGCCGGCGGCTGCTGCGTCAACGACCTGTGCACCGGCGCGGGCTCGACCTGCCCCATCATCGGCGGCATGTGCGGCGCCGGCAGCTGCGGCACCTGCGGCGGCGCTGGTCAGCCGTGCTGCGCGGTCGCCGGCGGCCCCGCCCAGTGCACCGCCCCCAACGTCGCCTGCGCGGGCGGCCAGTGCGCGGCCTGCGGCGGCCCCGGGCAGCCCTGCTGCGCCGGCGACAGCTGCGGCAGCGACGGCCTGACCTGCAGCCAGGGCGTGTGCGCGCAGTGCGGCGGCCCCGGGCAGCCCTGCTGCGCCGGTCGCGCCTGCACCGGCAGCGGCCTGGCCTGCGGCGACAACATCTGTCAGCAGTGCGGCGGCCCCGGCCAGCCGTGCTGCTTCGGCTCCAGCTGCAGCGCCGGCTGCTGCGACGCCCTCAACGATCGCTGCGTCGCCAGCGGCGCGGCGTGCACCGCCGGCATGTGCACCGGCACCCAGTGCACCACCTGCGGCGCCCCCGGTCAGGCCTGCTGCCCGGGCAACTCCTGCAATGGCGGCGGCTGCTGCGACGGTACCAGCTGCGTCGCCTCGGGTGACGCGCCCGCCGGCTCGGGCATGGTCTGCCAGGCTGGCACCGTGGTCGCCTGTGGCGGCGCCGGTCAGGCCTGCTGCCAGACCTCGACCTGCGCCGCGGGCGGCTGCTGCGTCGCCGGCACCTGCGGCGCCAGCGGCGTCGCCATGAGCTGCAGCACCCTGGGCACCTGCAACAACGGCTCGTGCACCCCGACCGCGGGCGCCGCCTGCGGCGGCCCCGGCCAGCCCTGCTGCGCGGGCGGCCAGGGCAACGCCTCCGACTTCTGCGTCGGCGCCGGTCTGGCCTGCAACCCCGACAACCGCCAGTGCCAGACCTGCGGTGGTCCGGGCCAGCCGTGCTGCGAGGGTAACTCCTGTGCTGCCGGCGGATGTTGTCAGCATGTCAACAATGATCAGCCGACTTGCGTTGCTGCCGGCGCCGCCTGCGCCGCCAACCAGGGCATGTGCACGGGCGGCGGCTGTCAGGGCGGCACCTGCGGCCGGGTCGGGCAGCGCAGCTGCGGCGGCGGCGTGGGCTGCACCGCGCCCTACTCCGACAGCGACAACGGCGCCTGCCGCGCCTGCGGCGGCTCGGGGCAGCGCTGCTGCAACGGCGCCGACGGTGACTTCTGCGCCGCTCCCTTCACCTGCGGCCAGAACAACACCTGCACCACCTGCGGCGGCGCCGGCCAGGCCTGCTGCCCGGGCAACACCTGCAGCGGCGGCCGCACCTGCACCCAGAACCGCTGCAACTGACCCATGCGGACCCTCGTCACAGGCCTCGGCCTCACGGTGCTGCTGCTGCTCTCGGCCTGCGGTCATGACGACGCCATCGGCCCCGACGTCGGCGCCAGCTGCGCCAGCAATAGCGAGTGCACCCAGCGCTGCCTCGGGGTGACCGACCCGGGCGACTATCCCGGCGGCTTCTGCACCCTGGCCTGCGCGACCGACGCCGACTGCACGAACGGCTCCATCTGCATGCGCAAATCCGGCGGCGTGTGCCTGCTGCCCTGCACCATCACCAGCAACTGCAGCGACCTCGGCGCCGGCTGGCGCTGCAAGAACAGCGAGAGCAACGTCGGCGGCGGCGAACGTCAGGTCTGTCTTGGTGACTGAGCCGCGCCGCTCCGTCGTGCTGCTGGGGCTGCTCGCGTTGCTCCTGCTGGCGCCGCGCCTGGCCCATGCCGACGAGCTCGTCATCGCCACCGGCCCCGCGGTCGCGCTGACCGGGCAGAGCCCCGGCGGCGCCCGCGTCTCGGGCGAGTACAACCGCCGCCTGGGTCGCCGCCTGCTGCTCGACCTGCACGCCGCCCTGCTGCTGGGCGCCGACGAGCGCGCCTGCTACTTCGATCGCCAGGGCGCGCTGCTGTGCGACCACGGCGCCATGGAGGGCATGGGCCTGATGCTGGGCGGTGGCGTGCTGCTGCCGCTGCGCACGCGGCCCGCATATCAGGCCTACCTGCGTCTGGGCGCCGAGCTGGGTCGGGTCAGCTTCGACGCTGACGACACCTCCGGGCTGGCCTTCGCGCTGCGCACCGGCGCGGGGCTGCGCTGGCAGCTCGGCGCCAAGCTGTCCTTGCACCTGGAGGGCAACCTGGCCCTGGGCGCGACCTCGCTCGAGGGCCGGCGCAACCGCGAGGTCGAAGGCGGCAGCCTGGCCTGGCTCGAGCTCATCGTGGGACTTGGCTTTGCTCTGTGAATGAGAGAGGACAGCGAATGAGACGACTGCTCTGGGTGCTTCTGCTCGCGGGTTGTGGTAGCAGCAGTCCCTCCGCCGTGGATGTCGCCGGCGATCCGTGCACCGCCGCGGGGGCCAGCTGTGGCGCTGGCGCGGTGTGCGATCCGCAGGCGCTGATCTGCGCCTGCCCGACCGGCGCCGCGCTGTGTGGTGACTCCTGCGCCGTGCTGGCCAGCGATCCCGGCAACTGTGGTGGCTGCGGCCTGGCCTGCCCGGGCGCGCAGACCTGCTCGGGCGGGCGCTGCAGCGGCGGCGGCTGCGGCGGTGGCGGCCTCGACTGCGGCGGCACCTGTGTCGACCCCAAGAGCAACACCCAGCACTGCGGTGGCTGTCAGGGCGCGGGTGGCATGTCGTGCGGTGACGGCCAGGCCTGCGTCAACGGCGCCTGCATGAACTCGCCGTGCGCGTTCGGCGCGGTGCAGTGCAACGGCGTCTGCGTCAGCCTCGACTCGTCGGCGATCAACTGTGGCGCCTGCGGCAAGACCTGCGCGCAGGGCACGCTGTGCAGCGCCGGCAAGTGCATCGTCGCCACCGCGTGCCCCGCCGGCCTCACCATGTGCGGGACCTCGTGCGTCGATCTGGCCCACGATCCGGCCCACTGCGGCAACTGCGCCACCTCGTGCGGTCGCGAGGAGATCTGCGGACAGGAGAACGGCCAGGCCAAGTGTCGCGACTACAAGTACGCCGGCACCGCCAGCTGCCCGGCCTCGTGCGGGGATCGTGCCTGCTGCGTGCAGGCCAACCCCGCCGGCGGCTACAGCGCGCTGTGCGTCGAGGATCAGTGCCCGCTGCCGCCAGCCCCGTAGCCCGCGCTCCGGCTCAGCCTCTCCAGCCGAACTTCACGATCATCGCGTACCAGAAGATGTAGGGCGCCCCGAAGGTCACGGCGTCGACGCGGTCGAGGATGCCGCCGTGGCCGGCCAGCAGCTTGCCCGAGTCCTTGACGCCCACTGCGCGCTTGAGCATCGACTCGCACAGGTCACCGGCCTGGCCCAGCGCGCTGGCCGGGATGGTGATGGCGAGGACGTCGACCCAGGTCAGGATGGGCAGGTACCACAGCTTGGCCAGCACGCCGGCGCCGACCGAGGCGACGAGGCCGCCGATGGCGCCCTCGACCGACTTGCCGGGGGACCCCGCGGGGTAGAGCTTGTGCTTGCCGATGGCTCGACCGGTGATGTACGCGCCAGTGTCGGCGAACCAGTTCACGGTCAGGATGAGGAAGATCCAGCCGCCGTGCTCGGTGCCAGGCAGCTTCTTGGCCAGCGCCAGGTGCATGAACAGGAAGCCGACGTAGAAGATGCCCATGATCTGGAACGCGGTGCGCGTCGCGGTCGTCTTGAGATCGCCGGCGCGCAGCATGACGGCGATGAAGGCGACCATGAAGACGCCCGGGATGGCGGGCAGGAGCCAGGTCGGTCGCCAGTACAAGAGGCTGCTGACCGTCAGCCCCAGCGCGACGCCCAGCCACTTCTCGACCTCGTCGGCCTTGGTCATGGTGAAGAACTCGTGCAGGCCGATGGCGGCGGCGATGCTGACCACCGCGAACACGCCGCGCTCGTCCTTCCACCAGATCACGAAGACCAGGATGGGGATGATCCAGATCACCGAGAGCAGGCGGGTGGCGAAGTCGCCGCGCTTCTTGTCCGTCGCCGGGGGGGCCGGCGCGCCGGCCGCGGTGGGCTCGCTCACTTGCCGAGGACCCGGAGCTGCTCGCTGGTCAGGCCGTAGCGGCGCTCGCGCCCGGCGTAGCCCTCGAGCGCGACATAGAGGTCGTCGCGCCGGAAGTCGGGCCACAGCTTCTCGGTGAAGTACAGCTCCGCGTAGGCGGCTTCCCAGAGCAGGAAGTTCGAGATGCGCTGCTCGCCGCTGGTGCGGATCAGCAGATCCAGCGGGGGCAGCCCCTGCGCCGTGGTCGCCAGCCGCGCCTCGAAGGTGTCGAGGCCGATGTAGCTGGGGTCGAGACGCCCGGCCTTGACCTCCTGGGCCAGGGTGCGCGCCACCGCGGTGATGGCCTCGCGCCCGCCATACGACAGCGCCAGGCACAGCGTCATGGCCGGGTTCTGCGCCGAGTCGCGCACCAGCGCCTCCAGCGGCTCGCGCACGAAGTCGGGCAGCCGGCCGGTGTCACCGATGGTGATCAGGCGGATGCCGTTGTCCATGATCTCGGCGCGCTCCTCGAGGACATAGTCGCGCAGGAGCTGCATCAGGGCCTGCACCTCCTCGAGGGGGCGCTCCCAGTTCTGCGACGAGAAGGCGTACAGCGTCAGCGCCTCGAGGCCGAGCTCGCGGCCGGCGCGCACGATGTCACGCACGCTGTCGGCGCCGCGCTTGTGGCCTTCGACGCGGGCCAGCCCCTGGCGCTCGGCCCAGCGTCCGTTGCCGTCCATGATGATGGCCACGTGGCGGGGCAGCTTGCCGGAGGCCGGTGAAAACGTCGTCATCCTAGCCGGGTGCTAGCACACGGGGGGCGCCACGGGCAAGGCAGTCGCCCCGGCACCCCACCGAGGACGACGGCTTCCGTTATGATGCCGGCCTCTTGAGCGGAGGTCGGCAAATGCTGGTCCAGGATCGTGTAGCTGTCGTCACGGGGGCAGGGCGGGGCATCGGTCGCGCCTGCGCCGAGCTCCTGGTGCGTGAGGGCGCCCGCGTCGTCATCAATGACGTCGAGGAGGCGCCGGCCCTGGAGGCGCGCGCCGCCTGCGAGGAGATCCGCCCGGGCTCGGCGGTCATCCACGTCGGTTCGGTGGCCGATCCGAAGGCCACCGACGCCCTGATGAAGCTGGCCGCCGACAGCTTTGGCAGCCTCGACATCCTGGTCAACAACGCCGGCATCACGCGCGACAAGACCGTGCACCAGATGACCGACGAGTGGTGGGACCTGGTCATCAACGTCAACCTGAAGGGCACCTTCAACTGCATCCGCTCGGCGTCGCCCTACCTGCGCGACACCTCCAAGCTGGAGCTCGAGCGCGACGGTCGCGTGCGCTACCACCGCAAGGTGGTGAACTTCTACTCGACCGCGGCGATCCGCGGCAATCCCGGCCAGATCAACTACACCGCGGCCAAGATGGGCAACATCGGCATCACCCGCACCATCGCCGCCGAGTGGGGCCGCTTCCAGGTCTGCGTCAACGCCGTGGCGCCCGGCGTGACCAACACCCGGCTGACCCAGCCCAAGACCGCGGGCTCCGAGATCGGCATCCCGCGCGAGCAGCTCGAGGCCACCATCAAGCGCATCCCGTTCGGCCGCCCCGCCGAGCCGGAGGACATCGCGCGCGTGGTGCTGTTCTTCTCCTCCCCCCTGTCGGACTTCGTCACTGGTCAAGAGATCAACGTTTCCGGGGGCATGCAAATCCCGTGATGCTCGGCCAGAGCATTCTGCTCTGGCCTGGGCACACATCGATCACAACGAGGGCTGCGCCCTCGCCCCATTGGGCAGAGCCCAACGGGGCCCCACTCCGCTGACGGCCGGACTCCCGGCCGGCGCCGCTGTGCGACGCAACGGAACGAGATCAGGGGACTTCGAGCTGGCGACGCCGGGAGGGCATGAAGCCGATAGACATCGCAGGCGTTTTTGCGCGTTGTAGCCAACATGCGGTACGCTGGGCCCCGCGGAGGCAAGTGTGAAGACCAAAGAGGACGTGGAGAGCTACCTCATGCGCATGGGCGTGCCCTATGCGGACACCGGTGACAGCACCTGGGTCATCACCGGGGCCGACGGGGTCGAGAACATGGCCATCGCGTTCGACGCGCCCGTGCTGGTGTTCCGCGTCAAGGTGCTGCCGCTGCCCAAGGACCCGGCGCAGAAGATCGAGCTGTACGAGACCGTGCTCGGCTTCAACGCTCGCGAGATGGTGCACGGCGCCTACGGCATCGAGGCCGATAGCCTCGTGATCACTGACGCTTTGCAGCTGGAGAACCTCGACTTCAACGAATTCCAGGCTACCGTCGACGACATCACGCTCGCGGTGGCCGACCACTACACCCGGCTGTCCAAGTTCCGCGCCGCTGCCTGAACGTGACCGAGAAGGCCAGAGAGGACGATTGAAATGGGGATCTTTTCGCGGCTGGGCACGCTGATCAAGTCGAACCTGAACGACCTCATCTCCAAGGCTGAAGACCCGGAGAAGATGCTGCAGCAGGTTCTCATCGACATGCAGTCGCAGCTGGTCGAGGCCAAGAAGCAGGTCGCGGTCGCCATCGCCGACGAGAAGCGCCTGCAGAAGCAGTTCGAGTCCGAGGCCGAGCGCGCCAAGGACTGGGAGAAGAAGGCCATGCTGGCGGTCCGGTCGAACGACGACGGCCTGGCCAAGGAGGCGCTGGCGCGGCGCCAGGATCACGACAACATCGCCTCGCAGTACCTGACCCAGTGGCAGGCGCAGAAGAACGCGGTCGAGAAGCTCAAGGACGCGCTGCGCATGCTGTCGATGAAGATCGAAGAGGCCAAGCGCAAGAAGAACATCCTCATCGCGCGCAAGAAGCGGGCGGAGGCGCAGCGCACCATCCAGAACACCATGGCAGGGCTGTCGGACACCTCGGCGTTCGACACCTTCGCGCGCATGAGCGACCGCATCGATCAGATGGAGGCCGAGGCCGAGGCCGGCGCCGAGATCGCGGGCGAGCTGTCGGGCGACGACCTCGAGATGCGCTTCAAGAAGCTGGAGGGCGCCGGCAGCGCGACCTCGGACGCGCAGCTCCTGGAGCTGAAGGCGAAGATGGGCGTGGCCGGGCTGCTGCCGGGGGCCAGCCCCGATCAGAAGCAGCTCGGGACCGGGACGCCGGCGGCGGCGGGGGCCAGCGCGGCCAGCGCGCCGGCTGCCCAGGCGGCGTCGGCGCCGGCGGACTCGCTGGCGGGATCGCTGGCGTCGCCCGACGTGATGAAGGAGATGGAGGAGCTGGATCGCCAGCTCGAGGCGGCGGCCAAGCAGGCGGCGGCGGCGGGCGCGAACGACAAGGGCTGACAGCGGCGCGCTGCACACCCGGCCCGATGGGCTGATTCTCCGCGCATCCGACCCCAGAGGACTGGTCCGCCCCATGGAAAACTTCGAAGATCGTGAGATGCCCTGCGCCGACTGCGGGGAGCTGTTCGTGTTCACTGCGGGCGAGCAGCAGTTCTTCGCCGAGAAGGGCTTTCGCGAGGCGCCGCGCCGCTGCAAGGCCTGTCGCGACATGCGCCGGCAGAAGAAGCTCGGGCGCGAGAGCGCGGTGGCCAGCGGTGACACCCGCGCGCCGCGGCCCGGCATGCCGAGCGGACGGCCGCAGGGTGGGCCGGCCGATGGCGAGGTGCGCGGGCGCTTCGATCGGGGGGCGCGGGGCGGGTCCGACCGGGGGGCGCCGCGCGGTGGTGGCCCGGGTGGCGACCGTGGTGCGCCGCGCGGTGGTGGCCCGGGTGGCGACCGTGGTGCGCCGCGCGGTGGTGGCCCGGGTGGCGACCGTGGTGCGCCGCGCGCCGGTGGGCCCGGTGGCGACCGCAACGGTGGCCGTGGACCGCGTCCAGGCGGCCCCGGCGGCGGGCGGGGCGAGCGTGGCGCGCGCCCGGCGGGCACGCTGCATGAGGCCACCTGCTCGACCTGCGGCAACCAGACCCTGGTGCCCTTCAAGCCCAGCCCGGGCCGTCCGGTCTACTGCAAGGACTGCTTCAAGCCGCGCGCTCCGCGCTAGCCGCTGCTGAACACCCGCACCGTCCTGCCGCCGACTCCGCTTCAATCTTTCCGCGGGGTCGTGTATGTAATGCGGAGGAGTGGGAGCGACGGATGGCGGCAGCGAGGAAGCGACTCTTCCTGCAACTGGCCGACAAGGCCGACTGGCTGAATCACTACGATCCCCAGGGGGCCGGGGTGTTCGTGCCAGGCAGCGATCCGCCCGCCGTCAACGACGCCGTGCGCATCGACCTGCGCATCGATGGCGGCCCGCGCCTGCTGCTGGCGGGCACCGTGCTGTGGCGCCGCACCGAGGGTGACGAGAAGATCCCGCCCGGCGCGGGGATCGCCATCGACTCCACCGACGGCGAGAAGATCAACTACCTGAACGGCTATGTCCGCGGCGGGCTGCTCGATCTGCGCGAGCTGCGCCGGCTGCCCATGCGCCTGCCGGCCAAGTTCGAGTCACCCACCGGCGTGCGCCAGGGCCACACCCGCGACATCAACGA
>JADYYK010000048.1 GCA_020853705.1 Deltaproteobacteria bacterium
CAGGCGACAGGCGACAGGAGACAGGCGACAGGCGGCAGAGGGCGGTGGGTAGAGAGGGCTACCGGGCCAGGAGCAGGGTCATGACTGCGGCGGCGAGGGCGGCGACGTCGAGGGGGACCTTCAGCTCGAGCATGGTCTGGGCGCCGATGACGGTGGCCAGGAGGACGTGGGCGATGACGGTCGCGTCGACGTCGCTGCGCACCGCGTTGCTGCGCTGGCCGCTGGCGATGAGGGCGCCGACGCGCTCCAGCGTGGTGGCGATCAGCGCCAGGTAGCGGCGCCGGATGCGTGGCGAGCGCGCGCAGGCGTCGAGCAGCTGGTGCGGCTTGACGCCGTCCTCCTGCGTCAGCGGATACTCGCCGCGCAGCATGGCGTCGATGAAGCGCTGCACCGTCAGCGCCAGGCCCCCCGGGGCGTCGCCGGGGGCGATGACGGCGTCGAGGAAGCGCTGGCCGGTGTGCTCGAGGACGGCGTCGATCAGGGCGTCGCGATCCTGGAAGTGCACATAGAAGGCGCCGCGGGTGCGGCCGGCGCGCGCGCAGATGGCGTCGAGGCTGGGTGCGTCGAGCCCCTGCTCGGCGAACAGCGATCCCGCCGCGGCCAGCAGGGCGTCGCGGGTCTCCTGCATGCTCTCGGCGCGGGCGGCAGCGGCATAGCGGCGGGGGGCGCGGGGTTTCGGCGCGGGCTTGCTCCTGGACCGGGGCTTGGCGACCATCTGCATATTGACATACGGCATCGTATGTGAAATATCAAGAGCCACATCGAGGAGGAACTCCATGGCCACCGCATCGCCCAGCACCGACACCGCCACCGCCGCGCGCCCCGGCGGCCCCGTCCTGTTCACCGCGCCGCCCGCCATCCCGGGCAGCCTGGCGGAGCTGCTGCAGCTCGACGCCGCCACCCTGGGCCGCCTGTACGCCGGGGCGCGGGTGCCCGACCTGGCCGCGATCCACGGTGATCTACGCGGGCGCATGCTGGCCTGGCCGGGCCTGGGCGCCACCGGCAACGGCCTGCTGCGCACGCTGGCCTCGTCCGACAGCTTCCCCTGGCGCGGCAAGTCATTCACCGCGCTGGGCGACGGCCATGGCGAGGGCAAAAATCGCGTGGTCTCGGATCGCTTCAAGGTGTTCCGCTTCGAGACCTCGGTCGGCCCCTCGCGCGCGGGCGCCTTCGACGCCGTGCAGCTCGACTACGACCTGCCCGAGAACCCGTTCTTCATCCGCGCCATCAAGGACGAGATCCGGGAGCTCAGCCCCGACCTGTACCTGGGCCAGGCCTGGCTGCGCGCCGGCGGCAAGGAGACCCTGGTGCTGTACTTCGCGCTGCAAGCCGCGTGAAGGCGCTGGTGACCGGCGCCGCCGGCTTCATCGGCGCCCACGTCGCGCGCCAGCTGGCGCAGGCCGGCCACCGGGTGCGCGCGCTGCATCGCCCCGGCGAGGACACCTCGAACCTCGCCGGGCTGGACCTCGAGCGCGTGGCCGGCGACGTCACCGACCTCGCCGGCATGCGCGCCGCCATGGCCGGCTGCGATCAGGTCTTCCACCTGGCCGCGATCTACGCGCTGTGGCTGCCCGACCCGCGCCGCATGCACGCCGTCAACGTGGGCGGCACCGCCACCGTGCTGCGCGCCGCGCGCGAGGCCGGCGTGCGCCGCGTGGTCCACTGCAGCTCGATCGCGCGCTTCGGTGGCCAGGGCGCCGGGGTGCGCGCCACCGAGCAGAGCCGCTTCGCGCTGGGCCCGACCGGCGACGCCTATGCGCAGAGCAAGGCCGACGCGCACGAGGTCGCGGTGCGCGCCGCCGCCGACGGCCAGGACGTCGTCATCGTGGCGCCGTGCGGCCCCATCGGTCCAGGCGACATCGGGCCGACCCCGACCGGGCGCCTGCTGTGCGCGGTGCTGTCCCTGCCGCTGGTCACGGTGGTGGACAGCGTGACCAGCTTCGCCGACGTGCGCGACATCGCCGCTGGCCACCTGCTGGCCGCCGAGCACGGCGTCAGCGGCCAGAGCTACCTGCTCGGCCACCGCGATCTGTCGATGGTCGAGCTGGCCCGCCTGGCCATGCAGGTGGCCGGGGTGCGCCGCCCGGTGCTCAGCGTGCCGCTGCCAATCGCCGGGGCCGCCGCCCGGGTGGCGCTGACCATCGCCGACCGCGTCACCCGGCGCGCCCCGCTGATCACGCCCGCCGCGGTGGAGATCGCCCGCCTCGGCCTGGCCGCCGACTGCAGCCGCGCGGTGCGCGAGCTCGGCCTGCCGCAGACCCCGATGGAGATCGCGCTGCGCGACGCCCTGCGCTGGTTCGCCCAGCACGGCAAGCTGCGGCTGCCGGCCCGCGCCGCCCGCCACCTCGCGCTGGCCTGAGCTACAGGTCGGTGCCGACCATGAAGCCGAAGGTCAGCATGCCGATGCTGCCCTGGAGGTCCGCCCCGGTGCGCTTGAGGCGCACCTCCTGGTGGTTGTAGTCGGCCCACACGCCGGCCGCGAAGCGCGGCGAGCGCCACGCATACACCAGGCCCGCGCCATACTCGTATGACGGCCCGTCGCCGTCCGCCGCCGACGCGGTCAGGCCGCTCATCCAGGTGTGGCCGAGGCCGGCGCGCAGATAGCCCTCGAGGTGCTCGGCCAGGGGCAGGAAGACCTTGAGGTCGCCGCCCAGTGACAGCGTCGACGACTTGCCGCTGTCGCTGCCGCCGTCGGCGTGCAGGTCGGTGCCGAAGAAGGCGGCCTCGAAGGCCCAGATCCCGCTGCGCTGACCGGCCACGATCCGCCCCGCGACCTCGCCGTCGCTGTCATACACCTTGGCCAGGTCGCCACCCAGGCGCGCCCCCACCCCCATGCCCATGCCGCCATAGCCGCCGTCGGCGCGCGCGACTTCGGCGCCCAGCAGCGATCCCAGCCCCAGCCCGACCAGCAGCACCACCCATGTCGCGATTCGCATGACCTCGGCCTCAGCAAGCCGGGTGCCACGGACTGCCAGGTGTGATTGCGCGCGCTTCGCCGCGGACTGTGCGCCAGCTCGCGTCGCGAGCCCTCACACCCCGGGCGCCGGTGCCAGAGTGGCGCCGACCTCGGGCCCACTGGTGCGATCGCTGCGACTCCGTGGCGGGCCGGCCACGTGGCCGGCTCGACCTCGGACAACGGAGCTCCGCGCTACCGTGCTTCGAACTCGCGCTTCGCCGCCGCGCGCAGGTCGCCATCGGTCAGCACCTGCTCCGCGGTCGCGGCCATCGCGCGCGCCGCGGCCAGCATCGCGTCCATGCCGCGATCGGAGCGGGTGAAGCGGGCGAAGTCGTGCTGGTGGCACATCGACGCGCCCTTGTCGCACACCGCCAGGTAGGGGTGGATCGCGGGCACCACATGCGAGACGTCGCCCATGTCGGTCGAGCCGACGCCGACCTCGGGATCGGTCTCGACCGCCTGGCGCCCGGTGCTCTCGAGGTGGCGTCCGAAGGCGCGCGCCAGGGTCAGGTTGTTGCGCATGTCCTTGTAGCCGAGCTGGCGGTTGACGCTGAGCTCGGTGCGCGTCGCCATCGCGGCGGCGCGCGCGCAATCGATCACCCGCTCGGCCAGCCTGGGCAGGTAGCTCGCGGTGGTCGCGCGCACGCTGAACTGGCAGGCCGCGTGCTCGGGGATGATGTTGACAGCCTGTCCACCATTGGTGATGAAGCCGTGTACGCGCGAGCCGTCGCGGAAGTGCACGCGCAGGCTGTCGATGAGGCCGAAGGTCTGGATCACCGCGGTCAGCGCCGAGTTGCCGTCCCAGGGCGCCGCCGAGGCGTGCGACGGCGAGCCCTTGAACGAGAAGGTGATCCACTCGCTGGCCAGCGCCGGCAGCGCCAGCACGTCGCGATCGTAGGGGTGAAACATGATGGCGGCGTCGAGCCCCGCGAAGGCACCCGCCTCGATGAGCTTGATCTTGCCGCCGCCGCCCTCCTCGGCGGGGGTGCCCAGCAGGGTGACCTCGCCGGTCAGGCTGTCGGCGCGGCGGGCCAGCGCCAGGAAGGCGCCCAGCGCGCCGGTGGCGATCAGGTTGTGGCCGCAGGCGTGGCCGATCTCGGGCAGTGCGTCGTACTCGGCCAGGATGGCGACCCGGGCGCCACCCTTGGGGCCGATGCTGGCACGGAACGCCGTCGCCATGCCGGCCAGGTTGCGCTCGACCGCGACGCCGGCCGCCTCGACCGCGGCGGTCAGCCAGGCGGCGGCCTTGTCTTCCTGGAAGCGCAGCTCGGGATGATCGTGGATGCGCCGCGACAGCTCGACGAGCGAGTCACGCGAGGCGGCGACGGCGGCGGTGATCGACGCGGTGGAATCGGGGGCGGTCATCGCGGCGCAGTGTAGCCCAAGGCTGCGCGGGCGAGCAGCGCGTCAGTAGGTCAGCACGAGATCGAGGCTGGCGCCGCCGCGGGTCGGGGACGGCACCAGGCGGGCGCTGCGCCCAGCCTCCGCCGAGGCGTCGCCGTCGCCGTCGCCGGCCTCGGCCCTGGGGTCGCCGCGCAGGAACAGGACGGTGGCCAGGATGGCGAAGCCGCCGGCGACGCCGAAGCTGATGTTGGTGTACAGGGCGTGGTCCTCGGCGCGGTCCTGGATGGCGCGCGCCTCGGAGAAGCTGTGGTTCATGCTGTCCTTGTTGAGGGTCTCGAGATCGTCCTCGTCCTGCTTCACCTGCAGCGCGAAGTAGGTCCCGGCGCCGGCGCTGGCGACCGCGAGGCCGGCCCACAGCCAGCCCTTGCCGAGGAACGACCGCGACGCGCGGTGGCGCTTGCCGGCGCCCTTGCGCGGCGCCGTGGCGACCGCGGGTACCGCCAGCGGCTCGCGCAGCGAACCCAGCTCGGCGAGCCGGTTGCCGTGGGCGTCGAGCGCGGCCAGCGCGACCTTGTGCGGCACTGGCGCCGCCTCGTCGAGGCTGACCTCGATGCGGAACTTGCCCTTCTTGACCTGGGTCCGCCGGCCGCCCACGGCGTCGACATAGTCGATGGCGGCCCCGGCCACGAGATCGAGGGGATCGGCGTCGACCACCAGCGTGATCGTGCCCGGGCCGGTGACGTAATCGATGCGCAGCCGCTTGTCGCCCAGCGCGGCGGCGGCGGCGTCGAAGGCGGACTTGATCTTGGGCGACACCCCGTCGCGCAGCTTGCTGTCGGGCGCGATCGCGAGCAGGCGCTGGAAGGCCTGCTCGGCGCCGTCGGCGTCGCCCACTGCGACCGCGACCTCGCCGCTGAGGCGATAGATCTCGGCCAGCTGGGTGGGGCCGTTGCTGCCGGCCAGCAGCGCGCGCTCCAGCGACTCGCGGGCCTTGTCGAACTCGACGGCGTCGATGTCGGCGCGGGCCTGGACCAGGAAGGCGTTGTCCTCGGCGCGCGCGACGCCGGGCCTGGCCACGGCGCAGAGCACCAGGCACAGCCCCGAGAGGGCACAGCGGCGGCGCGCGAGCGGCGTCACGCAGACATCATAGCCCGGGCCGGCGCCCCACGGCTACGGCGCTACGGCGGCGGCGCGCCGAAGCGCAGCTTGCGCGGCGGCAGCGCCTGACCGGGCTGGACCTCGATGCTGAAGTTCTGCGTCCCCGCGGCCGAGACCGCGCGCACCTTGTGCTTGCCGGGCGCCAGCGGCAGCTTGTAGAGCGGCGTGTCACCCACCTTCTTGCCGTCGATGAAGATGGTCGCGTAAGGCTCCGCGTCGATGCTGAAGGTGCCGGGCGGGCCGCTTGGCGACGAGGCCCGGGGCGACTCGCTGGGCTCGCGCTCGACCGGCGAGGGCGAGCGCTCGGGGCGACGGTCGGGCTTGGGGCTGGGGTCGCGCGCGCTCGGCGATGACGACGGACGCGGCGACGCCGACGCTGACGCCGAGGGCGACGCGCTGACCCGAGGTGACACGCTGACCCGAGGCGACGCGCTGACCCGAGGCGACGGGCTGGCCAGCGGCGGCGCGCTGGTGGAAGGCGACGGCGGCGCGCTGGCCACCGGCGACGGGCTCGCGCTGGCGACCGGGGGTGCGCCCGCCCCGGGGCTCACGACGGGGGACGGGCTCGGCAGCGGCGCGGCGCTGGCCTCGGGTGAGACGATCGGCGACACCTCGGGCAGCGGGCTGGCCAGCGGTGACGGCAGCGCCGCCGCCCCGCCCAGGCCGCCACTGCCTCCACCGGGTCGCGTGCCTGCGACCGCGGTCGCGCCCGCCGCGGTGCTGCTGCCCTCGCGCGCCTGCACCGGCCGCGTCGTCTTGGGCCACAACGCCCAGGCCGCCACCACGGCCAGCGCCAGCCCGCCCATCAGCGCATACAGCCAGACTCGACGGCGCGGCTCGGGGCCAACCTCGACCACCGAGGGCTCGACCACGCTCTGGTCGCCATAGTCATCGCCGCTGGGCTGGCGCAGCGCGCTGAGCCGCGGCACGCCTTGCGGCGCCGTGGCCTTGAGTGAACTGGCGCTGACGCTGCTGGAACCCGCTGGCGCGCCGTCGCCGTCCTCGTCTCCGCCCAGCTCGGGATCGATCTGGATGTCAAAGCCGGCCGCGCTGCGCGCCGCGCTGTCCGAGACGTCGTCGCCGACCGCGGTGTCGGGCGCCTCGACAGGCTCGCCGACGTCCGAGCCGCCGGGGCGGGTGTCGCGGTTGTGCACGCCCACGCCGGTGGGCACGGTGGGATCGCGGGTGCCCGCGACGCTGTCCTCCGCGGTGTCGTCCTCGCTGGGGCGCCGCTTGCGCAGCCCCGAGCCCACCAGGACGCCGGCGGGCAGCGCCAGCTGCAGGCTGATCTCGGCCAGCCGGACCGGCGGCGGCGTCAGCGGCGGCGCTGGCAGCGGCAGCTTGGCCGGACGCGCCACCTCGCCCTCGACCGGCTGCGAGTGCACCACCGGGGCGCCGTCGTCGGGCAGCGCCGAGGCGGCCGCGATCAGCGCGCGCTCGGCCGCCATCTCCTCGCCCATCAGCGCGCGCACGACCTCGCCGATCTGGGCCGCGCCCAGCACCCCGCCGATGCGCGACACCGCGCGCGTGATGGCGTCGCCATAGGCGCGCGCCGACGCGAAGCGCGCGTCTCGGGCCCGCGACAGCGCCCGCGCCACGGTGTCGTTGAGATCGCCTGGCACGTCGGGGCGCACCGTGCGCACCTGCGGGATGTCCTCCTCGGCGATGGCCTTGAAGATGAGGAAGTCGGTCTCGCGATAGAACAGCCGCTTGACGGTGAGCGCCTCGTAGGTGACCACGCCCAGCGCGAACACGTCGGAGCGCCGGTCCAGCGCCTCGCCCTTGAGCTGCTCGGGCGACATGTACGCGTACTTGCCCTTGACGGTGCCGGTGCGCGTCTTGGCCGACGCCCCCGCGGCCTTGGCGATGCCGAAGTCGAGCACCTTGACCACGCCATCGCCGGTCAGGAACAGGTTCTGCGGCGACACGTCCCGGTGCACCACGCCGATCGACTCGCCGCCGTCGCCCTTGAGCTCGTGGGCGTGGTGCAGCCCCTCGCAGGCCTGCGCGATCACGCCGGCGACCAGCGCGGGCTCCAGGTTCTGCTTGAGCCGGATCAGCTTCTTCAGCAGCACCATCAGCGAGGTGCCCTCGAGGTACTCCATGGCGATGAAGTACTGGCCGTCGACCTCGCCGAGCTCGTAGACCTGGCACACGTTGGGGTGCGAGATGCGCGCCGCGATGCGGGCCTCGTCGAGGACCATCTGCACGAAGCCATCCTCGTCGACCAGGTGCGGCAGGATCCGCTTGATGACGACCTGCTTCTCGAAGCCGGCGACACCCTTGAGGCGCGCCACGAAGATCTCGGCCATGCCCCCCGTCGCGAGCCTCGTCAGCAAGGTGTACTTGCCGAAGCTCCTCAGGTGGGCGGGTACACGAGATCCTGACGCGCCCGCAGCCATCGCGACTTCAGTATATCAGCGGCTCTCCGGCTGATCCCGCTCTGACTACGGTGATCGCCCTGACGCTTGGGCGCCGGCCGCCGCTCGTGGCGTCAGGGTGGGAGATTGTAGTCATCCCACTGCGCCCCGCCCGGCGCAGCGAAGCCCGCGCCACTATAGGCCTCCATGGCCACGACCACGGCGCTGACCGCGAACGGCGTGGCCCGGGTCAGCCGTGGGGTGAAGGTGACGCCGTCGGCCGAGGTCTCCCAGAACAGCTGCCCGGCGCTCTCGCGCAGCCGGAGCCAGCGGTGCGTGGCCGGCACATAGGTCATGGTCGCCAGCGTCATGTCGTCATAGCCGACGCCGAGCTGGCCGTTCTGCACCGTGAGGTCGGCGTAGTGGCCGGGCACCTCGATGCGCAGGGTGGCCAGCGCGCTGGTGGCGGGGTTGACCGACTGTGCCAGCCGCACCGTGAGCATCGAGCTCTGCAGGTCGAAGGCCTGCCGCGAGTACAGCGTGGCCCCCCCGGCGGCGTTGACCGGCACCGTCTCGACCACCACGCCGCCGGTCTCGGCGAGCGCGCCCGAGCCGTCGCGATAGATCCCCCACGGGCGACCGACCACGCCGTCGTTGAAGTCGTCGGTCAGCGCGCCCGGCTTGCACCAGGTCGCGCGCGCGGTCGGGGCGGGGCGCACGCCGACGTTGTCGAACACCACCGAGGACGCCACCGGCTCGGCGCGGTAGGTGCCGCCGCCCAGGTTGGCCTTGAGCAGCGCCAGCGAGAACGGCGCCGCCGCCGAGCCCAGCTCGGTCCAGGTGGTGCCGTCGGATGAGACCTCGAAGAACAGCCGGCTCGACGCCTCGCGGAAGGCCCAGAAGCGATGGTTGGTGGCGTTGTAGGCGACCTGGCGCACCACGGTGCCGGTGCCGTTGACCTGATACTGGGCATAGAGCTGGCCGCCCTCGACCACCAGCTCGAGCAGGTTCTGGCCGTCGATGCCGATGTTGAAGTAGCCCTGCGCGGTGGTGGTCGCGGGCGGCATCTGCACCGCCTCGATCGCGAAGCGCTCGCCACGCAGGTCATAGCTGCGCTGGGTGGCATAGCCAGCATAGGCGCCGTTGCCCGCGCCCGCGGCCAGGTTGACGGTCAGGCGGCCCCCGGTCTCGGCGATGGTGCTGGGCGCGTTGGCGTACGACTCGCCCCACGGTTCGCCGCGGGCGCCGTCGCTGAAGTCATCGCTGAGCAGCGCGAAGGTGCCGCAGCGCGCCGGGGCGGCGTCGGGCATCACGCTGGAGTCGCCGGCGACGGTGCCGTCGGGCAGCGGGGCGGCGTCGACGATGTTGCCGGCGTCGTCCACCGTCACGGTCGCGTCGCCACCGTCGGAGGCGCCAGCGTCCGGCGCCAGCGGCAGCTCGCACACCGCGGCGATGCACTGGTAGCCGGTGGGGCACTGGCCGTCGTCGCAGCGATAGTGGGTGCCGCCATAGTTGACCCGGACCGTGCAGCCAGCCAGCGCTGCGAAGACCAGGACAAACCGCCGCATGAAGGCAGGATACCACGGCAAACACAGGGCTTCGCGCGCGTAACTTCGGGGTTTGCCGCTACACACCGGCGGGCGGGCGGGCCCGGGCCGCGCAAGACTTTCGCGCGTGCGTCCTGGTGCTGGCGAACTAAAGTGTCTGCGTGCGCGCGCGCGAGCTGGCGATGCAGGTGCTGGGCGAGACGCTGCGCGCGCCCACGCTGGATCCGCGCCGGCTGGCGGCGCGCGCGGCGCTCGACCTCGGGGTGGCGGCGGGCGAGGGGGTCGTACTGCTCGGGGCCGGCAAGCCGGCTGCGGCGATGGCGGCTGGAGTGATCGACGTGCTGGAGGAGCGGGTGTCGACCGGCTTCGTGGTCGGCAAGCACGCCGCGCTGCTGCCGGCACCGGTGGCGCACGTGGTGGCGGCGCACCCGTTCCCGGACGCGCGCTCCGAGGTGGCCGGGCGCGAGCTGCTGGGGCGGGCGGCGGCGGCGCGGCGGATCGTGTTGTGTCTCGGCGGTGGCGCCTCGGCGCTGGCCGCGGTGCCGGCGCCCGGCGTGCGGCTGGCCGAGAAGGTCGCGCTGACCCGCGCGCTGGCCGCGACGGGGGCGGACATCGCGGCGCTGGCCCGCGTGCGCCGGGCGCTGTCGGCCATCAAGGGCGGGCGGCTGGCGCTGGCGACGCGTGCGCGCATCGACGCGCTGGTGCTGTCGGACGTGGTCGGCGACGCGCTGCACGTCATCGGCGGCGGCCCGGTCAGCCCGCCCCCCGAGGAGGAGCCCGCGCGCGTGACGCTGCAGCGCGCCGGGCTCGCGCTGGCGCCGGCGCTGGCGGCCGCGTTGCAGCCCGATGTGCGCCCTGGCGGTGGTCGCTTCGACCACGTGCGCGCGCGGGTGCTGGCCGGCCCGGACGCCCTGGTGACCGCGGCCGCCGCCGCGCTGGAGGCCGCCGGGGTGCGGGTGGTCGCGCAGCGCCCGCGCGTCGAGGGCGACGTCGCCGCGCTGGCGCAGACGCTGTGCGCCCACGCCCGCGCCCTGCGTGCCGCGCGCCTGGCCGCCGGCCCCCGCGCGCCTGCGCTGGCCTATGTCGCAGGCGGCGAGCCCACCGTGCGCCTGCCGCCGTCGCCGGGGCGCGGCGGACGCGCGCAGCACACCGCGCTGGCCTGTGCGCTCGGCCTCGCCGGCCTCGACGACGTCGCCATCCTGTGCGTGGCCAGCGACGGCAGCGACGGTCCCACCAGCGACGCCGGGGGGCTGGTCGACGGGGGCAGCGCGGCGCGCGCCAGCGCTGCCGGCGAGGACCCCGCCAGCGCCCTCGAGCGCTGTGACTCGGGCAGCGCGCTGGCCAGCGCGGGCGACCTCGTCAGCACCGGGCCGACCGGCAACAACCTGTGTGACCTGTTCATCGTGCTGGCCGCCTGACGCGACGTCGCTGTCCCGGTCGCGCCCGCGCACGGGAGTGCATCTGCGCGAGATCGCGTGCGGCATCACTCTTGCTGAACCCGGGGCGTGCCCCGCCCGAGCCGCCTCCCCGCGTTCATCCCGCGCGCCGCCACCGCGCTCGCCACCACCGTCGCGATGGTCGCGACCCTGGTCGCTGCGCGCCCCGCGCAGGCCCGGCGCCGCCAGCCCGAGCCGCGCCTCCAGCACCTGCACGTCAGCAGCGGCCGATTCGAGACCTGGGCCAGCCACGATGGCGACGGCGAGCTGCGCCTCGACAGCTTCGGGACGCTGGGCAACTTCGTGCTGCCGCTGCAGCGCGGCGCCGCCTACCGGCCCGACGACGTGACCTCGATCGCGATCAGCTGCTTCGACTTCCACAAGGTCGACCTCGGCAACGACCGGGAGAGCGCCGCGCTGCGGTTCTACGGCGCCGAGCTGCGCGTCGATCGCCCCTGGTGGGGGCTGGCCGCGGGCGGCCACCTCGTCGGCATGACCCCGGGCGACGACTTCCAGCTGCTCACGCCCTCGGCCGGGCTGCGGCTGGGGCGCGTCGATCGACTGCTGCTGGCGCTGCACGCCAGCAGCACCAGCATGTACGCCCTGGCCTGGCACGGTCGCCCGCGCAGCCTGAGCGCCGACCATGAGCTGGCCTTGACCGCCAGCGTGCCGTTGACGCGCAACTTCCACCTGCAGCTGCGCGCCCGCCGCAACGTCAGCAGCGCCGACCAGCGCACCCTGCGCGAGACCTCGGTCGCCATCGGCCTCGAGGGCGCGCTGTCGATCGGGCTGCGGGCGTTCCCCGTCTTCGCCGGCATCGGCACGCGTCGGGTCGAGGCCGATCAGGACCTGCGCTACGACTCCAGGCTGGGCGGCCTCGGTGTGGTCGATGTGACGCCGCCGGGTGATCAGCTGCTGTTCGTGTTCGGCTTCGACTTCGGCGTCCACGCCACCAGCACGGTGTATTGACAGCCTGTCACGGCCCCGGCGCGGCGCGGGACAGCCTGTCCGCCCCGCCGCCGCCGTCGCCCGCAAGCGCGCAGGATCACGGCTGGCCACGCTGGCGCGCGGCTTGCTGAAGCCTCGGCCACCAATGGAGGCTCACATGCGTTCTGCTTCGCTCTGGTTGCTTCGCTTGCTGGTCGTCACCCCCGTGCTGCTGCTGCACCCGGTCGCCGACGCCGCCCCGCCCGCCCCGCCGGTCGTGACCGCACCCGCCGCGACCCCGCTGCCGGCCCAGACCCTCGAGCTCGACGTGCGTGACGTCGCCAGCGGCACCACCCGCATCATCCGCATCGCCATCGCGGCCTCGACCCACGGCCAGCCCGCCGAGCTCAAGACCCGCATCGATGACATCTACTACCGCTTCCAGGTCCGGGTGCTGCAGGGCGGCAGCTATGACTTCGAGGTCGAGCGCGTCGGCCTCGATCGCAGCCGTGACGTCAACATCCGCGCCAACCGCGTGCTGGCGGGCGGGCAGCGCGGGCTGCTCGGCCGCGTCAGCCGCGCCGACGGCTCCAGCACCGAGATCGGCGCCACGCTGCGCTGAACTCCCACCCGGGCAGCGCGCCGTCACCGACGCTTTGCCCATCCAGCACCGGAACGTCACATGGGGAGGTGACGCTGTGGCTTCACATGGAGCTCGGGGAAGATCTGGTGCCCAGCGCGCTGGCTGCGGTGGTGGTGCTGTCGGGTGACGACCCGCTGCCCGGCCTCGCGCGCGAGCTCGCGGTGGACCGCGCAGATCCCCTGCGCCTGCCCGAAACCCCAGCCGTCTTGCTGGTGTTCACCCAGCGCGGCGTCAGCGCCCACACCCTGGCGCCGTTCCTGCGCTGGCGCGACGCGCGGCCCGGGCGCGCCCTCATCGCCTGTGCCCCCGACGGCACCAGCGAGGACTCCGAGCGTGCCCTGGCGGCCGGGGTGGATGACTTCGTCGCTGGCCACGGCTCGCCGCGCGAGCTGGCCGCTCGCGTCCGCGCCCTCATCCGCCGCACCCGGCGCCGCTCCAGCGAGCAGCTGCGCTGGGGGCGGATCTCGGTCGACGCGGAGCGTCACGAGGCCTGGGTCGACGGCCGGCGCATCGGCCTCACCACCATGGAGCTGGCCCTGCTGTCGCGCCTGGTCGAGGTGCGCGGCAAGGCGCTGTCCCGGGTGGAATTGCTGGATCAGGTCTGGGGCAAGGACAACCTGGAGGTCGGGCTACGCGCGGTCGATAACCTGGTGCTGCGCCTGCGTCGCAAGCTGGGCTCGCGGGTCATCGTGACGGTGCGCGGGGCAGGCTTCCGCGTCGCCGATCGCTGACCGCCCAGCACGCCGTGGCGGCTAGCCGCGCGCCGGCAGCTGGCGCGGCACCGCGCCGTCGGCCAGATGTGCGCCCTGGCGCCCCGCCAGGATGAGCTGCACCACCACGATCACCGTCCCCACCGTGTAGTCGGCCAGCCGGCCCAGTCCAAACATCCTCATCATCACGCTCTCCTGTGTTTTTCGATCACCCGACCGGCCGCGTGTTGCAAATCGATGTCGGTGCGGTGCCCATTGCGAATGCAACCGAGCCTTTTCCTCGTCGTCACAGGAGTGTCACCCGCGCCGGCTACTTCCCTGGACGATGACGCTCATCCTGGTGATCGAAGACGAGGCGGACCTGGCCCAGGTCGTCGAGTACAACCTGCGCAAGGCCGGCCATGACGTGGTGACCGCCCCGCGCGGCCTGCGCGGCCTCGAGCTGGCGCGCGAGCGTCGGCCCGGTCTGGTGCTGCTCGATCTCATGCTGCCCGACCTCTCGGGCACCGAGGTATGCAAGCAGCTGCGCGCCGACTCCAGCACGCGCGACACCCCCATCGTGATGCTGACCGCCAAGGGCGAGGAGATCGATCGCGTGGTCGGCTTCGAGGTCGGCGCCGACGACTATGTGGTCAAGCCCTTCAGCGTGCGCGAGCTGATGCTGCGCGTGCAGGCCATCCTGCGCCGCGGCGGCGAGCCCGCCGAGCCGGCCCAGCAGCGCATCGTGTTCGGCGCCCTCGAGGTCGACCGCGACGCACACCGGGTCTGGGTCGAGGGCGGCGAGCGCGAGCTGACCGCGCTGGAGTTCAAGCTGCTGACCACGCTGTACGACCGACGCAACCGGGTGCAGTCGCGCAGCGTGCTGCTGGCCGATGTCTGGGGCATCACCGCCGACATCACCACGCGCACCGTCGACACCCACGTCAAGCGCCTGCGCGAGAAGCTGGGCAGCGCCGGCGC
>JADYYK010000049.1 GCA_020853705.1 Deltaproteobacteria bacterium
CCCTCACCCGCCAGCCGCGCCGCCTTGCGCACGCTGCGCTTGATGACCCTGAGCTGCACCAGATCCACGATGGCCTCCCAGGGCGCCGGGATGCGTCGCTCGAAGTCCTTCCAGATGCGCCAGTCGTCGCGACAGTCGTAGGTCCGACAGATCACCGGCCGCTGCTGGTACACGCCGCACCCGCGCGTCTCCACCACGCTGTGCACGCAGAAGCCGTCGGCCGCGTGCTCGATGCGATAGGGCTCGACCTTGTCCCAGCGCAGCACGCCTTCGGCCACATCCTGCTTCGACAGGAAGTGCGGCATCCGGCAGCAGCGCGCCTTGCAGATGGGGATGAGCTCGGCGCACGGCACTTCCGTGCCGGCGCCGATGAGGTACTTGTCGACGTCCACGCCCCAGCGTTCCGGGAACGGTTCGTCGTCCTGCGCGGGCATGGTTACGAGCGGACGACCTTGTTGGCGACCATGTTGGCCGAGGTCGCGCGCTTGTGCGCCTTGGTCGAGGTCACGCGGGGCAGCTCGGCCTGCAGCGCCGCCAGCTTGGGCGTGCGCTCCCACGAGAACTCGCCCTCCTCGCGCCCGAAGTGGCCGTACGCCGCGGTGGCGCGGTAGATCGGCTTGAGCAGGTCGAGCTCCTCGATCAGCGCGCCGGGGCGGCAGTCGAAGTGCTCGCGCACCAGCTTGCTGAGCCGGTCGTCCGACAGCCGACCGGTGCCGAAGGTCTGCACCAGGATCGACACCGGCTGGGCCACGCCGATGGCGTAGGCCAGCTGGACCTCGCAGCGCCGCGCCAGGCCGGCCGCGACCAGGTGCTTGGCGATGTAGCGCGCGTAGTAGCACGCCGAGCGATCGACCTTGGACGGGTCCTTGCCCGAGAAGGCGCCGCCGCCGTGGCGACCCATGCCGCCGTAGGTGTCGACGATGATCTTGCGACCGGTCAGCCCCGAGTCACCCATCGGCCCACCGACCACGAAGCGGCCGGTCGGGTTGATGAAATAGCGCGTCTTGGAGGTGATCAGGCTCTTGGGGATCGAGGGCGCGATGACCAGCTCGCGCATGGCCTCCTCGAGCTGCTTCTTCTTGGCGTCGGGCGAATGCTGGGTCGACACCACGATGGTGTCGACCGCGACCGGGAGGTCGTTCTCGTAGCGCACCGAGACCTGGGTCTTGCCGTCGGGGCGCAGGAAGTCGACCCCGTTGACCTGCTGCTTGCGCACCGCGGCCAGGCGGCGCGACAGCTTGTGCGCGAGCTGGATCGGGCGCGGCATCAGCTCCTTGGACTCGTCGCTGGCGTAGCCGAACATCATGCCCTGGTCGCCGGCGCCCTGGGTCTCCTTGGTGCCACGGTCGACACCGCGCGCGATGTCGGGCGACTGCTGCTCGATCGCCGTCATCACCGCGCAGGTCTTCCAGTCGAAGCCCATGTCGGAGTGGTCGTAGCCGATGCTGCGCACGGTCTCGCGCACGATGCGCGGCATGTCGACGTAGCAGTCGGTCGTGATCTCACCGGCGATGATGACGATGCCGGTCTTGGTCAGGGTCTCGCAGGCCACACGGCAGTGCGGGTCCTGGGCGATGATGGCGTCGAGGATCGAGTCCGACACCTGATCGCAAATCTTGTCCGGGTGACCTTCAGTGACCGACTCCGACGTGAACAGAAAATCCGACATGAACGCTCCCTGCTTTGGTGAAAGGCGCGTGACTATACCCGCGAGCCAAACGATGTCAAACCCTTGCGCCCCGGGGGCGAGGCCGGTACCGTGAGGGCAGTGACTCGAAGGCGCGGCGCCGCGCGCGGCATCACGATCCTGCTCGGTTTACTCGCCTTCTCGCTGCTTGCGGCCTGCGGACCGTCGTCGACCCTGCCCCGGCGGCGTGTGGTCGAGGCCGATATCGGCGGCTGGTGGTTCAGGCGCTACCAGCACGTCAAGGATGTCGAGATCGGGATCCAGGGTAACCCCGCGGATGCACACACGGCCGTCTACGCGCGGGACAGCGCGGTCAAGGCCGCCGCCGTCGCCGAATCGGATGTCGCGGTCGTCTTCGTGACCCAGTACAAGAGCCGCAAGGGGGTCGCGGGCGCCCTGGCCAGCCTGATGGAGCTCTTGTCCACCGACGAGGGCTACAAGGTCGCCAGGAAGGAGATCGGCGGTCGTCGCGTGATGACCGTCAGTCAGGGCGACGAGGCCTGGGCCTTCTGGGCCTCGGGGCGCTACATCGTCAAGATCGGTGGCCGCGGCGTGCGCAAGGTGCCTTCTGGGCTCGTGAAGCGCTACTCCGCGATCTATCCTTAGCGCCCTCATGCTGAAGGTCGTCGCGCCTGCCGATCCCGACTATGTCTCCACGTGTGCCCGCCTGTGTGATCGCGGCGCCGACCTGCCGCGCGAGATCGAGGACCGCGCCCGCGCCATCGTGGACGACGTGCGCGCCCGCGGCGACGCCGCGCTGCTGGAGTGGACCGCGCGCCTGGAGCAGCGCACCCTCACCGCCGCCACCCTCGAGGTGCCCGCCGCCGAGTGGCAGCGCGCCGCCGACGGGGTCGCCCCCGCGGTGCAGCGCGCCCTGGAGCGCGCTGCCGAGCGCATCCGCCATTTCCATGTCCGCCAGCGCGAGCAGGCCTGGTCGTTCGAGGCCGGCGGCGCCACCCTGGGCTTGCGGGTGGATCCGCTGGCCCGGGTCGGGCTGTACGCCCCGGGCGGCACCGCGCGCTATCCGTCGTCGGTGCTGATGACCGCGGTGCCGGCCGCGGTGGCCGGCGTCGGCGAGGTCGTGCTGGTCACCCCGGGGCCATCGCCCGAGGTGCTGGCCGCGGCGCGCATCGCCGGGGTCGACCGGGTGTTCCAGATCGGCGGCGCCCAGGCCATCGGCGCGCTGGCCTACGGCACCGCCACGGTGCCGCGCTGTGACAAGATCGTGGGTCCGGGAAACGCCTATGTCGCCGCGGCCAAGCGCCTGGTCTTCGGCACCTGCGACATCGACAGCGTGGCTGGTCCGTCGGAGATCCTGGTCATCGCGGACGCCGCCGCCGACCCGCGCCACGTGGCCGCCGACCTGCTGTCGCAGGCGGAACATGACACCGCCGCGTGGCCGGTCCTGGTCACGCCGTCGCGCGCGCTGGCCGACGCCGTCGCCGCCGAGTGTGTACGCCAGGTCGCCACCCTGCCGCGGCGCGAGATCGCCGAGGCCGCGCTGCGCGGCCAGGGCGTCGCGGTGGTGGTCGCCGACCTCGCCGAGGCGGTGCGCTTCGCCAACCGCTTCGCCCCCGAGCATACCGAGCTGGTGGTCGCCGACGCGCGCAGCTGGGTCGAGGCGCTGCGCACCTCGGGTGCAATCTTCGTGGGATCCCACACACCGGAGGCGGTCGGTGACTATGTGGCCGGGCCCAACCATGTGCTGCCCACGGCCGGCACCGCGCGCTGGGCCTCGCCCCTGGGGGTGTGGGATTTCATCAAGCGGACCACGGTGATCGAGTACTCCGCCGCCGCCCTGGCCGAGCAGGCCGAGGACATCGTGGCGCTGGCCACGGTGGAAGGGCTGGACGCGCACGGCCGATCGGTCACCATCAGAGCCGGGGACAAGTGACACGGACCAGCCGACAAAGGCTTGCCCGCGGCAGCGCGTGGGAGCATTCTCCTGGACCACCGGAGGGGGGGTAGGGAGGGTATGGGGCCGAAGAAGGGTGTACTGGTCATCGACGACGACCTGCCCACGCTCGAGACGCTCGAGCTGATGCTGCAGGTGTCGGGGTACCAGGTGTGGACGTCGGGCTATGCCCGCGACGCCATGCGGCTGGCGCAGCAGCATAGGCCTGACGTCATCCTGCTCGACCTCATGATGCCGGAGGCCGACGGCTTCAAGGTGCAGGAGCAGCTGCGCACGCACCCCGAGACCGCCGGCATCCCGATCGTGCTCATCTCGGCGCACCACACCGTGCGCACCGCGGCAAAGTCGATGCGCATCGCGGGCGTCCTGGAGAAGCCGTTCCACCTCGACGAGCTGGTCAAGTGCGTCGAACAAGCCACCAACGGGGCGTCCGAAGCCACGTAGAATGGCGGCAGTGGCCGTCGCCTTGGGACCAGGGTTCGGGGAAGATCAGGAGCAGCTCGAGCAGCTGATCCACGTCGAGTGGCGCGTCGCCTGGCTGCGGCTGGCCTTCGTGGTCGGCCTGGCCGGCATCATCTTCGGGCTGGTTGACCTGGCCCACCCCAAGTACCGCCCCGATCTGGTGGTGGTCACCATCGTGGCGGCCTGCTCGCACGCGGCCGTGCAGGTGCTGTGGCTGTTCCGCGGCCATCGACACGCGTACCTGCGCGCCTACATCGGGGTCTCGTTCGACTTCATCACCGTGACCATGGCGATGTATGCCACCGGCGGTTACCAGAGCGAGCTTTACCTCTTGCTGTATCCGCTGCTGGTCAGCGTGGCGATGCGCTTCGGGCTGCGCGCGGTCATGGTGTCGGCCTTCCTGTGCGCGGGCATGTACCTGGGGGCGGCGTGGCTGCACGGCGATCCGCTGGAGCGCAGCAAGGACGTGGTCGTGCTGCGCATCCTGGTCATGCTGGTGACCGCGGCGCTGGCGGGCGGCTTTCACCGCGAGCTGGCGCGCCGCCTCGGGGTGCTGATCCAGACCCGCAAGATGCGCGACGACTTCCTGATGGTGGCCTCGCACGAGCTGAAGACGCCGCTGGTGGCGATTCGTGGAATAAGCCAGGTGCTGGATCGCGTCATGCGTGAGGGCTCGACCGAGCGCGCGCTGCTGCAGCGCGTGGACGCGTCGATCGACCGCATGCAGAGGCTGATCCGCGACCTGACCGACGCCGCGCGCGTCGACGCCGGCACCCTGACGCTGGAGCGCGACACCGTCGACCTGGTGGCGCTGGCGCGCACCGCGGTGGACGAGGCGCGGCTGGGCAACCCGCGTCGCGAGATCAAGTTCCGCAGCAACGAGGAGATCTTGCGGGTCGACGCCGACGCCCAGCGGCTGTCGCAGGTGTTCGCCAACCTGCTCACCAACGCCATCAAGTTCACCACGCCCGACAAGGGGCCCATCGTGCTCGAGCTGCGCCGCGAGGGGGCGGTCGCCCTGGCCACCGTGCGCGACAAGGGCCTCGGCATCCCGTCCGACAGCCTGCCGGTCATCTTCGAGAAGCACGGGCGCTCGACCAAGACCCCGGCGATGGGCTTCGCGGGGCTGGGCCTCGGGCTGTACATCACGCGCGCCATCGTGCTGGCCCATGGCGGGGGCATCTCGGTGGAGTCGCGCGAGGGCGAGGGCAGCGCCTTCACGGTGCGCCTGCCGCTGCTGCCGGAGCCGCGCGTGGCCGCGGTGCCAATCGATGCGACCGCGACCGAATAGCGCCCAGGGCCTGGTGCTGGGCTGCGCGCTCGCGCTGGTGGGCTGCGGGCGCAAGGCAGCGCGGCCGCCAGCGGCGGTCGACGCTGGCGTCGTCGCACCGCTGGTGCAAGCCGTGGACGCCGCGGTGGCGGTGCGCCCGGCCCCCAAGCCCGAGGCGCCCCCCTACGGCGACGACATCAGGTCGGTGCGCCTCCGGCGGTCGATCGTGGTCCGCGTCGAGCCCAACCCGGAGGCCAAGGCGCGCGGCACGGTGGCGCAGGACACCCGGGTGCCGGTGCTGGCGTGGGCGCACGGCAACGGCTGCAAGGGCTGGTGGATCGAGATCCAGGACGGCGGCTGGGTCTGTGACCGCTACCTGGAGGGCTCCAAGAAGGCGCCCACCGGGGTCGAGCTGCCCCGGCTCAAGGACGGCGAGCTGGTGCCTGGCGTCTACGGCGTGCTGCGCGAACCGACCGATGCGTACAAGACGCCGGCCGATGTACTGGCGCTGAAGCCGACGCGGACGCTGGCGGGCTCGGTCAAGCTGCGCCGCGTCGACGAGGTCGAGGTCGACAACAAGCTGTACTGGAAGATCACCTCGGGTGAGCTGGTGCAGGCCTCCAGGATCGCGCCGCTGAAGCCGGCCGAGTTCGCGGGCGTGGAGCTGGGTGACGGGCCCGGCAAGGCGCTGCCGCTGGCGTGGATCGCGCCGCGCGACAACAAGAAGGGCAGCGTCGGCGGCCACCCCTTCCGCAGCGTGGTGCCGGTGCTGGAGGATGACGCCGCGCGCGCCCGGGTCCGGGTGTCGGCCCGGTCGTGGTTGCCGGCCCCCGACCTGCGCATCGCGCGGGTGGCGCCGCCGCCGCCGGGCCTGCTGCCGGACGAGAAGTGGATCGACGTCGACACCGCGCAGCAGACCCTGGTGGCTTATGAGGGCGAGCGTCCGGTGTTCGCGACGCTGGTGTCGACCGGGCAGAAGAAGTGGCCGACGCGCCCCGGCGTGTACCGGATCTACGTCAAGTTCGCCGAGACCGACATGAACGGCCAGATGGGCGACGAGGAGCCCTACTCGGTGGCCACGGTGCCGTGGACGCAGTACTTCGCGGGCGATCTGGCGCTGCACACCGCGTACTGGCACGACCGCTTCGGAGAGGCGCGCAGCCACGGCTGCGTCAACCTGGCGCCGAAGGACGCCCGCTTCCTGTACCGCTGGAGCGACCCCGGCGTGCTCCCCGGCTACTCGATGGCGCACGGCATCCTGCAATATCCCGGGTCGATCGTGCGGATCAGGAGCTCGGCCGCGCCCGACCTGGTGCCCGAGGTGCAGGGCTACGCCAAGCGGGTGCTGGCCGCGCGCGCAGGGGGTGCAGGCGCGGGCGGAAACGGAAGCGGTGCGGGTACAGGTGTAGCGGCGGGGACGGCGGCCGACGAGGCGGACCCGGTGCAGGTGGATCGATCGGTCACCCCGAGTGGGAACTGACTGGTGGGCTGAGGCCTACTTCTTGACGTTCAGCTCGTTGGCGACCTCGACGACCGCGGCGGTGTTGCTGAGGCCGCTGAGGTGGGCGATGAGGTAGTCCTTCACCTGCTCCTCGAGGTCGCGCAGGGTGGCGCTGTCGATGCCCAGCGCGGCGGCGTAGACGGCCACCTTCTCGGCCTCGGGGCCCTCGAACGAGCCGTCGGCGTAGGCCAGCAGCACGCAGCTCTTGACGAACAGCTTGCGGTGCTCGGTGCTGACCAGCGCGGCAGCCAGCGTCTCGGGAAGGATGTCGGGATCGCGCGCCAGCGCGGCCATGTCGGGCGCGCGGCCGTCGATGGCGTCGGCGAAGAAGTCGCTCAGCAGGGCGCTCTCGCGCGGGTGGACGTCGCCGTCGGCGCGCGCCACCGCGTACATGCCGCGTGCGATGGCCTCGGCCTGCTTCTGGGTGATGTCGATCTCGGGAAAGAAGTCCATGACGTCTCCTTTGGCTCTCGAGCCAGGCGCTAGCGGCGGGTGCCGATCTTGGATTTGTAGAAGGCCAGCTTCTCGGTCAGCTGGTCGACGGTGAGCGTGGCGTACTTCTTGGGCAGCATGCGGCGGTTCGAGGCCTCGAACACCGCGAGCAGCTCCATGAACTCGAGCATCTCGGTGTCGCGCGAGGGCAGGTAGTCGCCGACTGCGCGCACGAAGTCGTCGACCGTGATGGGCGACTCCGGCCCGCGATCGCTGGCGTACTCGTTGCCGAGCAGCACCAGCGCCTCGAAGTCGGCGTTGGAGTAGCCCACGATGCGATCGCTGATGGTGGCGCGATCACGCGGGAACTCCAGCGCTTCCTGCAGCTTGTGCTTGCGCACCTGGGCCATGAGGATCTGCTCGACCTCCTCGGAGGTCTGCGGATACAGGAACGGGATCTTGCGGTCCAGGCGGCCGGCCCGCTTGATGTCGATGTCGAGCCGATCGGGCCGGTTGGTCATCAGGATGAAGAGCACGCGGCCGCGGTTGGTTGTGTCGGACATGAACTCCTTGATGCGTCCGATCACGCGCGACCCGGTGCCGCCGTCGCCCTCGCCGCCCTCGCCGTTGCCGAAGGCGCGGTCACCCTCGTCGATGATGACGATGACCTGCCCGATGCCCTGGATGACCCCGAGGATCTTCTCCAGATTCGACTCGGTGGCGCCGACCCACTTGCTGCGGAAGTTCTTCAGCTTGATGGCGGTGAGGCCCGACTCCTTGACGAAGGCCTCGGCCACGAAGGTCTTGCCAGTACCCATCGGCCCGGTGAACAGCATGCCCATGGGGACGCGGTTGCGGCGCCCCTCGCGGATGTTCTTGGCCACCGCGCTGAGCTCCTTCTTGACCTCATCGATGCCGCCGACCACCGAGAAGTCGTGCTCGGGCTCGACGAACTCGATGAGGCCGAAGCACTCGCGCTCGATGATCTCGCGCTTGCGCTTGGCGATCAGCGTCAGGATCTGCTTGCGCTCCTCGTCTTCCTTGGAGGGCCCTCCGGCGCCAGCCGGCGGCACCGGGGCGCCGCCGGGCGCGATGAGGTCCTTGATCTCGGCCTCGGTCATGCCCGCGGTCATCGCGGTCAGCTTGCGCGCGCGCTCCTCGGCCGCGGCGCCGCCGCCGAGCAGCCCCTTGATGAAGCGCAGGCGCTGGTCGGCCTCGCCCTCGATGGCCGGCGGCTGCTGCACGATGCCCTGGATCTGGATGGTCTTGAGGCCGGCGGTGATCTCGGTCAGCCGGTCGGCCCAGCTCGGCTCGATGTCCTTGTCGAGGTGCCTGATCAGCGCGCCGCGCTCGGCGGCGTCGGGCATCGGCACCTTGACCGTGGCCACCCGCGGGTTCGACACGATCTTGGAGTTCAGCTCGCTCAGCGTCTCGGTGATCAGCACCACGATGTTGTCGGCCTGCGCGATCTGCGGCGCCAGCGACCAGCGGTGCAGCGACACCACGCTGGCGCGGTCGAAGTCCATCATCATGCCGGCGTCGCCCATCGGCCCCAGCATCTCGGCGTACTCCATCAGGACCGCCATCTTGTCCTGGGTGAACAGCGCGCGCTCCAGCACCGGCAGCACCTTGTCGGGCGTGCGCTCCAGCAAGAGCTGCTCGAGGCCCTCGATCTGCGACGACTTCTTCACGAAGCGCGCGCCGGTCGACACGTTGTAGCGCACGATGACGTTCTTGGAGCCGTCGAACAGCACGGTGGCCAGAAACTCCGGCACCTGCATCAGCTGGCCGTCGAACAGCAGGGTGTCGTACACGTTGCCGTGCAGCACGAAGAACGAGGCCTCGTTGCGCAGGTAGCGCTTGCGCAGCTCGTCGGCCCAGCCCGGCAGTACGCGGTTCGTCGTGGCCCGTGTCGTCGCCATGTCTCTCTCCTGCTCCCGCTTCCCTACAGCCCCAGCATCTGTCGCTTGTCGGCCTCGATGGCCAGCACGATCTGGACGCCGTCCAGCACCTCTTCCAGCTTGGCCGACATGCCCTCGCCCATGACCTGGGTGACCTCCATCTCGCGCACCTCGTCAGCCACCAGCTTGAACGTGTTCTCGATGAGGTCGAGCTGTGCGCGCAGCCGCGACACGTGCGCGCGCAGCTCGTCGAGCTTGTCGCGCCGCGCCATCAGCACGTCGCGGTTCATGCGCGCCAGCTCGCGGCGCTCGGGATCCAGCGCGCTGGCCGCGCCGTCCTCGCAGCGCCGCAGCTCGGCCTCCAGCTCCGCCAGTGGGGTGCCACGCAGGGCGCTCTCACAGCGCGTGCGCGACAGCGACATGGCCAGGAAGTCGTCGACCAGCTTCTCCAGCTTGCCGAGCTCCGCCGCGAGGAGGCGCGTCAGCACCTTCGACTTCTTGGTGCGTGCCGTGATCTCCAGCCGGCGCTGCTCCAGCCGGGTGACGCGCTCGCCGTCGTCGACCGACAGCGCGCGCACGGCCTCGACCAGCCGGTCCGTGCGCGCTGCCGTCTTGCCCCCGCCCCGCTTCCAGAACGCCACGACGTCCGACGATCACATGGTCTTCTGTGAGGCCTTGCGCGCAGCTGCAGCCTGCTGCATCTGCTCCCACTGCTGCTTGGAGGTGACGTCGCCGGTCTTGGCCCGCAGCGCCTTGAGCCGGTTGTCGAGATCGCTCTCGCCGAGCTCCTTGCCCAGGTTGGCGGCCGCGACCGTGGTCTTGATGTGCTCGCGCACGTTGTCGAGCGCCTTGACCTCGGCGTCGACCGACAGGCCATCGAGCTGCTCCTGGATGCGGAGGCGCGCCTGTGCCGACGCCATCTTGGCCAGCATGTTGTCCTTCTCGGCCTTGAGCTTCTTGATCTCGCTCTGCACCTGCACCAGCGAGGCCTTGGCGCTCTCGGCGTCGCTGGCCGCCACCGTCATCTCGTTGCCGAGCTCGGTGACGTCCTTCTGCAGCTGGGCCTGCTTCTGGATCAGGACCATGCCGAGGTCCTGCTGGTTGGTCTCGACCGCGGTGTTGAGGTCCGCGGTGACCTGCTCCAGCTCGGTCTTGGCCGCGGCCAGGCGCGACTCGATCTCCTCGCGGCGACGGATGATGCCGGCGGTCGCCTTCTTGAGAGAGGTGTACTTCTCGATCATCCCGTTGATCGCGTTCTCGTACGCGATCTCCGGGTGCTTCACCTCGATGTCGCGCAACCACAAGCTGACGAAGCCCCGCCAGAGGTTGCCGATGCGCGAAAAGAATCCAGCCATCTCTTCACCCCTTCTTCCCAGAGAGGGGGTGAGATTAGCTCACAGTTCGACGCTGATCCAGACGGTATCCTCGGGCGCCGCGGCACCCACTGGCGCGGGCCGCGGGGCAGGCGCAAGGATACGGGCGGCTTCGACCCCGAAGCGGTCGGCCAGCGCCTTGGCGATGGCGGTGGCGCGCTGCTTGCCCAGCACCGACAGCGAGCCCCGGCCCGCCGCCGCCGGCTCCACGCGCACGCGCGCGACCGGGATGAAGGTGAGCAGCTCGCCCAGCGCGTCCAGGGTGGCGTCCGACGTCGGGTCCAGCACATCGGCCCCCGCCGTGAAGCGCAGGCTGCGGCCGAACCGCAGCAGATGGCGCGAGGTCACGGGCAGGGTCAGCTTGGCCTTCTTGACCGGGATGGCCTTGGCCGCCCTGGCCAGGTCGTAGTTGATGAGGTTCAGCTCGGGCGGCTTGCCGCGGCCGAGCAGGCGCGCCGCCGCCGCGGCCAGCCGCTCGAAGCGGGTGCGCCCGGCCTTGCCTCCCACGGGGTCACCCAGCGCCAGCATGTCCTCGCGCGAGGCCAGCGCCACGTTGTTCATCATCGAGGTCACGTCGGCCGGCTCCAGCGCCAGCGCGGTCGCGATCTTGGGCAGCGCCGCCTTGGCGTTGACGCGGACGTCATTGGCCGCCGCGTACCAGGCCGCGACCAGCTTGCCCAGGCGCTCGGCGTCCCTGGCCAGCACGTCGTCGCGCACGATGAGGACGTCGGCGATCAGGCCCGACGCCTGCGTGGTCGTGAGCAGCCGGCGCGCGCCGCCGCGCTCGGCGACCGCCTCGCCGAGGTAGGGCTCCCACACCACGGCGCCCTGCACGCCGCCCTTGCGGAAGTCGTCCTTGGCGGTGGCGCCGTCGGCGACCAGCGCCACCTCGGGCCGCTGCGAGCCGCTGAGCCCGGCGGCGTCGAGCACATAGTTGAGCAGAAAGCGCGTGGCCGAGGAGTCGATCACGGTGACCTTCTTGAGCGCCAGGTCCTCGGCGCCGCCGATCTCGGCCGCCACCACCACGCCGTCGGCGCCGCGGCTGTACGACTCCAGCAGGATGATGTGCGCCGGTGCGCCGCCCCAGGTCGGCCCCTCGGTCGCGAAGGCGTCCAGCGTGGTGGTCACCAGATCGAGCTCGCCGCGCCCGAAGGCCGCCTTGGCCGCCGCGGGATCGTCGTTGACCACGAACTTCACGTCGACGCCCGCCTTGTCGAGCAGCGAGCCCTTCACCGTGCTGAGGCCGCCGGCCGCGACGAAGCCCGGCGCGTGCGCGATCCAGGTGGTGATGCCGATGCGGATCGGCGCGGTCGGCTTGGGCGGCGGGGTCGGTGACGGCGCCGGCGCCGCGGTCGGCTGCGGTGACACGCCGGGGATGGGCTCACCCGGGTCGCCGGGCGGCGCGGCGCCGGCCTGCCCCGCGGGCGGCCCCGGCGAGCGTCCGTGCGGCGGCATCGCCAGCACCGGCGTCGCAGCCAGCAGGAGCAGCCAGGGCAACCTCGACCACGAACGCGCGCGCGCCATCGACATGCCGGCAATCTAGCGCCCCGCCGCCCCGCGGTCCATGCGTGCGATCACACAGGCTTTCCGCTATCGTTCTGGGCACGATGGGGGGCAAGAAGGCACTGGGTGCGCTGCTGGCGTTGACGCTGGTGGCAGGGTTTGCCGGCTTCGTGGCCATGCACGCCGTCGAGGCGCGGCTGGTCGACCAGAGCTACTACCAGGAGGCGCTGGCCGACAGCCACGTCTATGATCGGCTGTACGACGACCTGCTGATGGATCCGGCCTTCGCGCCCCAGGTCGACGCCCTGCTCGGGGGCATCGACGTGCCGCGCGACAAGGTCGTGGTGACCCTGAAGGAGCTCATCAAGCCGGAGTATCTGCGCACCATCGTCGACGCCATCGTGGGCCAGCTGGTGGGCTACCTCAAGGATGGCCAGAAGCTGGACCTGACCCTGGACATCACCCCCATCGTGCAGGGGCTGCACGACTTCGCCATCAACGCGACCACCGAGCTGCTCAAGCAGCTGCCGGTGCAGGAGGCCGCCTCGGGCGAGGAGTTCGTGGCCGAGTTCCAGAAGGTCCTCGCCGTGCTGGGCCAGGACGGCATGCCGCCGTCGGCCATCCCCAGCTTCCCCATCCCACCCGAGGACCACGAGACAGTGATCGGGCTGCTCATGCAATCGACCAAGCTGGAGCCCGGGTCGCAGGACTACGAGTCCATCGCGGGCGCGATGCGCGAGCAGCTCGGACAGAACAACGTCGCCAACGCCATCCGCATGGCCGCGCTGGTGACCATCGAGGGGCTGATCCAGGACAAGATCCGGGAGATCAGCGAGAACCGCTTCGTGCGCAAGCTCGAGAACGAGACCGGCGTGCACCTGATGTTCGGCCCCACGCCGGCGCAGAACGCCAAGCTGGAGAGCAAGCTCGAGATCATCCAGTCGCTCGACGCCACCGCGACCTGGCTCAGGCCGGTGTGCGCCGCGGTCGTGGTGCTGAGCGCGCTGGGGCTGTTCTTCCTGTTCCGTGACGACCGGCGCCGTCGCCTGCTGTGGCCGGGCAGCGCGCTCCTGATCGCGGGCGCCGCCGGCTTTCTGGCCTGGGCCGCGGCCCGCGGCACCATCGTGGAGCGCGCCGTGGACCTGGTCGACAGTCAGGCCAGCGGGCTGCCGCCCAGCCTGCAGAAGATCATGAAGGACGTGGCCGAGAAGAGCATCGACGGCGTCGGTACCGCCATCGTGATCCCCGCGCTGGGCATCATCGTGGTCGGCATCGTCCTGATGGTGCTGGCGCGGCGGGCCGGCAAGCAGGCGGCGCGCGCTGGCGGGGCGCTGCCGCCGGTGGTCCCCACGCCTACGGCGTGAGGCTGTCGATCCAGGCCGCGACCTTGGCGAGTCCTCCGCCGGTCGCGGCGTCGTCCGGCAGCTCGGTGAAGGGCTGCGGCGGCATCTGATCGTTGTTGCCGCGCGCGTTCATGCGCACCCAGATGGCGCTCAGCATGTGGTTGCCGGGCGTGATGCGCGTCTCGGCGGCGTGGGCGGGGTTGGAGGTGTAGGAGGCCGACATGAGCGCCTGGCCCACCGCGGTGGTGTACACGTTGGTGGTCGCCACCGTGGTCGCCGTGATGTCGTAGCGCAGCACCATCTGGGTCTGGTTGTAGACCGGGGTGTCGGGGTTGTGGCAGTGGCCGCAGTTGGCGTGCAGGTAGCCGATGGCGGCCGACTCGGTGGCGTTGCCGGGCACCGGGTAGCCGGCGCTGCTGGCGGGCGCGTTGCTGAGCTTGTTCTGCGCCGTCAGCGTGCTCAGCAGCGACGACCCGCCCATCCCGGGGCTCGACAGCTGCATGGCCGAGAAGCCGAGGATGCGGCCGGGCTCACCGCGGTGGCAGGTGCGACAGTCGGCGCTGGACGGCGCGTCGTGCTGGCTGCCGTTCACGTTGAGCGCGCCGTCGGGCGTGGCCATGGCGTCGGTCTGGGCGGCGTTCCACACGAAGCTGACCATGCGGAACTCGTCGACCCCGGTGACCTCGATGAGGCGGGTCTCGTAGATCCCGTTGCCGCCGGGGGCGGCGAATTCCTTGTAGAAGCGCGTGCCGATCGGAAAGCGCCAGTGGTTCATGTCGGAGGTGTCGATCTTGGCGCCCGCCGGCAGCGACATCCAGCGCCGCTTGAGGGCGCCGTCGGACCACAGCGCGTGGGCGGGGATGTACTCGATCAGGGCCGGGTTGATGGTGCGGGCCGCGAAGTTCGAGTACAGGTCGGTCTGCGCCAGGTGCTCGGCCGGAGCGCCGGCGTCGACCATGGTGGTGGCATCGGTGGAGGCGTCGGCGGCGCCGCCGTCGGGCACCAGCGTGGTGTCGTCGTCGTCACCACAGCCCGCGATAGCCAGCGCTAGGGCGCAGAAACTTGCACAGATTCGCATCGTTTTCATGGACACCCTACCAAGCTAACTCAGTTGCGTTCGTCGACGCCCTGCTCGTCGTCATCGCTCTCGAGCTCGGCCTCTTCGACGTCGGCGACGACCTGGCGCAGGGCCAGGAAGTGCTCGAACCAGGGCACCAGCAGGGTGAACGTGTAGCAGATGTCCTGGTGCACGAAGGCCAGCGTCAGGCTGCCGACGTGGCCGATGTGCGAGCGCAGCGTGCCGACGGCGGCGTTGTGGGCGCGGCGCTCGTCGAGGTCGAGGATGTCGACGCCGGGATCCTCCGACACCATCGCGTCCGCGATCATCTGCTCTTCCAGCTCGGCGCGGTAGATGATGAGGACGCGGACCTCGAGGCGCTTGGCCACGGCCAGGAAGGCCTCGGGGTCGGGGTCGCCGTGGGTGTCCCAGGCAATGGTGCGGAAGTCGTCCGGCTCGAACAGGCCGCGGAAGGGGACCAGGCCGGCGTCCTTGGCCAGCTTGAACACGTCCTTCTCCACGTCTGAGAGATCGACGTGCGTCAGATCGATGGGAGTCATCGCGGGGATCGAGCTTAACACCATCTGGGTTTCACTCGCGGGAAGGTTTCGTCACCGGTACGATGGGCGCGTGCACGGCACGAACCTGGTGGTCACGGTCATCGTCGTCGTCGGTATCGGCGTCGCGCTGGTGCTGTGGCTGCTCATGCGCAAGCGCGGCGCGGGCGGCGCGGGCGCGAGCATGCGCAGGTGGAGCTGGGGCAGCAGCGACGGCAGCGGTGGTGGCCGCTCGGTGGCGATGGCGGTGGCGCTGAACGACGACTATGCGATCGCCGCGGTCGAGCGCGCGGCGGACGGCAATCGCGGCGATTTCCCGCGCGCGTTGCGTGAGATCACGCTGGCCCTGGCACGCGAGCGCAAGGCGGTGACGGGGCTGGCGTGGCGCGCGGGCGCGGCGCTGGAGCCGCGGGCGAGCACGAGGACGAGCACGAGCACGAGCACGAGCACGAGCACGAGCACGAGCACCAGCCCGAGCACGAAGGAGTTCCACGTCACCCTGGCGCTGAACTACAGCGGCCCCGAGCTGGCCATGCCTGCCGACGGTGAGGCGCTGGCCAAGGCGCTGACCACGCTGGGCGCGCTCGGTGAGGG
>JADYYK010000050.1 GCA_020853705.1 Deltaproteobacteria bacterium
CTACCTCGACCAGCTCAGCGAAGGCCGAACCGTGAAGAGCTACATCAAGCGAATCGAATCCCTTGGCTACCACGTGCACGTAGAGAAACTCGCGGCTTAGACCTGTATTTTCAGGGCAGGCGACAGGCGACAGGCCACAGGGGACAGGCAATTTCGGAGGGCGGGGCGCATGGCGGCACGGTCACGGTCACGGTCACGGTCACGGTCACGGTCACGGTCACGGTCACGGTCACGCGCGCGGTACACTCGCGGGCCATGACGCTGCCCACGTCCAGCCCGCCGGTGCACTCGCGCCATGTCACCGCCGCCGGGCTCGACCTGCACTATCTCGAGTGCGGCAGCGGCGAGCCGGTGCTGCTGCTGCATGGCTGGCCGACGTCGTCGTTCCTGTACCGCAACATCCTGCCCGGCCTGGCCGCCGCCGGGCGCCGCGCCATCGCGCTCGATCTGCCCGGCTTCGGGCGCTCGGAAAAGCCGCTCGACGTGCGCTACAGCTTCGACTTCTACGCCCGCGCGCTCGACGGCTTCAGCGCCGCTCTCGGCCTCGACCGCCTCGGCCTGGTGGTGCACGATCTCGGCGGCCCGGTCGGCCTGTACTGGGCCTGCAGCAACCTGCCGCGCATCGAGCGCCTGGCCCTGCTCAACACCCTGGTCTATCCCGAGCTGTCGGCCGCAGTGATCGCCTTCGGGGTGGCCTGCATGATCCCCGGGGTGCGCTCGCTGCTGACCAGCGCCGCCGGCCTGCGCTTCGCCATGCACCTCGGGGTCGCCGACAAGCGCCGCCTGCAGCCCGACACCATCGCCGGCACCCAGGCGCCGCTGCAGACCCGCGCCGCGCGCGCCGCGCTGCTGAAGTCCGCCCTCGGCCTCAGCGCCCGCGGCCTGCGCCACATCGCGACCACGCTGCCCCAGCTGCGCGCGCCGGTGCGCATCATCTATGGCGCGCGCGACCGCATCTTGCCCGACGTCGCCACGACGATGCGCCGCGTCGCCCGCGAGCTGCCGCAGGCGACGCTGACCGAGCTGCCCGACTGCGGCCACTTCCTGCAGGAAGAGCGCCCGCAGGAGCTCGCCGCGCTACTCGCGGACTTCTTCGCTGGCCCCGTCGCCGCCGCCGGCGTCGGGAGCAACGGCAGCAGGCACCACGGCTGAGGCCACCGCCGCCGCGGCCGCCGCCGCCGGCTGGTCCAGCCCCAGCGACGCCTCCAGCTCGCGCAGGCTGTCGTCGGTGTGATCGAGGAAGCGCTGCAGCCCGGGCACCGAGCGCCGGCACGCGGTGTAGCCGAACCCCAGCTGATCGCAGTAGCCGCCGATGGTGATGTTCAGCGCCATGTAGTCCATCGGGATCGACACCGGGTAGATCTCGTCCAGCGGCAGCCCGTTCATGTACAGCGGCTTCTTCGGCCCCGGCACGTTCGAGATCACCAGGTTGAAGATGGGCCGCTTGCGGGCATAGCCGGTCAGGATGCTGGGCCCCATCGGGGTCGCCATCGCCGCCGCGTGCGCGACCTGCTCCAGGCGCGACATCTTGGCCAGGCGCTCCTTGGCGGCGCTGGTCGACTCCTTGATCAGCTTCAGGCGCGCCAGCGGGTCCTCCACGTGGGTGGCCAGGTTGGCCAGCAGCATGGCGACGTGGTTGCCACCCTCCTCGTGATCCGCCGAGCGCACCGAGACCGGCACCATCGCGATCAGCGGCTTGTCGGGCAGGGCGTTCTGCGCCTGCAGGTAGCGCCGCAGCGCGCCCGAGCACACCGCCAGGGTGACGTCGTTGACGGTCGCGCCGGCCGCCTTGCCCAGCGCCTTGATGCGCTCCAGCGAGTACGACTGCGCCGCGAAGCGCCGCGAGCCCGAGATGGCCACGTTGAACATCGTGGGCGGGGCCTGGAATGGCTTGGCGTCCGACGGGTGCAGGTGCGCCGCGCGCACGATCTCCCACAGCCCGCTGCCGATGCCCGGCATGATCTCGGCGCCCGCGCGCAGCACGCCCAGCAGCGGTTCGAAGCGGCTCGGCGTCGGCGCCGGCGTCGGCGCGGTCTCGGCGTGCGGCGTGCGCGCCTGCCGGCGCTGCGCCCACAGCGGCGGGCGCTCCTCGCCGGGATCCTCCGACAGCACCGCGGCCAGCATGCGCGCCGCCGCGACGCCATCGAACATGGCGTGGTGCACCTTGGCGTAGACCGCGATGCGCCCGTCGGCCAGCCCCTCGATGACGTTGAGCTCCCACAGCGGCCGGGTGCGATCCATCAGCGCCCCGTGCAGCCGCGACACCAGCGCCAGCAGCTCGCGGATGCGCCCCGGCTGCGGCAGCGCCGAGTGGCGCACGTGGTAGTCGAGCTCGAACTCGGTGTCGTCCTCCCAGAACCAGTGGCCCAGGCGGAAGCGCGCGCGCAGGTTGAAGGGCGGCTGCGCCACGGTGTGCTTGCGCCAGCCCTCGAGCAGCTCCTTGACGAAGTCCTTCCCGGCCCCTGGCGGCGGCGTGTAGAGCTGCAGGCCGGCCACGTGCATCGGGTGGCGACGCTGCTCCAGCCACAGGAACATGGCGTCGGTCGGTGACAGCGGCTTCATGGCTGCGCCTCCTTCTGTGGCCCCGGCAGCGGCCCGCGCCCTGGCCCTGGCCCTGGCCCTGGCCCTGGTGTGATGACGAGCTTGCCCGAGACCCTGCGCTCCATCAGCTCGGTGATGGCCTCGGCGCCCTCCTCGAGACGATACGGCGGCGCGATGCGCGGCCGGAGCTTGCCCTCGCGCAGCATCGCGAACAGCTCCCTGAGGTCACTCATCAGCCCTCCCGGTTCGCGCTTGGCGAAGTCACCCCAGAACACCCCCAGCACGGCGCAGCCCTTGAGCAGCGTCAGGTTGGCGGGGATCGCAGGGATCTCCCCGCTGGCAAAGCCGATCACCAGGTGGCGTCCGCGCCAGGCCGAGGCCCGCAGCGCCGCCTCGGTGTAGCGTCCGCCCACGGGGTCGTAGATCACGTCAGCGCCCTTGTCGCCGGTCAGCTCCTTGATGCGCTGCTCGAGATCTTCGCTCTCGTAGTTCAGAAGCTCGTCGGCGCCGTGCTGCCGGCACACCATCAGCTTGTCGGTGGTCGAGGCCGCCGCGATGACGCGCGCGCCCAGCGCCTTGCCCAGCTCGATGGCCGCGAGGCCGACCCCGCCCGACGCTCCCAGCACCAGCAGCGTCTCGCCCGGCTGCAGCGCGGCGCGATCCTTCAGCGCGTGATACGAGGTCCCGTAGGTCATCACGAACGACGCCGCGGTCACGAAGTCGAGCTCCTCCGGCATCGGCACCACAGTGCGCGCATCGCACGCCACCTTCTCGGCGAAGGCGCCGTGGCCGGTGAAGGCGATGACGCGATCGCCGGGGCCGAGGTGCTGCACCTTGGCGCCCACCGACTCGACGATGCCGGCGCACTCGCCGCCGGGCGAGAACGGCAGCGGCGGCTTGAACTGGTACTTGTTCTGGATGATGAGGACGTCGGGGAAGTTGACCCCGGCGGCGAGCACGCGCAGCACGACCTGCCGGTCCCCGGCCACCGGGTCGGGCACCTCGGCGACCACCAGCTTCGACGGCGGTCCGTACTCCTTGCACAGCAGCGCGCGCATGCGGCCTCCAGCGACCTCACCAGCCAGCCGCAGATCCTCTCACGGGCGGGTCAGCGCGTCGATGGTGGCGCGCCGGTCGCTACTTGGAGGTCGGTGGCTGCTTGGTGATGGTGGGGTCGGCGGAGTCGTCGTCGATCGGGATCCAGTCGTCCTCGGTGGCGAGGCGCGCGGCGCCGGGGCGCGGGGCGATGGTGCCCGAGGTCGCGGGCACGGAGGACGACGACACCACCGCGTCGCGCGGGCGCGCCGGGGCGGCCTTGACCGGCTTGATGTCGAGGCGCGTCGGGCCGTCGAGCTCGAGCAGGCCGAGCGGCTCGAACATGGCGCGCTCCGACTCGGGCAGCGCCTCCAGCTTGCGCGTCAGCTCGGCCTTGGGGACGAAGATCTCCTCGCGGTGATCGGCGCTGATGGGGCGGCGCAGCACCAGCTCGGTGGGCGACAGCGAGTGCGCGGCGATCTCGCGCACGATGGGCGCCATCACCGTGACCAGGCGCTCCACCAGCACCACCGGACGCTCGACCTGGCGCAGCAGCTGGCCATCGAGCGCGGCCTGGACCAGCGCCTTGCGGTTGTCGGTCAGCTCGGCGAGCGGGTCGGCCAGCTTGTCGTACAGCGTCAGCAGCTTGGTCTCGTCGGCGCCCTCGACGTCGTAGGGCTCGGCGGCCTCGCTCTCCCTGTCCTTGTCCTTGTCCTTGCCGCCCACCTTGGTGATGCTGACGCGCGGGGCCTCGTCCCGGATGGTGATGTCGAAGCCGGGCGAGTGGATGTCGGGCTGCGCGCGCAGCTTGAGCGAGCTCTGCCCGCTGTCGATGGTCAGCTCGACGACGTGGTGCTTGCCCAGCTTGTGCGGGACCAGGCGGGTCTCCTTGCGCAGCCAGCCGCCGGTCTCGGGGGTGTGGACCTCCAGCTCCATGATGCGCTCGACCTTCAGATCGTGGGAAAACAAGCTGCTGGCCGGGATGTCGAGCTGCAAGAGCGTGGTCAGGCCGAAGCTGGTCTTGCCGCGCATGCGCGCGCCGTAGCTCTGGCCGCCCTCGAGCCCGACGTGCACGCTGGACTCGGTGCCCGGGAGATCGTGGCGCAGCAGCAGCTTCTCCAGCGCGCTGACGCAGCCGTCTCGCTCGCGCAGGGCGTCGGCCTCGAGGTCGGCGATGGCCGAGGTCAGGACGCCGCGCACGGCGGCGAGCTCGGCGCGCACGGCCTCGGCCGCGGCGCGCGCGATGACCGCGGCGCAGCGCGTGGTGGGCGACTCGGCGCCGCCGTCGCTGCTGGTGCCGACCACCCGCTGCACGGTCTCGCCCAGCGCCTCCAGGCGCTCGACCTCGACCGCGGTGGCGCGCTCGCGCACCGCGCGTCGCTCCCGCCCGGCCAGGATGCGCTGGTCGGACAGCACGACGTGCACGCTGAAATCGAGCGCCAGGCGCAGGAAGTCGATGAAGTTCGACTCCAGGTCGGACGGCGATGAGTCGCCATAGAGGTAGCTCATGGGACCTCCAGAGGGCGATCGTAGCCTGAGAGGAGGGGTCGCGGCGAGCCCCGTGGTGGGGGCAAGGCGGCTTACACTGGGCCCCGCAAGATCCCGAGCCCTGGCGCGTAGCCCAGGCAGGCGTGACACTGCGCAGACGAACGGAGGCTTCATACGTCATGGTCATGGTGCGAAGTTCAGGCGTTCTGATGGGAGTGCTGGCGCTGGGCCTGGGGCTGGCCGGGTGCAAGAAGAAGGCGGACAAGAAGCTGGTCCCCTTCACCGGTGCGCTGACCGGCGCGCGCATCATGGCCAGCAAGGACCTGGTCAAGCCGTTCGACAAGTGGGAGCGCGGCCTGGCCAAGCTGGAGGCCCAGCTGGGCAAGCCGACCCGGATCAAGGGCAACGACCATGCCTGGGCCGTGGTCGAGGGCGAGTCGTGCACCTACGTCGAGGTCTCGATGGAGGACGGCGCCCGGTACAAGAAGAAGGGGCAGATGGTCGGCGCGGTGCAGTCGCCGATGCAGGTCACCAAGAAGGACGGCCCGGTGATGAACTGGCGCGACTGTCTGGCCATCACCGGGGTGACCGCGGGGCCGCCCGAGGATCCGAACGCGCCGGCGCCGCCCGGCGATGGCAGCGTGGTCGAGCTGGCGACGCTGAAGGACGTGGCCATCCGCGGGCGCTCGAAGTGGAAGGGCGCGCGGGTCAAGGTGCGCGGGCAGTACGCCGGCACCTCGACCGCGACCTCGGGGTCGGACACCTGGGTGACGGTGTCGCTGCGCGTGAACGCAGACGACCAGGAGTCGGTGTCGTGCACGCTGGCCGCCGGGCAGACCGCGCCCAGCGCCACGGTGGGCGACGACCTGGAGCTCGAGGGCGTGGTCGGCATCGACGAGTGGATGTCCATGGGTGGTGACGCGTCGCTGAAGGTGAGCCTCGACAAGTGCGAGGTGCAGCACGCGCAGCCGGTGCCCGAGACCACGCCGGCGCCGACGCCGCCGCCGGTCAGGCCGGGGTAGCAGGGCGACGACCGCAGCGCGGCGACGGGCTCAGATGAGGGCGAGGGTCGGTTCGACCAGGATGGGCCAGGCCGGGTGAGCCGCGAAGTCGGCGCGGGCCCTGGCGGCCGCGTCGGCCAGGGCGTCGCGGGCCTCGGGGCCGCCGGCGGCGACGGCCCAGGCCACGGTGCGCCAGGCCAGCTCGGCGTGGCGGGTCTCGTCGCGGATGATGCGCGCCAGCAGGGGGCGCTCCTCGGGGCTGGCGTGGCGCTGCCAGTCGAGGGCGGCGGGGACCGAGAGGGTCTCGTGCACGCAGCCCTCGAGGAAGCTGTCGTGGGCGATGGCCGCGAGACCGCCGGGGCGCGCGGCGAGGGCGGGCAGCGGGCCGGGCTGGATGCGGGCGCCAGCGTGGCGGCTGGCCAGGGCGAAGCAGCCGCGCGCGTGGGCGACCTCGTCGCGACCGGCGCGCACGGTGGCCGCGAGCAGGGCGGGCGGAGCGTCCACCGCGGCCAGCTCGCTGGCGGCGCGCGCGAAGGCGGCGATCGAGGCGTGCTCACCGAGACCGCGCTCGGCCCAGGTGCGCGCGCGGTCGTCGTCGCCCCCCGGCGGCAGCGGGCCGCCCAGCAGCTCGGCGAGCACGACGGCGCCGCGATCGAGCAGCGCGCGCCCAGGAGTGGCCTTGCAGCGCGCGCTCCAGGTGTAGCAGCACAGATCCTGACCGGCGTCCTGCTTGGCCTTGGTGCGTGAGCGGCTGATGACCAGGCTGAAGTCCTGGCTGTTCTTGCGCATGCGGAGATCGGTGGCGCAGCCCTGGAAGTCGGCGGCGCGCGTGGAGGCGTGGCTGGCGGCCTGACCGTGCGGGGCGCACCAGGAGCCTTCGCTGCACGCCCTCAGCGGCGGCAGACGCACGCTGGCGATGGGGGCCGGGGCGGCGTCCGCCGGAGCGGCCGCGTCGAGCTCGGCGTCGGGCGCCGGCGCCGGGGCGTCGCGCTGGCCGGCGTCGATGATGACGATGGCGCGCGGGGCGGACTGCCGCGGCTCCTTGTCACAGCCGCCCAGCGCCAGGGGCAGACCGACGACCGCGATGCGCAGCCGCTCGGCGAGCTTCCACACAGTCATGAGTGCCCTCCCGGGTCCAGGGTACCATCGCGCCCTGCTTGACGGGGCCGCGACGGCCAGCCACGCTGGCCTCATGAGCACCGGGGGGAGCAAGGCCGAGTTCAAGGCGATGGTCGCCGAGCTCGAGATGATCGAGCGGCGCCGCCAGGAGGACGAGGCGCGCCGTCACCTGCTCGAGCAGCGACTGATCCTGATGATGGGCACCGAGCTGCCGTCGTCGGAGCGCCGGCACTTCGCGCGCGTGGCCTGCGAGCTGGCCGTGGTGGTGCGCTCGCGGGTGGCGCAGCAGGCCGGCGTCATCGTCGACATGGGGGCGGGCGGGGTGTTCGTGGTGACCTCGCTGGTGGCGCACATCGGCGACTTCGTCGAGCTGGAGACGGTGCTGGGGCCCAGCGCGCCCAACCCGCCGCTGCGCATCTGGGCCAAGGTGACCTGGAGCCGCGACCATCGCAACGCCGGGCGCGCCGGGGTCGGGGTCGCGTTCGCGGGGTTCGGCAGCGACCCGCAGGTGCATCGCTTCTTCCTGGAGCTGTTCCGCAAGCGGCTGTCGGACTACTGAGTCGACTGCGGATATCGCCGCCGCCGTGCAGGAACGGCAGGGCGGCGGGTGCGGATCTCGCGCCGGGCGGTGCAGCTTCCGCAATCGACCACGGCGCCGGAAATATTCGAAAGCGCCGGTGAATGCCCTCGTGATCGCGCGGGTCACTCGCGCGTTCGACACCAGGTCGGTGGGCGAACGACGCGGAGGGCGCGATGCGAGCGACGAAGTGGCGGAGCCTGGCGCTGTGGGGACTGCTGCTGGCGCTGCCCGGGTGCGTGCTGCACGAGGGGCGCGGCAGCACCACGGTGGTCGCCGAGGGCTGGGTCGTGGTCGAGGATCTGCGCGGCTGGGCCTGGGCCGACGTCGAGCGCTGGCAGAGCGGCTATCGCGGGCGCGTCGAGTACCGCCAGACCGAGTGCGGGCTGCAGCCCGGCTGCGTGTGCCGGATGACCCCCGAGCCGGGGCTGCAGATCAACGTGTCCCAGACGGTGGTCATCATCGAGGTCCAGAGCGGGCCGCCGCCGGACGCTCATGCCGAGCGTGAGCGGGCGCGGCTGGAGGTCGAGCGTGAGCGGGCGCGGCTGGAGGCCGAGCGTGAGCGGGCGCGGGTGGAGGCCGAGCGTGAGCGGGCGCGGGTGGAGGCCGAGCGGGCGCGCGCCGAGACCGAGCGTGACGAGCTGGCGCAGCTGGAGCGGATGCGGCAGCGCGAGCGCGAGCGGGGGGCACGGCAGCGTGATCGGGGAGCGCGTGAGCGGGCCGAGCGCGAGCGCGAGCGCGAGCGGATGGAGCAGGCGGCGCGTGAGCGCGTGGTGTGGGAGGCGCGCCAGGCGGCCGAGCGGGCGGAGCGCGAGCGGGCGGAGCGGGAGCGAGTGGAGCGGGAGCGGACGGAGCGGGAGCGGGCCGAGCGGGAGCGGCCGGAGCGGGAGCGGACGGACCGGGAGCGGCGCGAGCGTGACGCGAACGAGCGCGGGAGGGCGGAGCGCGAGCAGCGCGAGCGCCAGAAGATCGAGCGTGAGAAGCGCGACCGCGACGAGCAGGAGCGCGCTCGGCTGGAGCGCGAGAAGCGCGACCGCGACGAGCAGGAGCGCGCTCGGCTGGAACGCGAGAAGCGCGACCGCGACGAGCAGGAGCGCCAGCGGCTCGAACGCGAGCGGCGCGAGCACGCGGAGCATGAGCGAGGTCGGGCGGAGCGCGAGAAGAAGGAGCGCGACGAGCAGGAGCGCCAGAAGATCGAGCGCGAGAAGAAGGAGCGTGAGGAGCGCGACCGGGCCGAGCGGGAGCGCCAGAAGATCGAGCGCGAGAAGAAGGAGCAGGAGGAGCGCGGCCGGGTCGAACGCGAGAGGAAGGAGCGTGAGGAGCAGGAGCGCCAGAAGATCGAGCGCGAGAAGAAGGAGCAGGAGGAGCGCGATCGGGCCGAGCGCGAGAAGAAGGAACAGGAGGAGCGCGACCGGGTCGGGCGCGAGAAGAAGGAGCAGGAGGAGCGCGA
>JADYYK010000051.1 GCA_020853705.1 Deltaproteobacteria bacterium
GGAGCCGTCGGCGTTGAGGGTGAGGCTGCCGTAGGTGCCGACCAGGGCGGCGCCGAGGGTGCCGGCGGTGCCGGAGCCGGTTTCTGCACCGGTGCGCACGCTGGTGACGGTGAGGGTGTCGCCGTCGACGTCGTTGTCGTTGGCAACAACGCCGGAGGTCACCGTGGCGCTGAGGGAGCTGTCCTCAGTGACGGCGCCGGCATCGTCGGCAGCCACGGGCGCCGTATCGTCGTTGGTGATGATCCCGGTGCCCAGCACCCCGCCCACCACCACCGGTACCGTCTCGTCGACCTCGACGGTGGCGTCTGGCGCTGTCGGGATCGAGATCGTGAAGTTGCTGACCCCTGCCGGGACGTTCAGCGTCCCATCTGCATTGCGGGTGACGCCGTTCGAGAACGTGGCGGTGCCGCTGTAGTCGTCGGCGGAGGCCGTCCCTCCGCCGATGCTGATCGGCAGGGTCAGCGCCGTGGAGGTCGCACGGGTGAGGGTGACTGTGTAGACCAGGGTGTTGGCGGCCGCGGTGCCCTCGGGGACTGCGTCGTCACCGGCGCCTGGAGCGCCAGGCTCGACGGTGGCCACGGTGGGGACGCCGTTGTCAACGTCGGCACGCACGGCCAGGCCGGTACCGGCCTGGGTCGCGTCAAAGGCGTAATCCTGCGCGGAGACCACTTCGTAGAGCCGGTCCACGCGCAGGCCAGGCTGCAGGCCGCCGCCACTGGCGCCACCGGCTCCCGGCGGTGCGTCGCCAGCGTTGACGGCCACGATCACGTTTTCCAGCGACTCGCCGTCCGGGACGCGGGCCAGTCGCGTGCCATCGTGCTTGATCTGCCCGATGCCGTTCTGCGACGTGAGGATCATGTCGCCCTTGCGGACCTCGTCACCCACCACCAGCGGGCGCGGCTGTCCACCCGCGGGGCGGATGATGGCGCGGCCCCAGACGCCCGTGACCATGCCCTCGGGCAGGCGCGCCGGGACATAGCTCTCGACCAGGTCGTTGGTGCCGAGGTTGGGGATGGGGCCGGACTTCGAGCCCACTGCAGGCTTGGAAGCGGCCTTGGTGGCCACTGCGGGGCGGGCGGTGCTGGCTGCCATGTCTGCCTTTCGATGCGTCGGTGCGGTGCATTTCGAGCGCGCTCCATCTCCCCGAGGAGGCGCGCGCGCTGGGCACGGTCAATATATGTAACGGTATTGCCGGGGTCGAGAAACTGCTCAAGGATAGCGGTTTCTGCGAAATCCGATAAGGGGCGCCGGTCGGCGAGGTGACCGGGCTGGTGCTGCCAGTGCGCAAATTCGCTGGACACGACCGGGCAGCGCGATGCCTGGCCGCTTCCCGGCCTGGTTCAGCGCTCGCGCAAGGCGTAGGCCTTGGCCTTGAGCACGGGTTTGAGCAAATACGACAGAACGGTTTTCTTGCCCGTCAGGATGTCCACCTCGGCCGTCATGCCCGGGATGATGGGTTGCTGCTCGCTGAAATGGACGGTGTCGGTGCGCACGCGCACCACATAAAACGCGTTGCCGCGCTCATCGACCTGGGTATCGGGGCTGATGTTCTCGACCTTGGCCGACAGGCCGCCGTATATGGAGAAATCGTAGGCGCTGAACTTCACCGTGGCGGGTTGGCCCGGGTGGATAAAGGCGATGTCCTTGGGTTGCACCCGCGCTTCCAGTACCAGGGCATCGTCGAGCGGCACGATTTCGACGATGTCCTTGCCGGGCTGGACCACGCCGCCCACCGTATTGGCGAGCAGGCGCTGGACCCGCCCGCGCACGGGGGATTTGACCTGGGCCTTGTCCACCTTGTCGGCCAGCGCAACGGCCCCTTCGTTGAGGGCATTCAAACGCGCTAGCACATCTGACATTTCCTTGCGCGCCTCGTTGCGAAATGACAACTCGGTTTCGGTGATCTTGCGCTGAGCCTCGCCGATGGCCGCCTGCACGCGGGCGATCTGGGCACCGGTCTGTTCGACTTCGCCGCTGGCGCGGCTCACGTCGCGTTCGATGCGCAGCACCTCGACTTCGGAAATCGCGCCGGACTTCAGCAGCGGCCGCGTCTTGGCGAGTTCCTGGCGCGAGATATCCAGGCTGCGCTGCGCCGAGGACCGGCGCGAGCGGGCCTCGCTCAATTCCTGTTCGCGCTGCATCAGTTGCTGGCGGTTGATGGAAACCATCGCGGCGAGTTCGGAAACCCGCGCCTGATACAGGTTGCGCTCCTCGTCGATGGTGCGCTGCGCCTCCAGGTCGTTGGCGGGGGCGGTGGGCGGCAGGAAGGAGCTGCCCTCGGCCAGCGCCTTCAGCCGGGCGCGCCGCACCTGCAGCGAAAAGGTCTGCGAGGCGCTCTCGCGCACGCCGGAGGTGGCGCGGGTCACGTCGATGCGCAGCAGCAGCTGCCCGGCCTCCACCTCCTGGCCCTCGCGCACCAGGATTTCGGAGACCACCCCGCCGTCGAGCGACTGCACCACCTGCAGCTGGCGCGAGGGGATGACCTTGCCGTCGCCGCGCGTGACCTCGTCGATCGGGGCGAAGGCGGACCAGACGATCAGCAGCACGACCACCAGCACCGCGGCGCGCACGATGCGCTGGGCGCGGGCGGTGGACTCGCGCGAGAGCAGTTCGTCGGCTTCCAGGTCGTAGCTGCTCACGGTCCGGCCACCGGCCTCGTCGGCCACGGTGGGGCCGAGCAGGCGCCGCGTGAGCGGGTCGAGCCGGGCGCGCAGCGCCTCCAGCGCGCGCAGCAGGCGCCGGCCCAGCGAGATCAGGCGGTCGTTCATCAGGCGGCCCTCGCGATGCGCCCGGCCTGCAGGGCTTCGAGGATGCGGTCGCGCGGGCCATCGGCGACGACCTTGCCGCCGTCGATCACGATCACGCGGTTGACCAAGGCGAGCATCGAGGTGCGGTGGGTCACGAGCACGACGGTCTTGTCCATCGCGAAGTCGGACACCTTGCGGGTGATCTGCGCCTCGGTGGAGAAGTCCATCGCGCTGGTGGGCTCGTCGAGCAGCAGGATCGGGGCCTGGTGCAGCACCGCGCGGGCGATGCCCACCGCCTGGCGCTGGCCGCCCGAGAGCAGTTCGCCGCGCTCGCCCACCGGCAGGTCGAAGCCACGCGGGTGGCGGTTGACGAAGTCCAGCAGGCAGGCGGTGTCGGCGGCGTTGACCACCGCCTGATCGTCGGCGTAGGGCAGGCCCAGCGTGATGTTCTCGCGCAGCGTGCCGTAGAACAGCGTCACGTCCTGCGAGACATAGGCGAGGTTGCGGCGCACATCGGCCGGGTCGAGCTGGCGCAGGTCGATGCCGTCGAGCAGCACCGCGCCCTCGCTCGGCTGGTACAGGCCCATCATCAGCCGCTGGATCGTCGACTTGCCC
>JADYYK010000052.1 GCA_020853705.1 Deltaproteobacteria bacterium
GAGCAGGAGCAGGAGCAGGAGCAGGAGCAGGAGCAGGAGCAGGAGCAGGAGCAGGAGCAGGAGCAGGAGCAGGAGCAGGAGCAGGAGCAGGAGCAGGAGCACGAGCACGAGCACGAGCACGAGCACGAGCACGAGCAGGAGCAGGAGGACGAGCACGAGCACGAGCACGAGCACGAGCACGAGCACGAGCACGAGCACGGGGCACGGGGCACGAGCACGAGCACGAGCACGAGCACGGGCACAGAGCAGGACGTGTCGCGACCGGCACCGGACCTCGTGCGGCGGGGCGGCCCCCTACTCCAGGGGCAGCACGATCACCCGGCAGGCGCCGCGCGCCGTCAGCAGCACGCGCTGGCCGGCGGTGTCGACGGCCATGCCGCGGGGCTGCCAGGGGCCGCGCCAGACCGCGCGGCAGGCGCCGTCGAGGCGGACCTTGTAGACGTAGCCGGTCGACCGGGCGGCGTCCCAGCAGGCCACGAAGACGGCGTCGAGGCCGGCGCGGGCGACGGCGCCGGGGCGCGGCAGGCCGCTGACCACGGGGCGACGGTCACCGCTGGCCAGGGCGATCGCGGTCAGCGTGCCCGTGGCGGCGTCCGAGACCAGGAGCTCGTAGCCGAGCTGGGCCAGCCCGACCGGCTTCTCGAAGCCCTCCGCGACACGGGTGACTGCGCCGCGCGGGCCGAGCTCGATGCGCGCGATCCAGCCGTGGCAGGGCTGGCCTTCGTTCGCGGGCCGCAGGTACGCGGTCGAGAACAGGGCGCCGCCGCCGACCTCGGTGGCCAGGGCGTGGCGCCAGATGAAGCCGTCGAGCTCGGGCAGCGGGGTCACGCTGCCGCCCGCGATGCGCAGGATGGTCCCGGTGCCGCGCGCAGACAGGCGCGGGACGTAGAGGCTTCCGTCGGCCCCCAGCGCCGGTGAACCCAGGCGGGCCTCGCCGAGCGGCAGCGTGGCGATGACCTCCTGCGCGCCGTCCTCCTCGATGGCGATGACGCGGCCGTGGTCGTCGCACACGTAGAGCAGTCGGCCGTGGGGATCGAAGGCCAGGCCGGCGGCATCGGCGCGCACCGGCACGTCGAAGCGATCACGCGCGCCGCTCTCGGACTGGGCGCGGGTGCGGACCTCGTTGCGCACGAGCTCGACGTACTTCGCGCGCCTCGCGGGCGTGGGCGTCCTGAGCCGGGGCTGGGCCATACGGTCACGCAGTGCAGCCCCCGTGCCGCCCTACGTGTGCACACCATCGCGGGGTTTTGCGCAGGTCTGCCCCGAAAAGCGGGGCGCCCGCACCCCAGGTGGGGAGTGCGGGCGACCGGAGAACATGGAGTAGCTGCCGGGGGTCAGCTAGGACGTGATCGGCTTGATGAGACCCTGGTACACGGCGTTGGTGTGGTTCTTCACCGTGCGCTCGTCGCCACGCGCCACGGCGTGCAGGATGGCCGCGCCAGCCGCGGCCGCCTGGGTGGCGCGGTTCGCCGCCGCCACCGTGTTGCCGGTCGCGGGGTCGAAGCCGGTGACCACGCTGGCACGCGAGATCCCACCGAACCAGCCGGTCTTGAGGTAGCCGGCGCCCAGCACGTAGACCCAGTTGGCGCCGCCCGGCGTACCGTCGGGCCAGCCGCCCTTCTGCACCGGGCTCTTGGGCGTGTCGCCGTGGATCGAGATCACCAGGTTGTCGGCGATGGTCGAACCCGCGCAGCTCGGATCCGGCACCTTCAGGTCCTCCATGAAGGCATCCAGCGCCTTGCCGATGCCCGTGATCGTGGTCTGCAGGTTCGCCATGTTGGTGAACGCGCCGTGAGGATCGTCGTTGAAGGCCGGCATGACCATCGAGGTGGTCAGGCCCATCTTGAAGGCCTTGGCCGCCGTGGCCAGCGAGCGCGCGAACTCGCTGATGCGCGTCGCGGTACCGGCGTTGACGCCGTAGCGGGTGTCGTCGGCGGTCTGCACCTGCAGCTGCGACGCCAGGTTCTTGCCCAGCAGGTTCGCCGCCGTCTTGCCGGTCACGTTGGTGCGCAGGTAGGTCGACCGACCCGCGGCAGCGTGCATGCCGAGGAAGGCCTTGTAGCCGGTCTCGAACACCGCCGCGTCCTGGGCCTGCACCAGCGCGCCGTTGGCGCTCGAGGCCGCGCTGTTGAACAGGCCGACGATGCCGGCCGCGTTGTTGACGCGCGCCGGGCGGGCCGCGCCGGTCGCGGTGCCGTACGGCGTGTTGGCGCCGACCGCGATGACCGGGACCAGCGTCGGGCTGACCGCCTGCACCGCCGAGGTCGCCGCCATCAGGTCCACGCCGGTGGCGATGGTGGTGATGGTGTTGGCGCTACCCGCGTGGGTCTGGTTGTTGCCGGCCATGATGGCGGTGACCTGGCGGTTGCCCGGCAGCGACTTCCACGGGGTGTCGGCGTTCACCGTCAGCGGGTTGGTGGTGCCCGCGGCCATGGTGTAGGCGCCGATCCTGTGCAGCGCGGCGTTGGTGTTGCCACCCGCGGCGACGTCGTTGTGCGGCCACAGCAGCTGGAACCAGGCGAAGCCGCCGTTGCCGGCCTCGATGTGCACCGCCCGGTTGACCGGCAGGCAGGCCGCCTGCTGGGCCAGGGCGCTGCCGCCCGAGGTCTCGAGGACCTCGAAGACCTTCCACTGCGGCAACCCCAGCGCGGCGCCCACGAAGGTGCCCCACTTGATCAGGTCACGCCGCGCAATCGGAGAAAGAAACTTGTGCTTGGACATGAGCTGGTCTCCCTTACTCGCAGGTGTGGGTCGCAGCAGCGAGCGCAGCGACGGCAATGAGCTTGCCCTTGGCAAGCGTGGTGGCGTCCTTGACCAGGCGGCTGCACACGTCGATGTGCGCCTGCGTGGCCGGATACCCGATGAGGCACGAGATGCCGTCGGCGGTGCAGTTGTCAGCCGCGTCGAAGAACTGCGGGCCCGAGCCCGCCGCACCCGCCACCAGGCAGCCCGGCGCGTTGGGCATGTTGGCGATGATCTCGGGCGCTGCCGCGACCCAGATGTCGAACATCTTGACCGCGGTGGTGGTGGTCGACTCGGTCAGCTCGGCCGAGCGCGCGGCGTAGTTCGGACCACCCAGCGAGGCCTCCGAGGTGCGGAAGATCTGGCCCGCCGACAGGTTGGTCGCGTTGGCGACGTTGACGCCGCGCGAGGTCAGGATGCGACCGAAGGTCTGGTAGCGCATCTTGGGGCACGAGTGCAGCTTGGCGCTGTACTGCGGCGGCCCCTCCTTGGCCAGGCGCTCGAGGATCGAGAACGGATCCTCGTAGTCCAGCGCCTGCATGTGATCGAAGGTGTTGGCCTCGTCCTGACCCACGGCCTCGTCGGGCGCGGTGGGCAGCGGGTTCTGGTCGGTCGGGGTGTACGGGTTCTGGTCAATCGGATCCAGGTCGCTCGCGCAGCCAGCGGCGGTGAACGCGAGGGCGGCCAGGCCGATCCAGAGTCCCTTCTTCATCTGATTCATCATCGACATTTGGGTATCTCCTTGGCCTTTCCGCCTAGAACTTGGTGAAGTCGTCGCTGGTGAAGATCTGCTTGAGCAGCGTCTTCATCTTGAAGCCGCCCGCCGTGAAGGCGGCGACCTGGGTGGCGATCACCTCATGCGGCACCAGGGCCAGCGAGTTCACGATGTCGTTCTTGCCGAAGGCGAAGTTCCAGCCACGCGCCACGAAGCACTCGGCGACGTCCGGGTCGGCGGCCATCGCGGCGCCGAACGAGGCCAGGTCCGGGGTCGGCTTGTCCTTGCGCCACGACAGCGGCTCGCCCGCGGGCAGGTAGTCGAGCAGGGTCACCACCGGCGTGCCGGCGGTGGGCAGGCGGACCTGCGGGGTGTTCTGGTAGGCGCCGTTCATGTCGAAGTTGATGAACAGCGGCGTCTGGTGGTTCATCGTCGCGTGGCAGTTGGCGCACACCACGGCCTGGGTGTCGCGGAAGTCCACGCGGCCCATGTTCGCGGTGCCCGAGATCGAGGTGAACGGCCACGGCGCGGTGTACTTGGCGGCGCCGCCGACGTCCTGCGGGGCCACGACCTCGGCCGGGTACTTGGTGCACACGAAGGTCTCCTGCACCCAGCGCACGCGGCGGAAGCCCATGTTGGAGAACTGCTGGCGCAGCACCGAGGGGTCGGTCAGCACGCCGGCCTTGGACGGCGACGCCTGCGTGCAGCTGGCGGCCGTGAAGGCGCCGGTCTGCGCGTTGAAGGTCGGGCAGCTGTTGGTGGTCGCCGTGAACAGCTCGGTGAGGTTGCGGTCCTCGACCGTCAGCTGCGCGGCGAAGTTGGGCGCGGTGTCATAGTTGACGTTGTTGATGGTGCCGCCCTGCTTCATGGTGTCGCGCCAGAAGGCCTGGATCTGGGCGGCGAAGCGCGCATCGGCGAGGTACTTGTCGATCTGCGCCTCGTACGCCGCCTTCTTGTCGGTGGCCGCGTTGAGATCCTTGATCTCGGCCAGCGTGGGCAGCGTGCCGACCAGCTTGAGCGCGGCGGTGCGCATCGCCGAACCGTAGTCGGTGTTGCGCGCGGCCAGGTTGCGCTCCCACTCCGACAGCGTGGGCTGCGTCGGCTGCGTGGGGTTGGTCGGATTCGTCGGATTCGTCGGATTGGTGGGGTCCGTCGGATCCGTCGGGTTCGTGGGGTTGGTCGGATCCGTCGGGTTGGTCGGATTCGACGGGTCGCTGGGACCAGGGCTCTCCCCACCGATGCAGCCAATGGCGCTGGCGGCCAGCGCGGCGGCAAGGACGGGTCCGATGTATCGGCGATTCAGTCGCATGGCTTTCGCTCCTCCCTGGTTACGGCTCGAGAGTCGCCCAGATGGTGACCGCGTTACGGAACGTGGTGGCCTGGGCGGCCTGGAAAGTGAACGGGTGATTGGTCGCCTGGGGCGGCGTCACCCGCTGGAACAAGATCGAGTTGGCGATGTTGGCGAGGTTGATCTTGCCGCGCGTCTGCGCGCAGGCGGTGGCCTGGCTCGCCGCGGCCATGTCGTTGATGAGGCGCAGGTCGAAGGCGTTGGAGGCGCCCGCGTTGGCGCCGGCGTGGCACGAGGCGCAGCTCTGGGACAGCGGGCCGCGCGCGTTGGCGGTGAAGGACGCCACGTTCTTGCAGCCGCCAGCGAGCACGCCAGCGTCGGCGCCCGCGCCCGGGCTGGGATCGAGGGTGACGAAGTTGATGCTGATCTGCGCGTTCATCCCGGCGGCCATGAAGACGGTGCCGCCGCCGACGAGCTTGGTGGTGTTGGGCGCGACCAGCAGGTCGAGCTTGTAGAAGGTGTCGACCGTGTCGGGCTGCTGCGACGGCGCCCACACCGAGAACAGCGGGTGGAACGCGTGCAGGCCCATGGGGCCGGCCTTGAGCGAGATCTGGGTCAGGTACACGCCCGAGGTCAGGCGCTCGTACATGAAGGTCAGCTGCGCGCCGGTGAGCTGGGCGCCCAGCGGCGACAGGTCGATGGTGTTGAGGCCGACCACCGGGGTCATCGGGGTGGTGGTCGGGTTCATGATGACGCCGCCGTCGCCGGACGGAGCCGCCAGCGGCTCGGCCTCGATCCAGGTGCGGACGACCGGGATCTGCGCCGCGGTCAGCGCGGTGCCGGCGTGGCCAGTGCCCTGCTGCGCATAGGTCAGCAGGCGCGAGGCCTGGGGATCCTTGGGCTTGAAGAAGCTGACGCCGGCGTAGGCCTTGATGCTGGCGTACATGTCCGGGGCCAGGAAGCCGGGGCCGACGCCGCCGGTCGGGGTGGCGTGACACGCGGTGCAGCTGGCCACGAAGATGGGGCGCACGGTGTCATCGAAGAGCTGCTTGGCGATCAGGGCGGGGTCGGTGATGGCGGCGTCGGGGGTGATGATGTTGCCGGCGTCGTCGGTCACGATCTGGGTCGCGCTGTCGGGGGTGTCGTTGCCAGGGCCGAGGTTGCTGTCGATGCACCCGGCGGCGAAGGGGGCCGCGAGGGTGAGGAGAGCAGCCATCAGGGACTTGGTTCCGCGAGCCATGCTGGGGTCTCTTTTCACCCGGCGTGCCATCACTCACGAAGAGGTAAGGTGCTGAAAGAACTGGTGCAGAGGTGGGGAGGGGTGGGGTCTGGATGGGACTGAGGTTCGCACCCCTGGCGAACCGATCCCCCGGTTACCAGGACCTACATGCGGTCGCGGACATCCGCGAAACGTTGGAGTTTTCCGGTGCGTGTACGGTGGCCTACCAGGCGCGGAAGGGGCTCGGTGCGGTCAGGGTCCAGCGTGACCGGGGCTGGGGGTGGACTGACCCGAGAGACCCGCGACTGCTCCAGCGAGCGCAGGACCGACTCCAGGGTCGGCATCTCGAGCAGCGGACCGAGCGCGGGCAGCACCGTGAGCCGGCTGGCGTCGCGGGTCGACAGGAAGACCCGGGTGCCGTCAGTCGCGGCTCCGCGGGGTTCCCAGCTCCCACGCGCGACCAGCTGCTGGCGACCATCCAGCCACAGCCGGTGGACCTGACCCAGGTTCGTTGTGGCGTCATATGAGGTGGCCAGGGCGGACAGGTCGTCGGCGCGGGTCAGACTGATGAGGCCGGGCAGGTGGTCGTGCAGGCAGACCTTGACCGGGACTGACCAGCGCAGGTCGAGGCTGAAGACTGACGCGGCGCGGCGGTCGGCGACCAGGAGGGCGTGGCCGACCCGGGCCAGCCCGACCGGGTGCTGGAAGCCGGGATAGACCCGCTCGACCTCGCCATCGAGAGCGTGGGCCGAGATCCAGCCCTCGGTGCCGGCATGGGCCGCGGTGAAGACGATCCCGGCGGCATCATCGATGGCGACTGCGCTGCGGATGGCGGCCTGGTTCGACAGTGGCAATTCGACCACATGGGCGCTGGGGGTGATGCGGAACAGGGCGCCGTCGCGGCCGCCGCCAGGGCGGGTGACCCAGATGGAGCCGTCGGCGCCGACCACCGGGGCGGTGGCGGCGTCGCCGCGCTGGCCGGGGACGCGGGGCAGGCGAGCGAACACGCGCTGGCTGGCGGGGGTGATGGCGTGGATGGCGCCGCTGCGGGTGTCGGACAGCAGGATGACGCGGCGATGGGGGTCGTGGGCGACCCCGCCGGGGACGAGCTGCCCGGCGCCGGGGACGGCGGCCAGCGAGCTCGCGCTGGCGAAGGTGCCATTGCTGGCGGGGCTGGTGCCGGGGCTTGCGCCGGCGGCGGGGCCGGCGATGCGCGAGCGGGGGCGAGGCGGGGCGGCGCGGCGGACGGACATGCTGGGTGCTAGAGCAGGCGGCGTGCCGAGGGCCCGATGCTGGCGTGACTGCTGGGGAGCGGAACTTCGGTGGGGAGGAGGATCGGGGACAAAGGCCCCACCGGTGGGGGGAGGAGTCCCAGGGTGGAGGGAGGGAATTCAACTGCTTGCCAACTGCTTGCCAAGCCTTGCTTGGCAAGCAGTTGTCCGTCTCCGTCTCCGCCTCCGTCTCCGCCTCCGTCTCCGCCTCCGCCTCCGTCTCCGCCTCCGCCTCCTCAGTCCGTCGTCGCGTCCGCTGGCGGCTGTCCGCCATCGAGGCGCGGCTGTCCGGCGTCGAAGACGAAGCCAGCGTCGGGGAAGAAGACCCTGGCGTCGAAGCCGGGATCGCACAGCTGGATGCGGGGATCGCACAGCGGTGTGCAGGTCGGGCAGACATCGACGCTGTCCGAGTAGCAGCTGGTCAGCCCCAGGAAGCCGAGCGTGGCGACCAGCAAGCCGAGCCAGCCGCGCAGGCGGCGCAGCCGCGTGCGCATCAGTGGGCGCATCGGGCCTCGCGACGGATGGCCTCGGAGGCGAACGGGCCGCCGGGGTAGCGCTCCAGGTACTCGACCAGCAGCGGGCGGGCGCGCGTGCAGTCGGCGCGCGCGAGCTCGGCCAGCAGCGCGAGCGCCTCGGCGTCGTGCGGAGACGACGGGTGGTCGCTGCGGAAGCTGCTCAGACAGCGGGTGGCGTCGGCGCTGTGGCCGGCCTGCAGGGCGACCCGGCAGCGCAGGTAGCTGGCCATCTCGGCGAGGGTGGCCGACGGGCGCGCACTGCCCAGGGCGTCGAGCTGTCGCGTCGCCTCGCTGTGATCGCCGGCGCGAAAGGCGAGCCGCGCCAGGTCGTAGCGCGCCGCGGCCGCAAGCGGGTCACGCGGGAAGCGGCGAATGAGCTCGAGCAGCGTGGCGCGCGCGGCCACGAGATCGCCGTCGCGCATGGCGGCCTCGGCGCGGGCGTAGGTGGTCTCGGCCGGATCTTCATCGCTGCGCGATGAAGATCCGTCTCCGTTGGCGCCGGCAGCGCCGGCGCCGCTCGCGGACGCCGCCGCGGGTGCCGGCGAAGCCGAAGCGGTCGGTGGCGCGGTCGTCGCTGAGGTCGACGAGCCCGGCGCCCCCGTCGCGCTGCTGTCGGGCAGCGCGAACGCCAGCGTGGACGCCTGGCGCGCACGCACCGTCGTGCGCAGCGCGACCGCGGCGCGACCCGGAGCGCGCACCTCGACGGTGGCGTCACCGACCGGGGCCAGGGCCCACAGCGGGGCCTCGCCGAGCTGGCGCTCACCCAGGAAGACGGCGACGCCAGGCAGCGCGGGCGCACCCGACAGCGCGATGGTGCCCCACTCGCCGCGTGGCGCCGGTGGGCTGGCCTCGTGCTCGGCCAGCGCGCTGGCGACGCTGCGCGCGAGCTCGGCGGCGGCGCCGTCGGGCTCCAGCGTGCGCTGCTGACCGACCTCGCTGCTGCGCCCGTGCGCCAGCACCGAGACGCGTCCGTGCGCGACCGAGACGCGACTGCCGCCGCCGCTGGCCTCGACCGCGAACAAGGTGCCGACGATGGTGGTCAGCGCGCCGGGCGAGCGGATCTCGAGGCTGCCGCCCGCGCTGTGGTCATAGTCGCCGAGCAGGGTGCCGGTGGTCAGCGCCAGCCGGATGTGCTGGCCGGTGACCTGCTCGACGGCGAGGCGCGCGGGGCCGATCAGCGTCACGCGCGCGCGGTCGCCGACGGCCACGCGCATGCGCACGTTGGGCGGCACCGCCAGGGCGATCTGCGGCCGCCCCAGCAGGTCGACCAGCGCGGCCCCGTCGCCGGCGAGGTAGTACGGTGTCAGCACTCCGCTGGCGACCACCGGCTGACCACTCGCGAGCGGCGCCGACGGCCCCGCGGTCGGCCCGCCGGCGCGCGCGCTCACCGTGGGGCTGCCCGCGCCACGCTCGCGCGCGACCCAGGCCGCCGCGGCGGCTGCGATCGCCGCGGTGCCCACCAGCGCCGGCCACAGCCAGCGCCCGCCGCCGCGCCCGCCCGAGGCCCGACGACGCCCGCGCACCCTCAGCCCGGCGCCCTCGGCGTCGGCCTCGGCATCCAGCAGCGCCGCCAGGCGGCCCGACACCCGCGCGCGGGTGACGTCATCGAGCGGCGTCTCGCTGCGCTGCAGGGTGTCGCGCACGTGGGCGCTGACGGCCAGCCCGCGCTGGCACACCGCACAGGTGGCCTGGTGCGCGGCGCGCAGGCTGGCGCTGTCGCCAGCACCGTCGGGGCCGGCCTCGTCGAGGCCGAGCAGCTCGGCCGCGAGCTCGGGGCAGCGCAGCGTCATCAGGGCGTCTCCCTTCGGGTCAGACGTTCGAGCATGGCGCAGACCTCGCGGTGAGCATGCTTGACGCGCTGCCCGACCGCGGGCGCATTGGCGCCCACCACCTCGGCGATCTCCTCCAGCGAGAGCCCCTCCACCACGCGCAGCACGAACGCGATCCGCTTCTTGGGCTTGATGCGATTGAGACAGCTCAGCACGCGCTCGAGCTGCTGCCGCTCACGCGCGGCGACCTCGGGCGAGGCCCCGGGCGCGCACAGCTCGCCCAGCTCACCAGCCTCACCACCGTCGAGCTCGTCCCATGACACCTGCTGCGGGCGGCGCCGACGCAGGTGATCGTAGGCCACGTTGACGACGATGCGGTACAGGAAGGTCGAGAACGCCGCCTCGCCGCGGAAGCCGGGCAGGGCGCGGTAGGCCTCCAGGAAGACATGCTGCATCAGGTCCTCGCGCTCCGGGCGCGGACCGATGAGGCGGGTCAGGCGGCGATACACCCAGTCGGCGTGGCGCCGGTACAGCTCGTCGAAGGCGCGCCGATCTCCGGCGCCCGCGCGCGCGGCCAGGCGCTGGTCGACATCGCGCGCGGCGGCGCGGTCATCCCCTGACGGCAACGCACGCACCAGGCTGGGGCCGAGGTCGAGGTCGAGGTCGATCCATGGCAGGGCCAGCGTCATCACAGGTTCCACGCCAGCCCGAGCCCGAGCTGCAGGTTGAGGCGCGGGGTGCTGAAGGCCTCCTGGCCGCCGATCAGCACATGGATGCGGTTGAAGTAGTAGTCCAGCGAGCCCGAGATGGCCAGGCGCAGCGCGCCGACCAGGCGCGGCGTGGCCAGCAGCCGCCCCCCGAAGCCGACCCGGCTGGAGTCGCGAGCGCCGTCGAGCTGGTAGATGCTGAAGTGCGGCCCGATGAAGGCCGAGAACACGCCGTGACGATCGCCGTAGCCGACGCGCATCGACTGCTCGCTCATCGAGATGCCGTCGCCGCTGGGGACGCGCGCGGTCGGCACCAGCAGCGCGGCGACCTCGACCAGGAAGCGCCGGCTGAGCAGCGGGCCGCTGAGGCCGACGGCGACCTGCTCGGTGATCAGGCCGCTGTCGTCGGTGCCGATGCCGAGGCCCGGGATCATGCTGAGCTGAAAGCGCGACCGCGCGCCGCTGCCGCTGCTGCGTGCGCGCACGGTGGAGATGGTCCCGTCATCGTCCATCGCCATGGCGGCGTCGCCGGCGGGGCGACGCCGCGCGGGGGCAGGGCGGGGGCTGCTGCGCGGGCGCAGGCGGGTGCGCGCAGGCGCCGGTGCGGGCGCGGCGCTGGCCACCGGGCGCGGACGGGCGGTGGGGCGGGGCGCGCCCGGGATGGGCTCGTCGATCTCGTCGGACTCGTCGGGGTCGTCGGCGACGACCCCATCATCCGTGTCGACGGCGCCGTCGTCCGTCGCGGCGGGCGCCTCGTCGAAGCCGTGCAGGTCGTCGCCCGAGGGCAGCACGGCGGCCTCCAGCATGAGGTCGCTGACCACCAGGGCGACCAGGCGCGCCGCGCGCGAGCCGCGCTGGGCCCCGAGGTCGACGGTGCGCTTGCGCCCCAGCAGGCTGACCGCGACCCGCCCGGGTGAGCCGGCGATCTCGATCATGGTGGCGCTGGCGTCCTGGCTCAGCTCGACCCGGGCGCCGACGACCTGGGCCAGCTCGTCCTGGCTGAAGGGCAGCGTGCCACTGACGGCGATGCGGAAGCTGGCGGCATCGGCGCCGGCGGGGAGCGTCAGCAGCGCGGCGGCGAGCACACAGTAGATGAGGGCGGTCCTGGCCATCGGTCCTGTGATTAGTCTCCGCACGGCTGGCCGATCGAAAAAATGACACGGATTACGGATTGCCATCCCCTGCCGTCCGCTTTTTTTTCGTTCCCGCCCGCGGCTGCGACTAAGCGACAGAGCCACCCTCGCTGGAGGAAGTGATGAAGATCGCAAGGCAGCACGTGGGATTTGTCGGGATGGCCCTGATGCTGGGGCTGACCGCGGTGTCGGGTTGTACCAGCTTCGAGCGCGAGCCGAGAGAGGGCGACATGCTGTTCCGGCGCGATCCCACCAGCGGGGACTGCAGGCCAATCGTGCGCGGCAGCAGTGACTACTTCGCCACCGAGTCGTGGGGCAGCTGCGCCAACCCGTGCGCGGGCCTCGGCGAGGAGGCCTGCAGCGCCGATCCGCGCTGTCAGCCGGTGATGGAGACCGGAGGCTTCGGCCAGCCCGGCTTCGGGTCGGGCTCGGGCTTCGGCTTTGTCGACGCCGGCGCGCCACCGCAGTTCTTCCCCGATGGCGGCGCCCCGCGCGACGGCGGCAGCTTCCCGGTGCGCGACGCCGGTCCGCCGCTGCCGCTGCCGCCGACTGGCGTGTACCAGGGCTGCTCGCCGGTGGCGCGCGCGTTCGAGTGCGACCAGCTCGACCCCGGGCGCTGCTCCGGCGATCGGCGCTGCGAGCTGGTGGTGGCGCCATGCAGCTGCGAGACGCCGTTCCAGCAGGGTCCCGGGAGCGACCCCGGCGCTCCGCCCATGCTGTCGTGCAACCTGACCAGCTGCCTGGCGCCCGGCGAGCCGCCGCGCTGCCAGGCCCGCGCGTGCCAGCTTCTGCCGCAGGACAGCTGCCTGGCGCGCGGTGACTGTCAGTGGGACGGCGCGCGCTGCGGCACCGCGGCGGTGCAGCCGTGCAGCGGCCTCGACGAGCACGGCTGCCTGAGCCGTCGCGACTGCCGCCCGAGCGGCGTCAACAGCTACTGCCCACCGTACATGTCGTGCGACGAGGAGACCAGCGCGAGCGGCTTCTTCACCAGCTGCCAGGACGATCCGCGCCCGCGCAGCTGCCGCGGCGACGGCGACTGCGCGCCCGGCTTCCAGTGCCAGGACGCGCTGGACTGCCCGCCCGGCGAGGCGTGCGCGCCGTCGTGCGTGCCGGCGGCCGGCTGCAGCGCGCTGGACGAGACGCGCTGCAGCGCGCAGCCCGGCTGCGTGCCGCGCTTCCAGGCCGTGTGTGTGCCGCCGCCCGGCGCGCCGGTGAACTCGACGCCGCAGCCCGGCAGTCCGTACGATCCGGGGGCGCCTCCGCCGCCGGTGCCGTGCACGCCCGCGCAGGCCTTCATCGGCTGCCAGGAGCTGGCCGGGGCGCTGGTGCCGGAGCGCAGCCTGGTGGTGCTGGACCCCGCGGTGCTGGATCAGCCGCGCTATGGCTTCCTGAACCTGATGACGCAGTTCGCGGGCGGTCAGGATCCGCGCCCGATGTTCAGCCGCATGCTGGCCAGCATCAGCAGCACCACCACCATCAATGGCCAGCAGGTGGCGGGGCGCCCCAACCTGGCGCTGTTCACCGGGAGCGCGCCGCTCGATCAGCTGCGCTTCCGGCCGGTGGCCATCATGAACCGGCTCGACCTGGTGTCGGCGGGCAACTGCGGCGAGGCCCGGCTGGTCTTCGCCAGCGACCTGGGGGCGTTCGATCCGACCCGGCGCATGACCCTGATCATGGAGTTCGGCGTGCCCGATGATGGGCAGGGTTGCCGGACCTGGGGCCGCCAGTGGGTGGCGCTGTCGAACCTGCAGACGGGGAGCCCCGAGTTCGCGCACAAGCTGGGCCTGCTGACCGACCAGCTGTTCCAGCCGGCGCGGCTCAACCAGCTGCGCACCAACGAGCTGATGATGGGGCAGCCTGGCCGTTCGGACTGGGAGCTGCGCGAGTTCGAGCTGGCCGGCAACGAGCTCCTGCCCAGCACGGTGGCCAACTCGCCGGTGATGTCGCCGGAGCTGCTGGCGTGGCTGCGCGCCAACCAGGTCGCGGTCGCGCTGGGGACCGCCAGCGTGCCGACGCAGTTCCTGGGCGGCAGCAGCCTGGCGGTGCCGGAGCGTCGCCTGACGCTGCCGACCGATCTGTCCGAGCTCGAGCGCGCGCTGAACGCCAACACCTGCGCGGGCTGCCACCGCAGCGAGACCGGGACCGACTTCGTCCACCTGACCGAGCGCCGCTTCGCCAACGGGCGCAGCGTGATGTCGAACTTCCTGCGCGCCGAGCTCGGCAAGCGCGCCCGGGTGCTGCAGCAGCTGCTGGGCGACAGCGCCCCGGCGAACGTGCTGCGCACGCGGCCGAGGCCCCCGATGGTGCATTAGCCCCCTCGAAGCGAAGCTTCGAGGAGGCTATTCCGGATCCGTCTCCGGATCCGTCTCCGGATCCGCTCCGGATCCGGACACTTCATGGCGCTAGCTAGCCCACACGCTTGTCGGGCTTGCAGCCCGCCAAGCGTGTAGGCTAGCCAGCGCCATGAAGTGGCTGATCAAGTCCGAACCCTTCAAGTACTCCTGGACCCAGTTCAACACCGACAAGCGCACGCGCTGGGATGGCGTACGCAACTTCGAGGCGCGCAACAACCTGCGCGCCATGAAGGTCGGCGATCTGGCCTTCTTCTACCACTCCAGCGAGGGCAAGGAGATCGTGGGCGTCGCCCGCGTCGCCACCGAGGCCTACCCCGATCCGACCGCGCCCGCGGGCGAGGACTGGAGCGCGGTCGACTTCGTACCGGCCTACCCGCTGGTGCAGCCGGTCGGGCTGGCGGACATCAAGGCCGAGCCCTCGCTGGCCGAGATGGCGCTGGTGCGCAAGTCGCGCATCTCGGTGGTGCCGGTGCGCGAGGCCGAGTTCGCCTGGGTGCTGAAGCGAGGCAAGACCAAGGCGAGGTAGCCCCCTCGAAGCTTCGCTTCGAGGAGGCTATTCCGCCTCCGGCCCGCCCCCCCTCGAAGCTTCGCTTCGAGGAGGCTATTCCGTCTCCGGCCCGCCCCCCCTCGAAGCTTCGCTTCGAGGAGGCTATTCCGCCTCCGGCCCGCCCCCCCTCGAAGCTTCGCTTCGAGGAGGCTATTCCGCCTCCGGTCCGCCCAGGTGCGCGACCGCCTTCACCTGCAAGATCTGCTGCGGCGGCCCCACCAGGGCGGTGCGCAGCCAGGTGTCGGCGTGGCTCTTGGGCTTGAAGCCGGCGCCCAGGGCCTTGCCGATCTCCATGACCTGGGCGTCGGTGACGTCGGGGCGCAGCAGGATGGTCAGGTCGACCACGTCGTCGAGGCTGCCCCCGGCGGCCTCGAGCAGGTCGCGCAGGTGCACCAGGATCGAGGTCGCCTGGGCGGCGGCGGTCTCGGGGATGGCCAGCTTGTCGGCCTCGACGAAGACGCCCGACAGGCCCGACACGAACAGCCAGTCGCCGGCGCGCACCGCGGGGGCGAAGCCGACCTGCCCGGCCACCGCCTCGGGCAACCGCTTGGGGTAGTAGACCTGGCGCGTCACCGGGCCACCATCGCGTGCAGCGGGGGCGGCGTCAAGCCGCGGGGCGCACATCAAGATGTTGCCGAGCCGCCCGGAGCGGCGATACTTCAGCCATGGGGCTGAAGCCAGAGCGCGGCTGGATCCTGGGGGCCGGGCTGGCCGTGCTGGCCGCACTGGGGGCGCGCGCCGAGGCGCGCGAGGTCCAGCTGGTCGCGCCCGGCGCCGAGGGCTGGCAGTACGACGCGCTCGAGCTCCCCACGCTGCCGAGCACCGATCCGCTGGGGCGCACGGCCGTGCTTGCCGCGAGCACGGCGGCGTCGTCTGCGGGCAGCACGGCGGGGGGGCGCACGCCATCGTGGGCCCGCGCCGAGGGTGGCGACTGGCAGGGGCCGGGGGCGGCGCCGTTCGTGGCCATCGGGCCGGGCATGCCGTGCACCGGGTGTGGCACCCCGCTGGGCGGGCGCGACGACGTGCGCGTGGCGGCGCTGAAGCTGCGCCGTCGCTTCGACGTGCCGGGGCTGGCCGGGCTGCGCGTGCTGACGCTCAAGGTGCGCTACCAGGACGGCATCGTGGTGTTCCTGAACGGGGTGCAGATCGCGCAGCGCCTGCTGACCGCGAACGGTCCCGGGGACGCCGGGGCCACCGCGGCGCACGGGCCGGAGTGGGAGACCATCGCGCTCCCCATCGTGCCCTGGCTGCTCAAGGACAAGGGCAACGTGCTGGCGCTGGAGGTCAGGCCGCACGAGGATCGGCCGCTGCTGCTGGATCTGGAGCTCCTGGCCAGCGATGCGCCGCGCATCCTGGTGGGGCCGTTCCTGCTGCTGGTGGAGCCGGGGCGCGCAGTGGTGACCGCCGAGACCGACCTGCCCGCGACCATGGAGGTGCGCTACGGCGCGGCCCCGGGCGGTACCACGCTGGCGCGGCTGCGCACCGGCCCCGGCAAGCACCACGAGTTCGAGCTGACCGGGCTCGGTGAGGAGACCTACTATCGAGCCGCGGTGCTGGTCGGCGGCCGCGTGGTGGCCGAGACCGAGGACATCCAGTTCCACGCTCCGCCGAAGCCCGGCGAGCCGATCCGGTTCGCGGTCTACGGCGACGTGCGCGGCGGCCCTGCGGTGCACACGCAGGTCATCGCCGGCGTGGCGGGGTTCGGGGCCGACTTCTTCGTGACCACCGGCGACATGGTGGCACGTGGCCACGACGAGGGTGACTGGCAGAAGACCTTCCAGATCATCACGCCGCTGACGCGCAGCGTCCCGATGTACCCGGCGCTGGGCAACCACGAGTGGGGCGCCGGCGCGGTGGCCATCCCGCGCTACCGCGAGCTGTTCGCGCAGCCGGCGCGCAGCGGCGATCCCTACGCGGTCTACTACAGCTTCGACGTGGCGGACCTGCACTTCATCTTCCTCGACTCGAACTACTACGACTCCGAGCTGCAGCTGGCCTGGCTGGTCGACGACCTGGCCGCGGCCCGGAAGAGGAAGCCGCGCGCCATCTTCGCGGTCGCGCACCACGGCCCGGTGTCACGCGGCCCGCACGGCGGCAACGAGATCGCGCTGGAGAAGTACGTCCCGCTGCTGCAGCGCGCCGGGGCGGCGGCCTTCTTCTCGGGCCACGATCACACCTACGAGCGCGGCTCGATCGGCCAGATGCAGTACGTGGTGACCGGCGGCGCCGGCGCTCCGCTGTACCGCGCCAGCTGCGGTCGCCCCGGCTTCAAGAACTGCCGCGACGCCGCCAAGGCCTTCGCCGTCGAGTACCACTACGTGACCGTCGAGGTCATGAACGACTTCTTCAAGATGTGCGCCACCCGCCCCGACGGCAGCGCCCTGGAGGCGTGCGTGTCGTTCCCGCTGCCCGGCATGAAGAAGAAGTCGCCCAGGGGCAAGGACAAGGTCGCGAGCAGCAGCAAGGCGCGGTAGCCCAGAGGCGGCCCAGCATGCTGGGCCGCCTCTGCCTCCGCCCCCGCCTCTGCCTCCGCCCCCGCTCCGCCCCCGCCTCCGCCTGCGCCCCCGCCCCCGCCTCCGCCCCCGCCCCCCTCGTTTGTCCGCCCAATTCAAGACGCCGCGTCTCAGCCTCTGAGCCGTCAATGTCAGACCCGACGGCTAGGGTTTGTCCGCCCAATTCAAGGGGCGGAGAGGACGACAGCATGAGGGCGCGGATGGCGAGGGTTGGGCAGCGGCGGGGCGCGATGCAGCTCGGATTCGAGTGGCGACAGCACGGTGGGGCGCGCAAGGGTGCCGGACGCCCGCGCACGAGCACGCGGCCGGCGGTGCCGCATCGTAGGCGGGCGCGCCTGCTGGCGAGGCATCCGCTGCATGTGACGCTGCGCTTGCGCCGTGAGGTCGGATATCTGCGCAGCGAGCGTGCCTTGCGTGCGATCTATCGGTCGTTGTCACGCAGTTGCGAGCGCTTCGAGACGCGGATGGTCCACTTCTCGGTACAGGGGGACCATGTCCACCTGGTGGTCGAGGCCGCCGACGGCCAGGCGTTGGCGCGGGCGATCAAGGGCTTGTCGGTGCGCATCGCGCGCGCCCTCAACAAGGTCCTGGGTCGGACCGGCGCAGCCTTCGCGGACCGCTATCACGCGAGGGCGCTGCGCTCGCCGAGCGAGGTGCGCAGGGCGCTGGCCTACGTGCTCTGCAACTACCGGCATCACGCGGCTGCGAAGCGCGAGTTCCTGAGCCGCTGGTGGATCGATCCGTGCTCCTCAGGCTGGTACTTCACCGGCTGGCGCGGTCGCAACGGCAGGCCAGTGCAAGGCTCGTGGGCACGCCGGCGGAGTGCGCCCCGACTCGCGGAAGCAACCACCTGGCTGCTGAAGATCGGCTGGCAGCGCGCGGGGCTCATCGAGGTGCACCACCTCCCCGGGCCGCGATCTTGAATTGGGCGCACATCGGGAAGCAGGGACGACAGGGCTGGATGGGGCCGAGATGAAGGCAGGTCACGCGCAGCAGCTTGAATAGGGCGGACAATCGGGGAGCACGAGCACGAGCAGGAGCACGAGCAGGAGCACGAGCACGAGCACGAGCACGAGCACGAGCACGAGCACGAGCACGAGCACGAGCACGAGCACGAGCACGAGCAGGAGCAGGAGCACGAGCACGAGCACGAGCTGCGGCGGTGCGGCGGTGCGGCGGTGCGGCGGTGCGGCGGTGCGGCGGTGCGGCGGTGCGGCGGTGCGGCGGTGCGGCGGTGCGGCGGTGCGGC
>JADYYK010000053.1 GCA_020853705.1 Deltaproteobacteria bacterium
AGAAGTCGCCGGCGGCGGTGGCGCCCTTGCGCACGCCGACGGTGAGGCTGGACCAGTTGACGACCTTCCACTGGCGCAGGTTGTTGAGCTTGAGGAGGATCGGGCGCGGGGTGTCGGCGCCGCCGCAGGCGATGAACAGCTTGGCCTGATCCTGCTGCGGATAGTGCACACCCTGCGCGCTGGGCGAGTACTCACGCGCGATCCGCACCGCGGGCTTGCCGTCCCACGCATAGTCGTTGGTGTAGGTGGCGCCGGCGTACGAGCGCGCGATGTTGGGCGCCGCCTGCAGCCGCTTGATGAGCTCGCCGTCGCGCAGCTTGAAGCCGGTCGCGCTGCCCGGCGCAGCCGTCAGCATGTCCTTGCTGCACATCAGGGCCAGCGCCTGCTCGCCGGCGTCGCGATCGGTCTCGACCAGCAGCATGGCCTCGATGAACAGCCCGACCACGGTCTCGGCGTTGTCCGCCCCCGCCTCGAAGCGCGCCTTGAGCTCTGCGAACGTCGCCGCCATGTCAGCTCCCCTTCTTGTTCTTGAGATCGGCCGTCACGATGAGATCCTGCGCGCTGCCCGGCCCCAGCTGCTGGGTGTCGGCCAGCGCCATACCGCGCACGTCAGCCGGCGCCGGCGGGCCGGCGCGCTCCGCCTCCAGCAGGCGCTCGGCCAGGCCGGTCGCGTAGCTCACCATCTGCTCGGGATCGTGGCGCGTGTTCCAGGGCGGGTGCTCGGGCGCCGCGACCTCGGCCTCGGCGGCCTTGCGGCGCAGGTAGGGCTCGATCGAGCGCGCCACATCCTCGGCCAGCGCGCGCGCGCGGGCACGGCCCAGCGACCAGCCCACAAAGCCTGCGATGATCCCGGCCCCCAGCGCCGCGGCCAGCACGATGGGGAGCACGCGGCTAGCCTTCCGTGCTGGCTGGCTCTTCCTCGTCGGCCTCGGCAGCACCAGCGCCGCTGGTGGCAGCCTTGGCCTTGACCAGGCGCTCTTTCCACTTGGTCGGGCGCGGATCCTGGTTCCAGCCCTCGGTGGTCTCGGGGTTGCGCTCGAAGCCCGGCTTGCTGCGCACCTCGAGATCCTTGGTCACGATGGTGCGACACGCGTTGACCTGTGCCATCGAGGGCGCGCCGCCCAGGGCCGACAGCTTGACGCTGCCGTCATTGACCCAGACCGCGCAGCGGCCACACCAGCCGCCGAGTCCACCCCAGTTCTTGCAGCTGGCACCCTGCCAGATCCCGCGGAACAGGTTGATGCCGTGGTCTTCGGCGACCTTCAGCACGGTGACGCCTGACTCGACTTCGAACGTCACGTTCTCGTTGAGGAAGCTGACCTTGGGCACGGAGGCACCATAGCCAAAGCGACCGTCGCCTGCAACTGCTGGATTGGCCCGATGCGGCGCTGTTCTCAGCCCGGCCGGCGTAGCGCGCGGGCCAGGAAGGCGGCCAGCAGCAGCAGCACCAGCGGGGTCGCTCCCGAGCCGCCCGCGCCTTCGCCACCAGGCGCGCCAGCGTTGCAGCCGCCGTAGTACTCGCCGCCGGCGCGGGGGCCCACGGTCGGGGTCGGCGCGGTGGGGTCGGCGGGATCGGGTTCGGGCGCCGGGTCGGGGTTGACCGGGTCGGGGCTGGGCTGGGGGCTCGGGCTGGGCGCCGGGGCGCCGATCATCCGGGTCAGCACGGCGCCGGCGTCGATCAGCCCTGCGCCACAGCCGGCGCTGCACTTCGAGGTCACGTTGGCGGTCTCCATCAGCAGCTGCTCGGCGCGCGCCGGGGTCAGCGCGGGATCGATCGCGATCATCAGCGACACCACGCCGGTGACCTGCGGCGCCGCCTGCGAGGTGCCCTGGTAGTAGACGTAGCCATAGGCGTTCTGGCTGCGCGAGAAGGTCAGGCTGACGATGCCGTCGGGGTTGCCGTCGCTGTCCTGGTCGGCGGTCAGGTCGCCGCCGGGCGCCATCAGCTCGATGGTGGCGCCATAGTTGGAGTAGGGCGCGCGCACCCCGTCATAGCGGGTGGCGCCCACGGTGATGACCCCGGGCACGCCAGCCGGGGTGTAGCTGCCGGCGTCGACGTTGTCGTTGCCCGCCGAGGCGACGATGATGACGCCGCGCTGGCGCAGCTCGGCGATGGTGGTGTTCATGAGCTGGCTGCCGCCAGCGCCGCCGAACGACAGGTTGAGGACGCGGGCCGGGTTGGGGTTGGTGGGTGCGCCAGCGACCGACAGCCCGGCGGCCCAGCGCATGGCGTCGGTGATGTCGAGGTCGGTCCCGGTGCCGCGGTCGATGCCCAGCGCGCGCACCGGCAGCACCTTGCAGTTCCAGTCGATCCCCGCGATCCCGCTGCCGTTGCCCGAGCGCGCCGCGATGATGCCGGCGACGTGGGTGCCATGAAAGCCGGTCGAGGTCGGCTGCTCGCTGCCGGTGTCGGTGGGGTCGGCGTCGCGTCCGTTGCCGTCGGCGGCGTTGGTGACATCGGAGATGAAGTCGTAGCCGGGCAGCAGGCGCCCCATCAGGTCGGGGTGCTCCATGATGCCGCTGTCGATGACGGCGACCACGGTCGTGGTGGCGCCGAGGGTGCGATCCCAGGCCTCGAGCACGTGCGCCTTGGGCAGCGCCCACTGCTGGCGCGCGACCGGATCGTTGGGCATCGAGGCGTCCATGTGGCGGATGTAGTTCGGCTCGGCCCACTCGACCGCGGGGTCGGCGCGCAGCGCGCTGATGGCGGCCAGGGTCGCCTGCTTGCTGGCACCGTCGAGCTCCAGCACCGAGGCGCGCGCGTCGACCCGGGCCAGGCGCGGGCGCATGGCGCCAGCGCGCCAGACGCGGCGGTCGGCCACGTCTCTCAAGCTGGGCAGCGCTGCGCCAGCCTTGGCGGCGCGCAGCTTGACGATGATCTGGCCGGGGACGTGGTCGGCCGGGGCCGCGAACGCAGGGCCGGTCCACATGCTGCTCAGCAGGACGGGCAGGGCGGCGAGGGCGAGACGCACACGACGCTCTACTTCAAGTCGCGCGCCAGCCCTCTCGTGGTGTAACTAGTTGAAACGAATTGGCGGGCTGCCCACCCGGACGTGCAGTGCACACCCCGGTCGTGGGGGCCGAGGCCCCACTATTTCTTTTTGCGTTTCTCGGGCTTGGGCACCACGGCGGGGGTGTCGAGCTTGCTGATGGCGCTATTGACCGCCTGCACCAGCGACTGTGACAGCGCCGAGCGTGTCGCCTCGGTGCGATCACCGGGACGGACCTTGTTGCCGACCTCGAGCCCGACCTTGGCCATGCCGTCGCCGCCGATGGCCAGACCAGCCTTGGGGATGGTGGAGCCGAAGATCGACACCCGCGAGACGAGCAGCAGGATCTGTGACTTCTTGCCCTCGGGCGGCGGGCGCACCTCCTCGGTCAGCTCGAGCACGCGCACCGACAGCGCGAAGCCCTTGAGCTTGCGCTTCTTGAGCTGGGCGGCCAGCGCGGCCTCGTCCTTGGGATCGGTGTCGGCGGCCAGCACCACCTCGGGGCGCGCCTTGAGCGCCTCGATGAGCTGGCTACGCGCCTCGGGCTTGACCGTCTCGGGTACGCCGGTCTCGGTCAGCGCCTCCAGGACCTGCACATAGTACCTGGGCGGCGCGGGCTTCTTGGCCCACGCCGAGGGCGCCCGGGCGGCCAGGCCGACCCAGGCGGCGGCGGTGAACGACGCCAGGACCAGGACGCGCGTGCGGTTCGAGTAGGCCATGGCTCCAGCATATGCGGGCCGCGCGGGAATTGCACGGGGGGGCGCCGCAGTTTAGGCTTTCGACATGGCCCGCTCCCGCATGGTCGCCGCCGTCCAGGTCCTGCCCCGACAGCCCTCGCGCTGGCAGGAGTGGTTCATCATCCTGGCCGTGATCGCCATCAGCGCCATCGGCGTGGTCACCGTGCTGGGGCGCGACATGCGCGGCTGGTGGCGCCCCGGCGACGCCTCGCCTGGCGATGGCAACGGCCCCGGTCGCGAGGGCGGCCCTGGTGGCAAGCCGGGACAAGGCCCGACTGGCCCCACCGGCCCGACCGGTCCGGCTGTCCCGATCTAGCGACCTCCGACCGCCTGGAGTGGCGCTCGGGTCCCTGCGGCCAGCCCAAAAGCGTGATGTTGGGCTGGCTTGCTGTTGCCCGAATCACTGAATTGCTTTACGGTTGTCGCCCTCGGCACGCAGGCACGCTACTCGGGGAGGGCACGCGCCGCTCATGTTCACGGTCATCATCACGGAAAAGGGTGGCGAGCAGAAGCGCCTCGACTTCGACAAGGGCGAGGTCACCATCGGCCGCGTCCAGGGCAACGACATCATCCTGCCCAAGGGCAACGTGTCCAAGCGGCACTCCCGGGTCGTGCTCAAGGACGGCAAGTTCATCATCGTCGACCTCAAGAGCACCAACGGCACCTATGTGAACGGGCGCAAGATCACGAGCCCACTGGTGATCAAGGGCTCGGACAAGATCTACATCGGCGACTACATCCTCTCGGTCGACGAGGAGAGCATCGGGGCCGCCGCCTCGGGGTCGCAGCCGCCGCGCAAGGCGCCGCCGCCCGCCCCGGCGCGCCCGGGCCCGCTGCCCGGCCCGCCGGGCGCTCTCGATGGGGATGATGACGAGGGCGACGCCCTCGACGATGACGCGGTCGAGGCCGACGACGACGTCGAGGAGGAGGATCTCCCGACCGGTGCACCACCGGCCCAGCGCCTCACCGGGTCGGTCCCGGCGCAGCGCAGCACCGGGGCCATGCCCGCGGTGGAGCCGGCGCCTCCGGTGTCGCGCCCGCCCGATCTGCCGCCTCGTCCCGCGCCGGCGCCCAGCCCGCTGGCGGCGCGCGCCGCCCAGGTCGGCGCCGCGCCCAGCCTGCCGCCGCGTCCGGTGCCGACCGCGCCGCGCCCCTCGGCCGCGATGCCCGCGGTGGGCGAGCCCGCCGCTCGCCCGGCGCCGATGCCGTCGCCCAACGTGGTGGCGCGTGACCCTGCCGCGGCGCTGGCCCGTGCGCCGCTGCCGTCCCCGCGCGAGCCGATGGCGCCGCCGCGCCCGACGCCGGCGGCCATGCCCGCCGCGCCGCCTGCCCTGCGCGAGCCGCGCGAGCCGCGCGAGCCGGCCATCGCGCGTGAACCCGCGCGCGCGCCGGCGCCGGAGCGCGAACCGGCGCGGGCCCCCGCGCCGGAGCGCGAGCCCGCGCGTGCGCCCGCCCCCGAGCCGCCCCCCGCGCGCGAGCCGGTGCGTGCCGAGCCGCCCGCCTTCGCCTCGCAGCGCGAGCGCGCGCCCGAGCCGGCGCCCGAGCCGCGGGTCCAGGATCCGCTGGCGCAGAAGGTCCGCGAGCTGACCCGTGACGCCGTCGATCGCCTGTGGGCCAAGCTGGAGCTGGGCCGCAAGGAGGTCCTGCGCCTGGGCGACGAGGAGCTGTGGCAGAAGGCCGAGAGCGCCATCGTGGACATCGTCGAGCAGCTCGACGCCGATGGGCAGATCCCGGGCGAGATCGATCAGGAGGCCCTGATCAAGGACGTCCTCAACGAGGCCCTGGGCCTGGGGCCGCTGGAGGATCTGCTGGCCGACGACGACGTCACCGAGATCCACGTCAGCGGCGCCGATCGCGTCTTCGTCGAGCGCGCCGGCCGCATGAGCGCGCACGACAAGGGCTTCTCCAGCGATCGCGCCGTGGTCCAGGTCATCGAGCGCCTGGTGGCGCCGCTGGGCCGCCGGGTCGACGAGGCGACCCCGCTGGTCGACGTGCGCCTGCAGGATGGTGCGCACCTGACCGCGGCGGTGGCGCCGCTGGCGGTGCGCGGGCCGTGCCTGACCGTGCGCAAGCTGCGCCGCGCCGCGCGGGCGCTGGAGGATCTGGTCGCCGCCAGCGAGCTGTCGCAGCAGATGGCCGACTTCCTCAGCCTGTGCGTGCGTCATCGGCGCAACATCGTCATCTCGGGCGGCACCCGCTCCGGGCGCACCACCCTGCTGGCGGCGCTGGCGCGCACCATCCCGGCCGGCGAGCGCGTGATCTCGATCGAGGACGTGGCCGAGCTGGATCTGCAGCGGGATCAGTGGATCGCGCTGGAGGTGCGGCCGCCCGATCTGGCCGGCGCCGGCGGCATCGGCGTGGGCACCCTGCTGCAGGCGGCGCTGCGCATGCGGCCCGATCGCCTGATCATCGGCGATCTGGCCAGCGGCGAGGCCGCCGACGTGCTGGCCGCGGCAGGCGCCCACGAGGGCGTGCTGACCACGGTGCGCGCCGAGAGCCCGCGCGACTGTCTCCAGCGCCTGGAGACCCTGGCGCGGCAGGGCGGCGCCATGCTGCCGGCGCGCGCGCTGGCGGCGGCGGTGCACGTGGTGGTGCAGCTGTCGCTGCACGCGGATGGCACCCGGCATGTCACCTCGATCTCCGAGCTGACTGGCGAGGGCGACGGCGTGCGCGAGCTCTACACCTACGCTGCCGACGGTGCTCGCGGGCGCTTCCAGGCCGCCGGGGTGACGCCGCGCTTCGTCGAGGCGCTCGAGCACCGCGGCATCCAGGTCCCGGCCAGCCTGTTCCGCAGCTAGCCGGAATTGGCGAAGAAGAAGCGAAAGGCCGGCAAGGGCGCGGGCGGCGGGGGCAGGGGTGGTGGCGGGGTCGCCGGCCGCCGCAGCCCCGACGCCGGCCTGGGCCTGTTCGATCGCTTCCGGCGCGAGCTCAAGAAGTACCAGGACGGGGTGCACCTGCTGGGCGAGCCGGCGGGGCCGCTGGGCGCCGCGGTGGTGGCGCGGCTGCCGGCCGAGTTCCGCGCCTTCGTGCAGAGCTGGAACGGCGCCGAGCTGTTCAACGAGGCCTACCGGGTCTGCGGCGTGGGCGCTTCTGCGGTGGGCGGCGACGTGTTGCAGGCGGCCGCGCCAGGGCCGGGTGGTGGTGCTGCTGCTGCTGCGGGTCAGGCTGCTGGCGAGGGCGATGACGACGGCGCGGTGGTGTTCCCGGCCGGCGCGCTGGAGATCGCCGCCGCCGCCGAGGGTGCGCGCTTCGCGCTGGCGACCGACGGTCGCGTGCTGCGCTGGGATCCCGATGACGAGGCGGTGGTGCCCGAGGCCAGCGGCCTGGAGCGCTGGCTGGGCGCGCTGATGGTGCGCGAGGGGCTGCTGTACGACGCCGAGGGCGAGTTCATCGAAGGCGCCTTCGAGGGCGACGCGGTGGCCCCCGAGCTGGCCATCGCCGGCGAGCGCAAGGCGCTGGTGATCGATCCCGAGGCGATGGGGCCGCGGCTGAGGCTGGCGCGCGCGCTGCGCGAGCAGGGCAAGCGCGACGACATGCTGATCGAGCTGGAGCGCCTGCTCGAGCTCGAGCGGGCGCGCGTGGCCGCGGGTGGCAGCGCCGCGAGCGGGCCCGGGCTGCCGGCGTGGGCGCTGCACGAGCTGGCGCGGCTGCGCTGGGCGCTGGCCGATCGCGACGACGCCCTCGAGCTGGCCGACCAGGTCACCGCTGCCGCCGGCCCGGCCTCGGCCGGCGAGGCCGCGGTGCTGGCGGCGCAGGCCGCGACCTGGGCCGCCGCGCGCGAGCGGCCCGCGCTGGTCAAGCAGCTCAGCGAGCGCGCCCGCGCGCTGTCCCCCGACGTGGTGACCCGCCTGCGCGACGCCGGCGCCTACCAGGTCGAGAGCGGCGACGTCGCCGCCGCCAAGGAGCTGCTGGAGGCCGCCAAGCTGCTGGCGCCGCGCGATCTGACGGTGCTCGAGCTTCTGCGCCGCGCCAGGGCCGGCAAGGGCAGCTGACGGCGGCGATTTCGCAGGTCGACCTGCGAAGTCGCAGGATGTCCCAGCCGCGGTTAGACTTGAGCTGCGACGTGTCGACAGGGGAGCGCGATGCGATGCGACCGGTGTGACAACGAGTTCCACGAGACACTCGAACGTTGCCCGCACTGTGGGCGGCCTGGCCTGTACGCGAACGTCATCGCGGCGTCCAAGGCCGAGGATGTGGCAGCGGTTGACCAGCGCCACGAGGCCGCCGGACGCGACGCGGACCGCCGTGGCTGTCGGGACGCCTTTGACGCGCTGACCGCGTGGCTTGAGGGTACGGTCGCGGTGGTTGCGCGAGGCTACCCTGAGGTCCATCGGCTGGCGGCGACCGATCGCAGTGTTTATGGAACCTACTACGACCTCGTCCAGTCCGGGCTCCTGCTACCCGACGGTGGAAGCTGGGATCTTCTTCGCGAGCCGGCCGACGCACTCCTGTTCCCGAACTACAGGGAGAAGATCAGGTTCGCCGCTTTGTCGGTAGATGGTTGGGGCGTGGCTCGGTATGGTGACTTCTTCCTCACGCTGCGGACGCCTCTTATCGAGCACCGCGCCTCGGTCTATGATGGCAATTCGACCGTGCTGGTTCGCTTCCTCCAGATCGACGATGCGACTCGTGTGGCCGAGAAGCTGCGCGGCCGCAGGGCCCCGTGGGCAACACGGGCGAAGCTTGCTGCGGCCCAGCTTGGCAGTCACCTCGACGCGGCCTCGCGCGAGGCCGACTTTCAAGGGTTGCTTCTTGCCGATGGGCCCATCGCCGACGGTGCAAGCGATCGCTTCATCGAAGTCAACATTTGGGGACCGATGACTGTGCGCACGGTCGAGCGCGTGGCTTACTCGAAGTCCGGGACAACCCGGCGCGGGATCTACAAGGTCGAGTTGAAGCGGCTGGAACGTCTCCTACAACCGTACGGCGTAGCCTTGGAAGGGCGGCCGTGAACGGCGTCGTCTCGGGCGACGCCGGCATCGCCTTCGTGATTGAAGGCAGGCGAACTTACCTTCTGCGCGCGGAGTCGCCCGCGACGCTCGTCGAGACGCCCGCCGCCCTCTTTCCTCGTCTCTTCGCTGGCGTGTCCGATCCGATCTTCGTCGAGGGGGTCACCCTCGATGCTATCCAGAAACGACTCGATCGGGCCCACCGAGGTCGCGCTGTTCTGTCGCTGGCTCTCATCGCCCTGGACGGCGAAGCGCCGGCGGAAGAGCGCAGCGAGGCGATGGCCGCTCTCGCGCCGCTCCTTGGCGAGGCTGAACTCCTCCAAGATCTCGAAGCTGTTCTGTCGGCGGCGCCGTTCCCGGCGGGCGCCGACCTGTCGTATACGCTGGCCGCCGTGTCGGGGGGGCCGATGCGGGAGCTGCTCGAACGGCTGCGTGCCCGACAGGACGCAATCACCAATGTTCGCGCGGCTTGGGACGCGCTGCCCGACGAACTGTTTGAAGGGCCGGAAGAGCGGCGGGTGGCGCGCGCAGTTGCGGTGAGGGAGGGGCTGTTTCTCGCCCTCGTCCGCGAGGTTGCGAGCGGGCGGGACACTGCCGCCTTCGTGATGGGGGCGCTCAAACAGCGCGTGCTCGCCCGACGTGTTGGCAACGCAGCCAAGGTGATCCTCGAGTGGGCTGCCCCGTTCGCGTCGTCGGTCCCGCCCCCACCGGAGAGCGAGGCTCTCCCAGGACAGCTTGCGGACGAGCCCGTGCGTGCGCACCGCTTGGGGCATCGCGACAGGCGACCGCCGGCGCCAGTGTCGCGCAATCCTGGTGCGAAGCTCCTGGTCGAGGAGGTCTTCGCGCGATTCCCGACCGAACTCCTGGCTGCCCGACGGACAGGTCAGGAGGCCGTCCGGTCGCTTCTCGATACACTTCGCGCTCGGCTTCTCCAGATCCACGGCACGAAGGCCGAGGATCGGCCCCACTTCGCGAAGAGCGTTGCCAACGCGGCCGACACTCTGACGCGCCAGGGCGAAACGATGCGCGCGATTGAGCTGCTCGAGTGGGGTCTTGGCCGCGGGATAGCGGATACGGTCAACTACTCCGCGCTCGTCGACGCGTACGGAAAGGCGGGCGACCTTCCCCGGGCGCAGAGCCTCTTCGACGAGGCCAGGCAGCTCCGGATGGCCGACGCGTTCACCTACAACGCGCTCATGGGCGCCTACGGAAAGGCGGGAGACCTTCCCCGGGCGCAGAGCATCTTCGACCGAGCCACGCAGCTCGGGATCGCCAACGCGTTCACCTACAACACGCTCGTGGACGCGTATGGAAAGGCGGGAGACCTTCCCCGGGCGCAGGGCATCTTCGACCGGGCCACGCAGCTCGGGATCGCCAACGCGCCCACTTACAACGCGCTCATGGACGCGTACGGAAAGGCGGGCGACGTTCTCCGGGCGCAAAGCCTCTTCGACCAGGCCACGCAGCTCGGGATCGCCAACGCGGTCACCTACAACGCGCTCATGGACGCGTACGGAAAGGCGGGCGACCTTCCCCGGGCGCAGAGTCTCTTCGACCAGACCACGCAGCTCGGGATCTCCAACGCGGTCACCTACAACACGCTCATGGACGCGTACGGAAAGGCGGGCGACCTTCCCC